>DATBLQ010000055.1:0-17206 GCA_036555325.1 Aestuariivirgaceae bacterium | reverse complement strand
CCCCTCCCAGCACATATTCGCGGAGGCGCGAATGACCGTAGGCACCCATGACGACCATTCCGGCATCGAGATCACGGGCGCCGGTCGATGTGAAGATCGACGCTTGTGGGTGTCTGTGGTGATCGAGCTGTTTCAATCTTCTCACTTCCATTGGACATCTCGACCCTCCCGAATTGGTTACTCGGAGAGGGCGACCGCAGCTCTCCTCCAGTAAAACCAGGCTGGGTGAACAGGTCAGAAACAGCACTGCACAGGTTTTGCACGCTTAGTCGGCCGTGTTGCCGGCTCGTTCTGTCAGATCGTGCTCTATTGTGCAGATTTCGCGGAGCTCGGAAGTGTCCACTTTCGGCTTGATCTACCGACTTTTCATGGGCATAGGATTCCGCGGCGCTGTTGTAGCTCAGTGGTAGAGCACCCCCTTGGTAAGGGGGAGGCCGAGAGTTCAATCCTCTCCAACAGCACCATTTCCTGCACGATCTCTTCTTCAGCAGAACGCCAGCGGACTCTTGGCTTGTACGGAAGGCAGCGCCCAGCTTCAGCTGACCGAGCGCGGATAGTGCAACGGGTTTCTTCGATAACTGTCCCTGTTGCCATCTCGCGCGCCGGCCTGCTTTCCTTGCGTGAGGGGTGCCGATGAATTGTCAGACATCCAACGATGGCCGCGTTGACCCTGGGCGGACATTCGACCTTGGTATTTGGGTGGCCCTATTGAATGCTCTAGGGGGGTATGGCACTGTCGGAAATTGCTGTGGTTCACCTTAGCTCGTACCGGGGCAATAAAGGCCGCTGCGAAGCAGCCGGTATCGAGGGCAACGTCTCTCCTGCAAACTTTCAAGAGGGGATTATGAAATATCCAACAAGACGATGCGTGTTAATCCACGGTTGCGCCCTGCTTGGGTTGTTTACGGTCGGCTCAAGTTTAGCCAGCGCTGACGTTACTGATGAAGTCCAAAAGGCCGGGGTCATAAAGATCGGCATCTTCGAAGATTTTCCACCGTTTGCCTCGCTTGGTACTGACATGCAGATTCAGGGCTACGACGTCGATATGGCCAACCTTATAGCCAAGTCGCTCGGCGTGAAGGCGGAACTGGTGGGGATAAACGGCCAGAATCGAATTCCCTATCTCACCGAGGGAAAAGTCGACATGTTGTTGAGCATTGGGTTTAGCGATGAGCGAGCGCAGGTTGTGGACTTCACAGCCCCCTACGCCCCTTACTACATCGTCGTCATGGGACCGCGCGACATCGAAGTGAAAGGGCCTGAAGATCTCAAGGGAAAGACGATTGCCGTGAACAAGGGAACCTTGGAAGATACCGAGGTCACCAAAGTCGCTCCGGAGGGCGCTGACATTCAACGCTATAATGACTATGCGGGGGTTATTTCCGCGTTTTTGTCAGGCCAGGCGCAACTGATGGTCGTTGGCAACGATGTGGGGGCCACGATCCTAGCTAAGCAACCGGCGATCGAGCCGGTCGAGAAGTTTCATCTCTTGACCTCACCGTCCAATATGGGTGTCAAGAAAGGTGAATCTCGGCTTCAGGAGAAGCTCAATGAGATTCTTGCCGGAATGCGTAAGGACGGAAGCTTGAATGAACTCGCGCTGAAGTGGCTGAAGCAACCGCTTCCTAAAGACTTTTAGTTCGTTTTACCCCGACCGATGGGATATCAGCTCGATTTTTGGGCTCTGGCTGGTTATCTGAGTTTGCTGCTGCAAGGCGCTGGGATGACCCTGGCGCTAACTGCGATTGCGTCTTCAATTGGCATTGCGCTTAGCATCGGCGGAGCAGCAACGGCGCGGTGGGGTGTACGTTGGGCCCGTGCGCTGATCGCGGCATATGTTGAGCTCATTCGAAACACTCCTTTCCTCGTTCAGTTGTTTTTTATCTTCTTCGGCCTGCCCAGCCTGGGTGTGCGGTTGACTGCGCTGCAGGCCGCCGTACTGGCTATGACAATAAATCTGACGGCCTATTCAATTGAGATTCTTAGGGCGGGAATCGAGGCGGTTCCACCTGGCCAGCGGGAAGCTGGGCTTGCCCTCGGGGTTTCACCAATTTCGGTGTTTATCTACGTGATTCTGCCCCAGGCCGTTGCCAACGTCTATCCGGCACTGGTCAGCCAGATCGTCATTACCATGTTGGAATCTGCCGTTGTGTCGCAGATCGCCGTTATCGATCTCACGCATGTTGCCGATTACATCCAGTCGCGTACCTATCGTGCATTCGAAACCTACTTCGCGATCACCTTGATCTATTTGTGCATGGCGATAGGTCTGCGATGGTTGTTGGCGCGCGCTGGGCGCAGGTTGTTTTCGGGTCAACCAAGATGAGGCCGTTGGCATGATCAGCCTGTCGCTTTGGGACATCCTTCATTTTCTGCTGCTGGCTGCGCGCTGGACCTTGCTGTTGTCTGCAATTGCTTTCCTTGGAGGCGGTCTAGTCGCGTTGGTGCTGCTGTTACTGCGCTACGCGCGGCCCCGGCTGGGCGCCAAGTTCGTTTATTATTACACTGAACTGTTCCAGGGCACTCCTCTTTTACTACAGCTATTTCTTGTGTTCTTTGGACTGCCGTTGTTGGGTATCGAAGTATCTCCGCTGTTGGCTGCTGGCGTCGCACTTACTCTTTATGCTGGTGCTTTTCTTGCCGAGATTTGGCGCGGCTGCGTCGATGCCATACCCCGAGGTCAGTGGGAAGCCAGTTCCGCCCTTGGTTTGAACTTTCTCATGCAAATGCGCTACGTAATCCTGCCCCAGGCTTTGCGCATCGCCGTGCCGCCAACCGTGGGATTCCTCGTGCAGTTGCTTAAGGCAACGGCACTATCATCAATCGTCGGCTTCAACGATTTGACGAGAGCCGGCACTATTGTGACCAATGCTACGTTTCAGCCCTTCTTGGTTTATGGACTGGTAGCCTTGATCTATTTCGCCATGTGCTATCCGCTCACCCTATCCTCCAGAATTCTGGAGCGAAAGCTGGGACGATCCCACTAGGCCTATTAGGAAACGTCAATGGAACTTCAATCGACGTCAAAGCAGACAAAAACAGCGCAGCCGATGGTCGAACTGCGTAAGGTCAGCAAATGGTACGGCACGTTTCAGGCACTCAAGGATGTATCGCTGACGGTGCATAAGGGCGAACGCATGATCATCTGCGGACCTTCCGGATCGGGCAAATCCACCGCGATCCGCTGCATTAACCGGCTGGAACAGCACCAAGCCGGTCAAATCCTTGTCGAAGGCATCGAATTGACGCCTGACTTCAAAGATATTGAACTTATACGACGCGAAGTCGGCATGGTGTTTCAGCAGTTCAACTTGTTCCCGCATTTGACGGTTCTTCAGAACCTGACACTGGCGCCCCTACGAGTACGCAAGCTACCTCGCAAACAGGCCGAAGACCTCGCCATGCGGTACCTTAGCCGAGTGAAAATCTCGGAACAGGCGCACAAATTTCCAAGTCAACTGTCAGGTGGCCAGCAGCAGCGAGTGGCAATCGCTCGCGCGCTCTGCATGGAGCCCCACGTGATGCTGTTCGACGAGCCGACCTCCGCTCTTGACCCGGAAATGATCAAGGAGGTCCTCGATGTCATGGTTGAGCTGGCCGAGGCTCACATGACCATGATCTGCGTGACCCACGAGATGGGTTTTGCCCGGACCGTTGCTGATACCATGGTCTTCATGGATCATGGTCAAATCGTCGAAGTGGCACCGCCCAACGCCTTTTTCTCAAATCCACAGAACGAACGAACCAAGCTGTTCTTGAGCCAGCTCCTAGCCCATTGACCTAGAAAGCTGAGCGTGGCTGAGCCGACATAGCGCGCTGAGACACAGAGTCGCGACAAGGTGCCTATGATCTTGTCGCGCTGCTCTGCTATTTTGAAACACTTTTCTCAGCTGAGGCGGTATTTGGCGCAAAGTCGGCACAGTCACTTGGGCCAAACGGCGCGATAACAGCACCATTCCCCGAGGCCTAGGCCAGTTGCTCCCCTCCCATCGACCAGGGCGGCACACTATATAGTATCGGCAGGGTTGGCATCTTTATGGAAAACCAGCACGCGGAACGAAAACTTTCGGCGATCCTAGCAGCTGACGTTGCTGGCTACAGCCGGCTTATGAGCCAAAACGAGGAAAAGACGCTACGCGATCTCAAGGCGCACTTGAGTGAGCTCGTCGAGCCGCGAATCGGCCAGCACCGGGGACGCATTGTCAAGCGCATGGGAGATGGCTTTCTCGCAGATTTTGTCAGCGCCGTCGAAGCTGTACGCTGCGCCATCGCGATCCAGTCTGGCATGGCCGACCGCAACCGCACGGCTACTGACGACAACCGCATCGAGTTCCGGATCGGCATTAACGTCGGCGACGTTATCATCGAAGGCGATGACATTTATGGGGACGGCGTCAACATTGCAGCACGGCTCGAGGGCATTGCCGAGCCGGGCGCGATCTTTGTCTCACGCGTCGTTCGCGACTCGGTGCGCGACAAGCTGGAAGCGACGCTGGAAGATTTGGGTGAAAGAACGGTGAAGAACATTCCCAAGCCGGTGCGCGTCTTCCGCATCGACGTAGCGGGTCGGCGTGTCGATGCTCGACAAGCCGTGCAGCCCCCAGCCGTGCCGGAAAAGCCATCGATCGCCATTCTGCCCTTCGACAACATGAGCGGCGATGCCGAGCAGGAATATTTCAGTGACGGCATGACCGAGGATCTGATCACCGATCTTTCGAAAATCTCCGGATTGTTCGTGATCGCCCGGAATTCCTCCTTCGCCTACAAGGGCAAACCAACCAAGGTGCAGCAAATCGGCCGCGAGTTGGGCGTGCGGTTCGTGCTCGAGGGCAGCATTCGCAAGGCCGCCAATCGTGTCCGCATTACCGCACAGCTTGTCGATGCCGACAGCGGCGGACATGTGTGGGCAGAGCGTTTCGATCGCGAGTTAACCGATATTTTCGCCACCCAGGATGAGGTCGTGGAGAAAATCGTTGCCGCGCTGTCGGTGAAACTCACCCGCCGCGAGGAGCAGCAGCTACACCGTCGAGGGACGAGCAACGTCGAAGCCTATGAGTTCTGGTGGCGGGCGCGCGAGCTGCTCGGCCGCGGCGCCCGGGAAACGATGGCGCAGGCCCGTGCGATGCACCAGCGAGCAATCGAGATCGATCCCAAGTTCGCCGCACCTTATGCAGGCTTGGCGTTCGCGGCGATGGGCGACTACGTCAGTGACTGGGTACCCGATCCGCAGAAGGCCTTGCAGGAGGCCGAGAGTTGCGCCCGTAAAGCGATCGAACTCGATGATCAGGAGCCGGTCGGCCACATGGCGCTTGGTGGAGCTCTGTTGTGGCAGCGCCAACACGACAACGCTTTGGCAGAGATCAAGCGCGCGCTCGAGCTTGATCCTAACTTTGCGCAAGGGCACGCATTCATCGGAATGGTGTTGATGTACGCAGGCAGAGCAGGGGAGTCGCTCGAACCTATCGCGACCGCGATGCGCCTCGACCCGCACTATTCCAACATGCTGCTGCATATCCTGGCGCAAGCGCATTTCAGTCTCGCTCAGTATGATACGGCAGTCACTCACCTTCTCGAACGTATCCGCCGCAATCCGGATACCGATGCGAGCCGGATGCTGCTGGCAGCTTGCTATGGTCATCTCGGCAAAATTGATGATGCGCGCGCCATATGGGCGGACCTTCTGAAGGTGAATCCCTCCTTCTCGTTGGCGCAACGATCTCGTGTTTTGCCCTACAAGAACCCCCGCGACTTCCAAGGCATTGTCGATGGTTTGGCGAAGGCCGGCTTGCCATAGGGTCTGAAATCCCTTGGCCTCTGCCGAGAGCTGCGCCGTCTGTCCGACACGCACAATCCTTTCAATAGACCGAAGAGAGGGGGTATTCTAATGAACGGGGCGACGAGCAGAACGTTAATCGCTGAATCCAAGCGTTCCAGAGGAAGTTATGAAGCGCCAGGAAGATTTGACCGCAATCAAGCTTTTCAATGAATTCGATGAGCACGAGATCGAGCAATTCCTCAGTGCCGCCGGTCGCAAGTCCGCGCCTAAGGATCACGTCTTCTTCGGCGTTGGCGCTGAGAATTCATCGCTTTTCATCATTCTCTCGGGCTCTGTAAAAGTCGAGCGAGCCGGCACCGCCGGAGACATTCCTCTCGCAGTCTTGGGCGCGGGTCAAACCTTTGGCGAGATGTCCTTTATGGATGGGTCTCGAACAAGCGCAGCCGTAAGTGCAAGAGAGGCCATTGAGTATTACGAAATTTCACGGGAAGCAGTGGATAAGCTGCTTGCAAACAAGCCCGGCTTGGCGGCCAAGCTGTGGCGAAACTTCGCCTTTGATCTCAAAGAGCGTCTCAAGGTCACTAATGAAGTGATCGATCAGTATGTCGATGTTAATTTGGTGTTGCTCCAGGATAAATCGTTTCGTGAGTATTATGCTCGACTTTAGCTAAGTCGTTTCGATTATTGGCTCGCGGCGTGCCCCGGCGAAATCCCGCGCGCTCAGCCAGTGGATCCGGGGTCTGGCGCTCTCCTCAATCGATCTCGATGCCTTCGGCCCCGCCCAGGTCGCTGCCATTCATGTCACCCTTGCGTGCCCGGTAGTGTTCCGGCAGTTCGAAGTCGCCTCGCCACAATCCGCGCCGCTCCTTGCGTGCCGCCGCCTCGGCTATGAGAAAGTCCAGGCTTTGTCGTCGATAGGCGATGGCCCAGCCTTGCCGCACCATCTCCCAGTTGAGCTCCCGATCTCCTGCGCGGCAACGGGCAACGTCTCGCTGGTAACGGTCGGTTTCGATGACGGCGCATGCAATTTCGTGACCTTGAACGAGTTGTCTCAGCGCCCGCCGCGCTTCCTCCCCGCAGCGATATCGGTGGCCTGTTGCATCGAGGCACTCCTGGCCGAGCTCCGGCGCGTCGATGCCGAAAAGCCTGATGCGCTGCGATCCCCGTTTGAGCGAATCTCCGTCGATCACGACGGCGCTCGTTGCCGTATCCCACCAGCGAAAACGGTCGGCCACGTACATGATGATGAAAGCAATGAGCAGCATCACTACCGTATCGGTGGTGATTTTCAGCAGGTTGTGCCGCCGCTCGCGCGGGTAGGTCCAATATCGCCTCAAAGAGTTTGGCCTATCTGTTCTTCCACCGCGCGACAGCCGCCTCGTCGCTATCTTGCGCTTCGACCCAGCGCGCCGTTCCTTGCGCTTCCTCCAATTTCCAGAAGGGAGCCCTGGTTTTCAGATAGTCCACCAGGAATTCGCACGCCTCGAACGCCGGCGCTCGATGCGACGACTGGGTGAGCACCAGAACAATGTCCTCGCCCGGCAGGAGTTTTCCATAGCGATGAACGATGAGGGAGTTGATGAGTGGCCACCGCCTATTCGCCTCCGCCTCAATCTCCTCGAGCGCCTTTTCAGTCATTCCCGGATAATGTTCAAGCGTCATTGCCTCGATGGTCAAGCTCCCCGTAAGCTCCCTCACCGTGCCGAGGAACATGACAATGCTTCCCCCGGCCCCTCCGCGGCGGAATTTGCCAAGTTCGCCAGCAACATCGAAGACTTCGCTCTGCACACGGACCATATCCCTGTTCCTCGCCAAGCCTGTTGAAAATTGAAACCTCAGGCGGCGATTGTCAAATCTCGACCTATTGTTCGGGAGAAATGGGTTCGGCCGCGCTCCCGCTGGCAAAGCTGTTCATCAAATCCAAAGTGTTGGTGTGGATCTGTTTCTTCAGCATGTCGGTTGCCGCCGGCGGCGATCCGTGATCCTCTGCATCCTCCAGCACTTCCCCCGCCACTCCGCCGGCATTTTCACCCTTGACGGTTTCCGCGTTGAAATTTTGCTCTTGCTTGCCCTTGCCGAGGAGCATCTTGAGTGCTTCGTACGCAGCTTGCGGGTTTTCGAGCACGCCTGCGATATCGGGATAGAACTTCGGTTTCGCCCACGGCCCCTTGATCAGCACCGGCACGGCCAGTCCTCCATTGCCGGCTGCAGTTTCGGGTTCGACCTTGAAATCGATTTCGCATTTGAGAAGATCGACAATGCCCGTTCCTTTCAGCTGCATTTTCGGGCCTTTCAGCAACATATCCTTGCTCTCGGCAATTCCATCTGAAATTTGGAAGTTTGCCTTCAACAACTCGAATTCGGTTTCTTCTTTGCCGCTCTGCATCCAGCCTGTGAGGATTCTTTCTGAGACGTTGTTCACCATTTCGGACAAATCGATTTCCTTCACTGCTCCATCCCTGAACTCAAAACCCGCAGTGCCGCGCAGCGATGCCACCATTTCTCTCGCGCTCCTGCCGGTGGCCGCAAGCGCAACTGCAAGCTCGGTTCGTCCTTTGACCTTTTTGAAGCCGCCGAATTCACCCAACAGCTTCAGTCCGTCGAATCCGCGGCCCTGGAAGCTGAGCTGTGCTGTGGGCACGCGTTGCGCACTGTTGAGGACCAGTTGCCCGCTGCCGCTTCCTCCATACATTTCGATTTCTTTAAGCTTTGCGCTCAGGCTGCCCTTGCCGATCGTTACATCGGCCGCGGCGTTTGTCATCGTTGCCTCTCCATAACTCACTCGCTTTGCGCGCAAGGCTGCCGTTGCTTCGATCGCGTTGAGTAGCGAGTGGTCTATGGGAGTCGTGCTCCAGCTTTCAATTCCTTCTCCGCCATCCGTCGTCGCGTGAGGCCACAGATACCGGTTGAGATCGAGCTGTTCGATATCCAGTTTTGCATCAAGGCGCGGTTTGACGCCGGCGAACCGCAACGCGGCTTCTCCTTGCGCCTTCATGCCATCAAGGCCGAATTCTGCCTTTTCGATGCTCAAAACGTTTCCTTTGAGGCTTACCGCGCCAATCGTATGGAAATCGCGCAAGCCCTTGCCGTCGCCAATAGTGAGGCCGGCCCACCGCATGAGTTGTCTGACCGAACGGGCTCCGGCTTGCACTGTGCCGGCAAGCTCGATTTGCTCCTTGAGGGCGCCTCTTCCGCTGAAAGCGAAATTCAGCCATGTTCCCGATACATTGAGGTCAAGCGGGCTTCCTTTTTCTGCCAGCAGCTGTGGTGACCTAAGGAAAAGCGAAAAGCTCACCCGGTCGCTTCGCCAGTCGGCGCTGCCTTTGATGTCGAGTGGGCCCTCGATGGAGCCCAACGTCAGCATCAGGTTGAGACGTTCGAATCGGATTTTTCCACCGGTCCGATCGTCGGCGAAATTTACTCGCCCGCCTTCGATATAGAGACGAGGCAGCAGGGAATGTGTTTCCTCGCTGGCTGCCTTGGGAGCTTTGCCCCGTTCCGGCGCCATCACCCAATTGCTGTGTCCCTTACGGTCAATCGACAGGTTCACCAGTGGATTGATGAGGCGGATTTCTTCGAGCTCCGCCCGCCGCCCGAGGAGCGCTGACAGTCCGATCTTGACCACCATCCGCTCGATATCCGCAAATGGCTCCGCGGCACTTTGTCGATCGGAAAGTCTGACCCTCCTGAAACTCACGCCTGGCTCTGGCCAGAGTATGAGCCGTGGCCTTTCCCCGAAGGTGAGCGTCTTGCCCGTTGCTCTTGCGACCGAATCCGCGATTTCGGACGTGAGGAATGTGGGGGACAGGACCAAAAGAACGCCGCCCAGCGAGGCGCCGGCGGACAAGAGGAGCGCAGCCAGAACCAGCGCCGGTCGCCTCATAAGTTTCCCCATGCAATGCGCTCTCTCCGCCACGAGCGCTTGTTGTTATTCATGGGCATAGATTCCAATTCCTAATTGCGGCGAAGTGATGCTGCTCTTGGGGCTTTTGGGCCACACTTCCACAGAGTATTTTCCCTCCCCGACTTGGAGAGTAGGCTTTGGTATGAGCGATAAGCCGGTTTGGACGCCGCCGCACGAGCGTAAGAAGTCATCCAATTTGGCCCGTTTCATGACCAATTTGCGTGCCAGAACGGGACACCAGCTCGATACATTCGCGTCCCTTCATGCGTATTCCGTGGAATTTCCGGAAACCTTCTGGTCGGCCGTGTGGGAGGAATTCGATGTTCTGGCCGATACCCGTGGTGATATCGAAATCGCCGACAAGGAAAAAATGCCGGGGGCGCGTTTCTTCCCTCACGCTCGCTTGAGTTACGCCGAAAATCTGCTGAAGTTTCCCTCAAGCGCCAAGCCGGCCCTTATTTTTCGCGGTGAAGATAAGGTCAAACTCACCCTGACTTGGGCCGAGCTGAAGGCGAAGGTTTCCCGGATCGCGCGGCTGTTGCAGACCCTTGGCACCAGACCCGGTGACCGCGTCTGCGCCATCGTTCCCAATCACCCCGATGCGATTGCTGCATTCCTCGCGGCGAACTCCATTGGCGCGGTTTGGTCTTCCTGCTCTCCCGACTTCGGTGAGCGCGGTGTTCTCGATCGCTTCGGCCAGATAGAGCCCAAAATCCTCATCGCAGCCGATGGCTACTATTACAACGGCAAGACGCTCGACATCGGCGCCAAGCTGACGTCCATAGTCGCAAGATTGCCGAGCCTCGAGCACGTTTTGCTGATCGACTACATTGGCGAGGCTTCGCGGCAGGTGCACGCCATGCCGCGCACGATGGCGCTCAACTCAGCCATCGCACCAATGAGCGCGGCGCCGATGGAATTCGCCCGCCTGCCGTTCGACCATCCGATTTACATACTTTATTCCTCCGGTACGACCGGCGTGCCGAAGTGCATCGTTCATCGTGCCGGCGGCATTTTGCTTAAGCATTTGACCGAGCATTTCCTCCACACCGATTTGAAGCACGACGATCGTCTGTTCTACTTCACCACCTGTGGCTGGATGATGTGGAACTGGCTCGTCTCCGGGCTCCTGTCGGGGGGAACCTTGCTGCTCTACGACGGTTCGCCCTTTTATCCGAGCGAACGTGCCCTCTTCGATTTTGCCGACGCGGAGGGCATGACCATTTTCGGAACCTCGGCCAAATACATCGATGCCCTGCGAAAGACGGGTTGGCACCCCAAGGACACTCACAAGCTGGTGGCGTTGCGAACAATGTGCTCGACCGGCTCGCCCCTTTCGGCGGAGAATTTCGACTACGTCTATCAGTCGATAAAGTCCGATCTGCACTTGGCTTCGATCTCCGGCGGCACCGATATCTGCGGCTGCTTCGTCGCTGGAAACCCTCTCGCACCCGTTTACCGCGGCGAGATTCAGGCGCCCACTTTGGGTGTAGCGGTCGATGTTTTCGACGACAACGGCCGTCCCGTTCGCCAGCAAAAGGGAGAACTGGTCTGCACCAAGCCTTTTCCTTCGATGCCACTCATGTTTTGGAACGACTTGAGCGGAGAGAAATATCGCAGCGCCTATTTCGCCCGTTTCCACGGCGTTTGGCACCATGGCGACTTCGCCGAATGGACGGCGCATGATGGGATCATCATCCACGGCCGCTCCGACGCTACCTTGAACCCCGGCGGGGTCAGGATCGGAACCGCAGAAATCTACGCTCAGGTCGAACAGATACCGGACGTCCTCGAAGCGCTGGCCATCGGCCAGGAGTGGGACAACGACGTTCGCATCGTTCTGTTCGTCAGGCTGGCTCAAGGAATTTCACTGACAGATGAATTGCGAGCCCGCATAAAGCAGCAGATTCGTCAGGGTGCCTCCCCCCGCCATGTGCCTGCGAAGATAATTGCCGTGGCCGATATACCGCGCACCAAGTCCGGCAAGATCACCGAGCTCGCCATTCGCGATATCGTCCATGGGCGCGAGGTGAAGAACAAGGAAGCCCTCGCCAATCCGGAAGCCCTCGAGCTTTATCGCAACATGGCCGAACTTGCCACTTGAGGGGGTTTTCGGTCTTTTCTGACCATCATGCGCGACAAAAGCACGATTGGCAGGATTCCTGCCCCGACAATCATGAGAGCTGCAAGGCCGGTATCCTCCAGCTGATCGAGCGAAGCTTGAGCGTAGACCAGCGTGGCCAGGGTCTCGAAATTGAACGGTCGCAGAATGAGGGTCGCCGAAAGCTCTTTCATCGTTTCCACGAACACGAGCAAAGCGGCTGAAAGCAGCGCCGGTCGCAAGAGCGGCAGCTCGATCTCCATCAGGACTGCCGTCGGTCCCCGCCCGAGCGTACGCGCTGCAGCCACCAGGTTGGGCGTAATCCGCGTGAGGCCGGCTTCCAGCGAGCCGAGAGCGATCGCCAGGAACCTGACCATGTAGGCATAGACGAGCGCCACCACCGATCCGGTAAGCAAAAGCCCGGTGGGAAATCCAAAGGTGCCGCGCATGAACGTATCGAGCGCATTATCGAAGGCTGCCAGCGGTACAAGCACCCCGATGCCGAGCACGGCACCTGGAATGGCATAGCCGGCGGTGATCAAACGCACGGCCAGCGAGATAACAGGTGAACGGCTGAGGCGATGAGCATAGGCGATGAACAACCCGCACAAGAGGATGACGACGGCCGCGATGCCTGCGACGGTGACCGAGTTGAGCGCCGCTGCACGGAATTGCATTGCCGACACCGCTCCGCCCCGATCGACGGCAAAGCCGAACAAGACTCCCGCCGGTAGCAGAAAGCCGATCGCGACCGGCAGGCCGCAGGCGCATGTCGCCAGCGCCGCCTTGCCACCTCGCAGCTGAACGCCACTCGGCGGAACATCCTTTTTTGCCGCCGGGTCGGAGCGCTCCGATGCGCGCCCGGAGCGCTCAAGAAGGATCAGGGCGAGGACGAACACCAGCATCACTGCAGCAAGCTGTGCAGCGCCGGCGAGGTTGCCCTTGCCGAGCCAGGTGGCGTAGATGCCGACCGACAGGGTTCTCACCCCAAAGAACTCCACCGCCCCGATATCGTTCAGGCATTCCATCATTGCCAGCGAGACTCCGACGGCAATTGCCGGTCTTGCCAACGGCAGAGCGATTGTCGCGAACGCCTTGGGAAGGCTCGTTCCGAGCGTTCGCGCCACCTCGATTTGCGCTGCTCCCTGCTTGATGAAGCTCGCCCGCGCGGTCAGATAGACATAGGGGTAGAGCACGAGCGACAGCACAACGATGGCGCCGCCAAGCGAGCGAAGGTCCGGGAAAAAGTAATCCCCCGGTGCCGACCAGCCGAAGAAATCGCGTAGCGTCCGTTGTACCGGACCTGCGTACTCGAAGACGTGCACGAACGTGTAGGCGATGATGTAGGTGGGAACGGCCAATGGCAGAACGAGCGCCCACTCCAAGAGCTTTCTGCCTGGGAACCGGTACATGGTCACAGCCCATGCGGTTCCGCAACCGATGATAAAGCTGAAGAATCCCACTCCGGTGATGAGCGCCACTGTTTGCCAGATGTAGACAGGCAGCACGGTCGCCGCGAGACGCGACCAGATGGGCTCCTGTCCCTTCACGGCGAGGACGACGATCGTCAGGGCAGGGAGCATGATGAGACCGCTCAGGGCCAGCGCCCCCAACGACCACGCCGTTTTGCTTCTGCGGTTTAGCATCGTCTACGCTGTTGACGCTTTGAAAGAGTTGCGTGCGCTTTGCAATTGAAGCCCGTTGTGACTCGGAGATGGGACTGCGATCAATCAGCCAGAACCCTCGTCGTAGGATAGGTGATTTCCACCATTGTGCCCTTTCCCCGCTCGCTCGAGATCGAGAAGGTTGCCCGATTGGCTTCCGTCAACGCCTTTGTGAGCGGCAGCCCCAGGCCGGTGCCCTCGCTGTCGGGTCGCGTTGGGATCTCAATTCGGCGGAAAGGTTCGAGCGCTCCCTCGAGCTCCTCCGCGCTCATCCCGATCCCTGTGTCTTTCACTCGTAAGATTAGTTCTCCCGCCTTCGTCACTCGTCCGGTGACCATGACTTGGCCGCCCGGGTCGGTGAATTTTATCGAGTTCGACAGGAGATTGAGGAGGATTTGTCGCATCGACCTGAGATCCGCGACCACATTGGGAAGATCGGATGGGAAATTGCGCCGCAGGCTGATCCGCCCTTGTTGGGCTCGTTCCGCAAGAAGACGCATGGCGTGATCGGTCACATCAGGAAGGTTGACGCTGGTGAAAGTCAGTTCAAGCTTGCCGGCCTCTACCTTCGAAAGATCGAGAAGGTCGTTGATCAGCGACAAAAGGTGCGCCCCGCTCGCATAGATGTCGCTCACGTAGTCTCGATACTTCTCGTTCTGCAGCTTGCCGAACCGTTCAAGGCGCATGACTTCGGAGAAGCCAAGTATGGCATTGAGCGGAGTTCTGAGTTCATGGGAAATGCGCGCCAGAAACTCCGATTTTTGCCGGCTCGTCTGCTCTGCCTTTTCCTTTGCTTCCCTAAGTTCCGCCTCCGTCTGTTTCCATTGGGTGATATCCCGCACGACAGCGCAGAAGGCAGGCCTGCGGACGCTCTCCCTTGCCTCCAGATGAAACTTGCTGATCGTCAAGAACAGCGGCAGGCTTCCTCCCTGTCCGACATTTGCCGAAACCTCCCGTCCGTCGTTGAACACTGCCGCAAGTCCTGAGTCGGTCAGCGCGGCAAGATAGTCCCGGAACGTTTTCTGGGTGTCCGATGTCAGAAGCTCGGCGAACGGCTTGCCGAGCACGATGGCCTTCGGTTGACCGAAGATGGCCTCCGCCCCGGCGCTGAACGAACGGATGCAGCCATCGGCATCAAGCGTGATGATCCCATCGCTTGCGGTATCGAGGATCGCGCTGAGTTCGGCATCGTCGGGCTTCCAGCTCGCCGGCTCGGGCGCCGCCGTGACTGCCTCGCTGACAGCGGTCGCCTCTGTCGGCTGCGGGGGCTGCTCCGGTTTGATCGCAACTGAAGCCAGCACCGAAAGCTGTGCCTGTATCGCCTCGCCCATGTTCCACGGGATCGGCGAACGTTCGATCGCAAGGCTGAGCTCATTTCCCTCGCTCACGGCGATCGTAACCTCACTCTTCTTAGACGTGATCGTGTCGACAATATCGGCACGCTCTCTCAATGCCCCGACCGAGGGCAGCCTCAAAAGTTCAAGCGCCAGTTTGTTCGCATGGAGCAACTCCGCCCCTCGCATGATGACGATCGGCTTGGCAAACGAGTCGAGCTTGGCGCGAACGATGGCTGGCACATCGCTGTCGTTGCTCTGTTTCTTTGGTTGGGTCTCGTCGGGAGATTGCGGCAAACCTGCCGCAGCCGGAACAGGTTTGGCATCGCCTTTGGTCAGCGCGCGTTCGAGCGCCCGCCGCTCCGTTATGTCCTCGAGCGCCACTACCAGCGTCTGTTGCCCGGGGGGTTGCCCCTTAAGTCGCCGCCCTGTGAGCCTGACATCTCTCGTGCCGATGGCCGTCTTGATGGAGCGCACCTCGCTCACCGTACCTGCCTCCATGATTCGCCTGGCGAAACTGGAAGCGGTTGTCTCGTCTCCAAACAATGCGCCGAGCGTGGCCTTCGGCAGGTGGGCGGTGAATTCCAAAGCCGCCTTGTTTTGGTGCCTGATGTGGTTTCCGTTGCCGACAATCAAGGCGCCGTAGGGCAAGTTCATGAAGGCCTCGGCGATCTCCACCATATCCTGTGCCGTCGCCTCCTTCTCGCCCATGGTGAGAACGCCCATTCGGCCGTCCGACAATCGATGCAAGGAGCAGTTCGCCAAAAACCGCGCATCGCTTCCCGCCGAGGGAAAGCTTAGGGCCTCGCTGCGTTCCTCTTCGGGCGCGAGTGTCTTGCTGATCCTTCGAACGGCCGCGGCACCTCCTTCACCGTGATCGAACTGCCGGTCGAGAAGATCGAATAGTGTTTCCGCGCCGAAGAAGGAGAGACCCGCCTCATTGGCCCACACGATCCGCAGTCGGTCGGGGTCCCACAGAAAACACGGCGCGGCATGGCTTTCCAGCGTGTCGAGTCTCGGCGATTTGGCCTCTGTCACTCCCTGAAAACCCCTTACTCAACTGCCGGCGGTTCGCAAGTCTGCCTCGAAAGGCAGTTGATTCGCGGGCATCAACGGAAAACTAACCACTGCTCTTAACCCCGTCCAGACGACATCCTCAGAGGCGTGATCGCAAACGTAAATATCACGATCTCTCCGCGCTGCAACCCAGGGATGCTGCGGTGCAGCAAGTACTTATTGAGCCGACGGCGTTTGGTGCAATCCCAACTGCGGGATCAACGGTCGACTTAAGAAGTTATCGTAGGCTAGGCCAGCCAATTCGCCGGTCTTGAAATCTTTGCACCTTTCGGAATAGGTTGCCTGAAGGCCCCTTAGCAAGTGCAGCTGTAGCTCAGTTGGTTAGAGCATCGGATTGTGGATCCGAGGGTCGGTGGTTCGAGTCCACCCAGCTGTACCAAACTCTTCAATAAGAGGAGCCTTCAGTCGAGCCCAAGGAAAGAAACGCTGCCGGGGCGCGCCCGTAGATGTTCCATTTCTTCTGCATGCAGCGAATGTCGCGTGTAGCCTACTTAGCGGGTTTGTAGAGGACGGACGGTGCCTTCTTCATTGCCGCTACCCATTGCTCGCCGTTGAGTAGCGGTGTTGTCTTGGCCGCCTTTATCGCGCCCCCTGCGGCGATCGCGATCGCGACAGCAGCCATTGTGACTTCGTCCTTTGCGTCGACGACGATCGAAACATCGTATTCGCCGTAGGAGTAACCGCCACTCAGAATTTTTGCGCCGACGGAGTCGGACAGCTGCTTGCCCACGACCGCGAGGCGGTCCTGAGGGTTCTTCATCTGTGCAGCCAGCGAGTCGGCGGTGTAGGCGACCTGATACAAGTACAGTGGCATTTGTAGAACCTCCATCGGATGACTAATTTATTGAGGACGAGATTGGTGGAGCATGACCGGGATCGAGTCAAGAACGCGGCATGTTCTTGTTCACTCTAATCCTCGACAACATCTGCTTCATCCTATCCAACCGCGTTGATACCGTCTGCGCGATTTGCTCGATTCCCAGTGTGCAAGAATGTTCCAACGCTTGCCCGCCTCCGGAGCGTCTGAGCGCCATACAGTAACCACTGCATACCTCGGCCACGCAAGAGTCAAGTTGTGCAGGTGCGTGGTGGAATGATTGTGATAGCTTGAGCCCTCCAATACTTGGCGCTGGATGACAACTTTATGCCCACGGCACGCAAAAAGGTTTCATTAGGAAGTAGCTGAGAGCAGCCGTAGGCTGCTATCCATAGAATTTTCGCGAGGTGCTTCATGCGCAATTCGATCAACCGGCGGACACTCCTCGCCACAATCGCATCCGGCTATTTCCTTGGCACTGCTGGAGCATCCTTGGCTGACCCAGAACTGCCCGACGTTGCCGCCTTCCGAAA
>DATBLQ010000017.1:0-51689 GCA_036555325.1 Aestuariivirgaceae bacterium | reverse complement strand
TCGATCGGCTCGGCCTCGGCACTCCCCTGCTCCGCCGAGGTGTCCAAAGATTCATCGCCAGGTTCCAGATTCTCGGCGAGCTTGCGGCGGGCCTCGTCGGCCTCGCGCTGGCGGGTCCACATGGCGTGATAGATGCCCTTCTTCTTCAAGAGGGCGTCATGCCGGCCGCGTTCGGCAATCCGGCCGTTTTCAAGGACGATGATTTCGTCGGCATCCACGACGGTCGAAAGCCGGTGGGCGATGACGATGGTGGTTCGATTTTGCGCCACCTCGCGCAAAGACTTCTGAATATCCCGCTCGGTGCGGGTGTCGAGGGCGGAGGTGGCCTCGTCGAGGACGAGAATCGGCGGCCCTTTCAGGATGGTTCGCGCGATCGAGACACGCTGCTTCTCGCCGCCCGACAGTTTCAATCCGCGCTCGCCAACCATCGTATCGTAACCGGTCGGCAAAGTGGCGACGAACTCATGAATGTGGGCGAGCTTCGCCGCCTCGACGACCTCGGCCTCGGAGGCACCGGGGCGGCCATAGCGGATGTTGTAGCGGATGGTGTCGTTGAACAGCACCGTGTCCTGCGGCACCATGCCCACGGCGGCGCGCAGCGAATGCTGGGTGATGCGGGAGATATCCTGGCCATCGATCGTTATCCTCCCCCCGGTCAATTCGTAAAAGCGGTAGAGAAGCCTCGATATGGTGGATTTGCCGGCGCCCGACGGGCCGACGATGGCAACGGTTTTTCCCGGATGCACGACAAAGGAGAGATCCTTGATGATCGGCCGGCGCCTGTCGTAGGCAAACTTAACGCGATCGAAAACGATTTCACCCTTGCCGACCACGAGCGGACGGGCGCCGGGCGCGTCCTTGATGTCGGCCTCGACAGAAAGAAGCTGAAACATCTGCTCGATATCGATGAGCCCCTGCTTGATGTCGCGATAGACGGAGCCTAGGAAGTTGAGCGGCATGTAGAGCTGGATCATGAGCGCGTTGACCATGACGAAGTCGCCCACGGTGGCGCTCTGCCGCATAATGTCGAGGACCATCATGACCATGATGGCCGCGAGGCCAATGGAAAAGGCGATGGCCTGGCCGGCATTTAGGATGGCGAGCGAGATCCAGGTCTTGACGGCGGCTTTCTCATAGCGCTCAAGGGAACGATCGAAGCGGACGGCCTCATGCTCCTCGTTGCCGAAGTATTTCACAGTCTCGAAGTTCAGCAGACTGTCTATCGCCTTGGTGTTGGCGTCGGTATCGGCATCGTTCATCACGCGGCGGAGGTTGATGCGCCATTCCGTCGCCCAATAGGTGAAGCCGGTGTAGACGATGATGGTCAGCAGAATGACGAGCGCATATGCCCAGCCGAAATTCCACCACAGGATTGCGGTGACGAAGGCGATTTCTATGACCGTCGGAAAGGTGTTGAACAGCGAATAGCGCAGAATGGTGTCGATGCCCTTGGTGCCGCGTTCGATGATGCGCGACAGGCCGCCCGTTCGTCTGTCGAGATGAAACCTGAGCGACAGATCGTGGAGGTGACGAAAGGTCTTGATGGCGAGGGCGCGCACCGCGCTCTGACCGACCTTGGCGAACAGCGCATCGCGGAGCTGAGCGAAGACCACCATGGTGATGCGGCCCAGCCCATAGGCGAGGACCATGGCGACGGGACCGGCAAGGAGCAGCACGGCCGTTTGTTGGGCGGACCCTGGACGGACGGCGCCGGTGAGCCCGTCCACGGCGTATTTGAAGGCGAAGGGAGTGAGCACCGTGACGACCTTGGCGAGCACCAGCGCAAGAAGCGCCAACACCACCCGCGCCCGCAGGTCGAGACGGTCCTTCGGCCAAAGATAGGGAAGAACCGCCTTCAGCGTCGCGATTTGATCGCCGCGGCCGTACGGGGCGGCTCCCGGCTGCATACTCAAATGTCTCATAAGTTGTGACCGAAACCGCGGACAGCCGACAAGCGACGGCTATCCGCGGCAAGATGATCCAGCACTACTGCTGGGATGTGGTGGCGTTGTCCGTCGTTGCCAAGGGCGTTGTCGCGGCCGGATCGATCGACTCCGGCGGCACCACGCCGGGTGTGGCGAAGATCTGCCCAGGATAGATCCAGTTGGGGTCGCGAATCTGGGTCTTATTCGCCTCGTAGATGACCGTAAATTCGGTGCCCCTGCCATAGATCACCCGGGAAATGCGCCAGAGGCTGTTGCCCGGCTGGATGATGATCTTGCCGTTGCGCGGCTGGTCGGGATCGGCAGCCGAGGACTCCCCGGCAGCGGTGTCCTGCGCGGCGGACGGCGCTTCAGTTGCCGAGGGCGCCTCAGTTGCCGGCGCTGCTTCGATGGCCGCCGTCTCCTCCGTCACCGCATCGCTCGGGGGAGAGTCCTCGACGGGAGCCGGCTCGGCGAGAATGGCCGGTGCTTCGGTCGCATCGGCAGGCTCATCCTCCGAAGGTGGCGTGGCCGGCTGCGCCTGGGCCTCGGCAGTCGAAGTCTCTCCTTGCATAGCTGAGGACGACGGCGCCTGCTCCGCCGTCTCGGCCGCAGGCTGCTCCTGCGACTGATTGAGGGCGGCGACATCCTGGGGCGCTGCGCGCATGAACGGAAGCTCGATGCGATCGGCGACCGAGCCATCGGATCGGAGCTCATCGACGCGCAAGGTGTGCGTGCCGGTTGCGATTTTTTCCTTGCCGGCGAAGGTCCAGGTGCCATCCAAGGCCGCAGCCGAATCGCCAACGGGGGCGTTGTCGACATAGAGCCTCACGGGCGATCCGGCCTTCGCGGTGCCGGAGAAAATAATGTCGCCCTTATCATTGTAGTCGACGGTGCCAAGGGTGAGCGTCATGGATTGAGGCTTGCCCGATTGCGGCTTGGACGGCTGCGACTTGGAGGATGCGGCCACCTTCGGCTGCGCACCCTGGTCCGGTGCCTTTTCCATGGCCGAGGCCTCAGCTTTCTTCTTCGCCGCCTCGGCAAGTTCGGCTGACGTATCGGTCGAAGCCGAAGCGGAGGCCGGTTTCTGCAGGACACGGGACGGCCGGTTGGGGTCGGACAGGACGACGAGAGCCTCATCGCCTTCCCGGTCGGGCACCTTGAGCGCAACGGTTTGTTCGGAGTCGACGAGGATGGCATCGGAGGTCTGCATGACGAGGGCCAGCTGATGGTCGCCCGGGGGCACGGGTTCGGTCGGAATGAGCACCCAGGCACCATGAACATCGGACCTGGCCGATCCGATCGGCTTGCCATCGAGCATGACGGTGACATCGCTCTCGGGCCGGCCGCGGCCGGCGACGACGGCCGACCCGTCGGGCTCGATTCGGATGGTGTCGAAGGTGGGTTTTGAGTCATCAACCGAGCCTTCGGGCAGCGCCGCAGGCCGATCGGATGAGGAGCTGGGAGCCTTGGATTCCAACGAGGATCCTTCGTCGGGCCAAATGGAGGCAAGCTCGGTTGGAGCCTCCTTAGATTGCGGAGCCGGGGCTTCGGCGGCGGCCGGAGGAGATGAGTCCTCGGCTATCTGACTTGCGGTCGCGCGATTGAGGGCAACCGAGTCGGACCATTTCTCATAGGTCACCCCCATGAGGGTTGCCAGGGTCGCCAGGGCCGCACCGGTGAAGATGACAAGCGGGTTGTACATTTGTTGCCTCGGTGATTAAGACAGTCATCCGAATCTAAGCTCAAACCGCACCAGAATCAGTACAATAGGCTGTCGCAACAGAATCGGCAAACAACTGATTTACGTTGGACGGCAATGCTTTTACCAGATTTGAGCCATGATGGAGCCCCTTGGAGCCCGCCCTAATGCTTGAAAATGTGCAACACAGGAAGAAATTGATGAAGCTTCAGCCGAACGTGTGCGTCTATTGCGGGTCGGGTCCGGGACGGAATCCGGCCTATCTGGCTGCAGCTCGCGAACTCGGCCGGTCGATCGCCGAGCATGGGGTGGGCCTCGTCTATGGCGGCGGGAGCAACGGGCTCATGGGGGAAGTCGCCCGCTCGGTGCAAGCCCATGGAGGGCGGGTGATCGGCGTCATCCCGGAGTTCCTGACGAACAAAGAGCGCATGTTCACCGAAGCCAACGAACTCATCGTCACGGCCACCATGCACGAGCGGAAAATGACGATGTTCGAGAGGGCGGACGGCTTCATCGTTCTGCCGGGCGGCATGGGAACACTGGAGGAGTTTTCAGAGATCAGCACGTGGGCGCAGCTCGACCGGCACAAGAAGCCGATCGTTTTGTGTAACATCGAGGGGTACTGGCAGCCGCTCCTTCTTCTTCTCGATCATATGCGCCAGGAGCAATTCATCCGCACCGGGCTCGAGCTCAAAGTGGACGTCGCCACCACCGCCCGCGCAGCGGTCGAGCGCTTCGTTGAGCGCATCCAGACGGAAGAGCCGCAACCGGTTCCGTTCAAACCGGTGCGACAGCAGATGTGAAACGAGCGGAGCGAGTCCGGCCGTGAGGAGCGAAACGCCTCACCAACGCATCCGTTGTAAATGTATTGCAGCAGATACTGAACTCTACTTTCGCCCGGTGGGACGATCCACAAATTCTGCGCACGAATTATTGCTAATCAATTTTTAAGCAACTTCAGGTGATATTGCGAATAATGACTCAACCCTAGGGGGATATGGGTTGCATGAGCAAGCAGAACCTGAAACGCGCTCTTCTCCTCTCGACCGCGATACTTGCGGCAGGGATGGTAACCTGGCCGCTTGTCATGCCGCCCGCCATGGCGGCGTGCAGCAATTCCACCCCGTCGATGGGAGAAACGGTGACCTGCGACGCCACCACAGTCGACATCACAGGTGTCGATGGCAGCGGGGTCAGCGATGTGACCGTCAATGTCCTCGATCTCGCGACCGTTCAAACGACAGCAACGGCAATCCAGCTTGGCGATAACGGAACACTCCATCTTTACGGCAGCGGTGCCATCAGCACGACGGGAAACGGCAGTTACGTCCATGGGGTCTTCATCGATGGCGACAACGGCACGATTGAGCTGACCGATTCCAGTCATATCAACACGACAGGATACCGAGGCCATGGCGCCTTCATCGACGGCGACAACGGCACCATCACCCTGAATGACTCCAGTTATATCAAGACAACAGGACTCAACAGTTCCGGAGTTTCGGTAGAGGGCGTCAATGGCACAGTCACGCTCAACACTTCCAGTTCCATCGTGACGACGGGAAATAGCTCATATGGCGTTGCCATGTGGGACGATGGCAGTACGATCACGCTCAACGGTTTCAGCAGTATCAGCACGACAGGAGAGAAGGATTTCTGGGGCGCGATGGGAGTCGTTGTTGGGAATTATGGTGCAATCATCCTGAATGACTTCAGTTCCATCAGCACGACCGGAGCGGAAGCGCTTGGAGCGTATCTTGACGGTCATCATAGCGCGATCACCTTGAATGATTTCAGTTCCATCAGCACGACCGGAACCGATGCGCACGGCGCTTATATCACTGCCGCCAACGGCACGATCACGATGAACGGCTCGAGCAGCATAACCACGGGGGGTGATGATGCCCACGGCGCTTATATCGGTGGCGACAACAGCACAATCGCTCTGAACGATTTGAGCACTATCAAGACGACGGGGATGCAGGGCCACGGAGTTTTTGTCGAAGGGGATAACGATACCGTCACGCTGAATGATTTCAGTTCCATCGGCACGACCGGAACGGAAGCGTTTGGGGCGTATATCACCGGTTATCAAAGTGCGATTGCCTTGAATGATTTCAGTTCGATCAGCACGACGGGAAGCAATGCGCATGGCGTTTATGTCACTGACGGCAACGGCACGATCACGCTGAACGGCTCAAGCAACATCAGCACGGAAGGAGACTCCGCCTACGGTATTCGTATAGTGGGTGACAGCGGCGCGATCACGCTGAACGGCTCAGGCAGCATCGGCACGGAAGGAGACTACGCCCACGGTATTCGTATAGTGGGTGACGACGGTGCGATCACGCTCAATGGCTCAGGCAGCATCAGCACGGAAGGAGACTACGCCTACGGTATTCGCATATCGGGCAACACCAGCATGATCACGCTGAGTGACTCAAGCAGCATCAGCACGGAAGGAGATTTCGCAGACGGTATTCGTATAGTGGGCGACAGCGGTGCGATCACGCTCAATGGCTCAAGCAGCATCAGCACAAAAGGAGCCTACGCCTACGGTATCAGTATATCGGGCAACAACGGCACGATCACGTTCAACGATTCGAGCAGCATCACGAGCTTGGGGCTGTATGCCGCTGCAGTGAAATTCTTCTCAGGATCCAACACGCTCGTCAATCGGGGAACCCTGCAAAGCGTCGACAGTTTCGCCGTAGTGGGCGCCAGTGATGACGACAATAGCGACATTGTTCGGAACTATGGCATTATCATCGGTGGCACCACGGCGATCCGTCTCCGAAGTGGCAATGATTCCCTCCTGCTTGGCACCGGCTCGGAGATCACGGGCGACATCAACGGGGGAGACGGCTCCGACATCCTCACCCTAACGGGAGAGGGAAGCGAGGATGATGATTTCCTCAACTTCGAGACGCTCACCATGTCCGGCACCGATTGGGCGCTGTCGGGCACCAGCACCTTCGACAACATTACCATTGAGACTGGTCGGCTGAGGGTCAATGGCGAGATTGAGGCGACAAACATCACCCTGCTGGAAGCGGATGCCACCCTTGGAGGTTCGGGCACTCTCATCAGCGACGTTGCCAGTGAAGGAACGATTGCGCCGGGCAACTCCGTCGGCACGCTGACGATCGACGGCGATTTCATGCAAACGGGAGGAAGCTTCGAGGCCGAGTTTGATCAAAGCGGCATCGACCTTCTCACTGTGACCGGGGGAGCGATTCTTTCCGACAGTCCCACGCTGACGGTTGTCTCTCTCCCTGGAATCACCTCGGCCTCAGGCGTCATCCTCCATGCCGATGACGGCATCTTCGGCACCTTCGGCTCAATCGAATTCGAAGGCAATGGAGCGGCCGTGCTCGATTATTCCACCAACGACATCACGCTCACTGTGGCGGATGGATCACCCATCTTGGCCAGCACCCAGACGGCGCTGAAGACGGCCTTCAGCTTTTTCGACTATGCCGGCGCAGACCATGAGACCTCGTGCGATAAGGGCACCAACGATGTCAATCACGATGGCACCTGCAGGCGGCTGCTATGGGCGAAAAGTTTCGGCCAGTGGGGAAGCGAGGATGCGCAAAGCACCACCGGGGCATTCGACTATCGAATAGCGGGATTGGCTGTCGGAGCTGATGCGATGATTGGCCACGGAAGGCGTGTGGGCGGAAGCTTCGGCGCTGCCTTGGCCGATGACACCCTTGCCCAAGATGCAGCCGAGACCTCACTCACCAGCTTTCTTGGCGCATTGCATATTACCCAAAATGTTGGTCTGGCATTCATCACGGCATCCCTGCTTGGCGGGCTTGAGCTCATGGAGCTGTCGCGGCTGATCGCTACCAACAGCGGCGTGTCCACCGCCGAGGCCTCGCCCATGGGCACGGTTGCCGGTGTCAGTCTCGAGGCGGGGATCGATCTGCGGCTGAGCGATCGCTGGACGGTGACGCCAAGCCTATGGGCTTCCTACATCCACCAATGGGTCGAGTCCTACGAGGAAAGCGGCGATGCCACGGCCCTCGATGTCGATGCCCACGAAGCCTCCGCCTTGCGCACCAAGGCGGAGATCAAGGCAGCTCACGCGACAATGCTCGGCGCGACCATGCTATCTCCGCATGTCAAACTGGGCATCGCCGTCGATGTTCCAATGGGCGGGACGGCAAGCGCAAGCCTCGCAGGGGAGGACTTCGAGATCAACCTCGAGGATACCCGCGAGGTCAGCGCCATCGGCGGGGTTGGCTTCGACCTCGATTGGTCGAACGGCGCCAAAGGCTATCTCTCCTATGAAAGTGAAATGTCGCGCACCGCAACCGCGCATACGCTCATGGGTGGGGTCCAGTTCATATGGTAGCCGCGATACACCCAGCGTCTCGCTTCTTGTTTCGCACGAGAGAAGAAGGATGAGGCCCTCTCACCTGATCTCCGCGCCGGCCGCCGAGGTGGCTTCGGCTTCGGCGAGGGCGCGTCTTGCCCGGTCCTCGCGCAGGGTGGCGACGGAAAAGATCAGCAGTCCGATCCAGATCATGAGGAACGATACCCAGCGCAGTTCATTCATCGGCTCGCGGAAAATGAACACGGCGGTCAAGAACACGATCGAGGGCGAGATATATTGCAGGAGCCCCACGGTCGAGTAGCGGACACGTTTGACAGCCGCTCCGAAGAGCATGAGGGTGGTGGCGGTGAACAGGCCTAAGCCTATGAGCAGCAGGGTGTCGGTGGCATCGGCGAGAAACACCGTGGTGGCGCGGCTGAGCGTCCATGCGAGGTAGGCGAGCGCGAAGGGTGTCAGCAGCAGTATTTCGATGAAGAAGCTTGTCACCGAAGTCAGCGGAACCTTTTTGCGGATGAACCCGTAAAGACAGAACGTCGCCGCCAGCGACAGGCCAAGCCAGGGGAATGCGCCGACGGCGATGGTCTGCAGAACGACGGCGATGACCACAAAGACGAGAGCAACGCCCTGCATGCGGGTGAAGCGCTCATTGAGGAAAAGATAGCCCACGATCACATTCATCAGCGGATTAATGTAGTAGCCGAGCGCCGCCTCCGCGGCGCGGCCCACCTGGATCGACCAGACATAGAAGCCCCAGTTGAAAACGATGAGCGCGGAACAGAGGCCGAGAATAGCGAGGATGCGCGGGGAACGAACGGCAGCGAAGGCTTCGGCGGTATTGCCAAAGTAAACCAGGATGGCAGCGGCAAACGGCAGGGACCAGAGGCCGCGATGAACAGCGATCTCGATCGGCGGCACATGGTCGAGGAGGTTGATGTAATAGGCCATCCCTCCCCAGACGAGGTGCGCAACGAGGAGAAAGAGCACACCCCTCTGCGGCTCGGTAAGGTCGGAAACCTGGCGGCGGTCTACCATTGCCATGATGCGCCAAGCTTTAGCGGCAGGAGCCGGAGAGAGCAAAGCATCGGGGCCATACGCAAATCGCATAGGTGAGTCACAGGACAGATGCCCGGAGCACGGGCTCACGCCCGGTCCGGGCATGACGAAGCCTTTGCGTGTCCGGACGATGAGGACGAACCCCACCCTGCCGTCGCTGCCGCTGCGGCCTCCCTCCCCACAACATAGGGGGGATGCATGGCGAAGAACGCCTGATGGTTACGGCGCGGGGGCTTTGCTGCGGATCAGCTTGTAGGTGATCGAGTCGCTCAAGGCCTGAAAGGACGCATCGACGATGTTGGGCGAGACGCCGACGGTGAACCAGTGATTGCCCTTGGAATCGCGGCTTTCGATCAAGACGCGGGTGGTGGCGGCGGTGCCTGAGTTGAGGATGCGGACCTTGTAGTCCACGAGCTCCAGATCCTCGATGTAGGACTGATATTTTCCCAAGTCCTTGCGCAGCGCCACATCGAGGGCGTTGACGGGACCATTGCCTTCGCCGGCGGACAAAATTATTTCCCCATCGACCGAAACCTTCACCAGGGCCTCGGAAACGGTGACGAGCTGGCCCAGGGCATTGTGACGCTGCTCGACCATGACGCGATAGCTTTCCACATCGAAATAACCCGGCACGCGGTCGAAGACGCGCCGGGCGAGAAGCTCGAAGGAGGCATCGGCACCCTCATAGGCATAGCCTTCCGCTTCCCGCTCCTTTACCTCGCGCAGCAACTGGTCGAGCCGGACGTCATCCTTCTTCACATGCATGCCGATGCGGGCGAGTTCGAGGAGCAGATTGGCCTTGCCCGACTGGTCGGAGACAAGAGCACGGCGACGATTGCCGACCCGTTCCGGCGGAACATGCTCATAGGTCTCGGGCTCCTTGGCGATGGCGGAGGCGTGGATGCCTGCCTTGGTGGCGAAGGCGGACGCACCGACATAGGGCGCCTGGTGGAAAGGACGCCGATTGAGCAGCTCATCGAAATTGCGCGACACGTGGGTGAGCGTCTTCAGCTGCTCCTCGGAGATGCCGATCGTGAACCGCTTGGCGAAGGCCGGCTTGAGCTTCAGCGTGGGAATGATCGAAACGAGGTTGGCGTTGCCGCAGCGCTCGCCGATGCCGTTGAGCGTGCCCTGGATGTGGCGGGCACCGCCCAGCACGGCCGCGAGCGAATTGGCCACGGCGTTGTCGGTGTCGTTGTGGGCGTGGATGCCGAGGCGGGAGCCCGGCACCGTTGCGACGACTTCGCGGACGATGGCCTCGACCTCGTGGGGAAGCGTTCCGCCATTGGTATCGCACAGCACCACCCAGCGGGCGCCATTGTCGTAGGCGGCCTTGGCGCAGGCGAGAGCATAGTCCGGATTGGCCTTGAAACCGTCGAAGAAATGTTCGCAGTCGAGCAGCACCTCCCTGCCCTTCGCGCGCGCCGCCGCGACGGATTGGCTGATGCTGGAAAGATTTTCCTCGTTCGAGGCTTCCAGAGCGATGCGGACATGATAGTCCCAGGCCTTGGCGACGAAGCACACGGCGTTTGCCTCGGCCTTGAGGAGCTCCTGGAGGCCGGCATCGTTCGACACCGAGCGACCGATGCGCTTCACCATACCGAAGGCGGTGAAGGTGGATTTGAAACCGCGGTCCTTGGCGAACAGAGCGGTATCGGTGGGATTGGCGCCGGGGTAGCCGCCTTCAATATAGTCGAGGCCCAGATCGTCGAGCATCCTGGCGATGAGGAGCTTTTCCTCGAGCGAATAGTCGACGCCCGGCGTCTGCTGTCCGTCGCGCAGGGTGGTGTCGAATAGATAGATGCGTTCGCGCGGCATCAGAACCTGCCCCTGTAGCGCAGAACCAAATAGACCGCCAGCGCGATCACCGCCAGCTTGAGGATGACGTAGGCCAGCCAGTGGCGCGGAAACGGGAGGTTATCGTGCCAGGACCTTCTCTTGCGCGGTTCAGGCATTGCGGATGCTCCTCGACGGTGGGACCCCCTCACCCGGCAGCGCCTTAGCGCTGCCGCCCTCTCCCACGAGGGGGAGGGTTGCGGAGAGACTCCCGTGCAAGACATTGGCCTCATCCCACCCGGCCATCGCAAACGAGGGTTGGGAACAAATTTCAGGACACGTGCTCCCCTCCCCCTTGTGGGGAGGGGTCGGGGGTGGGGCTTCAGTCATCATGTTTCATCTGATCGAGTATGAATTCGATTACGCCAATTGAGTTCGTAACAAGCTCGCCGTTCGGAATGCGCAGAACCAGAAATCCACTCTGTCGCAAATAAGCGTCGCGCTGTGCATCGCGGATCTTGGTTCTATTGCTCCCGTGCAAAGGCCCATCCAATTCAATGACGAGCCTTCGGCCGAATTCCGCGAAGTCGGCAATATAAGGCCCAATCGGAGCCTGGCGGCGAAAATGAAACCCCAAAGGCTTCAGATTGCGCAGATGCCTCCACAAGCGCCACTCGGGCATAGTCATGTTTCTGCGGAGCTCTCGGGCGCGTTTGCGGGTGAGGGATTTGATCCGAGTTACCGGCATCTGATGGTCCTTACCCCACCCGGCCATCGCAGACGCGATGGCACCCTCCCCACGAGGGGGAGGGTTGCAAAAACAAAGGGGAGAGGGGTGATCGTACTTTCGTTTTCTCACCGCTTCAGCTCCCAGGTTGTTCCGTCCTTGCTGTCCTTCAACACCACGCCCATCTCAGCGAGTTCATCGCGAATGCGGTCGCTCTCCTTCCAGTTCTTGGCGGCGCGGGCGCGGTTGCGTGCGGCAATAAACGATTCAACCCTGTTGGCGTCGATGTGCCGCCTGCGAGGATCGGCCAGGTCACCGGCGAAGCCGAGCGCACGCAGGCTTTCGACAAGTGCCGGGGCATGACCTGCCTTTTCCAGTTCGTGCAGACGGTTGATCGCTTCCGGCGTATTGAGATCGTCGAGCAGCGGCTCTTCGACCGAGGCATGCAGTCTCGGCGTTGAGGGGCCCGACTTTCGCTCGAAGAGAAAGAATCCTTCGAGCGTCTTTAGGGATTCTTCGAGGCCGCGAAGGGTCCAATCCATCGGCTGGCGATAGTGGGTGCGAAGCATGTTGAAGCGCAGCACCTCGCCTGGCCAGTCGGCGAGCAATTCCCTTATCGTGACGAAATTGCCCTCGCTCTTGGCCATTTTCTTTCCTTCGACCTGCAGGAAGCCGTTGTGCATCCACACACGCGCCATGCGCGGCGTGTCGAAGGCGCAGCGGCTCTGCGCCAGTTCGTTCTCGTGATGGGGGAAGACGAGATCGATGCCGCCGCCATGGATGTCGAAGGTTTCGCCCAAATATTTCCAACTCATGGCCGAGCATTCGATATGCCAGCCGGGGCGGCCGCGGCCCCACGGACTGTCCCAGCCCGGGAGCTCGGGCGGAGAGGGCTTCCACAGCACGAAGTCCATGGGATTCTTCTTGTAGGGCGCTACCTCGACGCGGGCGCCGGCGATCATCTCGTCGAGCGAGCGTCCGGAGAGGACGCCGTAGTCTTGCATGCTCGTGACATCGAACAGCACGTGGGCTTGTTCGACATAGGCGCACTTCCTGTCGATCAGTCTTTTGATAATGTCGATCATTTCCGGGATCGAGTCGGTGGCGCGCGGCTCGGCTGTCGGCGGCAGCACACCGAGGGCGCTAATGTCTTCCTCGAACTGCCGCAACGTGGTCTCGGTCAATTCGCGGATGGGGATGTTCAGCTCGGCAGCGCGCGCGTTGATCTTGTCGTCGATGTCGGTGACATTGCGAACGTAGGTCACACGCGGCGCGCCATACAGGTGGCGCAGCAGACGGAACAGCACGTCGAAAACGATCACCGGCCGGGCATTGCCGATGTGGGCGAAGTCATAGACCGTCGGGCCGCAGACATACATGCGGACGCGTGAGGGATCTTCCGGCGTGAAGACCTCTTTCGATCGTGTCAGGGTGTTGTAAAGTCTTAACGTCATTCATCCCTGGCCTGCCGGCTCGGGATCGCTTCGTTCACATCAAGGAAAAGCGGCCGCCTGCCAGCGCTTGGTTGAGCTAGCCAATAATAATGCAGCTGCAAGTGCTTGCGGCTGCCATAGCGGCGGCGTGATTCATGGTGTTTCGCACAATGGCGAAGCGGTGCCAATCCGTCAAGTGCGAGGGCTCGCGCATGGCAAACATGGTGCTAACGGGCTGCCCGACTTTGCGCGTTTAAGCTAGGGTCGAGCCCTGTCTTGAAGGGCGCCCGCATCGACATGTCGAGCTTCGGCAGAGCCGCTTTCTGGATGAGCTTGTGGATCGTGTGCACGCTCAGCATGACACTGGCGGCGCGGGAACTGTCGCGCGAGCTGCCGGTCCCGGAGATGATGGCGTTGCGAAGCTTCATGGCGGCGCTGGCGATCACGCCCATCATTCTGCGGTCGGGAGGGAAGGTGTTCGTCACACGAGCCGCGGGCTTGCACTTGGTGCGCAATGTTGCGCATTTCGCGGGGCAATTCTCCTGGTTTGTGGCGGTAACGCTCATTCCGCTCGCCCAAGTCGTGTCGATCGAATTCACCATGCCGATCTGGGTCGCCATACTTGCGGCAGTGCTTCTGGGTGAGAGACTAACACCGCGGCGGCTTGTGGCAATCGGATCGGGGTTCCTCGGCGTGCTCATTATCCTCAGACCTGGCATCGCGACTGTCCATATCGGCGCCGTTGCGGCGCTTTGCGCTGCATTCGGCTTCAGCCTGTCGCAGATACTGGTGAAGAAGCTGACGGGCAGCGAGGGGGTTCTGACCATTCTTGCGCATATGTACTGGACGCAGGCGGTGCTGGCCCTGCTCGTCATGCTCGCACTGGGCTTTATCGTCGGCGACCGGTTCGCCTGGGTCTGGCCCTCGCAAGGGCTCTATCCGTTCGTCGCGGTGCTCGGCATCGCCGGATCGGCCGGACATTATTGTCTGACGCAGGCAACGGCGGCGGTCGATGCCACGGTGGTGGCGCCCATGGATTTCGTGCGCGTGCCGCTGACCGCGCTCATGGGGTATGCGCTCTACGGCGAACCGCTGACGGTATTCCTCTTCATCGGTGCTGCGCTGATCCTCGCCGGGAACATGCTGAACAGCGGGCGCGCGAGGAAGGCGACGATGCCGTCCTAGGGTCGGCCCACTTCACGTCATGCCCGGACGGGGCGTGAGCCCGTGATCCGGGCATCTGTTGCACCCCTGAGTAAAGAGATGGCCGGATCAAGTCCGGCCATGACGGATTCAATGAAAGCGTCGGTCCACCTCACCCGACTCTCTACGGAGTAATGAGGCGAGTTACTGAACCAGGGTGGACTCTACAAACTCCACGCCGACCTCCTGCCCATCCTGCCATCGCACTTGTCCCGAGTGCTGCGAATTAAGCGTCTCGATTTCGATGTTGACGGCCTTGGGCAATTTTCGCCTCGTGGAGAGACGAAGGCGAGCCCCTCGTTCGCTAAGGTCCTTCACCTCGCAAGAGTAGTAGACACCGCGCGCGCATTCCACCTTTGCGCCCCTCAGAACCGGATAGCGCGGGTAACCACGTTTCTCAACCATGGGGATGCTCCAGGGCCAGGCTGCAGTCGTCGCAGTTAACCAGTTTGAGAGGCAGGTTTGGAGCTAAATCGATTACGATGGTTTATCTGGTGCAGGAACGGCCTATTCCGCCGCCTCCATGCCCAATTCCTCTTCGTCCTCGTAGGTCACTTGCTTCTTCGGACGCAGCGACTGCTCTTCTTTCATCTCCTGTGCCACGAGGAAGGCAAGCTCGAGCGATTGGGCGGCGTTCAGGCGAGGATCGCAATGGGTGTGATAGCGGCTCTCGAGATCGGCTTCGGTCACGGCCTTCAACCCGCCGGTGCACTCGGTTACGTTTTTGCCCGTCATCTCCACATGGATGCCGCCCGCATGGGTGCCTTCCGCCTGATGGATATCCATGAAGCGGCGCACTTCGCCCATGATCTGATCGAAGGACCGGGTCTTGTAACCGTTGGAGGCCATGATCGTGTTGCCATGCATGGGATCGCAGGACCACACCACCTGGCGGCCTTCACGCTTCACCGCATGAACGAGAGGGGGAAGATGGTGTTCCACCTTATCGTGGCCGAAACGGGTGATGAGGGTCAGCCTTCCGGCTTCATTGGAAGGATTGAGAATGTCGATCAGCCGCAAGAGCTCATCGGGGGTGAGCGAGAGGCCGCACTTGATGCCGATGGGATTCCTGATGCCGCGGCAGAACTCGACATGCGCGCCATCGGGTTGGCGCGTCCTGTCGCCGACCCAGAGCAAGTGGCCGGACGTTGCATACCAGTCGCCACTGGTCGAATCGATGCGGGTCATCGCCTGCTCGAAGCCTAAGAGCAGCGCCTCGTGGCTGGTGAAGAAGTCGGTGGACTTGAGCTGCGGAGCGGTATCGGAATTGATGCCGCAGGCGCGCATGAAGCCCAAGGCCTCGGTGATGCGGTCGGCAAGAGCTTGATATTTCGCATGGGCGGGCGAGTCGCCAAGAAAGCCCAGCGTCCATCGATGCACATGTTCGAGATTGGCATAGCCGCCACCGGCGAAGGCGCGCAAAAGGTTGAGAGTGGCGGCCGACTGCCGATAGGCCATGATCTGCCGCTCGGGATCGGGGATGCGCGCAGTTTCTGTGAAGGCGATGTCGTTGACGATGTCGCCACGGTAGCTCGGAAGCTCCTCGCCCTTTACTTTCTCGGTGGCCGAAGATCGCGGCTTGGCAAATTGGCCGGCGATGCGGCCGACCTTGACCACCGGCTGGCCGCCGGCGAACGTCAAGACCACCGCCATCTGCAGAAATACGCGGAAGAAATCTCGGATATTGTCGGCGGAATGCTCGGCAAAGCTCTCCGCACAATCGCCTCCCTGCAGCAGGAAGGCCCTGCCCTCGGCGACGCGCGCCAGCTTGCGCTTCAGCTTCCTCGCCTCACCGGCAAAGACAAGCGGCGGGAAACCCTGCAGACGTTGTTCAACCTGCGCCAGTTTGGCGGCGTCGGGGTAGTCGGGAAGCTGCCGAACAGGGCGGCTGCGCCAGCTTTGGGGTGTCCACGATGTCATCTATATCCGCTCTCCGCGTCGATTTCGCCGCCTGGATGGCCTCGGCTTATACACCGGGGCCCCGTCCGTGGCCAGTTTTCGGCTCTGGCGGATGGTTCGCCCTTTCGAAGGCTCCAGCCCACTCTCTTCCGGTTAAGGGTCTCGAACACGGAGGCGTTAACCCGGCGGTAAACTTATATCGCCACTGTTGAATATCTCCACTGTACCGCCGCGCCGCCCGGCGGGAGGATTAGATGCTCAATCTGACAGATCCTGCGATATGGAACGAGGCCTATAAGGTTCTCACCATCGGCAGTCCGCCGGTCATGGTCCAGCTTCTGATGTTCAACACCATGATGATGCTTCTGTGGAACTGGCGCAGGGCACGAGGAATCTGGGCAATCCGGCGGGAAACCTCGATTGCCATTCAAGTCATTCTGCTGATCGGCAACCTTGCCATCCTCATAAATCCGGATCCGGATTTCACGCTCTTGCCGAGCTTGATGTAGGCAAGTTGAGGCCTATCGCCCAGTGACTTCCAAATGCCGTTTGAGCGCAAGCTCGGCGGAGGCGTAGGCCTCCTGCCTTGTCACGCTCCAATATTTCAGCTCATCGAGCCGGATCGCCTGACCTGATACGGCACAGCGCACATAATCGCCCTGCACGACGATCTGATAATCACCGTCGAGATAGCGAAGCCTGGCCTCCTGGCCGGCGGTGAAGTTCGGTTCGAAGCGATTCATGGGAGACTACATAGACGCTCCGGCGATCGATTTCCACTCACAACAGGGACCCTTGAGCGCCGGACGGTTTCTTCGGGGAGGCTGGCCTTGCCTGCGCATCGGGCTTGTCGATACGGGCGCCGACATCGCCGTCGTGAAACTCAATGGCAACGCGCATGCCCGGCCTTGCGGCGGCAACGCCGCCGATGAGGCTTTTTTCCGCGGTCACCAAGGCAAAGCCGCGTCTTAAGACGGAGCGATGAGACAGGGAACTCAAAAGCTTCGCGGCAGCATTGATGGACTTGAGCTTGGCAACAAGCTGGGCTGCCAACACGCGGCGCATCTGGCGCTGCTGTCGGCGAAGAAGCTCGGCTTGGCGGGCAATATCCTGTTTCACTCCGCGCAACGAGAGCCTGGCGGCAAGGCGATGGTAGGCGAAGCTGAGATGTTTCGTGTTGGCCTTGAGGGCGAAATCAAGCCTGCCGCCAGCCGTATCATAGCGCTGGCGGGCGTGGCTTATGACCTCCTCCGGACGAGGCAGGGCGCGAGCAGCCGATTTGAGCCGTCTGAAGCGCTCATCCATGAGTTTCTGAGAGCAACGTGCGACGCGCGCGCCAAGATCGGCCACCTCGGCAAGCAAGTCGGCGCGAACGGGAACCGCGCGTTCGGCGGCGGCGGTGGGTGTGGGAGCGCGCTCATCGGCCACGTAGTCCAAAAGGGTCCAGTCGGTTTCATGGCCGACAGCCGAGATCAAGGGAATGGCGCTGGCAGCGGCGGCGCGAACGACGGTTTCGTCGTTGAACCCCCACAGATCCTCAATGCTTCCGCCACCCCTGGCGACGATGATGAGGTCGGGACGCGGAATTGGTCCGTCTTGGGGAAGCGCATTGAGGCCTGCAATTCCAGCCGCCACTTCAATGGCGCATTGCTCGCCCTGGACACGGACCGGCCATACCAGCACGTGACGCGGAAAACGGGCTTTCAGCCGGTGAAGTATATCGCGGATGACGGCGCCGGTGGGCGAGGTGACAACGCCGATGACGCGCGGAAGGAAAGGCAACGGCTTCTTGCGATCCTGATCGAACAGGCCTTCAGCGGCGAGCTTGCGTTTGCGATCCTCGAGCAACGCCATGAGGGCGCCGATGCCGGCGGGTTCCAACCGGTCGACGAGGATCTGGTACTTCGACTGGGTGGGAAAAGTCGTGACCTTGCCCGTCACGACCACTTCCAGTCCGGCTTGAGGCTTGATGCGCAGCCGGTTGAACGTGCTTCTCCAGATAACAGCGGAAATGACGGCCCTGTCATCCTTGAGGTCAAGGTAGCAATGACCGGACCCATGAGTGTTGACGCGGCTGATTTCTCCGCGCACGCGGACATAGCCATAGGCATCCTCAAGGGTTCGCTTCAGGGCGGAGGAGAGCTCGAAGACGGTATATTCCGCAATATTGCGCGGCGGCTCGTTGAGCAGTTCGCCGGTCTCGCGGTCAAATGGCCAATCGGTGGACAAGCGGAGCGATTCCTGTTTTCTGTGACATCGGAGCGCAAGGCGACCAAGGTTTCAAGAGAGAGCCACCGGTGTCCGAAATCAACGTGCTTCTCATCGGCTCAGGCGGGCGGGAACACGCGCTCGCATGGAAACTCGCGGCGAGCCCTATACTGGGCGAGCTGTACGCGGCTCCCGGCAATCCAGGCATAGGCCAAGAGGCCCAATGCGTTGCCCTTAACATCGCCGATCATGAAGCCGTTATCGCGTTCTGCAAGGAGAAGTCAATCGGCCTCGTCGTCATCGGACCGGAGGCGCCGCTGGTCCGCGGACTGGTCGACGATTTGGCTCAAGCGGGCCTCAAGGCATTCGGCCCGAGCAAAGCGGCGGCACAGCTTGAAGGCTCGAAGGGCTTCACCAAGGATCTGTGCGCGCGCCACCGAATACCGACGGCAGGATACAGGCGCTGCGCCTCAAAGGAGGAGGCACATCGGTACGTCTCCGAAAAAGGCGTGCCAATCGTGATAAAGGCCGATGGACTTGCGGGGGGCAAGGGAGTTGCCGTTGCTTTCAGCAAGGAGGACGCAGCAAGGGCGATCGAGGGCCTCTTCGCTTCCAACCCGGACGGGGGTGCTGTCATCGAGGAGTACCTCGAAGGGGAAGAGGCAAGTTTCTTCGCGCTGGTGGACGGAACGCATGCTGTGCCGATGGCAACGGCGCAGGATCACAAACGCGTGGCCGAGGGCGACAGCGGGCCCAACACCGGCGGCATGGGCGCCTATTCCCCTGCCCCGGTCATGAGCGATGAGCTTTGCCGGCGAACGATGACGGACATCGTTCAACCGACGATCGACGCGATGCGAAAGGCGGGGACCCCGTTCAAGGGGGTTCTCTATGCGGGGCTGATGATAACGAGGGAAGGACCAAAACTCATCGAATTCAATGTCCGGTTCGGCGATCCGGAATGCCAGAGTCTCATGGTGCGGCTCAGGGACGATCTGCTGACGGTGCTCCTGGCGGCGGTCGATGGAACGTTGAACCGGGTCTCGCTGCGCTGGGAGACAAACGCGGCCCTCACGGTGGTGATGGCGGGAAAGGGGTATCCGGGGGAGGTTCGCAAGGGAAGCGAGATCAGGGGGCTCGATAGGGCAAAGGCGCTTCCAGGCGTGGAAATATTCCACGCCGGAACCGCGCTCAAAGGCGAGCAGCTGGTTGCAAACGGCGGACGGGTCCTCAACGTCACCGCCGTGGGAAAAACCGTCACGGACGCACAGTCGCTCGCCTATCGCGCCGTCGACATGATCGACTGGACGGACGGTTTCTGCAGGCGTGACATCGGATGGCGCGCAGTTGAGCGGGAACGGGCGCTTAAGGCTTGAAGGTATGATGCAAAAAACGCCGTCATGCGCGGACTTGATCCCGTGCATCTGCCAGCGCTCAGAACAGAGATGCCCGGATCACGGGCTTCGCCCGGTCCGGGCATGACAGGTTGGACCCGGTGAGGTTCTTGTGCGGTTTTTCTTCGTGGCTAAGATGCCGAGCATGAGCGTCTTGTTCACAGGGTTCAGCGAGCGGCGAATTTCGACTCCCGGTGCTGAGATTTTCTTGCGGACGGGCGGCAGCGGGCCGCCGCTTATCCTGATTCACGGCTTTCCGCAGACACACGCCATGTGGCACCGGCTGGCGCCGGAGCTTGCCCGCCATTTCACGCTCTTCGTTCCGGACTTGCGCGGTTATGGATACTCGTCGTGCCCGCAGAACGATAGCGGCAATCGCGCCTATTCAAAGCGGGCGATGGCTGAGGATTTATTCGAAGTGATGACGCACCTGGGGCACAAGCGATTTGCCGTCGCCGGACATGATCGCGGCGGACGCGTGGCCTATCGCATGGCGCTCGATTCGCCCGAGCGGATCAGCGCGCTTTCGGTTTTGGACATCGTTCCGACCTACGACATGTGGCGCGGTTTCGATGCCAATTTTGCGATGAGAACCTATCATTGGCTGTTTCTTGCGCAACCCTATCCATTGCCTGAGATGCTGATCGAACAGGCGCCGGTTGCATTTCTCGACTACACGCTCGCGAGCTGGACGAAATCAAAAGACCTGTCGGCCTTCGACGAGAAGGCGCTGGCCGAATACCGGCTTCACTATGCAACGCCCGAGCATGTTCACGCCACCTGCAACGATTATCGCGCGGGGTGGACCTACGACTTCAGGGCCGACGAAGCCGACCGAAAGACGGGACGACGGATCAAATGTCCCACACTCGCGGTGTGGGGGGATGAGGGTGTCGTGCGCCACGTTGAAGGAAGCCTCGATCCTTGGAAACCGTGGTGTGTCGATGTCCGCGGCAACAGCATCGACAGCGGCCATTTCCTCGCCGAGGAGAACCCTGGCGCAACGCTTGATCTGCTCATGCCGTTCCTGAAAGAGTTCGCTACGGCATGATGGGCGCCGCCGACAGACAGGCGCTGTTTGCCGGAACGCACGGGCCTTCTGCCCGCGCGAGTTTCGACAAGGAACGCCTTGAGCGATACCTGGTTGAGCACCTGCCCGGATTTTCGGGACCAATCGGGATTGCACAATTCCGCGGCGGACAATCAAACCCCACCTATCGCCTCGATGCCCAATCCGGCAGCTTCGTGCTGCGGCGCAAACCAGAAGGGACGCTTCTGCGCTCGGCGCATGCGATCGAACGGGAATATGAAGTGACGAAGGCGCTGTGCGAGGTCGATTTTCCCGTGGCGCGCCCATTGCTCCTGTGCGAGGACGAAAGCGTGATCGGCACAGCGTTCTATCTCATGGAGCATGTGGAGGGCCGCATCTATTGGGAGCCGCATGCGCCCGGACTGAGCGCTCACGACCGCAAGGAATTGTTCAGTTCGCTCAACGAGACGATCGCGCTCCTGCACATGGTCGACTACAAGGCTATCGGCCTTGGCGGGTTCGGAAAAGCGGAAGGATATGTCGGCAGACAGGTCAAACGCTGGACCGAGCAATATCGCCTTTCGCAGACGGAGACGATCGAGGAAATGGAACGACTGATCGAGTGGTTACCGCAGGTGCTGCCGGAGCAATCGCAGACGGCTTTGATCCACGGCGATTTCCGGCTCGACAACTGCATCATCGAGGCGAGGACGCCGCGGGTGGTGGCGGTGCTCGACTGGGAGCTTTCGACCATCGGCGATCCAATTGCCGATTTTACCTACCAGCTCATGCAGTGGCACATGCCGGCCGACACCCTGGGAGGGGGCGTGGGCTCGCTCGTCGGGCACGAGATGGATGCTCCGGGACTGCCAACAATGGACGATTATGTCGCGCAGTATTGCGAGCGACGGGGGATCGACGGCATTGCTCATCTCTCTATCTACCTCGCCTATAATTTCTTCCGGCTGGCGGCGATCTTCCAGGGAATTGCCGGACGGGTAAGAGATGGAACGGCAGCCAATCCGCATGCCGGCCTCATGGGGATGCAGGTTAAGCCCATGGCGGTAAAGGCTTGGGAATTTGCCCGGGAGGCGGGCAGATGAGCCTGCTCAGAATCGGCGTGGCGCTCGGAGGCGGCGGAGCACGGGGCCTTGCGCATATCGCCATACTCGAAGCGTTCGATGAGCTCGGCATCAAGCCGCACAGAATGGCGGGTACCAGCATGGGTGCACTGGTGGGCGCTGCCTATGCATCGGGGCTTCCGGCGCATGAGCTCAGAGAACACGCACAGGCAACCCTGTCGAACAGGGTTCAGCTGGCACGGCGTCTGCTTTCGAGATCGGACGCGAGCCTTGCGGCGCTCATCAGCTTTGAGTCCTTCGGGCCGATGATGGTCAACGGCCTGCGGCTGACGCAGCTGTTCTTTCCAAAGGGTGTTGCCGATAAACTCGAAGACACCGTCATTCCGTTTACGGTTTCGGCGACGGACTATTTCGACCGGAAGGAAATCATCATCGGAAAGGGCGACCTGCGCGAAGCCGTGGCGGCAAGCATCGCCATCCCGGGCCTTATCGCGGCGCCGCGCATCCACGACCGTTTCGTGATCGACGGGGGTATGGTCAACCCGGTCCCCATCAGCCATGTGAAAAAGCATGTCGATCTGACGGTCAGCGTCGATGTGACGGGGGGGCCAGTGCCGGGCGGCCCGCGACGGCCGACCAACACGGAGCTGATCTTCGGCGCCTCGCAGATCATGCAGCGGCAGATCGCGCTTTTGCGCAAGCGGGACAATCCGGCCGATATTGCGATCGAACCGTCGGTCGAGCAGTTCAGAGTGCTCGAGTTCTTCAAAATCCGCCGGATTCTTGCAGCGGCGGAGCCGGCGAAGGAGCGATTGAAACGGCAGCTTGCGATCGCAATCGAGCGGGAGACGAAATAGTCAGCGCTTTGCAGCAAAGAACGACTTGAGGAGCTTTGCGGAAGCGGCCTCGCCGATGCCACCGTAGACTTCCGGGCGATGGTGACAGGTGGGTTGCTGGTAGAGGCGCGGTCCGTTTTCGACTGCGCCCATCTTGGGGTCGGGCGCGCCAAAATAAAGCCGCCTTATGCGGGCGAACGAGATCGCCGCAGCACACATGGCGCAGGGTTCGACGGTGACATAGAGATCGCAATCGGGAATGCGCTGGCTTACAAGTTTTCCTGCGGCGGCGCGAATTGCCAAAATCTCGGCATGGGCGGTTGGATCCATGAGTTCGAGGGTCCGGTTACCCGCCCTGGCGAGGATTTCGCCCGAAGCATTGACCAGAACGGCGCCGACCGGCACTTCGCCGCGGGCTGCGGCAGTCTCGGCCTCATTCAGCGCCAGGCGCATCGGTATGGGCAAGGATTTCAGCATTGCTCCAAGGCATAAAGCCCCCAGGATGCATAGCGTCAAGTAGCCTGCTAGTAGGTTTCCATGACTCGACATTCATCCCTATCCGCCGCAGCCGGAGAGAGAATCGCCAAGGCGATTGCGCGAGCGGGGCTGTGCTCGCGCCGCGACGCCGAACGGCTGATTGCGCAGGGGCGCGTGAAGGTGAACGGGACGGCAATCGCAACACCAGCGCTCAAGATCCTGCCCGATGACCTGGTCGAAGTCGACGGAAAGCCCCTGCCCGCCAGCGAGGCGACGCGTTTGTGGCGGTATCACAAGCCGCAAGGATTGATCGTCAGCCACCGCGACCCCAGGGGACGGCCCACGGTGTTCGACGCGCTTCCCGACGAGCTGCCGCGGGTTGTCTCGATCGGCCGGCTCGACTTCAATACGGAGGGGCTTCTGCTTCTTACCAACGACGGGGAGCTTGAACGACGGCTTGAACTGCCGGCGACAGGCTGGATACGGCGATACCGTGTGCGCGTGCATGGCAGCGTCGACGAGGAGAAACTCGCAAGGCTGAAGAACGGCATCGAGATCGGCGGTTTCGCTTTCGGACCGATCGAGGCGAAGATCGAGCGGCGCCAGGGGCGCAATGCGTGGCTCTCGTTCGCACTGAGGGAGGGGAAAAACCGCGAGATCAAACGTGTGTGCGAACATCTCGATCTGAAGGTGGCGCGACTCATCCGGGTTTCGTTCGGACCGTTTCAGCTGGGGGATCTTGCGAAAGGGGAGATCAGGGAAGTCCCCGAGCGGGTGATAAGGGATCAGCTCGGCGGGCTGCAAATGGCGAAGGCATCGTCATGAGGATCGTGGGCGGCAAGTTCGGCGGCCAGACGATTGCTTCCGTTTCGGGACAGTCGACACGACCGACATCCGAGCGAGTGCGCGAGGCCATCTTCAATATCCTCGTGCATGGCACTGCATCCGTAACGCTCGAGGGAGCGCGCGTGCTCGATCTGTTCGCCGGGACAGGCGCTTTCGGCTTCGAGGCGCTGTCGCGGGGGGCGAAGTTCTGCCAATTCGTCGACGACCGGATGGAGGCGCGCGCCACCATCAGGCGAAATGCCGATGCGCTCGGCGTCATCGGACAATGCAAGATCTGGCGGCGCGATGCGACACGGCTTGGTCCCTTTACGGCACAGACGCCGTTCGATCTCGTGTTCATCGATCCCCCTTACGAGACGGCGAAGGGCGATGCGGCGCTTTGTTCGCTCATCGACGGTGGCTGGCTCAAACGCAATGCCACCGCCGTGCTGGAGGAAAGCGCGCGGGCGCAGGTTGAGCTTCCAGCGGGGATGGAGCGAATCGATGAACGGCTTTACGGCGACACGAAGGTTTTGTTCCTGCGGGCGACTGGCCAAGTCGCATCCGGCGATGACGGTTGAGGACGCGAGGAATCGTCATGCAGGATCCGCACCCGCAGACATCGCCCTTTATTGAAAGACCATAGCGGCGTACGAGGCGGCCCAAAGCTGTCTGACTTGAGGAGACTGTCTGGGAGCTTCCAGATGACTCGCCATGAAGTCCGGGGGCGCGCCTTGTAAATCGGTGCGGTATCACCATATATATGGTTTTCACACTAGAGAGCCGGCTGCACAGAGCGTTAAGGGACGCGCCTGAGTTCCCGGATGGTGGATCCTAATCATGACAACACAGCATCGATATGCGGTCGGAGAGACCGTTCACTACTTTGCATCGCCAACCAATCCCTACAGAAGCTCTGGTGACTACCGAATTGTGCGTCTGCTTCCGATGGATGGTCCTTATCTGCAGTATAAGGTTCGCAGCGCGCTGGAGAATTTTGACCGAGTGGCCTTTGAATGGCAGCTCACCACTGATTCCCGCTATCCCGGCTTTCGAAATCAACACTAGAGTCATTCAGTGGTTTGTGAACGTCCCGAAGAGTGCCGCAGGTGGCGCCTGCATAATGCGGTAATCCTGGAGGAACCAGATGGCTGCCTTTAACTATGATGTACCAGGGGAGTTCTATAGCCGAAAGACTCGTGGATTGAGGTCAACCAGTCTCACCTATCACCGATTTGACACTACTGCCGAGGCCATTCGTTTCGCTATCGAGGATCTTTCGTCAGCCGAATTGGGCGGCAGCACACTCATTGTGGACGGAGAGCGCTTTGGCGCCAAGGAATTGAGACAGCTCTATGCAAGCTCCTTATATCCGCTACAGCGCAAAGAGCGCGGCGCTGACCGATCAGTCCAAAGCCATCGTCGCGCAAAAAATAGTGGGCGAATCAATCTAACAGATTGATCCCTGTCTCCCGGCGAAAAAACAGGGCCTTTATTTCATCGAATGAAAGATTGCCTGCGCCTGTTGCAATCCACGCTGTTGTTTGCGGAAAGTCACGCAAATCCTCCATGACAAAGCGGATCGCGCTATTGACAGACGCGAAATGGCGCTGACGATCACCAAGCGCAGGGTTATGTTGAGATGGATTCCGCCAATGGACGTTTGCAGGTTGGGTTAGATTGAAGGTGGCAAGCTTCATTTTGTTCCTTCGTTTCCACCCGGTATTATCCTAAACATTTTTGCTACGCAGCGTATCTAACGTACACTCTTCTTTGTCCTGAAGTCCCATAGATGTTCCAGTACGAGCTCTTCCCTGGTCCCCAAGCAAGGACGCTGCGACGACCTCAGACCTGCTGATTGTTGTCGTCAATTGGACGAAATAGCGAGACAATTCGGCACAATCGAACACATAACGCCGACGGCAGGCGAAAAGAGTTGTAACGCCGCCCTTGAGCGCCTATGTAGAATGTATCGAGTTTCGGCCGACTGGCTCGGCTCCGCACCTTTGGCAGGTGCATAGGCCTTTCCTCTCACAACCAGAACGTCGATATGTGCGACTGCACACGCGTGCTGTCCGCGCATTCATATCATTTTTTGAAAGGAAAGAAGATGCAAACAGGTACTGTAAAATGGTTCGACCCGCGCAAAGGGTTTGGTTTTATTCAGCCCCAATCTGGTGGTCCGGACGTTTTTGTCCACATCAGCGCTGTCGAACGTGCAGGCCTTGGCGGATTGAATGAGGGTCAGAAGGTTTCCTACGAGGTCGTCGCTGATCGCCGCACCGGCAAATCATCGGCGGATCGCCTGGAAGTTACAGGCTAACTTCGAGTCAACTGAACCGGCCGACATACCGGCGGCAGATTTGGTTGTGCTCCGCCAGTTTGGAAACACACAAAAATGTATGATGTATATCGACACGTCGCACGGCCTGAACTTCGACTGATTATTCCGCGTGGAGTTCAGCTGCCTAATCAAGTTCCAAAAAACAGATGGCGCTTGGCTGCGCGCCAGCTCAGTGTTCCGCAGATTGTTGCAACCGAAATTCGACGCAGCGGCTTTTCAATCATCAGACCACAAACACAATTGAGGTCACCAGATGCGGGTTTTGGTCAGGGACAATAACGTCGATCAGGCCCTTAGGATTCTTAAGAGGAAGATGCAGCGTGAGGGCCTTTTTCGCGAACTCAGGCAGCGCAGAAGTTACGAAAAACCCTCACAGCGCCGCATTCGCGAGAAGGCGGATGCAATAAGGCGCATCAGAAAGCTCGCGCGCAAGAAAGCGCAGCGCGAAGGACTCATACCAATGACAAAGACAAAACCGGGACCGCGCCTACGCCGTACTGTTGGTTGACCACCATGGCGGACAATCCTATAGAGCTCGACCAGCATCGCGGATTGGTGGCACAAAAGGCTACCGAACTCCGTCGTCTCCTGGCAGAGGTGGCCGCCGACGCAGCTGCTTTGCACTCACGCCAGCAAGAACTTGAAGCAAATTTACTGGCCGCTCCCGCCGACACCTGGCTGGAAGCAGCCGAGAAAGCTCGTTATCTCCTCGGACTTTTCGCAGCAACGCCTGCTGCAGCGGATCCGCGTCGGCAAAAGCTGATTGCAGCGGTTTTGCAGGACTTTCGCCGCCTTGGCCTACCTGACTGAAAACATGATTCTCGCCGGCAGGTTATCGCCCAAATTTGTGCAGCAAACGAACGTCCACTGAATGCCCACTGTTGGCACTTTTCAGAAGTCGCCACTATCGTCACCGCAGTAACGCAGGCATCTTTGTTGCACCGGGTTGAAATTATCGGAGAGTCACATGTCCTTTATTCGCAGTGTTCCAGAGGAGCTAGCGGAAGGTGAAACGCTAAACATGTACCGCCGCTCCAAGGACGAGAACGGCCATATCCCCAATATGGTGAAAGCCTTTTCGCATCGACCTGAGGTAATGAACGCTTGGAGCACGCTCCTCGGCAGCATCAAAAAGAACATGGACGGCCGGCGATATGAACTAGTGACGATTGCTGCAGCCAAGGAACTGCGCAGTTCCTACTGCATGTTGGCGCATGGCTCCGTTCTTTTGCGAGATCACTTTAGCCATCAGCAGTTAGAGGCCATCTTGGAAGCGGCCGAAAGCGCTCCCTTGAACGACACAGAAAAGGCCATAATGCAGTTCGCTGCCAAAGTGGCGCGAGACGCGAGCTCGATCACGGCCAGTGATGTCGAGACTCTAAGGAGGCGCGGACTCTCCGACGCCGAAATTTTTGATGTCGTATCAGCCGCCGCCGTTAGATGCTTTTTTAGCAAGACTTTAGATGCCTTGGGCGTCCAGCCCGATACCACCTACAATGATATCGAACCGAGGTTGAGGGCCCGACTGGCGATTGGCCGCTCCATCGAGGGCCAATAGGAAAAAGCTGGCATCAAGCCTTACTAGAATCGGCTCTAACGGTGAAGCTGCCGCATCAGAAGTGAAAGACTGCATTCTCTATATCTCTGGAAATCCCATTTGTCTTAGCTCATCGAGTTCACGTTCGGTCTGCGGACTTCGAGCGATACTCGAACTGTCAACCATTTCGGTAGATGTAGCTGTAAGCATTGATTGCGGGAACACCCCCTAGATGTGCGTAGAGGATCTTCGAGCTCGGGGGAAAGAAGTCCTTGCGGACAAGATCGATCAGACCCTGCATGGATTTTCCTTCATAGACTGGATCCGTCATCATGCCTTCGAGACGTGCGGCCAGTCGTATGGCATCGTTGGTTTCGGCGGAAGGGATGCCATATGCGGGATAAGCATAGTCCTCTAAAAGAATGACGTCGTCTGTTGTGATTTCCTGGCCCAGTTTAATGAGCTGGGAAGTCTGTTGCGCGATGTCGAGGACCTGAGCTCGGGTCTGCTGCGGCGTCCCGGACGCGTCGATGCCAATTACCCGGCGGGCCCGCCCATCCGCTGCGAAACCTACCACCATGCCGGCGTGGGTCGAACCAGTTACGCTGCAAACGACGATGTAATCGAACTTTAGGCCAAGCTCAGCCTCTTGTGTGCGCACCTCCTCGGCAAATCCAACGTATCCCAGGCCACCATACTTATGAACCGAGGCGCCCGCTGGGATCGCGTATGGTTTTCCGCCATGCGCTTTGACGTCCTCAAGTGCCCGCTTCCAGCTCTCGCGGATGCCAATATCAAAGCCCTCATTGACCAGATCGATCTGGGCCCCCATGACACGACTCATCAAAATGTTACCGACGCGGTCATATACGGCATCTTCAAAAGGAACCCAGCTTTCCTGAACCAACCGGCATTTCATGCCAATTTTAGCCGCTACCGCAGCGACCTGGCGGGTATGATTGGATTGTACGCCGCCTATGGTGACAAGGGTGTCGGCATTCGATGCAATGGCGTCGGGCACGATGTATTCGAGTTTTCGGATCTTGTTCCCACCAAACGCTAGGCCTGAGTTGCAGTCCTCGCGTTTTGCGTAGATTTCGACCTTGCCGCCGAGGTGGTTCGACAGCCGACTTAGGCGCTCAATTGGCGTCGGACCAAAGGTGAGCGGATAGCGTGCAAACTTCTCTAGCATTGGGATCGTCCACTACCCTCTCGGCGATGCGATGTTTGCACTACTGTCGAAAGCGGTCATGAATGGCGGCGGCTGACACTTTCGGGATCTGCCAACTCCGGAAATGTCATCGCACTGGAGTATCGTAGCATTTGCGCTTTTTAAGGTCTATTTTGCTGCGTAGAGGAGAGAGAGGGCGCTGTTGCCTGTGCGCTGAAACTACAGCAGGCCATGGCCAATGCGAACAATGGGCTGCAAGTTCAGCGCGGCATTGTCCTGCGTATCGGGATTAACCTCGGCGATCTCGTCAGCGAGGGCACCGACATCACCGAGCTGAGCCGATTCCGGGGCCTATTCGTGATTGCCCGAAATTCATCCTTCGCATTTATGGGTCAAGCCATCGACATGAGGGAGGTGGGCCAAAAGCTTGGAGCGCGTTACCGGTATCAAGGTAAAGTCCGATTCCGAGGTCTACCTGCGGCCGAACAGGCGTTCGATATCCTTGAGCTTCAGCTCGACGTGCGTGGGACGACCATGATTGCACTGGCCGGAGTTCAAGGTTTGCTCCATGTCACGCAGCAATGCATTCATTTCCTCAAGCCTGAGATGGCGGCCCGACCGCACCGAGTGATGGCACGCCAGGCCAGCAAGCAGCCGGTTCATCCTGTCCTCGAGAGTCTCGCCGGCGGGTGCATTTTCGAGATTGTCGGCGAGATCGCGCACCAAGTCGGCAATGCTGCCATGGCTGAGCGGCGCCGGCACTTCACGCACGATCACCGCGCTTTCGCCAAAGGGCTCGATCGACAATCCGAGCCGGTTAAGCAGCTCCGCTTCGGCTGCAAGGCGCTGAGCGGACACCGGGTCAACATCGATGACGGCGGGGATCAACAGGGGCTGGGTGGCGATGCGCGAGGAGGCGAGCTGCCGTTTCATCGTTTCATACACGATGCGTTCGTGTGCTGCATGCTGGTCGACGATGACGATACCGTCGGCCGTTTCAGACAGAATATACGCATCATGGATTTGCCCGCGCGCGTGACCCAGTGGAGCCGCAGCCAAATCTGGCGCAAGCGGAGGAGCAGAGTCCTCGGCGAAGCCACCGACTTCCCATGGGCGCTCGCTCTCGAACGCCATGGCACGCTGATGGCGATAGTAAGGGCTCGCCAGCTGGACAGCGCGCTGGCTCACGGTTGAGGAGGTGGAGCGGCCTGCAAGCGACAGAACATCCTTGAGGCTTCTCACGATCAACGCGCGAAGAAGTGCCAGATCGCGAAAGCGCACTTCCATCTTCGCCGGATGGACATTGACATCGACTTGCTCCGAATCGCAATTGATGAACAGCGCGATGACGGGAAAACGCCCGCTGGGCAGCACGTCGGCATAGGCGGCGCGGATGGCGCCCATCAACAGACGATCGCGCACCGGCCTGCCATTGACGATGACGAACTGCATGTTCGACTGGGCGCGGTGATAGGTTGGAAGAGCGGCATAGCCGTTCACCAGAAAGCCTTCCTGCGATACTGAAAACGGCACTGAATTCGCCTGGAAGTCCTTGCCGATCAACCCCGACAGTCTCTGTTGAAGCCCAAGCTCGTCAGGAGCGAGGGATGCCAAGTCGAGCAGCTGACGATCGGCGGTGACAAATCTGAAGGCAATCGAAGGATGGGCGATGGCCAGACGGCGGACCACGTCAAGAGCCTCCGCGGTCTCGGCACGCTCGGAGCGGAGAAACTTCAAACGAGCCGGCACGGCAAAGAACAAATCGCAGACTTCGACCGCGGTGCCCTCGGCCAACGCAGCGGGGCGCACGGCGGATGCCGCACCGCCTTCGACCTCGATCACATGGGCAAGCGATGATCCGCGTGCGCGCGTGAGGATCGAGAGACGCGCAACGGCGCCAATCGAGGGAAGCGCTTCGCCACGGAAGCCCAGGGTCTTTATTCGGATGAGGTTGTCGTCGGCCAGCTTGGAGGTGGCGTGACGCTCAACGGCTAGCGTCAAATCGTCGCTCGACATGCCGAAGCCGTTGTCGCCAACACGAATGAAACTCCGCCCGCCATCCCGGAAGATGACCTCGATGCGGGTGGCCTCGGCATCGATGGAATTCTCCACCAGCTCCTTGACGATGCTCGACGGCCTCTCGATGACTTCGCCGGCAGCTATCCGGTTTATGGTGCCCTCGGGAAGTCGCCTGATGCGCATCGAACCTGCCTGCCTCGCTTAGGCCAATGCCCTACCCTAGCGGCGTGATCGACGGAGGCTCAAGGCCGCGGTGTCCGGGATTCAACTATGGCTTGAGACCCTCGGGCTTGCCGACCACAGTGAATATGAGAGCATCGGCGTCGATCAGCCGTTTGGCCACGCGCTTTACATCGTCAAGGGACACCGCTTCAATAAGTCCGTTGCGCTTATCCACATAGTCGATGCCCAAATCCTGCTGGCGGATGCCGAGAAGCTGATCGGCAATCTTGGTGCTGGTGTCGAAGCGGAGCGCGTAGGAACCCGTGAGGTAGGTCCTGGCATCATCGAGCTCGGCGGGTGTTGGTCCGTCGGTTGCAAAGCGCTTCAGCTCGCTCTTGATCAGCTCGATCGTTTCGCGAGCGCGATCGTTGCGAGTGGCGGCACCACCAAACATCGCCGCTCCATGATAGAGGGGATAGAGCTCGGTGTAGACCGAATAGGTCAGACCGCGCTTCTCGCGTATCTCATCGGTCAAGCGCGAGCCGAAGCCCGAACCGCCCAGGATGTCGTTCATGACATAGGCGGCGATGAAATCGGGATCCTTGCGCAGGATTCCCGCCTGGCCAAACTGAATGACACTCTGGGGAATATCGCGATCGATGATCGTCAGGCTCGGGCCCTTGGTCAAGACCGCGTCCGGCACATCGACGGTGGGACCGGTGGCCGGCAACCCGCCGAATGTTTCGTCAAGCAGGCGGCCGAGCGTGGCGGCATCGATGTCGCCGACTGCTACTACGAGCAGCTTGTCGCGGGTGAACAGTTCGGCCTTTTGCTTGCGCAAATCATCAACGCTGACGGCCTTGATGCCCGCCTCGGTGCCATGGGAGTTGCGGCTATAGGGATGACCGCCGAAAATACGCTTGCGCCAATCGTCGAAGGCGATCTGCTCGGGGTCCTCCTGGTCATCCCTTAAGCCCAAAAGGATCTGATTGCGGACACGTTCAAGCGGCTCGGCATCGAAACGAGGTTCGGCAAGGGCCAGACGCAGCAGGTCGAAGGATGCGTCGCGGCTTTCGGTGAGTGTTTGGAACGATCCGCCGAAATTGTCGGCCGAGGTTTCAAAGCTGATACGGGCAGACAGCTCGTCTCGGCGCTTGCGAAAGGCGTCGGCATCAAGGGTCCCTGCCCCTTCGTCGAGCATGCCGGAGAGAAAATAAGTGAGCCCAGGCTTCTCCGGCGGTTCGCCCGCGGCACCTTCGCCAAAGGAGTAGCTCATGGCGATGAGCGGAATGGCGTGTTCCTCGACCAGCCAGGCGGTGATGCCGCCTGGGCTCTTGACTTCTTGAATCTGGAAAGCCTGCGCCGTCGAGGCCAGAAAACCAAACGCCAACGCGGCAAGCATCAATCGTAGCGATGAAAGATATGGCAACATTTATCTCTCTCTTTACCGCCCTTCAATTGGCGGCGGGCCTCGGCGGGGTAAGGGTGCCGGTGACGGAACGCTCGGGGCGCAGGTATTTGGCAGCCACCGCCTTTACTCCCTCCGCCGTCACCGAGTCGAGCACGTCGGCATAGTTCAGCACGTCCTCGATGGTGCTTCCGGTCGCCAGGGCGGAGCCGAACAGGCGCGCAAGCTTGGCTTGACTATCGGCGCCATAAACGATCTCGGAGCGCAGGCGTTTCTTGGCGAGCGCAAGCTCGTCGGCAGTCACGCCCTTGGCCGTGACATCGGTGATGACGCGATCCACGGCCTCTTCGATGCGAACGAGATCGCTTCCCGGAGACGCGGCTGCGTAAACGGCGAGACGGCCGTAGTCCATTTCGTCTCCCGAATAGAAAGCACCGGCCTCCTGGGCAAGCTTCTGTTTGACGACAAGCTCCTTGGAGAGACGCGAGGATACGCTTCCTCCAAGAATATCGCTGAGAATGTCGAGGGCGGCGGCTTCCTTGTTCTCCGACCGGCTATAGCTCGACACCAGATAGCTGCGCTGCAGCAGATCGATGCCGATGCGCGGATCGCTCATGCTGATGCGGCGGGCGGCCAGTGGCTGGGGTTCTTCGGTGCGAACGCGCGGCGGCGCAGTGAACGAGTTGGGCAAAACACCGTAGTATTGCTCGGCAAGCGGCCGCACCTCTTCCTCGGTTACATCGCCCGCCACAATGACGATGGCGTTGGAGGGAGTGTAGTGAGCGTGATAAAAGGCCATGGCATCATCGCGATTGAGCTTCATAACCTCCGACATCCAGCCTATGACGGGCTTGCCATAGGGATGGGCGATGAACAGCGCGGCGTCCATCTGTTCGACGAGCAGGCTCGATGGTTCATTTTCGACGCGCGAGCGGCGTTCCTCCTGGACGACGGCAAGTTCGGTGGCGACATCCTCGGGGCGCAGAACGAGATTTTCCATGCGGTCGGCTTCAAGCTCCATGACAAGAGGCAGCCGATCCTTCGCTATACGCTGATAGTAGCCAGTGTAGTCTTGGGTGGTGAACGCATTTTCCTCAGCGCCGTTGCGGCGCAGGATGCGGGAAAATTCGCCGGGGGGATGTTTCCGCGTCCCTTTGAACAGCAAGTGCTCAAGGAAATGGGCGATGCCCGCCTCGCCTTTCGGCTCATCGGCGGCTCCAACCTTATACCACACCATGTGAGTGACGACGGGCGCGCGGTGATCGGGAATGACGACGACCTGAAGCCCATTCTTCAAGGTGAAGCTCTTGACATCGACGTTGAGAGCAAGAGCGGGAAAAGGCTGCAATAAGACGAGCAGGACGAGCAGAATTGCACTACCGCAGGCAATCGATCGCAGGCGGAGACTGAAAGGGATGGGCTTCGAACTCATGATTCTTGATCCTGACCGAAAGCAAACGGCCCGCACGACGGCTGCTCATGCATGGCTGAGGGGTGAGCGGCGGTAAACTTAATTCTTTTTAAGGAGAGCCTTAGGCTCTTCAGTCGCCCTTGAAAAGCTCGCCGATATTGAAGACCGTACCATATCTCGGATTTTGCTTCCGCTTCTCATTGCGGACCGCTTCCAGAAGCTCACGGTCGAGCTCGGTTTGGGTCTTTGCCGTGCCATCGGGGCGGGTTTTCGATATGCCAAACTTCTTATAAGCATCCTCGCGGGTCGTTGCGCCGGACAAGTCGGTTTTTGCAGTCGACTGGACTATGGGCTGCGGCTGGGCACCCGGGGCCGGCGGATTGGTAGAACCGCCGAAGGTATCGAGCTGCTGTTCGCCGGTATCATAGCCGTTCTGCCCGGTGCTAGCGACTTGCGTATCGTTTCCAGTTGCCGGCGCGGAAAAGGCATCAGGGGGAGTTGCAGACACCGGAGCTGACTGAGCATGGGCCGCCTGGGTTTCGCTCGTCGGCCCGGATGTAGGTGGCGGAAGCCGCAGATCGGGAGGCGTAGCAAGAGTGTGGTTGGTGACGACCTGGGTTTCGTCGGGAGCGGATTTTCCCATCCCCATGGTGTTCAAAACGGTCGTTTCGCTGCAGGCCAAAAGGCTCGTGGACAGCAGTAAGCCAACTGCAACCGAGGCAAAATTTTTCATCGATCAGACTGCCCGCAAGAGTGCTGAAAACGCGCGTTGAACTTTACAGGCCAATGCGGCGAAAGCGTGACTCCCCTCACGTGCTCTTTCGCCTCTTTTCACTAACCGAATCATATATTAACGCGAGCACTCCTGCAACGATAGCCACATCGGCAACATTAAATACGTACCAGGAATAGCCAAAGGCATGAAACAGGAAGAAGTCGGCGACGGCGCCATGGGCGACGCGGTCCAATGCGTTGCCCAAGGCACCGCCGATGATCAGCCCCAAGCCGGCGCCGACCAGGGGCGAAGGCGTTCGAGCAAGCCAGATCCATAAAGCGGCCGAGGCCAGGAGGCTTATGACAGTCAGCCCAATTCGTCCGATCTCGCCGCCTTTTGCAAGCCATCCATAGCTCACGCCCTGGTTCCAGGCGAGGACAAGGCTGAAGAAGGGAGTGATTTCGATCGGCTGGCCTTCGGTAATCTCAAGGATGCGCAGCATCCACCATTTGAACAGCTGGTCGGCGGCGAAGGAAAGCACAGCCAGGGAAAGGCCAAGCGAGGAAAGGCTGCCCCACAGGCGGAGCTGGGAGGATTTCGCTTTATCGCGGATCTCGGATCGGGTTTGCAGCGGCCGGTTCATTTGCGCAGGCCCTTGCGCCGCTCCCATTCGCGAACCGCGTCGGCATCGCGCGGGGTTATGTCGGGAAAGTCGGGATCAGCACCCACCTCGGGCGTGATCTTCCAGGAGCGGGCGCATTTCCTTCCCTCGGCGAGCTTGCTTATAACGGCGACGCCCTTCACATCGTCCAGGCGGAAGGCGTCGTCAGGCCCCTCCTCCGGCCTCAGCGTCAAGTCGCTGGTGATGGCAATTTCGGCGAGATCAATTCCTTCGAGTGCGGATCGCAAATCGGGATCGGAGACATAAACCATGGGGGCTGCTTCGAGCGAGGAGCCGATGACCTTCTTCTCCTGACGTTCGATTTCCAATGCGCCGGTGATGACGCGCCTTACGGTTCGAATCTTCCCCCATTTCTCTGCGATCGCGGCATCGCGCCATTGGGCGGGGGGAGCGGCGAAGGGCATCAGGTGGACGGAGCTGCCTTCACCCGGAAAGCGAGAGAGCCAGACCTCTTCGGTCGTGAAGCAAAGGATGGGTGCGAACCAGGTCACCAGACAATGAAACAGCTGGTCCATGACGGTGCGGCAGGCGCGCCGTCGAGGCGAGGACCAGGGGTCGCAATAGAGGGAGTCTTTGCGGATATCGAGATAGAATGCCGACAGATCGGCATTCATGAATTGCAGAAGAAGGCCATAGACCCGCTTGAAATCATAGGCGTCATAAGCGGCAATCACGGCCTCATGCAGCTCGGCAAGCCGATGCAGCACATAACGCTCAAGCTCGGGCATATCGCCAATGCCGATGCGCTCATGGTCCTGCCAGCCATCGAGGGCGCCAAGAAGATAGCGAAAGGTGTTCCTGAGCTTGCGGTAGGATTCGATGTTTGATTTCAGAATTTCCGGGCCGATGCGCTGATCGTCGGTGTAGTCGGTGGAGGCAACCCACAGCCTTAGGATATCAGCGCCGGACTGCTTGATGACATCCTGCGGAAAGACCTGGTTGCCGAGGGACTTCGACATTTTCCTGCCGTCCTCGGCCATGGTGAATCCATGGGTGACGACGGTGTTGTAGGGAGCGCGGTTACGGGTACCGCAGCTTTCAAGCAGGGAGGATTGAAACCAGCCGCGATGCTGGTCTGAGCCCTCCAGATAGACATCGGCCGGCCAGTGGAGCCCTTCATGCTTCTCAAGCACGAAGGCGTGAGTACAGCCCGATTCGAACCAGACGTCGAGGATATCGTCTACTTTCTCCCAATCCTCCGGCTCTTGCACAAGGCCCGCAAGAAAGCGATCACGAGCCCCTTCGGCAAACCAGGCGTCGGCACCTTCCCGTTCGAAGATGTCGGCGATCCTTGCGTTGACACGCTCATCCTGGAGAAGCGCGCTCGATGCGCGGTTCACGAAGACAGTGATCGGCACGCCCCAGGAACGCTGGCGGGAAATGACCCAATCGGGACGCGCCTCGATCATGCCGCGGATGCGATTTCGACCCTGCGGGGGAACCCATTCCACCTCATCGATCGCAACGAGCGCCTTCTCGCGCAGGCCGCCCTTCTCCCCGTCCCCCATGGAAATGAACCATTGCGGCGTGTTGCGGAAGATGATCGGCTTCTTGGATCGCCAGGAATGCGGATATTGGTGTTTCAAGCGAGCGCGGGCGATGAGCATGCCGGCCTCGGCGAGGGCCTTGATGACCGCTTCATTGGCGTCTCCCTTTTCGCCCTTCTCGGTCAGGACACGCTTTCCCTCGAATCCCGGCGCCTCGGCCGTGAAGCGGCCATCGGCATCGACGGTGAAGGGAATACGCGTGTCGATGCCGCTCTGCTTCAGCCTGGCGTCGTTGGCGGTCCAGATGTCGAAGTCATCGGCGCCGTGACCGGGAGCGGTGTGAACAAATCCGGTGCCGGCATCGTCGGTGACGTGCTCGCCTTCGAGCAGAGGAACCTCGAAGGTGTAGCCAAGCACTGCCAAGGGATGAGTTATCCTGGTACCCGCAAGCTCGTCTGTAGCGTAGCCGCGTTGACGGGCATACGCGATAACCTTAGCTGCCTTCATCACGTCTTCGGCGAGGGAGTCTGCGATTATGAATTGGTCGCCTTTTTTTGCCCAGTTGCCCTCGGGGGCGTCGGTGACCGAGTAGACTCCATATTTTATTGCGCCCGAGTAGCTGACGGCGCGGTTGCCGGGAATGGTCCAGGGAGTCGTGGTCCAAATCAGGACCGACAGGCGGTTGATACCGCTAGTATCTTTTTGCGTTTCACCAGCTGCAATCCGGACCGGAAACTTCACCCAAACGGTATCCGACGTGTAGTCGAGATATTCCACCTCGGCCTCGGCGAGTGCGGTCTTCTCCACCACCGACCACATGACGGGCTTGGAGCCGCGATAGAGCTGGCCGGATGCGGCAAATTTCATCAGTTCGCGCGCGATCTGAGCTTCGGCGTCGAAGCTCATGGTGGTGTAGGGTTTCTTCCAATCACCGATCACGCCGAGACGCTGGAATTCCTCCGACTGCACGGAGAGCCAGTGCTCGGCGAAGGCGCGGCACTCGTTGCGAAAATCGTTGATCGGGATTACGTCCTTGTCCTTGCCTTTGGCGCGGTGCTCTTCTTCGACTTTCCATTCGATGGGAAGGCCATGGCAGTCCCAGCCCGGCACGTAGTTTGCGTCGTAGCCCATCATCTGGCGGGAGCGGACGACAAAATCCTTGAGAATCTTGTTGAGCGCCGTGCCTATGTGGATATGGCCATTGGCATAGGGCGGACCGTCGTGAAGGATGAATTTCTCGCGGGTGGAAGAGGCTTGGCGCAGCAGCCGGTAAAGATCCATGCCCTGCCAGCGGCGCAGGATTTCAGGCTCCCGCTGCGGCAGACCCGCCTTCATGGGAAAGCCGGTCTTGGGCAGGAACAGCGTCTCGCGATAGTCGCGGCCCGCCGCAGGGGCCTTGGTGTCGTTCATGGCAGCGGTCGAGGTTCCTGGTCCTGAAGCTTTGAGTCGGGCGGGTTCTAACAGCGAATCGCGCCGCACTCAAACCCTAAGCCAAGGAGAGGCATTGCGGCGGCCCCTACTGCAAAGCGGTGAGCAGATCTTCAGTTTCCATACGTTTGCGGTAGTCGGGATCGACGAAGCGTGCCTTGACCAGCCCGTCACTTCCCACGACGAAAGTGGCCGGAATGGGCAACGTCCAGCTCTGATTGTCCTGGAACAGAGCGATATCCCAACCAGACTGGGTCATCGCAACCCGCTTCTCATCATCAATTTTGATCGCCAGGGACAGTTCAAGCGCATATCCGCTGTCCAGATCGGTGAGGATCGGGAAAGACGCATTCACATCGGCTTTGAATTTCCTGGTGAACTGCTGGACCTCGGGCGTAATCAAAACGAGACGTGCGCCGGCCGCTCTCACTTGCGGGTCGATTTTTGCCAGGGCGTCAGCGCTCATGCGGCAGTAAGGGCACCAATGCCCCCGATGAAACGACACCACCACGGGACCCTGCTTGAGAAGGTCAGTGAGGCTAACAAGATGTCCCTCCTCGTCAGGAAGCACGAAGGGGGGCATTTGGTCTCCGGTGGAAGGTGCTGGAGAACCGGCCTTACTTTGCCGCAGCCGGTTTACCATCCGATCGACCACATCGGCGAAAGCCGGATCCAGCCTGCGCACTTCATCTGCAAAGGCGCTGAGCCTTGCAGAAAGCGGAGCATCCATGTCCCTGCATCGCCGCGTACAGGCTTCCAGAACCTCGGCCAGGGATGGTTGGGTCATTGAACACGCTCCCGGGTCATAGCTCTCGCCGACATGGTCCAGTCCTTGACGCGCAAGAGCTTGATGAGTGTTGCGGCGGCAACCGAGTATTTTCTCCCGGCGACGGAATACACATGGATCCACCGGCTTAAGTCCGTTCCCCGCACTTCCTTGATGACAAGGTCGTCCGCGACTCGCCGGCCGGTCGGCCAAATCCCAACGCCAAAGTTTCCCCGCACCAACTCGGGAAGGTCATCGAGCAGGGCAATTTCATGCACTGAAATTTTTCCGCTACCCAAATGATTGAGCTTTTGCAGCAGTGCTTCGGTCAATGAACAGTGCGGTCGAGACAGCAAGCGCTCCTTGGACAGACGCTGGACGTCGACGGAGTCCTCTACAGCCAGCGGGTGCCGACGGTTCAGCAGCAGTCCAAACTGCTCCTTGTAGAGTTTCCTGGTTTCAAAACGATCCCATCCATCTCCCAGGGGTCCTGCAACAGCAACCTCGGCTTCGCCGGCCTTCAGTTTTTCCCCGATCTCGTGTGGAGGCCCCCGAACGAGCTTGATTTCCATGCGCGGAAACGCCGTTGTGATTTCGGAAAGCAGAGGAGAAAGGAGTTCCATTTCGATCGATCTTGATAATGCAAGATGCAGTGGCGCATGGCCTGCCTTCAAATATCCATGCGCAAGTGCTTTTGCGGTGAGGCTGCCGTCGTAGCACTGGCGCAATGCGGGGAGCACCGCCCGCCCGAAATCGGTGATGTGGGTCAACGTCCGCTCGCGACGAAAAAGATCGGCACCGAGCTCATCCTCCAATTGTTTGACAGCTCGCGACAATGCCGGCTGCGATACATTGCATTCCTCGGCTGCACGCGTGAAATTGAGGGTTTGGCAAACGGTCAGGAAATAGCGGATCTGATGCATCTCCATTTCGATTGCCCTGTTGGAGGAAGACAAACCAGGTGGCAATACCAGCATTCGAGCTGGCTGCCCGGCTGTCTTCAGAGAGGCAACTCTAGCGAAGCACTGCGCGGCTGACAAATCGAACATTCCTTAAGTGCGGGGCCACGATCTCCTATGAGGACGATGCTTTCAACTCGTCCCCACATTCAAGGCGGCAGGAGAGATCAACACGCCGAAAGCTTCGCACCAGATTACCACGCTGCCGTATTGGGCGAGATCGACACCTTCGGGGATCGCATAGTTCTGGCTGCCCTTGAACGCGCGTAACCGACCAAGGTCGATGAACATGCTGGTCTTCACATCGTCGGCTGAGGTCACGGATTTGCTGGGCACCAAATAGACATGGAATTTCGGCCCTGGTCCGACCTCGAAATCGGATCCGAGGTGCACTGTGTCCTCGTACACCGTTGCCGTTCCCTTGCCGTAATGGATTGGATCAGAGGGATTGACATGGATGAACTGACCCGTCGCTACGATCCGGTTTCCGGCGGTGGAGGGAGCCTCGTCGGATGCCACGATGTCGGCGAGAAAAATGTATGGATATACAAAAATGCCAACAGCGAATCCGACAGCGATGCCGAGAAGCCCTCCCACAATCGCGCCGATAACAAGCCTCTTCATTTGTCTTATCCCTCTGATATGCGGCTGCTACTGTCGTACGAAAGTGAACGTACCAACCGGAACGGCCTGGCCATCCTTTTGAAAATGCGGCGCACCGTTCATGCTCACCCTCAGTTTGCTATCAGCGTCGGGTGCCTTGTATGTCGTGCCGATGTCGGTGCCGGCATCCCACGCGAATGCGGTCACCGTCTTCTTGTCGACCCAGTGGCCATTCTCCATCAGATTGACGGAGACGCCGGTGAACCAATCCGGGCTTGGGGCAATCATCGCGACGATTGACGCGGTCGGATACTTGTCGCCAACTTCAAAGACTGCTTCAACCTTGCCCGGCACGGGTTTGATCGGACCGGTTTCGATCAACGCGCCTGCAGTACCCGCCTTGATCGCTGCCATTATTTCCTGATCAAGCGGGCTGTGCCGACCGCCTTCGGCCAAGCGTTCGAGACCCTCCGTGGCGCTGCCGGCATCGATAAAGATGGCATACTCGCCATTGTGCGTTGCGCCGATGAGCCCGGAGAAATGGGCGCCAGTCGGGAACTCCAGCGGGTGGGTGGCGGCGCTCCAACTGCCATCAAATGTGACAGCATATTTCATCGTTTCTGCCTGCGCGGGTTGTGCCATGAACAGAGAAAATGCCGCGGTCATAACGGTTCCAAGTTTCTTCATCGATTCAACTCCTCCGGTTTGACCTTTGGTGCGCGGATACTGATTACCCGGGCCGATGGAGCCAAGATCGCCAATAAGCTCAAAAACATGAAATGCCGAGTCTCTATTGATTTGATAGCGACTTCGCATGGGCGAAGAATGGGGGGACGGCGAAGTCGTTCCTCCCCAATGGCTCGCTAGCAGCGCATTTTCCGCTACAATGCCGATCAGCGGGAGGGTGTCTTGCAGCGGCAACAGCGCAGACTTGCAGCGATCTTGGCAGCCGACGTGGTCGGTTATTCCCGACTCATGGCGTTCGACGAGGCGGGTACGCTCGCGCGTCTCAAGCACCTGCGAACGACAGTCATCGAACCCAAGCTGGCCGAGTTCAGTGGCCAGATCGTTGGCTCCGCCGGCGACAGTCTGCTCGTCGAGTTCGCCAGCGCGGTCAATGCGGTTCAGTGCGCTGTCGAGATACAACAAAGCCTTGCCATGGAGAATGCGCCGCTTTCCGAAGAGAAACGCATGGCCTTCCGTATCGGCGTGAATCTTGGCGATGTCATCGCTGAAGGCGGTACCATCTATGGGGATGGAGTCAATGTCGCCGCTCGACTTGAAAAACTTGCCGAGCCTGGCGGTATCTGCACCGGACGCAATGTCTACGAAGCGGTCAAAGGAAAGGTCCCGATCACCTATGCCGATCTCGGTACGGTGCAGGTCCATAATATCGCGGACCCCGTTCATGCCTACCGGATACAGCTGGGCAACCCAACTGCCACGGCGATGCCAGTCTTTCCGCCATCGGACAAACCATCAATCGCCGTTCTACCTTTTATCAACATGAGCAGCGATCCAGAACAGGAGTACTTTGTCGACGGGCTGGCTGAAGATTTGATCACCGATTTGTCAAAGGTCCCTGGATTTCTTGTCATTTCCAGGAATTCGACGTTCGCCTACAAGGGCAAAGCTGTCGACATTCGGGCAATCGCCAAAGAATTGGGCGTTCGTTACGTCATCGAAGGAAGCGTCCGCCGTTCGGCGACTCGGCTGCGGATCAATGCTCAGCTTATTGACGCAGCGAACAACAGTCACATCTGGGCCGACCGTATCGACCGCGACCTTGCAGATGTATTCCTGCTGCAGGACGAAATTGTTGCCAGAATTGTAAATGCTTTGACCGGCACTTTGCCAGCCAGGTCTCTTCCTGCCAGACGGAGAGCAACGAACCTCGATGCCTATGATCTGTTCGTGCGTGGCCGGGTCATGGCACTACAGACGCCCGAGAGCAACAGAGCCGCTCGTTCACTCTTCGAGAAAGCTCTGAAGCTCGATCCCGAATTTGCAGACGCACACGCCTGGCTCGCCAAGAGCCATGGCCATGGATGGACCTATGGCGGAGAACCCAAAGAACCCCATCATTCGCTGGCTCTTGCAGCTGCCCGGCGAGCAGTGCAACTCGACCCCGACAACGCGGATGCGCATACCATCCTCGGTGATGTTCTGATGTATGAAGGTGATTTGGATGTGGCAGCGGCAGAATTCGCAATCGCCCTTCGTATCGACCCCAATCATACGAATGCCCTGGTTTTTTGGGGCGAGCTGAAAGTCGCGGAGGGAATGCCCATAGAGGGTATCGAAATGGTGCTTAAGGCCTTTCGCCTGAACCCGCATCCGCCAGGATGGTACTATTGGGTTCTGGGCTATGCCCAATATTCGGCACGCCGATATGAGGATGCGGTCCAAACACTTCGGCACGAAACAACGCGGGGGACCGGCTCGTCCCGTCTTCTGGCTGCAAGTCTCGCGCAGCTTGGGCGCCTGGAGCAAGCAAAGGAAGTGGGCCGCCACTTCCTGGCGATAAATCCCAATTTTTCTGTAAGCCATTGGGCGAACGTCGTGCCCTTCCGCCAAGAGAAGGATCGGCAGCATTTTGTCGATGGGTACAGCAAGGCGGGATTGCCAATGTAATACCTCCAGGATGTCATCATGCGCTTCTCCATTCACTCCGATCACATCGGCGATCTCGGTGAGCTGCAATTGCGAACCTGGGCCGGCGGCAGCCTATCGGTTGGACCAGTCCTATCGGACTGCCCATCACGGCGGGCAAGTGATGCCGTCCACCACCTGGGGGATGGTGGCTCACGAGGTCACTCTGGATGGAGCGCCGTCACCGGCCAAGGATCGTAGCGGATTGGTGCTGGAGAACGGCGGGCTCAGGATTACTGCCATCGAGGTCGACCATGCACCGATCGAGCCCGCTTATGCCAATAGATTCGATTACAAAGGACGCTCCGCGATCGGCCGAGCGACTAGGCCGTGTACTCATAAAGAGCCCGTTTATCCTCCGACGGTCTTTTTTCCAAAGCCCGGGCAAATCCTCCTCTCCGCCTATTCGGACTGTTCGGAGCCGAACCAAATCTTGACAAGTGAAGTACTGCAATTTTGATTCTCACCGTTAGCAATTACAAGACTCGAGGCGCTCACCTCGAGAGGAGCTTCCGCCTGAGCAGGAGGATACGATGCTGAGATATGCAGGCGTATGCGGTCCGGAAGAATTGGAGACGCTGCAGAAGGTTTTCGATCTGATCTGGATGGAATTGCGAGCAAACGGTACCAAGAACTATACAGGCCCGGCTAATCCCGACGCCTTGCGCGAGGAAATCGCTCGCCGCGTCTTTGATCTCTACAAGACAAATCAGGGAACTTCGGATGACATCGCCAGCGCAGTGTTGCATTCGTTTGGCGTACTGATGAACCTTTCCCATCCCACCTATACACGTCGACCCAACGGGCCTCACCGAGGAGCAAAATGAAGAGTGTTCGCACCCTTGACCTATCGGCTGCGTTCTTGGCGGATGCTGAGCAGCGCGTAAGACAGCAAAAGGAGACGATTGCGCGCCTGAAGAAGCAGGGGCGACCGACACGGCAAGCCGAACGTACTCTTCTGCAGTTGGAGCGCTCGGTCCTGCATTTGCAAAATCACCTGGAAATAATGCAACATTTACTGAAGCCAGACCCGTATATGGGTTGGTGCCAAGGCCGGAAATCCTCAGCTGGCGACACACCATAGTTATTTTGCTACGTTCGGAACCGAACATACGGCGGGCCCGTTGTAGGTTTGGGGCGGAAAGCAAGGTCGCGATGGCGGCGCCGGTTTATCGCATTGTGTTCCATGAAGAGCACTGGCGGATTGGCTTTGAAGGACTTCATATCGGAGAGTACAAGACGGCTCAGGCCGCCGCCGAAGCGGCGCTCGACATTGCCAAAAGCCGTATCACTCCAAATCCATGGACCCATATTGCAACCGCCCCCAACGGTGAAATAACCGTAGGTGATTCAAGGGACATCGCCTAAAAAGACCGCTGGTTAGTCTGACAGTTGGCAAAGCCGACCTGCTTCAAAGCAGCGAATTCAGCGCGGCTACCAATAATAACAATGGCTGAGAGCCCTCGCGCTCGCTCTTGCCCATGAGACAGGGCAAGAGCCATGCAAAAAAGCTTGGGCATCAATACAACTTCCAATCGTTTGCTGGGTTTTCTGACGCGCAAAGATCGTATGGTCCTTGATCCCCACTTGCAGCGGGTGTCGATGGCAGTACGCGATACGCTCGAGCCCGCTAATGAACCTATTAAACGAATCTATTTTCCCGAGGACGGCATTGCCTCGGTGGTCGGAACATCGGCTGCCATGGGACATATGGAAGTCGGACTGATCGGCAAGGAAGGAATGACCGGGCTTATGGTCGTGCTCGGGAATGACCAATCACCCTTCAAGACCTTTGTGCAAGTGGCTGGCTCAGCGCTGGTCATAAGTGCAGATGATCTGCGACGGTCGATGCAAGACAGCCCCACAATACGGGAGCTGTTTCTCTCTTACGTCCAGGTCTACATCATTCTTGCCAGTCATACGGCCATTGCGAATGGAGCCGCGCTCCTGCCGCAGCGGTTAGCGCGCTGGCTGTTGATGTGCGAAGATCGGCTAACATCGAAGAAAATCCCCCTTACCCATGAGTTTTTATCGGTAATGCTCGGCGTGCAGCGAGCGGGTGTCACAATCGCCGTGAATGAGCTGGAGAGCCATGGCATGATCAAAGCCGAGCGCGGTTTGATAACCATCCTCGACCGGGCCGCTCTCATCAAGCTGACCAACGGCGCCTATGGCGTAGCTGAGGCGTACTACGAAAAACTATTCGGCTAGTGAGAAATTCCTGGAGACGGCGGCTTTGCCCATCCGGGGGCGGACATTGAGGGGAATGTATGAGCCGTTGAAACTGGCAGTTGGGCTGTGATTCAAGCCGCCAAAATGGAGCTTGATTCATGCGCTACGAGCTTAACGATCAAGAATGGGCTGCCATCAAGCCGATGCTGCCGAACGAGCCGCGCGGCATTCCTCGAGTGAACGACAGGTTTTCTCTATGCAGGACGGGGTTCGAGTCACCCCTCCTGCTTTTCGAAGGACTCATAGATGATCCTGGCAAGCGGCAGGAGCTCGTCTGACTTCAGCTCGCTGGCGACGACCGCATAGCCTGAATCTTCATCGAGCCAATAGCAGGTGGTGTAGCCAAGCTTTTCCTGCAAACGAAATGACGTTTCGCGGCTGGTGGAATTGGCAGCGACATAGACGGTCAACCGGCGTTTGCCGGCGTCCTCATACATGAATTGGGCGGCAGGTTTGCGATCTTCATGCAGCAAGCGACCGCCGACGAGTTCAAACCCCTGACGAGACAGATCGGGAGGCTCGATCTTGTGGCCCAAACGCTTGGACAGCCAGGTGGCGAGATGTTCCTTTTCGGCTGCGGCTACTTCCACCGGATGGCGCACCTCGGCCGAATAGACGACGTGGGCGGAAAGCGCGGTATCGGCAAATACCTTGCCGCCGGCGGTGCCCGACGCAAGCGTGATGTAGACAACATACGCCCCCGCCAGGATGGCGAGCACGGCAGCGACCGCCGCCGCCGGCACGAACCAGCGGCGCACGACGGCCGGGCGGGCAGCCAGCGCGGCAGATATGGATGACGGCAGGGGCTCGCTCATTACAGGGCCGAAGGCCTGCTGCAACGCCTCGTTCTGGCGTCGCCAAGCTTCGAGCGCTACGCGCGCGTCATGATCCTTCGCCAGCTCCTGCTCGACGAGCATCTTTTCGGACGGTTCAAGCTCTCCGTCGAAATAGGCGTGAAGTATCCAATCATGTTTGGGCAAGGAAGTCGTCATTTTATCCGTCTCAAGCTCGTTGCATCGCTGTCATCGAGAATGGCCCGCAAACCGCCGCGTGCGCGAGACAGGCGCGACATCACGGTGCCGACCGGCACGCCAGTGATCTCGGCAACCTCGCGGTAACTCAAATCCTCGAGCGCGATCAGCAACAGCACCTCGCGCTGGGCGGAGGGAAGCCGGTCAAGCGCCAGCGCGATATCGGAGAGCGCAAGGCGGCTTTCCTGTTCCGGCATGATGGCATCGTCGCTCACGCCCATGCCGCTTCCCGATTTGGCGGCCGTCTCATGGGCGCTGCGCCGAAGGCCGCTGATGTAGAGATTGCGCAGTATGGTGAACAGCCAGGTTTTGAGATTGCGGGTTTCATCGAACAAGTGCTGCTTGCGCAGAGCCCGCTCGATGCAGTCCTGCACGAGATCGTCGGCAAGGGAGGCATCCCCGGCGAGAGCACGGGCAAAACGGCGAAGGTGCGGGATGAGAGAGGCTATTTCGCTGCGAAAGTCCATGGATTGAGCCTGCCGACAATACGATTGGCGCCAGGGGCCTATTCCCTGAGATCCCGCGCACCCCGTTCAATTCCTGAGCGTCACGAGCTCCTCGGCCGCTGTGGGGTGGAGGGCGATGGTTGAGTCGAAATCGGCCTTGGTGGCCTTCATTTTTACCAGTATCGCAAGGACCTGAGTGAGCTCGGACGCACCCTCACCCAGAATATGACATCCGAGCACCCGGTCGGTGTGGCCATCGACGACCAGCTTCATCAGGGTGCGCTCATCGCGGCCGGACAATGTATGTTTCATCGGCCGGAAATTAACCTTGTAAACGGCAATATTATCAAAGCCTTTGCGCGCTTCATCCTCAGTCAAACCAACGGTGCCGATCTCGGGCTGGGAGAACACGGCGCTCGGCACGTTGGTGTGGTCGACGGCGGTTTTCTTGCCGCCGAACACGGTATCGGCGAAGGCATGGCCCTCCCTGATGGCGACCGGCGTCAAGTTGCGGCGGTTGGTTACATCGCCGATGGCGTAGACGCTAGCAGCGGTGGACCTTGAATACTCGTCGACCTTCACTGCAGCATGAGGCGTCAACTCCACGTTGGCCCTCTCGAGCCCAAGATCGAGCGTGTTGGGAATGCGCCCCACGGCATACATGGCGGCCCCGGCGCCCAGCATTTTCCCGTTGGTGAGGGTGAGGCGGACGCCCTCGCCCGAGCGCTCGACGGCGGCAATGTCGGTTTCGGTCATCAGCTCGATGCCCTTCTTCCTCATTTCGGCGGCAAGGCCTGAGCGCAGTTCGGCATCGAAGCCGCGCAGGATTTGCTCACCGCGGTAGATCAGCACCGTCTCGACGCCGAGACCTGAGAAAATTCCGGCGAACTCAACCGCAATGTAGCCGCCACCGACGATCGCCAGGCGGCGAGGCAGCCGCTCAAGATGGAATGCTTCGTTCGAGGTGATGACAAGCTCACGGCCGGGCAGATGTTGCGGGATAAGCGGTCTCGCGCCGGTAGCAACCAGAATAATCCGTGTACGGATTTTATGACCGTCGGCGAGATGCACTGTGGTGGCGTCATCGAGGACGGCGCGCTGGCGGATTATCTCTACTCCAACGCTTTCGAGAGTGCGCACATAGGCCTTGCTCAGGCGCTCGATTTCGATGTCCTTGTTGGCGACAAGCGTCGGCCAATCGAAGCTTACCCCCTCGCTGGTCCAGCCGAAGCCGATGGCGTCCTCGAAATGTTCGGCATAGCGGCTGGCATAGACGAACAGCTTCTTCGGCACACAACCGCGAATGACGCAGGTGCCGCCGATGCGGTCGTGTTCGGCAAGCGCCACTTTGGCCCCATGCTGTGCGGCGATGCGCGCGGCACGCACGCCGCCGGAACCGCCGCCGATAACAAACAGATCGTAGTCGAAGGCGCTCATGGGCGAGAGGAGAGCGTTTCAATGCCAGAGGGCGTGGCAATTATGGCAAGAGAAGCGATACCAATGAAAAGACCGTGTGCAACCACACCCGGCACGTCCGAAAGGGCGGCGGCCAGTCGTTCCGGCTCGGCGATCCGGCCAAGGCTCGCATCGCAGATCAGATTGCCGTTGTCGGTGAGGAACGGCTTGCCTTGCTTGAGCCGCAGGGCGAATGCGCCGGTGCAGCCGGCGGAGCGGGCGGCCTTCTCTATCTTGTGCAGCGTGGCGCTTGCGCCGAAAGATACGAGCTCGATCGGCAAAGGAAATTTCCCCAAGGTCGCGACGCGTTTGGATGCATCCGCGATCACGATCATCCGCGAGGAAGACGTCGCCACGATCTTCTCGCGCAGATGCGCCCCCCCTCCTCCCTTGATGAGCCGCAACGACGGGTCGATCTCATCGGCGCCATCGACGGTCAAGTCGAGGAGCGGGGTTTCATCGAGGTCGGAAAGCTGCAAGCCGAGGCTCGTTGCATACGCCCGCGTCGCGTCGGATGTTGGTACGCACACGAGATCCATGCCGGTTTTGGCTGCCTCGGCAATAGCGGCGATAAAATAGTTGGCGGTTGAACCGGACCCCAGCCCCAAACGCATGCCCGGCTTCACATAAGCAAGGGCCGCATGCGCTGCGGCCCTCTTGAGCTCTTCGGAGGTCATGCCCTTGAGCCGCTGTTATGTCGCGAGACCACCCATGAGCATGTATTTGATCTCGAGATACTCTTCCACGCCGTGGTGGGAGCCTTCCCTGCCAATCCCTGATTCCTTCACGCCACCGAACGGTGCTTCGGCGGTTGAGATGATCCCCTCGTTGATGCCGACCATGCCGTATTCGAGGCCCTCCGCCACGCGCCAGACGCGACCGATATCGCGGGTGTAGAAATAGCAGGCGAGCCCGAACTCCGTATCGTTGGCCATTCGTATTGCATCTTCTTCGGTGGCGAAGCGGAAGAGCGGAGCCACCGGCCCGAAGGTTTCCTCTCTTGCCACCGCCATGTTCGGGGTCACATCGCGGATGAGGGTCGGCTCGAAGAAATTTCCGCCGAGGGAATGAACCCCTCCTCCGGTCATCACCTTGGCGCCCTTGGCGCGTGCATCGGCTATGTGCTCAAGGACCTTGCTGACGGCAGCGGGATTGATGAGGGGCCCGATGCTGACGCCGTCTTCGACGCCGTTGCCGACTTTCAGCTTTTTCATCGCCTCGGACAGCTTGGTACAGAAGGCATCATAGATTCCCTCCTGCACCAGGATGCGATTGGCGCAAACGCAGGTCTGCCCGGCATTGCGGAATTTCGAGGCGATGGCGCCCGACACCGCCGCATCGAGATCGGCATCGTCAAACACGATGAAGGGGGCGTTGCCGCCCAATTCGAGGCCGACCTTCTTCACCGTCGATGCGCATTGGGCCATGAGCAGCTTGCCGATGGCGGTGGAGCCGGTGAAGGTCAGGCAGCGGACCTTGGGATTGGATGTCATCTCGGCTCCGATCTCGCTGGCCGTGCCGGTGACAACGTTGAAGACCCCGGCTGGAATGCCGGCGCGGCCGGCGAGTTCGCCGAGCGCAAGGGCGGAGAGAGGCGTTTCGGCGGCAGGCTTGCAAACGAACGAGCACCCGGCCGCCAGCGCCGGGCCGGCCTTTCGGGTGATCATGGCATTGGGGAAGTTCCAGGGAGTGATCGCCGCCACCACACCCACCGGCTGTTTGATCACCACCATGCGGGCCGCCGGCCAGGGAGAAGGAATGGTTTCGCCGTAGATGCGGCGGGCTTCCTCGGCAAAGAACTCGATGAAAGAGGCGCCATAGGCGACCTCGCCGCGGGATTCGGTCAAGGGCTTGCCCTGCTCGGCTGTCATGATCTGGGCAAGATCCTCCTGGTTTTCGAGCATCAGATCCTGCCATTTGCGCAGGAGCTTCGCCCTTTCCTTGGCCGTGCGCCGGGCCCAATCTTTCTGAGCTTTTTCAGCGGCTTCGATGGCCTCGGCGGTTTCCTTGCGGCCAAGCTTCGGCACCGAGGAGACCACATCTCCGTTGACGGGGTTGGTCACGTCTATCTTGGCTTCCGCATCAACCCAACGGCCGTTGATGTAGCTCTTATCCTTAAGAAGCGATTTGTCCTTCAGAATATCGCGGAGAGCTTGACCTTTACGCACGTCCATGATGTGCCTCCTGTTCTATTGCGCGGCTCTTAGCACAGGCGTTTAATGGATGCACGGGTAGTGCTTCAAACGTTTCAAAGGCCCTACGGGAAGGGCTTGAGAAAACGTATCTGCTTCGTGCCTTAAGTTGTTGATGGGGAACCAAAAGTCTTGCGGACGCACTCTCAAGCGGTCGTGTTCGACCTCGACGGGACGCTTGTCGACACGGCTCCCGACCTGACGCGCGCAACCAACCATGTGCTGGCGAGCCGGGGGAGAAAACCCGTTTCGGCGGTGGACGTGCGAGCCATGGTGGGGCTGGGGGCGCGCACCCTGATCAGACGGGGATTCGAAGCCACGGGGGCGCCCCTGGAGGAGACGGACATCGAAGAGCTGTTCGCGGTGTTCCTGGCATTTTACGCGCGAAACGTCGCGATCGACAGCAGGCTCTTTCCCGGATCCATGAACGTTCTCGACCGGTGCCGCAAACAAGGCCTTGCTCTCGGCATCTGCACCAACAAGCCCGAGGCGCTCTCACGCTCGCTGATCGAGCACCTGGGAGTGGCAGGCTATTTCGGGGCGATCGTGGGGATGGACACGATCAGCATCGCAAAACCCGATCCCCGAATCTACCGGGAAACGCTGCGCCGGCTTGGGGTGAACGGCGGGCGCACGGTGATGATCGGCGACAGCGAGACGGATGTACTGACGGCTCGGGCGGCAGGCGTGCCGGTGATCGGGGTGACGTTCGGATATGGGATGAGGCCGGTTGCCGATTTTGATCCGGATTTTATCGCGCACAGCTACGACGAGATATGGCCGATGATCGAGCGGGCGCTCGATTCTTGACTTCGCGCGAGGGGCGACTTTATATGCATCCCCTTCGGCTTCAGGGCGATTAGCTCAGCTGGTAGAGCACTGTGTTCACATCGCAGGGGTCGCTGGTTCGAGTCCAGCATCGCCCACCACCCAGTCTGGTTCTTCAGATCTTCCCCGCTTGGCCTACTCTGTGCGTATGCAACGAAATGGCAGCACGAGAGGTTGGCGCTTTGCCACTTATAGTAGGCGTGCTGTCAAGTCCGGCTCTCGGATGACCTTTGCGCTTAGGCGACACGA
>DATBLQ010000008.1:0-59520 GCA_036555325.1 Aestuariivirgaceae bacterium | reverse complement strand
GCCTTTCACGTTGCAAAGACGGGTTCGATTCCCGTAGGGCGCGCCATCAATCAGGGAAATCTTGACCGGTTTTGCCGAAACTGCATCGGCCCTAGTCGGACTGTTTGGCTTCGACAGGAAACGTGTTTCGTATCGCCGCTTTTAATTCCTCGGCCGCGCTAGCCAAGTTTTCGAGCGACCATTTGATAGTCAACATGTGCTGTGTGTCAAAATGCGTTTTCTCTTTCTCAAATTTGGTTGTCTCACAGGTATAAAAGACTGGTCGGCCAAGTCCTTCTGCAAAGCCAGACTCCCAATAGGCGCCCCGATTATCATCCGTCAGATCACAGACCATAAATTTACAGGTTCGGATTTCGACCCGCATACGGTTGTCAATGAGGCCCGCTTTTGGTGCAGTGTCGAGCCGTCGCAATTTGAAACCAGTCGCCTCCACGGCGGGATCAAAACAGTCTGTGAAAGCAAGCAACGTATTGGGTGCGGTATAACTCATCGCCATAAAAGCCAATCGGCTTTCAGGGACTTGCCTTTGCAAGTCATGGTACCGTTCCCATCCTTTGACTGTCAGATGAAACAGCCATGACGCTCCATCAAGGTCGCCTTTGACAGGATCAATAAGGCCTTCTTTTTCTAGCCAGTTAGTTATCAGCTTTAGCCCTGTCGATTTGCCCGTTGGCCCACGGTCCCCTGTGCCCAAATAGCCCATAAGAAATTCAGGCAAGACCGAAACTGCGTCGCCGGGAGCAATGCCCGCGCTTCCAAGATACAGTATGAGATCGTCGGCCTGCTCGCGAGGGTTCGGGAATTGTGCGCCTGCTAGAAGAGAGGCAATGTTGTAGCTGTCGATTGTAAAGAGCTCGTCACGGTCATTTGCTTGCGCTCGGCGGATCGTCCTGCTCAGGACAATCCAGCCTGCCGGCACAGCCTCAATTCTGTTCTTAAAGCTTGGCATCAGAGATTGCGAAATACGATACTCCCCGCACCTGCGGCAGTCATATTCGGCGAAGCCCGGCCCGTCTCCGAGCTCAGAAGCGAGCAAACAAATTGGGCACTGTTTAGCGACCATCTAATTCAATCCTCTAGCCTGCGTTGTCGCCATGGAGTTTCGTCGGGACCGCCACTGATACAGTAGCCGTTGCATCGGAAACTTCCGGCATGGCGACGTCCCTGTTAGCGGTTTGATCCCAGTTGCCCGATTTAAGCCACTCCTCAATCGCTTCGCACTTTTCTGGCGTGTCGAGTGCTTTGATGATTGAAAGCCGCACCGCCCAATAAAGAGACTCAAGCCATACCACGATCCTAGTATCGTCGCGGGAAATGGAAGGCTTTGAATAGGGCCGCAGGTCGATTCGCCGCTCGATGGCTTCGACTTCTTCCGCGGTTATCGTGAATGCTTTACCGTACTTGAGCCAGTTGCCTCCGCTGCTGGCGCCGAAGCGGTGAATGATCGGGCAGCGCGCATCTTTGTAAAGCACCTCTGCTGCTTCTGGGATGGTAAATCCGGTAGGAAAGTCGAGTGACCATGGGAAGTTGGTTTCCACATATCGCGTGAAACGCTGACCGGTTCCCAAGTCTTTGCCTGGCTGAAATAGTTGCGCAGCCCCATCAATGGCAGAGAGGATTAGGACAGCGAGTGATCTCTGCATCGAGCCTTTCGGCCCTTGTTGCGGATCTGCAACTTGTAACAGCAGATGGAATTCCTTGAATACTGGTTCAACGATGTTAGCGAGCACATGGTCGCGCAACATTGGTGAAACGTGCATGCCGACTTGAAGGGGAACATACGCCATCTAAATCTAATCCGTATTTTCGGACTCCCGAGCAGCGGTCCATTCAATCGTTGCTTTCCACTCTTCTAATTCGCTCTGCGTCCCGCTGTGAATCCCGCTTGCAAGGTTTTGTTTGCTCTAGGGTCTTCACAAAGCTCCTTGCTACTAGCATAACAGAAAACTTTTCCACAAAAAGTTGCATTCCCACCAAATACTCTGATAAGTTGTGACTGGAGCTGATCGGCTCCAGGGATTTCACAATCCCAGCCAATAGCGGCTAGCAATAGCCGGCATATTGCCACCCGGGTACTGACCGGGGAGGCGCTGTCGCATGTCCAGAACCGAAAGGTTTAAAGGGCAGCGCAGCCGTTTACGGCGGCTTGTGAACTCCCCGGTCACCAGCGCGCAGCGCCCCGCGCGTTGGTGGCCCAACCAAGGGAGTCGGCATGTCTTCAACTACACACTCACTTTCACCGCTGAGGCGAGCCATTGGTCTGGTGGACGAGGCGCTTGAAATCGCCCGCCGCCAAGTCTGCGACCGCACGGTCCTGCCAACGTCAAGCCAGCTTGCAGAGCTTGCCGAGCTGCGCGATCTCATGTGGATGCATCATTGCGCTGCGAATGCAATGTTGCGCAGCGGGCGTCATCGCCTCGGTATTGAAAGCAATGAGCGTTCGAAGCCATTTGAAGGCGAGGGACCGGTGCGCGATTGGCAAGCTTCGCTGGAGCGAATGGGATTGCAAACGATGAGATCGAGTGAGGCAAAAGCTACCTCAATGGAATAGAGCTGACATTATAATAATAAGAAAAAAGCAGGCGAGCCTCAGCGCTGTTACTTTTTCTTCGCTTCCCACAGGCCGAGCATGGCGCCGGTGGGGTCGGTGATGATGCTGAAGCGGCCGGCGTTCGGAACTACCTGCGCCTCTTTCATCACCTTGGCGCCAAGCGACTTCGCCTTGTCGACTGCGGCAGTCAAGTTGTCGACCTCGACATAGGCGACCCACATCGACGGCGCACCGGGGATGGGATTCTTCATCAACCCGCCGCCGGTTCCTTGCCCCACCCTGATCATGGTGTAGGTCATGTCGCCCATGTCCATGTCTTCAAGTTTCCAGTCGAACAGCTTGCCGTAAAATGTCTTCGCCTTGGCAACATCGGTTGACATCAACTCGACGTGCACAAACGGATTACCCACGGGTCATTCTCCTCGTTCTTTGCCTTGTCCTACAAGGAACGTGGCTTGTGCGGCCAGCTGTAGATCTCGGAGCCGTCCTCGGCGAGGATGCGAAAGGCGTTCGCACCAGCGGTCGGGGGAGCAGATTCGATAACCGCCTTGCTGCTGGCGAAGACTGCGTCGAGCGAATAAGCCGCGTGTCTCAGTACGTGCAACACTTTTGGCGGGTTGTCGCCGTCCACATGGAGAATTTCCACGGTCACATTCGCGCGCGTTGCCCGCTTACCGCCCATGCCATCCATCCCGAAAGTTTACTAGCCCCATGCAGCGGAACGCAACGATGAAGCCGTGGTTCCCTCGGGCCTTACAATCGCAGTTAGCGGATTGTTAATTAATAGCGGCTTGCGAAGCCGTTAATCATACATTCATCGGGTAGAAGAAGCAGCGCGGCTTCCCGCCCCAGATGCAGGCGTGATACTGACCGTCCTGCGCCGGCATCGCCTCGGACTTCAGAAAATGCCATTTGCCGTCGACAATGAATTCGTCGCGCGTTTCGATGACACGCGCGATATCGATCGGCGTGCAGTCGTTCCCACCGCAGCATCCGACGCCCGTCGCGGGATTGCGAATTCCCGAATACCAGTCGTGCGCCTCAGCCGGTGCAAAGAATGCGACAACGGTGAGAGCAAAGAGTGCACGATGAATTTTTGGTGATCTGAGGCCTGGTCTGCTGACCAGCTTACGCAGCACAGGCATTGAATAAGAGTTGCCCTGCATGTGCCCGCCCCGCCCCGACGAGATGAAGGAATCATATACTGATTCGTTAATTCTGCTGTGGCTTGAGCGCCACAGTGAAGGCGTGATTTTCGCTTGCAAGAAATACAGCGAAAGTTGAATGCGATGGGCGATTTCATCGAGGCTGGACGCCAATCATCGCTCATAGAAACCTTTGTCTTGCATCCGGTTGGGCGATTTGATCGGGACTGACGTGTGAGGATCGTAGCCGCCGCATGACGCGCGACGGTTTCAAATTTCACCACGTGCCGACATTGGGCATCGAGCTCCAAGGTTCCTTCGGCGGGCGAGCGCCGCCCCGGTTCAAGAGCTCAATGGAAATTCCATCCGGCGATTTGACGAAGGCCATTCTGCCGTCGCGTGGCGGCCGGTTGATGGTAAGTCCGCTGTTCATCAGCTTCTCGCACGTTGCATAGATGTCATCCACCTCGAACGCCAAATGGCCGAAATTGCGCCCGCCGGTGTAATATTCAGGATCCCAATTGTAGGTGAGTTCAATGGAGGCGTCGGGGTTCTCCGGCGCGGCGACGAAGATAAGAGTGTATCGCCCTTTCTCGTTCTCGTATCGGCGCGTCTCGACCAGACCCAGCTTGTTACAGTAAAAATCCAATGATGCATCAATATTGGCGATGCGGACCATGGTGTGGAGATACTTCATTACGACTCCTTCAAGGTTCCTGGAGAGGTGTGGCAGATCATAATGAAAGAGCCGGCAAGGGAAATAGCGAAACTCAAGCGCTTGATCGAGGAGGCGGAGAAGATCGTGGCCTTCACAGGGGCGGGGGTTTCCACCGAATGCGGTATCCCCGACTTTCGTTCGCCGGGCGGACTTTGGACGAAATACAAGCCCATCGAGTTTTCCGAGTTCATGTCTTCGGCGGAAACACGGCTTGAGGCTTGGCGGCGCTATTTCCGTCTCTATGATCAGGTTGCAGGCGCCAAGCCGGGCCGCAGCCATCGGGCTATCGCCCAATTGGTGATGAACGGAAAAGCGACGCATGTCATCACCCAGAACATCGACAATCTGCATCAGGAGTCGGGCGTTCCGCCGGAGAAAATCATCGAACTGCACGGTAACGGCTCCTTTGCGAAATGCCTAAGCTGCGAACGCCGCCATGAGATTCAGTGGGCGAGACGAGTGGTTGAAGACAGCCATCAGGCGCCTACGTGCGTCGCCTGCGGCGGTATCGTCAAAACCGCCACAATCTCGTTCGGCCAGCCGATGCCCGAGCATGTCATGGCCGAGGCGCACGGGGCGGCGGAGGCCTGTGACCTGTTTCTGGCGGTGGGCTCCTCGCTCAAGGTTTTTCCCGCCGCGTCCCTGCCGGTACTGGCACAGCGCTGGGGCGCCGTACTGGTCATCATCAACAACGAGCCCACCGATTTCGATGAATTCGCCGATCTCGTCATCAATTGGGATGCAGGTGACACGCTTTCGCGAGCGGTAAGCTGAGGGGAGCGAATCACTTGTTTCAAAAAAACGAGTCGCGGGGGTTAAAAATGCTTTGCTGCGACGTTGTAATTGGGCAACAGCGACGAGCGAATTTTTGTCAGACAAGCCACACCTGCAAGGATTTCTGCAGATTCAATTTTGCCAATGATCATGGACTCTTGTGAATCAAATGCGCTGTTTTGACTCGGTGATTTGAGTCTCGCATTTGAGGTAGTTGTTTGCTTTCCACATGTGTTCGATAGCGAGGCTCTGTACAAAGCTCGGCGAGTTGATCAAATTGAATCCATGGTGTGCTGGACGAAGGTTTGGCGCATCAAGACACAGAGGCAAATTAAGGTGTCAGTCATGGCGGGGAGCGGCCCCCTTCGGGTTTCTACGTACGAGAGTCTTGCGAGTCTTGAGACCTCGGCGAGAATTTTCCAAGTCACCGGCTTTGTGAAGTGGTTTGATGTAGCGCGTGGATACGGCTTCATCATTCCCGACAATGGCGCGGCTGACGTTCTTCTTCATTTGAGCTGCCTGAAACGTGACGGCTACGAAGCGCCGCTCGAAGGAACGCGCATTACGTGCGAGGCAGTGGAGCGGCAGAAGGGTGTACAGTGCCTGCGAGTGCTGTCGGTCGACACCTCAACGGCGATTCACCCGGTCGAACGAGTGAACCGCACCCATGTCACGGTCACGCCAACGAGCGCTTGGGTCCGCTGCAAAGTGAAGTGGTTCAACCGGGCGCGAGGCTTTGGCTTCGTCACCGAGGGTGACGGATTCCCGGATATCTTCGTTCATATGGAGACATTGCGCCGAACGGCCATTGCCGAACTTTTGCCCGATCAATGGGTATATGTACGCTTCGGAGACGGGCCGAAGGGCAAGATGGCGGCAGAAGTCCGCCTGACGCTCGAAGGCGGTCTCGCACTCGCCAATTGAATTTTCTATAAAGCTGATCACGAAGTAGTCGGAGCTTGACTTAAGTGTTGCGTCGAGAGTTCGTAGCGTGCTCCCTGGCATTTGGATATGCCGGTCCGCGGATTGCCAGATCACAGGATCTTCCGGCGGCGCGAGTTGATACGATCGTCCTAGAAACCCCCGAAAATTCACGCGTCCTTCCGGTCGAAATTGCCGATACGCCAAAGCTGCGCGAACGGGGGCTCATGTTCCGTCATCGCCTGCCGGACGACAGAGGAATGCTGTTTCTCTACGAATCTGTTCAGCCAGTGGCAATGTGGATGAAGAACACCTATATCCCTCTCGACATGGTGTTCGTGCGCGCCGACGGCACAGTGGCCGAAGTCATTGCCAATACGGTGCCGCAGTCGCTGGACCTTATCCAATCCCGAGAGCCCGTTCTGGCAGTGTTGGAAATAGCTGCAGGCAGCGCGGCAAAGCTGGGGCTGGTGCCTGGCGCGGTCATTCGGCACTCGTTTTTCGGCAATACGGACTAGCTTGCAGCCAAGGCCGAAAGCCTTATAAGGACGGTTGGCTTACTTCGATGGCCGTCTGTTTCCGTTGAAATCGGGGCGTAGCGCAGTCTGGTAGCGCACCTGCCTTGGGCGCAGGGGGTCGTCAGTTCGAATCTGGCCGCCCCGACCAATTCGGACGGGCTTAGACTCTGGGAGGGTGGAATGACAGCGCGAATATTTCTGCCGGCCCGCAATGTCATGCAGTCTGGGAAGGCCAATTCGCAGCGTTGGGTCCTGGAGTTTCCGTCCGATTCTCCCAAGACGGCGGAACCCCTCATGGGCTGGACCGCCACGGCGGACACGAAAGAGCAGGTCAGAATGACATTCGCCACCCGTGACGCCGCGGTCGCCTATGCCGAGAAGCATGGGATAAAGTATGAGGTGATTGAGCCCCCGGCGGAGAAGACGGAGGTCAAGTCTTATGCTGACAATTTCCGCTGGGGTAAGCCCGAAAACTGGACCCATTAACGGATTCAAGCGGCCCCGTAGCTCAGAGGATTAGAGCAGCAGCCTTCTAAGCTGTTGGTCGGAGGTTCGAATCCTCCCGGGGTCGCCAAAAACCAATCAGGGACTCTTGGGCATGGTAGGGATTTGACTCCGGACAACCATCGACGATGCCATGAAGCCGATAGAACTGCCGCAAGGCTACAAGCCGCATGATGCCCTGAGCCTGCGGGACTACCTAGGGTCCGTTCCCCATATCGCCAAACGGCTGGGAGGCCCGCCCTCAACATGGGTTGTTGATGAGGTTGGGGACGGCAATCTCAATCTTGTGTTCAAGGTCCATGGCCCATTGAGCGGCGTGGCTGTCAAACAGGCGCTGCCTTACGTGCGGCTGGTTGGAGAAAGTTGGCCCTTGCCGCTTACCCGCTCGCATTATGAGTATCTGGCCCTCGAAGAAGAAAGGCGACTGGCAGAAGGACTGGTGCCCAAGGTTTTCCATCACGACGAAACCTTGGCTCTCATCGTCATGGAACTGCTGGAGCCGCATATCATCATGCGTCGAGGGATGGTTGCTGCCACGCGCTACGAGCATTTTGCCGATCACATTTCAACCTTTATGGCGCGTACGCTCTACTTCACCAGCGATCTGGCGCTTTCCGCGGACCAAAAGAAGACGATGATCGGCGCCTTTTCCGGCAATACGGCGCTGTGCAAGATCACCGAGGACCTCATCTTCACCGAGCCTTATATGGTGGCCGCCAACAACCGGTGGACATCGCCAGAACTCGATCGGCTTGCGGCGGAATTTCGCAATGACGTGATTCTCAAGGGTGCGATTTCGCGGCTGAAGCTCAAGTTCCTGAGTTCTCCCGAGGCTCTCATCCATGGCGATCTTCACACCGGATCGGTGATGGTCACGGCTGAAGAAACCCGAGTCATCGATCCGGAATTTGCGTTCATGGGCCCCATGGGTTTCGATGTGGGCGCGATGATTGGCAATTTCCTCCTCAATTACTTTGCCCAGGATGGTCACGAGGACACGCCGGGCGCGCGGGAAGATTACCGTGAGTGGGTTCTGCAAACGACCGAGCAGATTTGGACCGGCTTCGAATCGAAGTTCCTCGAACTTTGGCGTACGCATCAAACTGGGGATGCTTTTCCAGCAAGTCTGTTCAGCGGGCCCCTGGATGCGGTGCAGCTTGAAGCGGAGCGCGCTGCGTATATGCGGAACCTCTTTGCCGATACCGTGGGTTTCGCTGCGGCGAAAATGATCCGCCGTATTCTCGGGCTTGCTCATAACATTGACTTCGAATGGATAAAGAACAAAACCATGAGAGCAAAGTGCGAAGCGCGCGCCCTCAAGCTCGCTCGCTCCATGATGACCAGTGCTCGGAGCTTCAATTCGATCGCGTCAATATGCGCATTGGCCCGGGGTTTGCGCAACTGGCAACCCGAGCTGGGCTAGGCGGCGGTCTTGGCGCGTTCGGGAAAGGCGGCAGCCAAAGCTTCGCGGGTGGCGCGAACAAGGCCGCGTTCAGTGATGAGTCCCGTGACATAGCGAGCCGGTGTGACGTCGAAGGCATAGTTGGCGACGGGTGAACCTTCGGGCACGATCTCGACAGTTTCGATGCGCCCGTCGGCCGTGCGTCCCGTAATGTTGCTAACTTCCTCGCCGGAACGCTGTTCGATCGGGATGTTTTTCAATCCATCGCCGATCGTGAAGTCGATCGTGGGCGACGGCAGGGCCACATAGAAGGGGACGTTGTTGTCATGGGCCGCCAGAGCTTTGAGATAAGTCCCGATCTTGTTGCAAACATCGCCCTGCGCCGTGGTGCGATCGGTGCCGACGATGCAGAGATCAACGAGTCCTCGTTGCATGAGATGTCCGCCGACATTGTCCGCAATGACCGTGTGCGGCACTCCATGATTGCCAAGCTCCCACGCCGTGAGCGCGGAACCCTGGTTGCGCGGACGCGTCTCGCCGACCCAAACATGAACCGGCACGCCCTTATCGTGCGCCATGTAAACCGGGGCAGTGGCGGTACCCCAATCGACGGTCGCGAGCCAACCGGCATTGCAGTGAGTAAGAATGTTGACTGGCTCGCCAGGCTTTTTCGCTTCAGCGAATTTTGCGATGAGATCGAACCCGTGGCCGCCTATCGATCGGTTTATTTCTACATCGTCATCGCACATCCTTGCCGCCGTCGCATAGGCAGCATGCGTTCGGGCGTGTGGCGGCAACCCGTTGAGAGTGGAGCGCATCTCGGCCAGCGCCCATTTGAGGTTGACGGCAGTGGGTCGCGTGCGTTCAAGGACTTCACAAGCATGCAGGAGCCCCTTGTCGGACGCATCTTCTCTCATGTGAAGACAAACACCATAGGCGGCTGCGGCTCCAATGAGCGGCGCGCCGCGGACCATCATCGTTTGGATCGCATTGGCCGCATCGCCCAGGGTTTTCAAAGTCGTCGTTTCAAAAAGATGCGGGAACCGCGTTTGGTCAATGATCTCAACAGACCATCCGTCGGGATTAACCCAGATCGTTCTATAGTGCTTACCTCTAATTTTCATACCAGAACCAAACAATCGGCGTTGGAGCCGTACCGACCTGGAGGCGAGGACCTCCGAGTGAACTGACAATACTCGGCGCGGCTAGCGCTGCCGTCAACCATGTCGTCGTCCAACCGTTTGGTGTATTCATTTTCGAGCCAAGGGCGCTCGCGTGATTGCAGAGTAGCCCCAAAACATCCAGGAGACCGACGAGTTGTATCCAAGTCATGCCTGACAGCTCTCGAATCAAGAAGCAATTGGCGCTCACACGCGAACTGGTGGCAAGGACGGCCCGCCAGATCGAAGACTCTGGTCCGCTTCCCGGCTGGCCGTCGATGAGCGATGCGGACTATGATTGTACGGTCAAAGAGGTTCTCGCCCGGGCACCGGCGGGGCCAAAGTGGGTTTTTGCCTATGGGTCGCTGCTGTGGAAGCCGGCCTGCGAGATAATGGAAAGCCGCTCTGCGGTGGTTCGGGGCTATCACCGTTCTTTCTGCATCCGAGTGTTCCGTTTTCGAGGAACGCAAGACCGGCCAGGACTCATGATGGGATTGGACCGCGGCGGCCAGTGCCGGGGCATGATTTTCCATATCGCGGACCCGGTAGAGGTGGGCCTCGGCAAGCTGTTCCGGCGAGAGTGGACAGCGAAACCTTCAATATATGTGCCGCGATGGCTTACCGCGCAGACCAGCAATGGACCGCTGCAAGCGCTCGGGTTCGTGGTCAATCGCGACGATCGGCGTTACGTCGGCAGGCTGTCGGCTGAGGACATCGCCGATGTCTTATCGAAGGCTGCCGGCCACTGGGGCTCCTGCGCTGAATATTTGCATGAGACCGTTGTCCATCTCGAGAAACTGGGCATTCACGACCAAAGCCTTTGGCATCTCCAGCAACTGGTAGCGGAACGGATTGCCCGCGACAGCGAGACACCTCAATAAAAGATTCCACCGGTTGTTACCGTCCAGGATGACGCTGTCATTCCGGGAACCTTCTCTGCGCGAGAGTGTTAACTAAAACGTGTAATTGGGAGAACGAATATGCCAAGAGCGAGAAGGAGGCGGCCAAGATCAAGCGCGGGCGATAGCTACACTGAACGGATGTTCGGCGATGTACTGTCCATAGCGTCGACCCTTGCTGAAAATCGCAGACACGTCGCGGCCGGACGGCTGTCCGATCTGGCAACTGCCACACGAAAGTTTACGACGACCGCGGGCGAATTGCCCTATCTGACCGAATACACCGATGCCGCGGCCGAGAGGATCGACGAGTTCGCCGACTATGTCGATCGGACCGACATCCCCGAGATGCTTGAGGACCTGGCATCCTTCACCAAACGCCAGCCGGTGGCGACCTTGGCGCTTGGTGTTGCAGCAGGGCTCGTAACGACCCAGCTGCTGCGAGGATGGCCGATAAGCGGGCTTGGCCGCGCATCAACGGGCCGAAAGACCAAATCACGATCACGTCGCAGATCGCGGTAGTGGCACATGGATCACCGACTACGAACAACCAGGCAAGATCCATCCCTGGCAGAATTGATCGGTCGACTGGCGGAAGATGGACACGCGTGGATCGTTGCTGAATTTGCTGTTCTCAAGGCTCAGATCGAGAGCAACACTCACAAGCTTATAACCGCCATTACTTTGTTGATTCTGGCAGCGGTGATTGCGCTCGCCGGAATCGTGGTTCTGGCACACACGCTGGTGCTGGTTCTCGCACCGTATCTAGGAGCCCCATTTGCCGGATTGGCAACAGGAGGTCTTCTCATCGTGATTGCAATTGGCTTTCTGCTTTATGCTCGATCCAAGATCAGCTTGACTGGTTTCATTCCCAGCCGTCTGCGCAAAACGCTTTCTTCGATGAAGGTCTCACGATCATGAGACAAATTCATGAGCTGGAGACGGAGGCGGATCGCCGAAAACTTCAATTCGAAGCGACGATTGTCCAGATCAGGCAGCGCGTCTCACCGGAAAGAATAGTCGATGACGCCGTCCAAATGCTGGAGGTTCCCGGTATACGGGCGGCCGAAGCACTGAAAGGCGCCGCCCGGCGCAATCCCGTGCTCTTCGGCATGCTCGCCGGAGCGGCAGGGTGGCTATTTCTGAGGATACTTCCACGGCAACGTGGGGTGAAGCGTAACCGCAGCCATCACAAAAGAGCAAAGGAGTTAGGTTATGGCAACTCTCACAAATGATGAAGCAAGCGAAGTCGGCAGTTCGCGAAAACGACAAGCGGTGCGCCGGACTCGCAAGAAAGCGCCAAAACGGAGCCGAGGGTCCAACACTCTGCTACGAGGCGTCAAACCTCTGCTGCGCGAACGACAACGGGCGATCAACAAAGCCTACGAATGGGCAAGCGACGCCACGCGCAGTGTTCCGCGATTGGCCAAGGACTTGAGATTGCCCCGTCGAAGCGACCTCGAAGCGCTGACAGAAGCAAGCCCGATTGTGATGGGTGCGGTCGGATTGGGCATCGGACTCGTCCTCGGTAGCCTCATGCCGAGCAAATTTTCGACCCATCAGGGAGGAGTGGCTTCTCATCGGCGATCGGCACGGACCAGAAGGAGTCGCTAAAATATCGGATAGCGCCTTGGGCGATTCGTAGTGAAAGCAAATTATGGGTGATGCGGAAGAGATCCGCCCGCGACTTCGATGATCTTGTCGAAAGCTACACCGCTCGGCAGAGTTCCAAAAGTTCGGGACCAGTCATCGTCGAATCGCGATGCGCAGAAGGCATCGGCAAGGGCCGCGGGCCCGTGCTTGACGAGAAGCCCTCCTTGCAACACCACGGCCATAGATTCCGCCACGCGCCGCGCCTGAATTTCCTGACCTCCCAATTTGTGCAAGTTTGCCTTGAGCTTGCCGATTGCCCGGTCGAGGCGCTGATCGCCGCTGCGCGCTGTTTCAAGTTCGGCGAACAGGGTTTCAACCGCGGCCGGGTCACGCTCCATGGTGCGAAGGATGTCGAGGCAAATGACGTTGCCCGATCCCTCCCAAATGCTGTTGAGGGGGGCCTGACGATAAAGTCTCGGCATGATCGATTCCTCGACATACCCCGATCCACCGAGGCATTCCATGGCTTCGCAGACATGACCTGGCAGACGTTTGTTGATCCAGAATTTTGCGATCGCAACCGCCAATCGGGCAAACGCAGCGGCAGCAGGATTTGCTGAAGAGTCATCGAAACTGCGTGCCACGCGGGCGGCCAACATGGTTGCCGCCGCCCATTCCACGATCAGATCGGCCAGAACGTTACGCATCAAGGGCTGGTCGGACAGCAATTTCCGAAAAGCAACACGGTGAAAGGCGTGATGCACCGCCTGTACAACCGCCTGACGCATGAGGCCCGCTGCGGCCAGGGCAGTATCGAGTCGTGTGTGGTGCACCATGTCGATGATGGTGCGAATACCTTGACCGTCTTCGCCGATCTGCTGCGCCCAGGTGTCGCGATATTCGATTTCCGAGGACGCGTTCGACCGGTCGCCCAGTTTGTCCTTCAGGCGCTGGATCAAGAAGGGATTTCGCGTACCATCTGGTCGCCATCGAGGCACCAGGAAACAGGTCAGTCCGGCATCGGTGCGCGCCAGGGTGAGAAATGCATCCGACATGGGCGCGGAGCAAAACCATTTATGCCCCGTCAACTCAAATTCCCCTGTATTTCCGAGGGGTACGGCGCGGGTGGTGTTGACCCGGACGTCAGACCCTCCCTGTTTCTCGGTCATCGCCATGCCTATGGTGACGCCGGTTTTGTCGGACGCCGGGATGAATCTCGGATCGTATGCCGCAGCAAGAATACGCGGCCGCCATTCGGCAGCAGCCGCCGGCTGCCGGGATAGGGCTGGCAGCGACGCGTAGGTCATGGTGATGGGGCAGCAAACTCCGGATTCGACCTGCGCCAGCATGTATTCGAGGGCCATGTGGGCCATGTGCCCGCCAGGCTGGGTTGCCGTCCAAGCGATCGAGTGAACTTCGTGCGATTTGGCGAGGGTCATCAACTCGTGATAGGCGGGGTGATACTCCACCTCGTCTATGCGATGGCCGAAGCGGTCGAACGTTCGAAGCTCGGGTGGATAGCGGTTGGCGGCACGCGCCAGCTCGCCCACCCGCTCGCTTCCCAAGATCGCTCCGAAATCCCGGACCTTGTTTTCGGCCCAGGCGGCCCCTTCACGGCGAAGGGCCGTTGCCAAGATCAAATCGGTGTCGAAAAGATTGTAGTCGGCCAACGGGGGCGGCTGATTTGTCACCTCGTGGCTTTCGAATGTGGAGACAGGCTGCCGTGGCGGCATAGAACGACCCTCGCAGCCTATAAACACAGCCTAAACTTTAACTTAGAATGAATTCTTAGCACAATCATCGTATAAAGGCGTTGTAATCTGGAGAAAGGGGAATGAGGCATGATGTGGGCCCAAGAGAAGATTAAGGTCCAGAAGGGTTGTCCTAATGGGCAGCAATCCCGACTACAGGATTAACGAACCCTTATATCAATGGTGCGTACGGGCTTTTACGCTCCTGCGCAACCGCCTCGGAATCAACATCAAAGTGCATGACGCCGACGGCAACATCAATGCCGGGCAGATATTCCTTTTTAACCATTTTACCCGTTTCGAGACCATCATTCCCCAGTACTTCATTTACCAAGCGACCGGCGCCTATTGCCGCTGCGTTGCATCACAGAAACTGTTTCACGGAAATGAGAGGCTTGCGCGGCTGCTCTGGAGCTGTGGCGCAGTCCCAAACAACCATCCCGGCCTACTGGCCTTCCTTGCCGCCGAAATCTTGCGCGGCCGGAAGGCGATCTTCTTTCCCGAAGGCCGCATGATCAAGGATCGCTACGTAGCTCCAACCGATGCGGACAAGGGGCAGGAGGCGCCCAAGCATCGACAGGGTGCGGCGGCACTGGCTTTGGTGCTGGAGATTTTCAAGAAAAGAATCATCTCGGTCTACGAAGCCGGTGAAACCGAGCGATTGGAACGTTGGGTTCACGCGCTCGGCCTGGAAAGCATTGCCGCGCTGATTGCTGCCGCGCGACAACCGACTCTGATCATACCGGCCAACATCACTTTCAATCCGATTCACACGAGCGACAATATCCTGCGGAAGGCGGCGGAGCTTTTTGGCCACGACATCAGCGAAGAATCGAAGGCCGAGCTGCTCATTGAGGGCAATCTCGTGTTCAAGCGCACGGATATGGATATTCGCTTCGGCAAACCAATCCATCCACACGTAACCTGGACCCTGGTGGACAGATTCATTCTGAATCAGGCATTCGAGCAGATTCACAGCCTGGAAGAGCTGTTTGCGCTGAAGGACACCGAGGGCCGGTGGGTGGAGCGCATGCTTGCCATGATCATGCGACGCAAGACGCGACATCTGCGCGATGTCTGCATGCACGAGATGTACGCACATGTGACGGTCAACTTGAACCACGTTGCGTCGAGATTGATACTATCGCTGGTAAAACAGGGAACAGACCAGATCGAATGCAGCCGTTTTCACGAGCTTCACTATCTTGCGTTCAAGAAGATCCAAAAAGAGCCAACGATCGCTTTGCATCGAAGCCTGAACAGCCCCGATTACTACGACGGCATACATAACGGTACGAACCCCCACGTAAGGCAGTTTTTCGAAACAGCCATTTCGTCGCGCCTCATTGAACGAGTCTCCGGCCATTACCGGTTCTTGCCGGGCCTTAAACAGCACAATGGCAGCCGAGATCCGCGACTGGAGAACATCGTTCAGGTCTATGCCAATGAGATTGCGCCTCTCGCTGCGGCGTGCCGCACGATCGACAGCGTGATCGACGACGACACAGCGGAAAGAGGGCGCACCTTGGCGCGGCTGTTGTTCGACGATGAGCTACGCGCCTTTGCATTGGCAAAGGAAACGTATGGGCGCCCAGAGTTTGCAGCCATTAACGGCCAGGAGAAGGCCAGCGAAAGCGGCGAACCCTTCATGCTCGAATCGGAAGCGGGCAAGGGTCTCGGGGTGGTGCTGGTGCACGGCTTTCTCGCTTCGCCAGCAGAACTGCGCGATCTAGGTCGGCGACTGGCCGAGCGCGGTTATCCGGTGCTCGGTGTCCGTCTAAAGGGACATGGGACCTCGCCATGGGACCTTCGAGACCGGAGCTGGCAGGACTGGCTCATGTCGGTGCGCCGTGGTCTCGACATCATGACTCATCTCGCCGGGAAGGCCTGTCTTGTTGGTTTCGGCACCGGCGCGTCGCTGGCCCTGCTGGCGGCAGCCGAGAGGCCGAAGGATTTGGCGGGCGTCGTGGCGGTTTCGCCACCCCTCAAGTTCAGAAGCCGGAACCTGATTTTCGTGCCTCTCATTCACGGCATCAACAAACTGACCGAATGGGCCTATTCGGAAGAAGGGCTGATGCCATTCCGGGCTTACGAGTCGGAGCATCCCCGGATCAATTATCGCAATGTGCCAATACGAGGTTTGTTTGAACTGCGCCACGTGGCCGACGAGTTGGATAGGCGCCTGCACGAGATCCAATGCCCGGTTCGGATTTTTCAAGGTACCAATGATCCAATCGTGGACCCGGACAGTGCGGCGGTGATCCACGAGAAGATTGGGCACGCCGACAAGTCGATGCACATGATCCAGTCGCGGCGGCATGGGATCTTGAATGAAGACATTGGCAACTGCCAAGCATCGGTGATTTCCGCCGTCGACGGCTTTGCGACAACGCTTGCAGGCATTCAATCCAAGAAAACTCATCCGACGCTGGCAGCAGAAAGCAACATTGCAGTCTTCGAACGGTACCGTGCCGGCAAGCTCAATGGAGTCATGCCGCGGCCAGTTGAATCCCTGTTTCGTCAATTTCGCCGTACGCGTCCGCCCCAGGCGATGCAGGCGGGGACCATAAATCCGTGGGAAAAAAGCTATCCCAAGGGCGTGGAGTGGAAGACCACAATCGATCCAAAGCCCATCACGGCATTGCTCGAAGATGCGGTCAAAACCTATTCTGACAAGGTTTGCATGAGCTTCCGGGGCAAGCACTACCGCTACCGTGATGTCCAGCGCCTGGTGAATAGGGCGGCGAAGGGCTTCCAGGCCTTGGGCGTGGGTAAGGGAATCAAGGTAGGGCTGATGCTGCCCAACTGCCCCTATGCGGTAATTTGCTTTTACGGCGTGCTCAAGGCCGGCGGTATTGTGGTCAATATCAATCCGCTCTATTCAGTCGGAGAGATCGAGCGACAGATTTCCGATTGCGGGTGCCGCATTATCGTTACGCTTGATGTCAAGGGACTGTACGAAAAAGCGGCGGAGTTCATGCGCAAGGATGGGCAGATCGAGAATCTGATCATCTGCCAGATGAAGGGCATGCTGCGTTTTCCCGAAAAGGTAGCATTTGGCTTTTTGAAAGGGGGAGAGGTCGCGGCGATTGTGGACGATGAGAGGCACATTCGTTTTGATCGTCTTATCGATAACGACGGCAAGATAACCGCGCCCATGGTAGATGCGGTGCGGGATGTTGCGGTCCTTCAATATACGGGCGGCACCACTGGCTTTCCGAAGGCAGCACAGCTCACGCATGCCAATCTCTATGCGAACGCGGCACAGGTCGCTCTTTGGGCAACGGGGGTAAGGCGCGGGGAGGAGAAAATGGTTGCCGTTCTCCCCTTGTTTCATTCCTTCGGCATGACGGCGGTGATGAACCTCAGCATTTCGATTGGCGCTGAGATGATCCTGCTGCCCAAGTTTCAAACAGTAGAAGTTCTAAAAATCATAGCTCGAGAAAAACCCTCCATCTTAATAGGTGTGCCGACGATGTATTCCGCGATGATCGCTGCCTATGATAGCGAGAGGGACGATCTGTCGAGCCTCAAGATCTGCATTTCCGGAGGGGCTGCTCTGTCCGGCGAAATCCAGCGACGCTTCGAAGCGATTTCTGGCTGCAAGCTGATCGAAGGATACGGGCTCAGCGAAGCCAGTCCGGTGTGCACCATCAACCCCTTGACCGGCGGAAAGCCAGGATCGGTCGGATTGCCACTGCCGGGCACCGTGATCGAAATCGTCTCGATGGATAATCCGGATCGTCTTCTCGGCATCAATGAGCGCGGCGAGATCTGTGTGTCCGGGCCGCAGGTCATGGCAGGTTATGCCAACCGAGCGAAGGAAAACATCGACACGTTTCGAGGCGGCCGGCTGCACACTGGCGATGCAGGATATATCGACGAGGAGGGCTATCTTTTCATCGTCGACCGCATCAAGGAGCTCATCATCAGTGGCGGTTTCAATGTCTATCCGCGCCAGGTCGAGGAAGTGCTCTATACTCATCCCGCAGTCGAGGAGGTGGCCGTATGTGGCGTCAGCGATCCGCATCGCGGGGAGATCGTCAAGGCGTTCGTCAAGCTCCGCCAAGGCAATACAGTTACCAGCGCCGAGCTGCGCGACTTCTGCAAGGACAAGCTCGCGCCGTTCCAGATCCCACGGCAAATTGAATTCCGCGAAGAGCTGCCAAAAACGATCATCGGTAAGATTTCTAAGAAGGCTCTTCTGTCTGAAGTTGCGGCTGTAAAACCAGGACCCGACTCGGCGCTTAGAGCCGGAGCTTAGGCTGGAGACAAGAGGGACAGATGAAGAAGGTGGTGGTGGCCGAATATGTTCGTTCGCCCTTTACGCCGGCAACCAAAGGTGAATTGCGCGCGGTCCGCCCGGATGAACTTGTTGCGCAGGTGATCAGAGGGCTTATGGAAAGAACGGGACTCAATGCCGGTGACATTGAGGATCTAATTTTGGGCTGTGCCTTTCCAGAGGGCGAGCAGGGCCTCAACATGGCGCGGCTCGTTGTGTTCCAGGCAGGTTTGCCCATTTCGGTTGCGGGCGCGACGATCAATCGTTTTTGCGGCTCATCGATGTATGCCATCCATATGGCGGCGGGAGCGATTCAGATGAATGCGGGAGATGCGTTTATCTGCGCCGGAGTAGAGTCGATGACCAGGGTGCCCATGATGGGCTTCAACCCAATGCCGCATCCAGGTCTCTGCGAGCGCTATCCGCAAGCCTATATGTCCATGGGGGAGACTGCCGAAAACGTAGCGACGAGGTATCAGATCACCCGCGACCAACAGGAGGCGTTTGCCGTCGAATCGCAAAAACGTGCCGCAAGGGCGCAGGTCGAGGGCCGGTTCACCGAGGAGATCATACCGATTGAAGCCAACGGCAGCACCGTGAGCATCGACGGATGTGTCCGGCCAGGAACCACGGCGAAGGATCTGGCAGGCCTCAAGCCGGCTTTCGATGAGCAGGGCACGGTGACCGCGGGAACATCTTCGCCGCTTACCGACGGGGCGGCGGCAACCTTGATATGCAGCGAAGATTACGCCAAATCAGCTGGCCTTAAACCACTTGCGTTGATTCGCAGCATCGCCGTTGCGGGATGCGATCCAGAGATCATGGGAATGGGGCCGGTGCCGGCGTCTAAAAAGGCCTTGCAGCGGGCGGGCCTTACTGTCGCAGATATCGATGTTGCCGAAGTGAACGAGGCTTTTGCTTCGCAATGTCTTGCAGTGCTGCGCGATCTCGGGTTGAAGGAGGAGCGGGTGAACATCGACGGAGGGGCCATCGCGCTTGGCCATCCTCTGGGGGCGAGTGGTGCCCGTATAACTGGAAAGGCGGCAAGCCTCCTGAAACGCCAAAAAGGGACGTTTGCACTCGCTACTCAGTGCATAGGCGGCGGGCAGGGGATTGCGACGGTACTTGAGGCGGCATAATGGAGGCGATCCGCAAGGTCGCAGTGTTTGGCGCGGGTGTAATGGGTGCAGGCATTGCCGCGCAAGTGGCGAACGCAGGTGTACCCGTTCTGCTCTTCGACATTGCCACAGCCGATGGTCCCCAGCGCAGTGCCATTGCCGCCAAAGCGATCGAGCGGCTATTGAAGACCGATCCTGCGCCGCTCATGCACAGCCGCAATTCGGCGTTGATCAGGGCCTGTAATATCGACGACGATCTCAGTCAGTTGGCGAACTGCGATTGGATTGTCGAGGCGATCATAGAGCGACTGGACGCCAAACGAGCGCTCTACAAAAAAATAGACGAGGCGCGGCGGCCGAACTCGATCGTTTCCTCGAACACCTCCACCATCCGTCTCTCTGCTCTCATCGAGGGGATGCCGGAGAGCTTCGCCGGCGACTTTCTAATCACGCATTTTTTCAATCCGCCCCGCTATCAACGCCTTCTCGAAGTAGTTCCGGGACCAGCAACTCGGGCTCGTGCGCTGCAGGCGATTGAGACCTTCGCCGACGTGCAGCTTGGAAAGACACCGACACGTTGCAAGGACACGCCCGGATTCATCGCCAATCGCATTGGAATCTATTGGATTCAGTGCGCCGTGCTGCAGGCAATGGAGGCGGGGCTCACCGTCGAGGAAGCGGACGCAGTCCTTGGTCCTCCGATGGGAGTGCCGAAGACCGGCGTGTTCGGCCTGTTAGACATGGTCGGACTCGATCTGATGCCGCCCATACTGGAGAACATGGCAAATTCGCTTGCCGAAGACGATCCGTTCCACGCGATACATCGCGATCCGCCTCTCATCAAAGGGATGATTGCAGCGGGCTATACCGGCCGCAAGGGAAAGGGCGGTTTCTATCGTCTAAAGCCGGATGCGGCGGAAAAAATCAAAGAGGCGCTTGATCTGATGTCTGGCAATTATCGCGCCACCCGAAGACCGGCATTGGGCAGCGTGACCCGATCTCGTCGCGGCGGGTTGCGCGCGTTGCTTGAACATCCGGACAAGGGGGGACGCTACGCCTGGTGGGTGCTGTCGCGCACACTCACATATGCAGCGCACCTGGTGCCGGAAATCGCGGACGATATTGTTGCGGTCGATGAGGCCATGCGACTCGGCTACAACTGGAAGCGTGGGCCTTTCGAGATGATCGACGACATCGGCGTCGACTGGTTCATTCACAAACTTCGCCAGTCGGGCATGGAGGTACCCAAGTTCTTGACTGAGGCGGAAGGTCGGAGTTTCTACCGGATCCAAAACGGCCAGCTGCAATACCTCATGCGGAAGGGCGGCTATGCTAATGTCGTCCGACGCGAGGGCACGCTGCTTCTGGCAGACATCAAACGACATCAGCGTCCTTTAAGGCGCAATCCTTCGGCCAGTCTGTGGGATATCGGCGACGGCGTTGTCTGTCTGGAGTTTCATAGCAAGATGAATTCGCTCAACCCGCTGTCGCTCGCAATGATCGACAAGACCATCGACCTGGTGGCGAAACACTATCGGGCGCTGGTTATCTACAACGAAGGGAGCAATTTTTCGGTTGGCGCCAACATTGGGCTCCTGTGGCTGGTCATGAAACTGCGCGCATGGTTCCTGGCACGCGCGCTCATTCGCCACGGTCAGCGTGTCTTCAAGCGGATGAAGTATGCACCATTTCCCGTTGTTGCGGCGCCTGCGGGCATGACGCTTGGCGGAGGCTGCGAAATCCTGCTGCATAGCGACGCCGTCCAGGCGCATGCGGAAACCTATGCCGGTCTCGTTGAGGCCGGTGTGGGCATCGTGCCTGCCTGGGGCGGCTGCAAGGAACTGTTGTTCCGCCGGATCGGTCACAGGCAACCCCCGTTTGGCCCGATGCCGCCCGTCATAAAAACATTCGAGACAATCGGCTTGGCGAGCGTTGCGACTTCAGCTGAACAGGCGAAGGACTTTCTATTCCTTCGGTCAAGCGACGGCGTTACGATGAACCGGGACCGGCTCCTCGCCGATGCCAAGCAAAAAGCCCTGACCCTGGCCAAGGACTACGTTCCACAGGAAACGAGGCTTGTTTCGCTGCCAGGGAAAACCGCGTTTGCCGCCTTGGCCCTGGCGCTTCAGGGTTATCGGCGGACCGGGAAGGCAACCCGCCACGATTTGGTCGTGGGCAAGCAGTTGGCGAGAGTCGTGAGCGGCGGAGATACGGACATCACGGAAACCGTCAGCGAGGACGATTTGCTCTCCTTGGAGGCGCAAGCGTTTCTGGCTTTGGCCCGGACGCCGGCAAGCATCGCGCGAGTCGCCCACATGCTGAAGACGGGAAAGCCACTTAGGAACTGAGCAATGACCATAGCCTTGGTAATTGCGGCTGCTGCCGCATTTCTGTTCCTTCTCTATAGAGGGCATGGATATTGGGCGTGGTCATCGGCAGCCGGCCTGGGACTGGTAAGTTGGCGCATCAGCGAAACGGAGACGTCAGTTGGCGTCTTAGTGGTCGTGGCAATTTTTATCGCATTGGTGCTTGTATTCGGAATTCCGGCATTGCGCCGAACGTTGATTTCAAATCGTTTGATGGCCCTCTTGCGCCCTCTCATGCCCCGCATGAGTGATACCGAACGAACGGCGATCGAGGCTGGCACGGTCTGGTGGGACGCTGATTTGTTTTCCGGAAGGCCCGAGTGGACCAAGCTCCTGGATTTCAAGGTGCGCCCGCTGTCAAAACGCGAGCAGGAATTTCTTGATGGGCCGGTTGAGGAACTCTGCCGAAAAGTCGACGACTGGCAGATCAGTCAGGAACGGGAACTGCCGCCGCACGTCTGGGATTTTCTGAAGCAGAAACGCTTCTTTGGAATGATCATTCCGGAGAAATATGGCGGCCTCGGCTTTTCCGCCATCGCCCATTCGGCCGTGGTGACAAAAGTTGCAAGCCGCAGCATTCCGGTTGCCTGCACTCTGATGGTGCCCAACTCGCTCGGCCCGGCCGAGTTGCTGCTGCATTACGGAACCGACAAGCAGAAAGAGTACTATCTACCGCGACTGGCATCAGGAGAGGAAATTCCCTGCTTTGCGCTAACCGAGCCCCACGCTGGCAGTGATGCGGCCTCAAGCCGAAGCCTTGGCGTGGTTTCGCGAGGCGTGTACGAGGGCCGAGAGATAATCGGGATCAGCATCAACCTCAGCAAGCGGTATATAACCTTAGCACCCCTGGCAACGGTCATCGGGCTGGCATTTGCCATGAAAGACCCGGATGGACTGCTCGGTGAAAGAAAAGACCTGGGAATAACCTGCGCTTTGATCCCGCGAAATACGCCGGGACTTCTGATCGGTGAGCGCCACGATCCGATGGGAGTGCCGTTCCCGAACGGCCCGATAACGGGCGTCAATATATTCGTGCCCCTCGACTATGTAATCGGGGGAAAAGAGGGGATAGGTCGGGGTTGGCGCATGTTGATGGAATGCCTGGCCGCAGGCCGTTCCATTTCGCTTCCCGCCCTTTCCGTCGCTGCTATCCAAATGGTAACGCGCATGACCGGCGCCTATGCGTCCATTCGCGAGCAGTTCAACCTTCCGATCGGCCGGTTCGAGGGGGTCGAGGAACGGCTTACCCGAATTGCCGGCTACTCCTATCTCATGGATGCGGCACGCGTGTTGACATGCGGCGCAGTAGATGCAGGCGAAAGGCCGGCGGTTGTTTCGGGCGTCGCCAAGGCGTATCTCACAGATGCCATGCGCAGTTGCCTGTCGGATGCCATGGACATCATGGCGGGTGCTGCGCTCTGCCGCGGCCCGCGCAATCTTCTGTCACGCGTCTATGTCGCGGCTCCCATTGCCATCACGGTTGAGGGCGCAAATATCCTAACCCGGTCATTGATCATCTTCGGCCAGGGTTCGATCAGATGTCATCCCTTTGTGCGCGAGGAGATCAGCTCGATCGAAGCAAAGGATGGTGTCCGCTTCGACAAAGCACTGTTCCAGCATTTTGGCTTCGTCTGCAGAAATGCATTGCGGTCGCTGGTGCTGGCCCTAGGCGTGCCGACGACTGTTCCTGGGCAAGGCTGGAAGGGCTTCTACCTGCGTCGTCTCACGCGATTCAGCGCCAGCTTCGCACTGGTTACCGACGTTGCGCTCGCCACCCTCGGCGCATCGCTAAAGCGGCAGGAAAAGATCACTGGCCGCATGGCAGATGCGCTGGCGTGGATGTATCTGGCGTCGGCGGCAATCAAGCGGTTCCATGATGCAGACGGACCGGCAAGCGAGCTGCCGCTGTTGCGCTGGTCTTGCGATCTGGCTTTGTGGACGATTCAAGAGGCACTGTGCGGGGTGATCAACAACCTGCCAAACAGAACGGCCGCCGCGGTGCTTCGGATATTGGTGTTTCCACTGGGCGCGCGCTTGCAGCCGCCGCGGGATAGCCTTGCAGCAGAAGTTGGACGCAGCATCCTCGATGGAGGCGAGATGCGCAAACGACTGACCCAGGACATCTTCGTACCCGACGGGGACGAAGACGGGCTGGGCCGTTTGGAAGCGGCCTTGGAGCTTGTTGTTTCTGCGCGCGGCGCCCAGAGGAAAACGCAAGAGGCGATCAGCCGGGGAGTGCTTGCCCGCGAACCCATTGGAACCCTACCGGAGCGCGCCACGAGCCAGGGCATACTTGACGCTGACGAAGGAAGGCGCATGAGCCTCGCGGCGAAGGCGCAGGAGATGGCCATACAGGTCGACTCCTTCGCGCCTGCGGTCTACGGCACTCTCAAAGGTTGAGGCTCGCTGGACGGGGAGACTAGGCGACCGTCCACACCACCACCGCCTTGGTGGCCTTCTTGCTCGTGGTGGCGTTGAGCGAACCGAGATTCACACCCTTGCTTGCGAGTTTGTCCAAATATTTGAGCAAAACCCCTGGCTTGTTCGGCAGTTCGACAACCTCGGCGGAGGATTCCGTGTATTGGATGTTCGCACCGTCCAGGGCCTTTTTGGCTGCCCGCGGGTTGTCGAAAACAAGCTGCAGCGCACCGGAAGGATTCCACCCGAGCACCGAAAGGATGTTTACCTTGGAGTTTGCCAATGCTCGGATTGCCTCAGCCACGGCACCCGGCCGATTGGCAACGGAAATGGTAATTTGCTTTGCCTTTGCCATGTAGCCCCTCCCTTAGGTATCCCCGGTATCGATGAAGGTAGCATATCTACCCTGACGCAGCGAAGGATTCTATCTTCGAACTGGTGCTTGGACTGCACCGCAAAGAAAGATAATGCAAACGCTCACACGAGTTTTCAACCAGATTGCCGAAATCGAAAACGTCTTCATTCCGCTTTCCGACGGAACGAAGCTTGCCGCGCGCATCTGGTTGCCCGCCGACGCCGAGCAAACTCCGGTTCCGGCCATTCTTGAATATTTGCCCTACCGCAAACGCGACCGAACGACCGATCGCGATGCGCTCAATCATCCGTATTTTGCCGGCCACGGCTATGCCGGCGTGCGCGTCGACATCCGAGGGTCGGGGGATTCGGAAGGGGTGCTGCGCGGGGAATATCTCAAGCAGGAGCAAGACGATGCGCTTGAAGTTCTCGATTGGCTCATAGCGCAGCCGTGGTGTTCGGGTGCTGTGGGGATGATTGGTATCTCCTGGGGTGGATTCAATGGTCTACAGGTCGCGGCAAGGCGCCATCCGGCGCTCAAGGCCGTCATTTCGATCTGCTCGACGGACGACCGTTATGCCGACGACATCCATTTCATGGGTGGCTGCTTGCTGCTCGACAAGCTGTCTTGGTACTCAACTATGTTCTCGCTCAACACAGCGCCCCCGGACCCACTGCTGGTCGGCGAGAAATGGCGGGACATGTGGCTGCAGCGCCTCGATGGCAGCACCTTCTGGCTCGAGGACTGGCTTAAACACCAGCGACGGGATGAATTCTACACGCACGGATCAGTTTGCGAGGACTTTTCCGCCATCGAATGTCCGGTCTATGCCGTGGGCGGCTGGGCGGATGGATATTCGAATGCGGTATTCCGGCTGCTCGAATGCCTCAAATGCCCTCGAAAGGGGCTCATAGGACCATGGGCTCACAAGTATCCCCATGTGGCCAAGCCCGGCCCCCAGATTGGCTTTCTCCAGGAATGCATTCGATGGTGGGATCAATGGCTCAAAGGCAAGAACACCGGCATCATGGAGGAGCCAATGTTCAGGGTATGGATGCAGGAGCCTTTTCCGCCACGGCCCTACTACGACAACCGACCCGGACGGTGGATTGCCGAACAAGCATGGCCTCCCGCTCATCCTGAGCGTAAGCAGCTGCATCTGGGAGTGAATACATTGCTGGAAACCGACGAAGCGGCCTCGCAAGCTTCGTTGATTCTTCATCCCCGCCAGACCGTTGGCTTGGCGGCAGGGCGATGGTGCCCCTATGGAGTTACCCCGGATCAGCCGCAGGATCAGCGGTTGGAGGAGGGGGGTCAACTTCTATTCGACTCGCAGCCGTTGGAACGGGACATCGAGATTCTGGGCTTTCCCATGCTCGACCTCAAATTGAGCGCCGACCAGCCCCAGGCGCTGATCGCCGCTACCTTGTGTGAAATATTGGCGGACGGAAGCGTTACGCGCATCAGCTATGGAATGCTCAACCTCACCCACCGCGGCGGGCACGAAAAGCCTGTAGCGCTTACGCCCGGAGTTCCGACCAAGGTTAAGCTGCAATTGAACGGAATTGCGCATCGGTTTGCGACGGGAAACCGGATTCGTGTCGCTCTCTCAACCTCCTATTGGCCGATCGCTTGGTCATCGCCCTGTGCTGCCGCCCTCAAGTTCGATCTAGGCGAGTGCCGTTTATCACTCCCCACAAGACAACCCCGGGAGGCGGATAAGACGCTACCGGATTTCCCGCGGCCTGAGCATGCTCCGCCGCTTGAGCCCAACATGCTCGAAGGCGAAAAGAACGCTTGGACGATTTGCCATGACCTCTATACGGATGTGACGACGGTAAGGCGCATCGAAAACGAGGGGGTGCGCCGCTACGAGGGGCATGGGCTGGTCGCCGGCGGATGGCGCGAGAGCCGTTACAGTATCAAGCCGGACGATCCCTTGAGCGCGCGAGCGGACATTCGATCGAAAAGGCAATATTCACGCGACGACTGGAAGGTCTCAAGCGAAACGCGCATCGTCATGTGGTCAACTCGAACACATTTTGTGGTGCGCGCGAGCTTGACCGCTTATGAAAAAGAAGAGCGAGCATTCGCCCGAAGCTGGTCCCTGGAAATTCCGAGAGACCATGTCTAGCGCTGGCCAGGCTTGGCACGCAAACTACGAAGCTGATGTCCATAGATCGTGACCGCGCAAACAACAAGAAGGCGTGAAGCTTGCGCTTCACACCTCCCTGTAGGTGATTTAAGTGAATATCAACCGCACTATCGGCCAAAGGCACGACGCTAGATCGACTCCACTGACACCCAAGCCCAAGGCTCCTGCGCGGAACGCAAAGTCCCCGAGCCCGCGATCGCACCCCGGTGAAGAGATACGTCACGCCGACATTGCGGATAAGCCGCCGTTCGTCGGTTCATCGGCCCACCTTTCGCGTTACGTCCCGCGTCTGGTGGCCCCATGTGGCGCGGAGCGCTCGCATTTGACTGCGAAACTCCTTGCATGGGATGTGCGGGTGCCCGCTCAAGGGTGTCCGGCAGCCAAGCCGGGGCCTCGTCGGCCGCACATTGGAGCGAATCATGTTGGCAGACCGCCCAAGAGTCCAGGGGCTGCTTGCGGATCTCCACAAGGCCAGTTTGCCCTGTGGATAACCCGGCCGGGGGCACAAAACTCGACGTAACGATTTATTTACCTCGATGCACAACCCTTTCCTTCAGGTCTCCCCGCCAGGTTTGAATAGCGGGGCGAAAACCCTGTCGACCGGAGGTTCACTCGTGGTTCAGCTGAGACTTTTGACGGATATCGTCGGGTTCGATCTCACCCATGTCTATCTAATGCTCCATGTTCTCGATAAGCGCGGGGAAATCCGGGACGAGGAGGAACTTTCCTCCGCCTACTCGCAAAAACACTCAATGCTGCGGCTCACATTACCGGAGTGCCACATATTCCTGCGTGCGCTGCGCGAGTTTCATGGCTTAATCGAAGTTACCACCCCGGTGCTGGAAGAGGCCAAGCGGGCGAAGGCCAAACAGAACGGCGCCTATTCGACGAACGGTGCCGAACACACATCGGACACTGCTGCTGAATCTGACGAAGCGGCTGCCGATACCCCGCTCGATGCGATTCTCGAACGGTTGAATAACCGTATCACCGAAGGTCCGCAGCCAGCGGACGAGGTCTAGTCCGTTACATAATCTGCACATCTCGGGGCGGGTGAATTCCCCCATGGCATGATGGGCACGGTCGATGTGGAATTTTGCGGAGAGCCCTCGATCAGCCTATTGCTATATATCAGGTAGACAAGAACATTTCGCTTCGCGTCGCAACCACGAACGATGTGCATTTTCTTGAAAAAGAAAGAGCGGCGCTGGCGATAGATCTCCTGACCTTGTTCGAATTTTTTCTTGATCGTCACGGGGCCGACCTGACGGCAGGCAATTGAAACTTCGGATCGTTCTTCGGCAAAGCCTGCCCAACCGCTCCAACCACCGATTTCGGGAACCGTGAAATGGCAGGCGACACCCTCCACGTCAGGATCGTCGATGACGTAGGTGGCGAGCTTGGCATCCGGCGAGAAGAAGCGGAAGACAGTCCTTTTCTTGAAGAGCAGCTCAGGATCATCGGATTGCGCCAGGGCCGGACCGGTGCTCACGGCAATGCACGCAAGGCCGGCAAGGATGGTATTCAGCGTTTTCATGTACAGGGCTCCGAAGCGGGCGGCTTGTGCAATGCAAATCCATAGATGGCCGTGCCAGGCTCGGCAATAACCTTTCTTCAAGGAGCCCTCACCCGGCGGAGATGAGCCGTTTGAATCCTTCAGCGAGGTCGGCCTTCAAGTCATCGGTGTTTTCAAGCCCGATGTGAAACCGCAGCGCCACTCCCTTGTATGGCCAGGGCGTGGCCGATCGCAAAGGACGCGGATCGAAAGGAACGACAAGGCTTTCGTAGCCACCCCAGGAATCTCCCATCCCGAAGAGTTCAAGCCCATCGAGCATAGCCGCCGCAGCCGCGCTCGAGGAGGTGCGGAGCACAGCAGAAAACAAACCGGATGCGCCGCGGAAATCTCGCTTCCAAAGATCATGACCGGGGGAGCCTGGCAGCGCGGGATAAAAAACCTCTTCGACCTCGGACCTTGACCGCAGCCAGTCCGCCACGATCAGCGCGTTACGCATGTGGCGTTCCAGCCGCACATCGAGAGTGCGCAAGCCGCGGAGTGCGAGGTACATGTCGTCGGGCCCGGCGAATTGGCCAAGCGTGCCGAACACTTCCTTGAACTGCGGCCAAGTGTCGTCGCTGCAGGTGACGGACCCCAGCATCAAATCGGAGTGACCGCCAAGGTATTTGGTAGCCGACTGGACCGAGATGTCGCAACCGTGCTGGAACGCCTTGAAGAAATACCCCGCACTCCAAGTGTTGTCGCACATCAGCAGTGCGCCTCTCCTGTGCGCTGCCTCGGCGATGGCGGGGATGTCTTGGACCTCCATGGTCAGGGAACCGGGACTTTCGGCATAGACGACCTTCGTGTTTGACCGCATGAGCTCTGACATGCGCGCTCCAATACGGGGCTCGTAGTAGGTCACTTCGATTCCGAGACCGGGAAGAATTGTGTCGCAAAAGCGCCGCACGGGACCGTAGACCGCATCGGTGATCAACAAATGATCGCCCGATTTGAGAAAGGCGAGGAGGGCGGTGGTGATAGCGGAAAGACCGGACGAGCAAACTCGCGTATCATGCCCTTCCTCGATTTGTGCTATCGCGGCCTCCAGCGCCCGGGATGTCGGATTGCCGCGACGGCCATATACATAGGGCTGATTGGGTTTCAGATAGTCCTGCATGGTGGGAAAAAGGATTGTCGAAGCGTGGTAGACAGCCGGATTGACAATTCCGTGCTCGGAATAATCTCGGGCGGCAACAACCAGGCGCGTTTCAGGCTTGAACTTGTTCAGGTTGGTTTTCTGCTTTGCCATGGGCCCGATGCGCGAGGAAAATGAGATTAATGCCGGGAAACAAGTCGTTACCATGCCGGCGCAACTGCCGAAAGGGCCAGTTACGCCACCGGGTTTTGAGTTGACCCGGAAGGAGATTTGAGGTCGGATAACATTTGGGCGCGGTCGTTGCGCTCACAGGGAGTTGAACCAGACCCAAGTGTTGAGCCTCAGCCGGGATCCTATCAACCGTTCGTTTTGCTAAGGATAAAGGTGCTAACCGGCCGTGGCAGCAGCGCTTCACTGAAAAGGTAAGAAGATGAAACGTAAATTGCTTTATTCTGCATTTGGTGCGGTCTTCGGATTGACTGCCGTATCGGCCGCTACCGCCGCGACGCTGGACGATGTCAAGAGCAAGGGCTTTATCCAGTGCGGGGTTAATGTTGGCCTGATCGGCTTCTCCAATCCCGATGAACAAAACAACTGGACCGGTCTTGACGTCGACTACTGCCGCGCCGTTGCCGCAGCGATATTCAACGACGGGCAGAAAGTTAAGTTTACCCCACTTTCGGCCAAGGACCGCTTCGCCGCTCTTGCCTCGGGGGAAATCGACATACTGTCTCGCAACACCACTTGGACAATGAGCCGCGACACGTCGCTGGGACTGAAATTCGTTGGTGTGATGTACTACGACGGCCAGGGATTCATGGCGAAAAAGTCTCTGGGAGTCGACAGCGCCCTGAAGCTCAATGGCGCCACCGTCTGTACGCAAACAGGCACCACCACCGAACTCAATCTTGCCGACTTCTTCCGCTCCAACAACATGACCTACCAGGTCGTGGCGATGGAGAAAAATGACGAAGTCAACAAAGCCTATGACGAGGGCCGGTGCGATGCGCTGACGACCGACCAGTCGGGCCTCTACGCCACTCGCCTCAAGCTCGCTTCGCCCGATGACCATGTGGTGCTCCCCGAAATTATTTCAAAGGAGCCGTTGGGACCGCTTGTCCGGCAGGGCGATGACGGCTGGTTCAATGTTGCGAAGTGGACCTACTACGCCTTGCTGAACGCTGAAGAGCTAGGCGTTACCCAGGCAAATGTCGATGACATGAAAGCCAATTCGACCAATCCGGAAATACGCCGTCTGCTCGGCGCGGAGGGGGATTTTGGAACCGGTCTCGGCCTTACCAACGACTGGGTGGTCAACATTATCAAGGCGGTCGGCAACTACGGTGAAATCTTTGACCGAAATGTCGGAGCGGGATCGACTCTGAAGATCGAGCGCGGTTCCAACGCCCAGTGGAGCAAGGGTGGGCTGCAATACGGTATGCCCATTCGTTAACAGGGTTTGGGTTCGGCTGCCGGAGAAGCGGCTAAAAACCTTCGCCGGCCGCCGGGCCTTTTTGTTGTAAGCGTACCTGCGAAAGCAGCGAGGCTATCTGCACAAATTGGGCTGGGGCGTTTCCAGCATGACCGCTGTTGCCGAACAAACGGCCGCGATAAAAACCTCCTGGATCAACGACCCGAAGACCAGGTCATTGATCGTCCAGGCACTTCTCCTGGCTATTCTGGCATGGCTCGCCTATGAGGTCGTGCGGAATACGACGGAAAACCTTCGGGCACTCAATCAGAGTTTTGGCTGGAGTTTTCTGTGGTCGACCGCTGGCTTCGATATTATCCAGCGGCCCGTCTTCTACCAAAATACGTCAACCTTCGGCCGCGCACTGCTCGTCGGCCTTCTCAACACCCTCATCATTTCGATTGTCGGCATCATAGCAGCCACGATCCTCGGATTTACCGTGGGCATCATGCGGCTCTCGAAGAACTTCGTCATCTCCGGCGTATCGACGGTCTATGTGGAATGCGTGCGCAACGTACCGCTCCTGATCCAGATTCTCATTTGGTACGCCGCGGTGCTCAAGCCACTGCCATCGCCAAAGCAAGCTTTGCCGCTTGGCATACCTCTGCCAGCGGGAGGAATGATGATCTTCGCACCCCTGATGGCCGCGGCGATTTATGTCTACGTGCAGGTTTTTCGACGAACGACAAGCGGTTTCTATCGCCTTGCGGCGCTCATTGGCCTATTTGCAGCATTTTTCATTGCCTCGCGGCTGGCGCGAGCAATCTTTGATGATGTCTTCTCGGTTGTTTCGCTCGGCGGTTTCCTAAGCAACCGTGGTTTGATCTTGCCATGGCCCATATTTGAGCCGTCCGGGATTGCTATCCCGATTGCCTTATTGCTCGGCATAATCGCGGCTTTCATGGTTGGTCGATGGGCGCGGCATCGCCAGGAGCAGACCGGTCAGCAGTTTCCGACGATATCGGTGTCCCTGTTGCTCGTGTTGGGGCTTCCTCTCGTGGCGTCGTTGGTCACCGGGCTGCCGTTTAGTTTCGAGTATCCGGAACTGCAGGGGTTCAACTTTCGCGGCGGCGCTGTGGTGATTCCCGAATTCATGGCACTTTTTCTGGCGCTTTCGATCTATACTTCGGCATTCATCGCCGAAATCGCTCGTGCCGGAATCCTGGCCGTCAGCACCGGGCAGAGCGAGGCGGCTGCAGCGCTGGGCCTGAAGCCCGCGCAAACCCTGCGGCTCGTAGTAATCCCGCAGGCACTGCGGGTCATCATCCCACCGCTGACAAGCCAGTATCTGAACCTCACCAAAAACTCCTCCTTGGCCGTAGCGATCGGCTATCCGGAACTGGTGGCGGTGGGGGGTACAATTCTCAACCAAACGGGCAAGGCCATCGAAGTGATCAGCATCTGGATGCTGATCTATCTGTCGTTGAGCCTGCTGACTTCGGGTTTGATGAACTGGTACAACGCGAAAATGCGCCTGGTGGAAAGGTAATGGCACAAAATCAGGATATCGCGTTCGTCCGCACGGAAGAAGCGCCGCAGCTTTCGCCGCCGTCGAACTATGTCGGCCTCAACGGCTGGGTGTTGGAGAATCTGGTTCCGAACTGGTGGGTGGGCTTGCTCGCAGGAGCGTTTGCGGTGTTCGCGGCGGGGATCATCTGGGATCTCCTCAATTGGGCCGTGTTTGATGCCGTATTCACGGGAGAGAGTCGCGAAGACTGTATCGCGCCGGCCGCCGAAGGAAAACCGCTCGGGGCATGTTGGGCCTATGTGAGAGCGAAATTCGGCCAATGGATCTATGGTTTTTATCCCATAGATTTGCGCTGGCGACCGAATGTGGTTTTTCTCATGTTCGCAGCACTGTTGTTGCCGCTGCTTATCCCCAAGATTCCCGGAAAGGGCTTGAACGCAGCGTTGTTTTTTATCGTCCTTCCGATTGTTGCGTTTTATGTGCTCTACGGCACTCCTCTCCCCTATGCCGGGTTGGGTTTCATCGTTCACCTCATAGGTGCCGCTGCCGCTTTCATTGGTTCGGTTATCGCAGCAATCGGCTATGTTCTCGACAGCGTGGTGGGAGTGATTGCAAGCTCCACGGCCTTCGGCACGCTAATGAGCTGGTTTTCCTCTCCGCTTGCCGCTTTTTCCTCAGCGCTTGACCGTGCCACGACATCGTTGTCGGAACCGCCACTCCGGCCCTGGGGCTTCTGGATCGACTATGCGATTTCCACTTCGATCATCCTCGGTGTCATTGCCTGGCGCCGAACAAGAAAGCAGACCGATTGGAAAGGGCCGATTGCGAAAGGCTTGGTGATAGCTGCAGGCCTGGCCATTCTCATCGCAACACTGGGCCTGCCGCGAGGGTTACCTATCGTCGAAACCCAACTTTGGGGCGGTCTTCTTGTCACCCTCGTCGTCGCGATCACCGGGATAGTTGCATCGCTGCCTCTTGGCATCCTATTGGCGCTCGGCCGTCGATCCAACATGCCGGCGATTCGATTGTTGTCCATCACCTTCATCGAAGCTGTGCGCGGAGTTCCGTTGATCACCGTGCTTTTCATGGCCTCGGTCATGTTGCCGCTCTTTCTTCCGGCCGGTGTCAATTTCGACAAGTTGTTGCGCGCCCTGGTTGGCGTTGCGCTGTTTTCCTCGGCCTATATGGCCGAAGTCGTGCGCGGTGGTCTTCAGGCAATTCCGAAAGGGCAATACGAAGCGGCCCGCGCGCTTGGCCTGTCCTATTGGCACATGATGGGTCTTGTTGTTTTACCGCAGGCCTTGCGCATCGTCATTCCTGGAATTGTCAATAACTTCATCAGCCTATTCAAGGACACGACCCTTGTGTCCATCGTCGGCCTTTTCGATCTGCTGGGAATCATCCAGGCGGGGTTTGCCGATCAGAAATGGGTATCACCGATGACTGCACCCACCGGCTATTTGGGGGCGGCGGCAATGTTCTTCATCTTCTGTTTCGCCATGTCGCGCTACTCCATGTACATGGAGCGACGCCTGGCGACCGGGCACAAGCGTTAGGAAAGTCCCATGGCCAAGACCAGCGCAAAAATGATCGTATCGGATGAGGTCGCAATCGAGATCTTAGGATTGAACAAGTGGTATGGCGATTTTCATGTCCTGCGCGACATCAACCTCACGGTCTATCAGGGAGAGCGCATCGTTGTCTGCGGACCCTCCGGCTCGGGCAAATCGACATTGATCAGATGCATCAACCGGCTCGAGGAGCATCAAAAAGGACGCATCATCGTTGACGGGCACGAGCTGACGAATGACCTCAAACGCGTTGATGAAGTGCGCCGCGAGGTGGGCATGGTTTTTCAGCATTTCAATCTCTTCCCACATCTGACCGTCCTGGAAAACTGTACTCTGGCGCCGATATGGGTTCGCAAAATGCCGAGGGCGGAAGCCGAGGCGCAGGCAATGAAATACCTCAAACGCGTGAAGATCCCCGAGCAGGCGAAGAAATTCCCTGGCCAGCTATCGGGAGGGCAGCAGCAGCGCGTTGCGATCGCACGCGCCCTATGCATGAACCCCCGTATCATGTTGTTCGACGAGCCAACCTCAGCGCTCGATCCGGAAATGATCAAGGAGGTGCTGGAGGTCATGGTCGATCTCGCAGAGAGCGGGATGACGATGATATGCGTGACCCACGAGATGGGTTTTGCCCGGCAGGTAGCCAACCGGGTCATCTTCATGGATCAGGGCCAGATCGTGGAGCAGAACACGCCGGAGCTGTTCTTCTTGCAGCCGAAGAGCGAGCGCACCAAGCTGTTCTTAAGCCAGATCCTGCATTAGTTTTCCGAGGCTCTGCGGGAACCGAAGTTGCTGCGGACTTGATTTTGCCTCGCACCTAGTCCGGCAGAGTCACCGTCCTGCTCTTGCGGTCGTAGGGTACGAATCCCATACGCTGGTAAAGGGGCAGGGCGGCAGGGCTGTCGAGCGTGCAGGTGTCGACGATAACCCTCAACGGATTGCCGGCCCAGCAACAGTTAATTGCCTCGTTCAGCAGCCACTTGCCGAGACCACGGCCCTGAAAATCGCGCGCCAGGCCGAAATATTTCAGTTCAACTTCGCTGCCCTGGCGGTCCACTTCGAAAAATCCGGCCGGCGAGCCAGCGACATACAGCACATAAATGTCGACGTTGGCCGAATGGATTAGGCCAACCAACTCCTCGTCTGTGAGAGCTCTTCGATCTACCCAATGGAACGGCCTGCCTACCGCATCGTAAAGGTATCGGTAGTACTGAAGCGGAGGTTTCTCGGCCTTCAATAGCATCAATTTCAGATTGGCGGGCGGCGGCACATGATGGTGCGGGTGGGCAGTCATTTCAAGGTAGGTTACAGTCGTCTCAACCGTTCGGGGTTTTTTTGAACGGCTGCTCACGATCCGGCACCTGTTTCAATCGGAAGGTCCTCAGAGCTTCCCCATTCTGCCCAAGAACCATCATAGACTGCGAATTTTTCCTTGCCTGCAACGGCAAGACCCAAGGCCAAGACCGCTGCGGTTACCCCGGAACCGCAATAGGCGATGACCGGCTGGGAAGGATCGAGCTTGGCTTGGCGAAAAATTTTTTCGATCTCACTTGGCTGCTTGAGGGTGCCGTTGGCGTTTACCAGCTCGGTGAAGGGAATGCTTCTGGCGCCCGGTATGTGACCCGACCTGACGCCGGCACGGGGTTCAGGCTCGGTGCCCTTGAATCGTCCCGAGGATCGCGCATCTGCGAGCTGCTGCCCCGACCGTATGGCATGAGCAACATCGGTGCGGTCCCGTACCAGCATATCCTGGAGGCGGGCAGTGAAATGCCGTTCCTGCCTAAAGGTGGGCTCGCCATCTTCAAGCGGCCTGCCTTCGGCTTTCCACTTGGCGAGGCCGCCATCAAGTACGGCGACGTCCTCCTTGCCAAACACACGAAACATCCACCACGCGCGCGCCGCCGAATAGAGTCCCAAACTGTCGTAGACGATGATTTTCTTACCGTCGCCTATGCCCATTTTACGCATGCGCGACGAGAACTTCTCGGGACTTGGCAGCATGTGCGGATAGAGGCTCGACGTATCGGATAGTTCATCGATGTCGAAGAATTGGGCTCCGGGAATATGTGCCGCCAGAAACTCCTGTTTGGCATTGCGGCCAGTGACTGGCAGGTGCCAGCTCGCATCCAGCACAGCCACATCGGGTGCTTGCAGATGGCCTGCAAGCCAATCGGTTGTCACCAGCCACTTCGACAAAGCGTCCTCCAAAACAGTTATCTGGGCCTCATCTACGCGAGGGTTATTCTTATCCGCCGGTTTTGGCGGCCCTTGCTTTCGAGCTTGCCTACGTTGATCCGACCTATCTCGCCGGTCGAGCGTACGTGTGTGCCGCCACAAGGCTGAAGATCCACTTCGGCATTCCTACCTATGCACACGAGACGAACCTTGCCTGTTCCCATCGGGGGCTTAACCGACATGGTCCGGACCAAGTCAGGTTTCTGCATGAGTTCCTCATCGCTGATCGAGCTCGCATAAACCGGGTGATCCTCTTCGACCAGCCGGTTGATTTCGGTGTCAAGGTGAGCGCGATCGACGGCGCCCGGATCCGGAATATCGAAGTCCAATCGCCCTCCGTCGGCGGAGATTTGGCCGCCAGTGACCGGAAACCGCACCAGCGCACAAAGCAGATGCAGCGCTGTGTGAACTCGCATGTGGAGATAACGTTTTGGCCAATCGAGGAGTACTTCCACCTCTTCGCCTGGAGAAGGCAACGGCTGCCCGCCAGACGGAACATGCACAATCTCGGTCTTGTCATCACCATACACAGCAGTAGCGATATCGATCCTTTGAGTTTGGCCGGCAATCATGCCGCAGTCGCCGGGCTGACCGCCGGACGTGGCGTAAAAAACCGTCTTGTCAAGAATGATGCCGCGCCGATCGTTGAGCGATACGACCCGTGCCTGGCATATGCGGGCGTAGGCGTCATCGCGGAAAAGCATTTCCGTCATCGAACCTTCTCCAACTTTTCAAACACCGTTGGCAACGGAGTGCTTCCAGTCTCAAGCCATGCCGGAACCGGCAAATTCTTCGAACGCAGAAACTCAGGATTGAAGAGTTTGGATTGATAGCGGGTTCCCAAATCGCACAGAATTGTGACGATCACTTTGCCTCGCCCCATCTCCTTTGCCAACCTTATCGCTCCAGCGACATTGATGCCGGATGAACCGCCGAGGCACAAGCCTTCCTCAGCAATAAGATCGAACACCAGTGGAATGCCCTCGCTATCGGGAATTTGGTAAGCTCTATCGATGATCGCGCCTTCGATATTCTTGGTTATTCTGCCCTGTCCGATTCCTTCGGTGATCGACGAGCCTTCGGCCTTCAAGACTCCGGTGGTGTAATAGCTATAGAGTGCCGCTCCCATTGGATCGGCGAGCGCTATCATGATGTTTTTGTTCTTCGCCTTGAGGGCATCGCTTACTCCTCCGATCGTGCCTCCCGATCCTACCGCGCAGACGAATCCATCCACGTTGCCATCGGTTTGGCGCCAAATTTCCGCTGCGGTGGTTTCAAAGTGCGCCCGCCGGTTTGCAATGTTATCGAATTGATTGGCCCAAATGGCACCGGCAGAATTTTCCCGTGCCAGTCTTTCCGCAAGGCGGCCAGAGTACTTCACGTAGTTGTTTGGATCCTTGTAGGGGACCGCCGGAACCTCAACCAGCTCGGCACCATAGATCCTGAGGGTGTCTTTCTTCTCCTGGGATTGAGTGTCTGGAATGACGATGACAGTCTTGAACCCCATGGCATTGGCAACCATCGCCAGCCCGATTCCGGTATTCCCCGCCGTGCCTTCGACGATGGTACCTCCGGGACGAAGCTCGCCCTTTGCGACTGCATCGTTGATGATGTACAGCGCGGCCCTATCCTTGACCGATTGGCCAGGGTTCATGAATTCGGCCTTGCCAAGAATCGTGCATCCGGTAAGGGCCGAGGCCTTTTTTAGCTTAATCAACGGCGTATTGCCGATTGCCGCCGTAACGTCTTGTTTAGTATCCATCGAACTCTGCAGAAGACCGCCAAAAAACCAACTTGCATAGGACGGTACTGGCCCAACCCGCCCTGATCAAGCCTTCCGAATATTCGAAAACTTACGTCAATCGCTCGAGTTTTAGCGATGCCTCCAACAGGTAGGAAATCACGTGCGGATCTTCAAATTGATTGCACGGGGAGTGTGGGTTAATCCCTTGGGAGTGGACGGAAAGGCATCTGGCAAAGCTAAACAATGAGTGAACTTCAACAAGCGATCTGGCGCCCATCTTTTCCGGATACGCCCCGCCTGCTCAGAATCATTCCGGTGTCTGGAATTGACGCAATCGAATGGACGATGGTGGGGGTGCGCTGTGTCTCCGAGCCTAACCAACAGGATTTCGCCAAGGGCACGGAGCTGGGCATGAACCTCATAAAGGGTGAGCTCTTGCTTCCGCTTGGACGGGAGCTGACCGTGCAAGAACTTCTGTCATGCTTCACGGTGGCGACAGCCAACCGTCGGGCGACTAAGCTTTCGCGCATCCTGTATCTTGTGCATACCTATCCTGGCGTTCCCATGTTGCATAGAGGTCTCAGATTTGTCACGGCAACCTTGTGGGCGAGCTATGCCGCTCTCGGGCTTGAGGGCGAGGACGGTAGATTGCAGAGCGCACGAATCAACTCCACCGCGGATGTCGTGTGGGCCACCCTTGGCTGGAAAATCGCCGTATCGTGACAAGCGCGGCATTACGATAAACTCTTGTGCATTTCCGCCTGGTGCGCTTTGACCATCTCGTTCAAGGAGGTAAAGCGGAAGTTGGGATTGGGCATAACATCAGGCCTGATGGTGGCGCCGAAACCTTCCTGGGCATGCCGGCGGTAGATCCAACACGATGCAATCCCCAAGCGCTGCGCCGGCTGATGATCGTGAAACAGACTTTCCGCGGTATGGAGAATGTCGCTTTTGGTGAAACCATGATCGGCTAGCCGTTCGATCATGTATTCAAAATTCCTGCGATCGGGCTTGTAGGAACCGACGTCTTCCGCGGTGTAGATCGCATCGAAGGCAACTTTCAATTTGGCATTGCTATGCATGAAGGACTGATTATCGACATTGGAAAGGATGGCGAGCTTGTAATGCTCCTTCAAATAGTCGAGCGCCTCGGCGGAATCGGAAAATGCCGGCCAGTTCCTAATCGACTGTCCGTAGGCCGTGCAGTCCTCCCAGCGAACCGGCACACCCCATTCCTCGGCAAGGCGTTTGTAAACGACGGAAAGCAAATTCGAGTACGCCATGGTCGGCGTCTGTTGTTGCTGGCTTGATTCAAGCTTGGCATGCGCCTCCAAGATCTGGTTGCGCGAAAGGTTTCGTTTTAGTTTCCGAGTCAGCGGCTGCAATGCCTCCATCATGCCGGACTCCCAATCAATCAAGGTGCCGTAGCAATCGAACGTCAGAACCTTGAAATCGGTCAGGCCCATGGAATCACCCGGTGAAAAACTGGGTTTGAATTCTGCTAGAAAAGAATGGTGTTGCATAGGCGGTCTCGGAGAGGCCGCAACAGTCGAACTTAGAATTCAAAACCAAAGGACCCCGGCTTGCGGTATTTCACCACAGTGCCGTCGGCTTCTTCAGCATCGCGGTCTTTCTGGACATATCGACTGAAATTTGCCTTTTTCCGAACTTTTACCGTTGGTTCGGGTTGCGCCGGTGCGCTGGGCGTCGCTGCCTTGGCAGCTGAGGCTGTTTTTTTCTTGGAAGCCTTGAGGAGGGCAGCAGTTTGGGCGGCAGATTTCCAGGCAACCATTCGTTGCCGATGCTGCACGATCTCGCGATCGGTCAGGGCCTGCAGGGCGCGAAGACGCAGTGCTTCCTCTTCCGCCACTTGTTGCGCCCGCCGCACTTCCGCCAGTTGCCAGTTTAATTGCACGATCTCTGTCTGCAGTTTGCGCTTGTCGGCCTGCATCAATGACATGGACTCCTGGGCCTTGCGCGCTAGTTCCGCGAATTGCTCCTTTTGTCGGGCAGCCAGAGCTTCCGCCTCGCGGAGCTGTTGGGCCAGGAGAAGGTTCTTATGGGTCTCGGCCTGCTGTACCAAGTTCGCAGCCCGTTCAAGCCGCAAGTTGTTTGCAGCTTGGCGGTGCGCGGCCGCCTGCAGAGCCTTGCGCTGAAGCTCTTCAGAATCTTCCGACGCGCTGGCGTCTGGCGTTTCCGTCAACCTGCTCTGTTCCTTGGCGTAACCGATCTCTACGGTATCTGAGTCCGGCATGAACAGGTACCTGGCAGTTTGATCCAGCAGGTCGAGCCGCATGAAATTGGCAGGTTCAGATGTGAATGGACGCTGCTCGATAAGATCGCCCGCCAAGGCAGCTTGGCGCTGCTCCATGTGGTAAACATTATTGAATGTGGGACCGATGCTATCTTCCGTTGCCATCGCAGCGAGCGCCACGAGCAGAACGGCAAGACCTATTCCCGACCGCAATCCGACGCGACGCCGATTTAGAATCAGGGGACCAGCGGAGGGGGGCACCTTTCTTTCGGGGCGGTCTGACTCGATGAAAACTTCCACATCCAAGCCGATCAGCTCACCCGCCTCATCAAGGATTTCACCCACGACGATGGCCCGATGAGCGGAGGACTGCGGCAGCGCATTCCAGACCTCACGCGTCCTATCAGACAAATAACCAATCTTGCGACGGTCGAAGTAAGCGGCCACGGCACCATGGGGATGACGACGGCTTCTTTCACGCCGTATTCTGATGACATCTCCCAGGGTTATGCGGGAGGGCAATCGGTAACCCCCGTCCGCATACTCGAGACCAACGATTGTGCACGCACACACCCTCACATGAGAATCGTATCCGCCCTGTCTGGGTGCTGCAATTGATTTATTGCTTCACCAGCCCGCTGTTGCCGAGAAGCCACAGTGCGGTGAAAGCGCGCAAAACCGCCCATGGCAACCAGAAATTTCATGGCTTCGCATGGGCAACTAACACGGAACTCACGAGCCCAAAATGGGTGAATACGCGGACGCTTGAGCAAAAGAAACAAAAGCGAAAGCCCGGCCGGATAGGTGCTCGACCGGGCTCAACTACAACCAACTATTGCTTTGTCGCGTGAATAATTATTGAGCCTTGAGATACCTTTGGCGCATCTACTCCAAGGGTTCCAGCGTTTTTCGCGATCCAGTCCTTTGCTACTCGGACGCTTTCTTCAGTGCCCGCCTTGTCTTGGCAAACGGTCATCGACAAACCACCCTCACCGTTGCTGCTACGGGCAAGTGTGTAACTCTCAAATCCTTTGACTGCGCGCATAAGTTTTTCAACCTCTGCCTTACGCTGCTCCAACAACGAAAAAAGTTCTTTCGAACCGTTGCCAGTGTATGTTCTGACTACGACATCCATAATGAGATCCAATTCAACTGATTGCGTTCGTATCCCGAACGCAAGGGGTGGACAGCATCAATCTGAGCCGAACGGCTCCGGTCCTGCAGTCCTGTCTTCTTAATATGGTGTAGCCATCGACCTTTTACGATGTTGGAATGGCTTCATGGGCGAAGTTTAATGTTTCGTTCGCTGAAGCCGGTCAAGCGTGTCAAAAAGGAAGGAAGCGGCCGACCTGTTGCCTCTTTCCAATGTCGGTAAGGAAGCGAAACCGGAGCCAGTGCTAGCCAAAATAAGCCAAGAGACTCTTGCTGAAATGATCGGAACGACGCGATCACGGGTCAGCTTTTTCATGAACAAGTATCGCAAGCTGGGCTTTATCAGTTACAAGGGGGACTTGGAAGTCCGTCCCTCGTTGTTGAACATTGTTTTGCACGATGCGCCGCACATAAGAAATGACAAAAGTCGTCAATAGTGACCACCTACCGTTCTGACGCTTGAGTATAGCTGACACTGCGCATCAGGAGCCGTGGCGGGTGGCTCGATTGTTCCAATCATTGCGTATTTGTAATGACAGATTCGGTTTAAGTTGCTTGGCCGCCGGAACGATTGTTCAACGCCAGGGGTTCCTACCAGAGCTAACCTTCTCCACCCCGAGAGAAGGAAGTCAGGTCGAGACCCCCTCAGCTCCCGCTCGGGGGGTTTCCCTTTTAAGAGGCAAAGGGAACCGACAAAATAGCCCAATCATTTCCGATCGAGTTAGGAGAGAACTCACGCTTAGTACTCTTTTGGTTTGCTATTTGCGTTGTTTTCAAGGGCAACTGAAGATGCGGGCAATCTGATCAGCAATGTCCGGCCAATTTGAATGCACGCAAAACTTCTTGTTTTGCTCTTTCGAGGTCAAGTTCCGGATGATCCAAGTGCTGCATCACAAGAGTGGCAAGAGTTGAGCGGCTTTGTTCACGGGACGAAACCGAGCTTTGCCTGTTGTCGTGATCGAACTCAAGCCACACAGCATCGAAAATTTGCTGCAGAACCCTGAATCTCTCAGGGCTGCGCACCCTTGTTTGCAATTTCCGCTTTAGGCGGTCGGCAGTGAGGTCTGCTTCATTCTCCTCCCGGACAATCCCAAACGATTGTAGCACTAGCCTCGTGCTTTCCTGTGGTTCGAAGTCATCTCCGTAGAACTGGCTCATGACCCGACGCGCGATGACATCTCGAAGTAGCTCTGTGCTCGCGTTGCCCTTCGCTCGCAACTCCTCCAGGACTGTGTCACAAACTTGTTGAAGCACATGCACTTGTTCAGGGCTGCATGAACCCGCATATCTCTGCATCGCACCCTCCTAGCCTCAGGCGGGAGTCTTGATGCTCTCAGCCGTCAACGCCTGGAATGGCCGCCTGCTGACGATGGGTTTCACTGAGCCTATATTGCGGCTATTGTGTGCTCTCTGCGAGTCAACTTGCAGTGCATATCGCTCGAAATGGATGGACATCGCACAACGTGCCAAACGAAGCTACTGACAAAGCTCTGTCAAAGCGGGTCGCTGCTATTCGCAAGACTTGGGGCTCTAGACGGAACGCTGCTACTCGGCAGTTCTTAGAAGCAGTTCAATAAAGCCGGACTGCTGACATTTCCTGGAACCATCCCTGGACCATAGGCATTCCTGCTAAGCGGCTGAGGGGCCACGGCGGGGTGGATTTCACTCATGGATAAGCAGAGATTTCACCAGCTGCTGTCGCTCGCCAGTCGCCACTTGGCTGAGGCGCAGCAAGTTATCAGACAGCAGGAGCAGATCATCAGCGACCTGATGAGCAAAGGCGCGGACACGCGCGAGGCTCAGGCCCTTCTCGAAAGGCTCTGGGTGTCGGCTGACGCGATGGCTGCGCATCAACGGAGCATCGAACAGCAAATTCAGGAATTCGAGTAGGACGAGAATTGCGGGGCGGATCGCGACCCCACAAGGGCCCCAAGGCCCCCTTAAAAGTCTTTGTCACTCGGAGCCAATGTCATTTTCCTGTCGGGAGGTTCTCGTGGAAAGCACAGGGATCTACGCCGGCATAGCCGATCGATTGCGAGGCACGGCTTTCAGATAGGTGTTGAGGTGGTCAGAGGCGAATCGCGGGCCATATAAGGGTGTTCCGCCGAACCGGGGTTTGCTGCATCGTTGGAACCCCAGCGGAACCCCGGCGCTGCCAGGCGCCGAGGTCACCACGCAAATGCTTGATAAAAACTGGCTCCCCGAGCTGGACTCGAACCAGCGGCCATTCGATTAACAGTCGAATGCTCTACCAACTGAGCTATCGGGGATCTTCGACAGAGGGTATACCAAACAGGGTGTTGGTGCGCAAAGCCTTTTCCTAAAGTTGGCCTCTTGTAGGCGACTTCCCCGCCTTCTATTTGTGAGCCCATGGCGAAAGTAAAACTCGCGGGGCGAAGGATAGATCTGCCGAAAAACCGTGCCCTGAGGATCTTGATCGGCATAGTTCTCATTCTATTCGGCGTTCTCGGCTTTCTTCCCGTTCTTGGTTTCTGGATGATCCCTTTGGGACTTCTCGTCCTTTCTGTGGACCTGCCGATCGTGAGGCGCTGGCGGCGCCATGCCGAAGTCCGGATTGGACAATGGTTGAAAGCGAATTATCCATCGGTTGCGGCGCGGCTAGGCTGCGGCAACAGACGCAGGCACAAGGATGGTCACCAAGCCGGTGGCCGACCATTTGGCCGTGGTTGAAGCTTGGGGTTGGTTGTGACGGACGGCTGGAGGCCTCGCCCGGAATCGAACCGAGGTAGACGGATTTGCAGTCCGCTGCGTAGCCACTCCGCCACGAGGCCCCCTTGCGCTTGAGGGTTATAGTCGACGACGGGGGAAGAAACAACCGTTGGTCACGAGCCCCTCCGGCCTTGCCCTATTTGCAGAGCAAGCCGTAACCGTTATCACTTTTGGGGAACGCTTCGAGGAATCTTCACAAGATGGACTACGCTCTGGCGCGCGCCAAAATGATCGAATCTCAGATTCGACCCAACGGGGTTACCGACGAGCGGGTAATTGCGGCCATGGCCACGCTACCCCGCGAAGATTTCGTCCCGCCAGCGCAGCGTGTCCTGGCCTATATGGATGAGGATATCGCGATCGGCACTATCCAGCCCGACGGCAGCGGCCGCTACCTGATCGAGCCGATGACCTTCGCTCGGCTTGCGCAGCTGTTGGATCTAAACCCAGGCCACAAGATTCTCGACGTTGGATGCGGAACCGGCTACTCGACCGCCGTTTTCGCCACCTTGGGGAATAATGTCATTGGGCTTGAGAGCGATCCGGCTCTGGCGAACAAGGCCCGGCAAGCACTTGCAAGACTGGGCCTGGCAAACTTGACAGTGGTCACGGGCGAGTTTGCCGAAGGGTATCCGGCAGAAGCACCCTTCGATGCAATTTGCGTCAACGGGAGCATACCCGAACCGCCGCTGGCTCTCTTGGCACAACTAAAGAATCCGGGGCGGCTCGCGGCGGTGGTTGGCCGATATGAGGTGGGACAAGTCGCCATTTTCACACGCGACGGTGGATTTAGCCTGAGGTATGCGTTCGATGCGTCGGTGCCCCGTTTGCCGGGCTTCGATTCGGACAAGGCGCCTTTTCATTTCGAGCGTCCGAAACTGTGATTAATAATCCCCACAAACAGGAAATTTCTTTTTCTAACAATGAGATTGTCTGGCTTGGCTGCACAATCGGCTAGCCTTTTGGCGCGAATCAGGTTGAAAATACATGACTATCAGGTGAGTGCCGTCGAGGTATTGCATAAGAGACACTGTTTTAACCAATCCCCAATCGTCGGGGAAAACTTCGAATTTGAGGCAATGAATGGGCAGGGCGGATCAAGTGGCGGCGGAACCTGGAACGGACGATCTTCTGGCGTCCATCAGACGTGCGATTCACGATGAAGGCATGGATTTGCCAAGCGTGGAATTGGAGGAAGGAGATCAAGGACGGGTCAAGTTGATGGTGCCCGGGGCTCTTGGCCACGGCAGAAATCAACCAGCGGCAAGCCGAGATACGCTTGAGCGCAATCTTGACCGGAGAGCTGTGCAGTCGAATGAAATCGTGGCTCTGCGGGAAAAAATTGCTCGGGAGATCAATCGCGAAGACCCTACTTTAACCGCACCGCCGGGCCCCTCAATCAGACTGGTATCGACCTCCCGAACCCCTGTGGAGTCCAAATCGCAGACCTTCGCGGACTTGCTCGGCGGAGACGAAAACGAAGCACTCGGCGCGGAACCTCCTTCAACGCGCAAGAGCGAAGAGCTTGAAACGGCGAGACCAGCCGTTAAGGGCCGGCCAACGATCTTGCCTGCCATGCCGCGCCGGTCCGAACCGGTCTATCCGACGCGCGTTGGGTCCGATTCGGCAGGGCGGGGAACGAGTGGAGCCCGCGCGACATTCGCTCCTGGGAAACCGCCTGCAAAAGCCTATCGGCCAAGCTCTGGAGCCCCTTCCGAAGGCATGATCTCGCCCGAAGCGAGCACAGTGGCAGCCAACGCGTTCCGCCACCTGGCTGAACAGATGTTCGGCAGCGAGGGGGGCGGGCGCAGCATCGATGACATCGCTCGCGAGTTGCTCCGGCCGATGCTCAAGCAATGGCTGGATCAAAATCTGCCACGCCTGGTGGAACAGCTTGTCCGGGAGGAAATCGAGCGGGTTGCCCGCCGCGGTCGCTAAATCGATTGCGCCGGTTGCAACCAGCCGAAAGCTGGTGTTTATAGCCGCGAAAACTCAACGCCACCTCTTTGCACTTCGGTGCAAATGGACGCGACATGCTGGAAAAAACTTTCAACCCCGCTGAAATAGAGTCGCGGCTCTACAAGCAATGGGAAGATCAAGGCGCCTTCAAATGCGGCTTGCGCCCCCATGCTGCCCCGTTCTCGATCGTGATACCGCCACCCAATGTCACGGGGTCGCTTCACATGGGGCATGCCCTGAACAACACCATTCAGGACATCCTTGTGCGATTTGAGCGCATGCGCGGCAAAGACGTGTTGTGGCAGCCGGGAACCGATCATGCCGGCATCGCTACGCAAATGGTTGTCGAGCGCTTGCTGCAACAGGAGAACCGAAGCGATCGGCGCACGATGGGGCGCGAGGCGTTCGTTCAGCGGGTGTGGGAATGGAAGGCACATTCAGGCGGCCTGATCAGCCTGCAGCTTCGGCGCTTGGGCGCTTCATGCGACTGGAGCCGTGAGCGCTTCACCATGGATGAAGGATTGTCACAGGCGGTCATCAAGGTTTTCGTGCAGCTCTACAAGGAGGGCCTGATCTATAAAGACAAGCGCCTGGTGAATTGGGATCCTAAGCTTCTTACCGCCGTATCCGATCTCGAAGTGCAGCAGGTGGAGACCAAGGGGCAGCTCTGGTTTTTCGACTATCCGTTGGCGGATGATCGATCGCGCAGGATTACTGTCGCCACGACGCGGCCGGAAACAATGCTGGGTGATTCCGGTGTTGCGGTGCATCCGAATGATCCGCGATACGCAGAATTTGTAGGCAAAGAGGTCGTCCTCCCTCTGGTGGGCCGTCGAATTCCGGTGGTGGCGGATGAATCGACCGATCCTGAAAAAGGAACTGGAGCAGTAAAAATAACTCCGGCACACGATTTCAACGATTTCGAAGTTGGCAGGCGCCACGGACTGAGGATGATCAATATCTTCGATCAGTTCGCCAAGCTTTCTCTTGCCGGGAATGCAGATTTTAGCGCCCATGCCGATGTTTCGGACGAGACGCTGGCGTTGCATGGTCTCGACCGCTTCGAAGCCCGGAAGCGGGTTGTGGCGATGATGGAGTCCCGGGGTCTTTGCTCGAAGGTCGAGCCACACAGCTACCAGGTTCCCCACGGCGATCGATCGGGAATCGTCATCGAGCCGTGGCTCACAGAGCAATGGTACGTGAACGCTGCCAAGCTGGCAGAGCCCGCCATCGAGGCGGTCGAAAAAGGCGAGACGGCGTTTGTACCAAAGCAATGGGAGAAGACATATTTCGAATGGATGCGGAAAATCCAACCGTGGTGCATTTCGCGTCAACTGTGGTGGGGACACCAGATTCCTGCCTGGTATGGGCCCGATGGCAAGGTATTCGTCGAGGAAACCGAAAACCTTGCACTCGAAAGTGCCTATAGCCACTACGGGACCAGAGTAAATCTCACGCGCGACGAGGATGTGCTCGATACTTGGTTCTCTTCGGCGCTGTGGCCGTTTTCTACGCTGGGCTGGCCCGCCCAAACCACCGAACTCAAACGGTACTATCCAACCGATGTTTTGGTAACAGGCTTCGACATCATCTTCTTTTGGGTTGCCCGCATGATGATGATGGGCCTTCACTTCATCACGGACCCACAAGGAAAACCGCTGGTTCCATTCCACACGGTCTACATCCATGCGCTCGTTCGAGATGAAAAGGGACAAAAGATGTCCAAGTCGAAGGGCAACGTCATGGACCCACTGGAACTCATCGACAAGTTCGGTGCCGACGCGCTTCGCTTTACGCTGACGGCGATGGCAGCGCAGGGCCGCGACATCAAGCTTTCGGTCCAGCGGGTTGAGGGTTACCGCAACTTTGCAACCAAGCTGTGGAATGCGGCACGCTTTGCCGAAATGAATCAATGTGTCCGTGCGGCGGATTTTGATCCCGTCGCATTGCGGCTACAGGTCAATCGCTGGATCGCGGGCGAAGTTGCGAGAACGCGAGATGCAATTACCAAGGCCATTGAAGATCATCGCTACAACGAAGCAGCGGCTGCCGTGTATAATTTCGTCTGGCACGTCTTCTGCGATTGGTATTTGGAGCTGATCAAACCAATACTTGCCGGAGATGTTGAGGACGCCAAAACCGAGACGCGAGAGGCGACTGCTTGGGTGCTTGACCAAGTCCTCCTCCTTCTACATCCCTTCATGCCGTTCATCAGCGAAGAACTCTGGCAAAAGACGGCGGAAGGCGGACCACCGCGGGAAACGCCACTGATACTGGCGCCCTGGCCGCGGTATAGAGGACTTGGCGATGCAAAGGCCGATGCCGAACTGCGATGGACCCTCGATTTCATCTCGGAAGTTCGTTCCGTCAGAGCGGAAATGAACGTACCGGCAAGCGCCAAGATTCCGGCCATCGTCGTTGGCGCAAATGCCGAAAGCCGCCGGCGGGCTTCCGCCTGGATGACGGAAATTACCCGACTTGCCCGCCTCGACTCCATCGCATTTGCCCAAAAGGCTCCCCCCGGAGCAGCGCAGATCGTACTGGGGGAGGCAATCATCGCATTGCCACTGCAAGGTGTCGTCGATCTACAGGGCGAAAAGCTGCGGCTAGAAAAGGAAATGGCCCGCCTTGGCGCCGATGTGGAGCAAATTGCCGGCCGGCTCGCAAATGAAGGTTTCGTCGCCAAGGCGCCGGAACACGTTCTGGAAGAGGCCCGCGAGCGCAAACACCAACTGGAGCTGCGGCGGCAGCGAATATCTGAAGCGCTCAGAAGATTTTCCCAGGCAAGTTAAGCTCGAACGTGCTTGCATCATGGAAAGGTTAACAAGTGCAATAACTTAGCTCTATCTCCACATTCAGCGGCGAAATTGATAGAGTGCGCTCGGGATGGTGGAATCGATGGCGAAAAAATCAGCGAAAGCTAAACCCGTTGCCAAAAAGTCATTGTCGAAAAAGGCCAAAACCTCTGCCAAACGGGCACCCCCGGAGGGAGCCACCGATCAATATGTTGCGCTACTCAAGGGAATCTACAAACGCTGGGGTGAGACCAAGGGCGGCAATGTTGGCGAGATTTTATCGCTTCTGGCGGACGATGTTGTCTGGCGTTCGATTGCAAATGGCCTGCATGGGCTCAATTTCGCAAAGGAACCGCTTACCAAGCCCAACGTGCGTGGCTACTTCGAGAGCCTGAGCAACGACTGGGAGCTCGTGTTTTTCGATGTTGAGCGCATTATCGCTCAGAACCACACTGTAGTCGTCGTGGCAGAGTGTTCGTTTCGTCATCGCCGCACGGGAAAGTCTTTCATGTCGCCCAAGGTGGACATTTGGGATTTCAAGCGCGGCAAGGTCGTCGGATTTTTCGAGTATTTCGACACGGCGTCCGCAATCCGATCAGCTCTTTGAGATTAGCGCTTTCCGGGGGTTGATGCCCGGGAGAAGACCGACTACGAAGAGACCGGCGGACCCCGAGGGGCGGCAATCAACTTTCAGTGTGCCATGTCGGCGTCCAGCGGGGCTGGCCGTCGTTTGTGCCACAAGAAAATGGAGCGGATGGTGGAGTCGGAAGCGCGTGCCGCAGCAAAACATCAGCTGGTTGGCGGTGCCACGGGCGATTGGGAAGTCGTGATCGGCATGGAAGTGCACGCGCAGGTCACGTCGAAGTCAAAGCTCTTTTCCGGCGCCTCAGCGGAATTCGGGGGGGAGCCTAATTCGCATGTTTCATTGGTCGACGCGGCGATGCCGGGCATGTTGCCGGTCATCAACCGTTTTTGCGTCGAGCAGGCGATTCGTACGGGGCTGGGCCTCAAAGCAAAGATCAACAGTCGATCGGTGTTCGACCGTAAGAACTACTTCTACCCAGATTTGCCGCAAGGGTACCAGATCAGTCAGTACAAGCAGCCGATCGTTGGAGAAGGGCGAGTCACGGTGGATATGCCTGAAGGGCAGGTGACGGTAGGCATCGAAAGGTTGCACCTTGAGCAGGATGCCGGAAAGTCTCTTCATGACCAGCATCCGACGCAAAGCTACGTCGACCTCAACCGATCGGGGGTGGGATTGATGGAGATCGTGTCCAAGCCGGATTTGCGATCGGCGGAAGAAGCCAAGGCTTACGTGACAAAGCTTCGCGCTATCATGCGCTACCTCGGAACCTGCGATGGCAACATGGAGCAGGGTTCGCTGAGGGCTGACATCAATGTGTCAGTGAGGCGGCCCGGCGAGAGTCTTGGGACGCGGTGCGAAATCAAGAATGTGAATTCGATCCGCTTCATTGGACAGGCGATCGACTACGAGGCGCGGCGACAGATCGGTATCATCGAGGACGGTGGGACAATTGACCAGGAGACCCGCCTGTTCGACGCGAGAAAGGGTGAGACGCGATCGATGCGTTCAAAGGAAGAAGCGCATGATTATCGCTACTTTCCCGATCCCGACTTGTTGCCCTTGGAGCTCAGCGAGGATTGGATCGCGAGCATCGCCGCGTCATTGCCGGAACTGCCCGATGAGAAGAAGGCCAGGTTCATTGTGGCCTATGGTATCTCCCCCTACGATGCCGGTGTTCTGGTGGCGGAACGGGAGACGGCCGAATTTTTCGAGTCCGTTGCGCATGGTCGCGACGGCAAGCTCACCGCCAACTGGGTCATCAACGAGCTGTTCGGACGTCTCAACAAGCAGGGTTTGCCGATAACGAAAAGCCCAGTATCTGCCGAACAACTGGGATACCTGCTTGACCTCGTTGCCGACAAGAGTATCTCGGGAAAGACTGCCAAGGACGTTTTCGAGATCGTTTGGGCGCAAGGGGGCGACCCGCGAATAATCGTGGAAGAACGCGGCCTGAAGCAGCTTACGGATAGCGACGCCATCGAGAGGGCGGTGAGGGAGATTATTGAGGCGAATCCTGATAAAGCGAAGCAAGCCAAGAGCAAGCCCAATCTGCTTGGCTGGTTCGTGGGACAGGTGATGAAAGCAACGGGGGGCAAGGCCAATCCGCAGACAGTCAATGAACTGCTACGAAGAGGTCTCGACCTAGAATAGGGGGCCGGGCAGGGGGCTTAGAAAAACCCCTCCGGGAATTTGCGTGACGATGGACGACTATGAAGACATTCCGCGCACCGCGATTGCGCAACCGCAACAGCAGGTGACGCCGAGACGACGGCCGAACCGGGGTCGGCTGCGGTGCATACTGGGCCTGCTTGTGTTCGGAGGGCTGTTGATCGCTACGCGTTTTTCCCAGCTTTGGCTCTCATTTGACGTTCTCAATCACTTCACCCTTCATTTTGCCATTCTCACCGTCGCGTTTGCCATCGGCTACTTCATGCCTTTTGCGCGAGTTTTCACCGCTATCGTACTCTCGTTGTTCGCCTTTGCAGGCATCGGCGCCTATGCACAATTTCGCAGCGCTGATGTGCATGTTATCGGCACTGCACAACCCGGCGAGGAGCAGTTGCGTCTGCTGACGTTCAACACTCGTCTTGTTAATGATGATACCGAGCAAATTGTCAGCGAGATCCGCCGGCTCGAGCCGGACGTTGCGGTGCTCATCGAATTTGGCGAGAACAAGCGTGTCGCACTCGATCTTCTAAAAAAGGAGTATCCGTATACTGCAGATTGTGCGCAAACGCGGTACTGCCATTTCGCGATCATCTCAAAAATCCCAATCGTATCATCCGAGGCAAAGGGCATCTGGAAGGGACCTCCGCTCATACGCGCTACCTTGGGCGGGCGTGTCTCGGGATTGAACATTGTCGGAGTGCATACAATCAGGGCACCACATGTGCGCGCGCAGTTCATTCAGATGAGCGAGCTTGCTGACTACGTAAATCAGAACGGCAAGTTCGTGGTCATGGGCGACTTAAATGCGACTCCGTTTGCCCGGGTGCTGTCGATTTTTTCCGAACGTACCGGGTTGCGAAGGCTCACCTCCATACCGAGCTGGCCGGGCTATCTAGAGATGCCCCAATTGGCGATCGACCATATTTTCGTGAGCCCACAAATACGTCTTCTTGAAGAAGCGCGCATTGGCAAACGGTCTGGATCAGACCACTATCCCGTGACGGTCAAAGTGGCCGTCGCGCGCGGGAACTAGGGTTCTTGCAGTATGGTTTCTCAAGACTTGCAGTGCATTTAAGTAAAGATTGTCGCAAAAACCTCTCAAGCGATTGTCGAACCTTGATCTTCCGGCTCATGGGGGATTGGTAACGGTGGCTTTACCGTTCTAATCCGCAGCAAATTAAGCTTCGCCTTTAACATCCGGTTTGCACAACGCGTGATCTACTCGACCCATGAGAAACGCGTTGAACCGGGTTCTGGGTATGACCCAGGCAAAAAGAGATGCCGCCGTCGATGCAGACGAGCTATTGCAACTCGGCCTTCGTTACTGCCTTGGGCGCGAGGTCCCAAGAGACCTCATCCTGGCGCACAAGTGGTTTAATTTGGCGGCCATGCGGGGCAGCGACTCGGCCAAGCAATACCGTTTAGAGATTGCGCGCGAGATGCCATCGTCAGACGTTGCGGAAGCGCAAAGACAGGCACGCGCCTGGCTGCAAACCCACTGAGCCGTTTTGTTGCTCAGGGCGTGGACTCCTAAGCGAAGAATTGGCAGCAACCGTCGATCATGCGGGTCGTAGACACCCCCTCGGCCTCATCCTAAACTTAGTACACACCCAGCACTAACCAGGGAGGACTCCTGTGGCACGGGAGAACACGGGCCGACGGCTGGCTGCGATCTTAAGCGCAGACGTCGTCGGCTATAGCCGACTCATGGGCATAGACGAGGTTGGAACACTTGGTGCGTTGCGAGCCCATCGCGCCGAATTGATCGATCCGACGATTGTCGAACACAACGGACGAATGGTGAAGCTGATAGGCGATGGCATGCTCGTCGAGTTCGTAAGCGCCATCGACGCCGTTGAATGTGCTGTCGCAATTCAGCAAGGCATGAGACTCCGCAACGCGAATGTGCCTGACGAGCGGATGGTCGTATTTCGAATTGGCATCAATCTCGGCGATGTGATCATAGAAGGAGACGACATTTTTGGGGACGGCGTGAATATCGCTGCTCGCCTCCAGGAATTGGCGGAACCGGGCGGCGTTTTTTTCTCTGGCACGATATTTGAGCAGGTCGACGGAAAAATTGATCAGAGTTTCATCGATTTGGGCAATCGGCACATCAAGAACATCAACAAGTTGGTTCGCGTATACAGCGCAAGTTTCGCGAACGTTTCGTCGGATAGTGAGCAGCACCCCATGCTCGATATGGCCGGTGGCAAGAAAGTGCCCGTCACCGGAGGATGTCTGTGTGGCGCAATCCGGTACAGGGTCACAGCACCGGCGCTTGATACGAATTTTTGCCACTGCCGGATGTGTCAAAAGTTCAGTGGCGCTCCGGTCACTGTAGGATCAACATACGCGGTCAGCGCTGTCCAGTTCACAAAGGGTGAGCCCAGGTATCATAAATCATCTCCCTTTGCCGAACGTGGATTCTGTGCCAACTGCGGGTCGAGTTTGACCTTTAGACCTTTGGTGCCGCATGTAACGCCGGCTTGGGCAGACTGGATCTTGATATACACTGGGAGCCTGGACAATCCGGTGCCCAATGCCCCTACGTGGCATTTGGGCGTAGAAAGCCAGATGCCGTGGCTTGACATACAACACGCTCGGAAGCGAGTACGTTGCCAAGACTCCCCTGACCTCGTCGAGGCCTGGGCGGCCTTCAATCTACCTGTTCCTTAGCCTCTATTAGATGTGACGCCCTAGTATTCCGGCGTTAGGACCGTATCGGTGTCCAAGTTCAGATCAAGATGGCGGGACAATTCCGTTGCCTGGATGGCGCGTTCTCGTTGAATTCGGTTTATTTCAGATTCATAAATATCAGTTTGGGCGTTGAGTTCATCGAGAGGGCTATTCAACGGAGGCAGGCGCTCGCGCTCCGGTGTGTAACCTAGTCCCATGGGAATAAAATTTTCCGCCGCCTGTGCAGCCCCGGCCGCCAGTAGCGCCCATGCCACTATCGCCCCGCCCAATTTGCGCATTTCAATCTCCACAACCGCAGTTGCCTTGCGGGAATCCGCACGGATTACTGCCTAATGGATTATATGTTGCACTTAGGCAACTTGCCAATCAATTAACCGGCGAGCGATCGTTCAAATAAACCTAATTGTCGAATCCCACCTCATCGACCAACTCGCTTGCCCTCCTTTCGTGTGCTGCAATTTCGCCGATTGGCAGCGAGTCGGGACGCAAGGTCCCCCAGGCGCGAACGATTTCGGAGGGCTGCACAGCGGGGTTAACGGGGTATTCGAAGTTGCCTTCGGCATAGACGCTCTGCGCTTCCGGCTCGGCCAGGAAATGCATGAGTTTCAGGCCATTTTCCGGGTGAGGAGCATATTTCGCCAACAGCATGCCAGAGATGTTAACATGCGTTCCCATTTCAGCAGAGGAAGGGAACAAGATGCGAACCGCCTTGGCCCAGTCTTGCTGTTCGGGTTCATCGGTATTGGTCAGCATCTTCCCCATATAGTAGGTGTTGGCGAGGGCCGCGTCGCACTCCCCTGCGTAAACGCTTTTGGCTTGTGAGCGGTCATTCCCAGACGGCTTGTTGGCCAGATTGGCCTTTAGGCCGGTGAGCCATTCCTTCGTCTTGGTTTCTCCCCGACGCGCAATCATTGCTGCAATAAGACCTAGGTTATAGGGATGCTGGCCTGGACGGATGCAAATCTTGCCTTTCCATTTGGGATCGGCCAGCTCTTCGTACGAAATACTATCCTGTTTCACTCGATCCTTGGACGCATAAACCACCCGCGCGCGCATAGTGAGTCCGTACCAGTTCCCTTCAGCATCGCGGAATTCCTGCGGAATGTTGTCCTGAAGCGCTGCATCCGTCAGAGGCACGGAAAGGCCTTTCTTCTGGGCTTCCACCAGGCGGCCAACATCGGCGGTGAGCAACACATCGGCCGGGCTGTTGGCGGCTTCCTGCACCATCCGCTCGATAAGTCCCTTTTCAGCGAAGATTAGGTTGACCTTGATGCCGGTCCGCGAGCTGAAGGCTTTCAGGAGAGGCTCAATAAGGGAGGGCTGGCGGTAGGAGTATACATTGACAACGTCTTCAGCCTTTGCGACCCCCGCTGCAGACAAAACGGCGACGGCCAAAATACCAAGCAATGCGCGGCAAGTTGCATTCAATACCATCTAACCTCTCCTGACGAAGAAAATGGCCCCCAGGAGATAGGCCGAGCGCAGCTTGCGTGTCAACAATATCCGACTAGGTTAGTCGGAATTAGAATAATTCAAAAACATGTGAGGAAGTTCGCGAGGCTTTGATCTCCGGGCACGAAGACAAAGGCAGGCTGATTCCTGAACTCAAACGCAAAGTCTCGGGCGGGATAGAGCAGGTATCGCAGCATTCCAAAGTGCGCTGGAGCGAGGGGGTGTTGGGATGATCCTTTGTGTGGATGGCGTGATTGCATCCAGGCGAACCAGGGTAAAGCGGCGCACCATTTTACGAGCGAGAGCTGAAGCACTTGAGCGGGCACGATCGAGAGCGGCGAAGACGCTGAGACCATAGACAGTCCGCGGCATTTGCATCGAATGCCAGTGAGTGCAAATTTGGGGTTTCGGCCCATATCATGAAATGCTAAGGGCCTGAAATTCTTCGCCGGAGACGTGACCGAGAGGCTGAAGGCGGCGGTTTGCTAATGCGAAGAGCACCGTTCCGTCCTGTTCCAGGCAGTACGTTTTAGTAAGGAAAATCAACGCCTTTCGCAGTTGCGGTAACGGCGCCATATTCTCCAATATCGCCCTGATTTGTTCAGTTGGGTGCCAATTTGGGTGCCAATTTTCATGCTTTATTGGCCGTAATTATCCACAGCTTTTCCACAGGATTTCCACAACCCGATTTGAAGAAGGCTGCCGCCCGTCGCATGACTGTCGCGTTGCAAGCCGGCGCTAACGGTTTCGATCATTGGACCGTTGCCGATGTGCTAGGCCATGACAAAGGATCGCTGCCGCTCGCCATGACAATGCACACCTACGCCGGTGCCTCCTCTATGAAGGCGCGGAAGGCAGCTATCGAATCCATCTTTTGTGGATAGTGCCGATGCGACCGTAAGCGGTCCCAGGGGATGTTATGTAAGTCGCGTAGACGCATCGAATGGAAACTTTAGGTCAATGAATCGAATGAAGCTATCGGCGATTTTCTTGCCGAGTTGGCCAGCGCCGAGTCCATGCTCCATCTGCCAAAGAGACTCATCAAGTATGTTCCACTTTTCCGCCCACTCTTGCCCAAAACCAGTCTCACCGATCTGCAAGTTAGGTAACAGCCGATGAAACATCCACGATACTTCATTGTAGCGATTGGCAAACATGCCTTCCATGCTTTCGTCAGCGTGCAGGAAGTGCAGCATTTCCTGACCCTGAACCCAATCGAGGGCAAAGATCGAGGATGATAGAAACGAACCATGTACCTCCCGGTCGAATAAATCTGCCCAACGCTCTAGCTCGAAAATATCATCTTCACTGAATCCTGATGATGCTCCTATAAAATCGCCTATCACCTTCCGTTCCGTTCTAATGCGGTGCCTGCGATGCAGGTTCTTGAGTTCCTCGTTGGTCGCCTTCGGCGGATGAGTGGGCGAAATGCCCATCAGATCAAGAGACGTTATCATGCGCTGAAACACGGCAGATAAGTGAATGGTGTTGTCCTTTACGTCTCGTAGCAATCCATATCCCACCCCCAGATAACCGTGAGTGGTCAAGAGTGTGGCAGCGCGAAGTTTGCGAAGCGTAGTCACAAAATCGAGGAAGATAATTGAAACCTCCGGCATCACCCTCGTCATTTCATTGATCTGTTTGGTTGATGTGGCCACAAGCGTTTCGAGCGCAAATGTCTGCGTGCAAGTGGACAGCAAGACATGGCCGCGCAGCTTGTCGTGGAACGCTCTGCCGACGTGATGTTCAAGCTGTCTGAGACCGCCCAATGATTCCGTCGGCAAGAGCGTTTGTTCGAGTCGATCCAAGAACTCGCTGATCGGTAGCGCGGTTCGCGTCATGTTCCGTCATCCACAATCGTCAACAGGTTTTCCACACAAGTTATCCACAACTTACTGAGACTCGGCGGGGATGGGTTTCCGGCCTATAAAATAGAGCATGGATCGGTTCAAGAAATGGCTGAATAGTTTGACGCCGCAGGAGAGAGTAGCGGTGGCACGAGAGCGCACCGAGAAGGTATTGTATTGAGCCACTTGCTCGATTGGCTGAGCGTGCACGAAAACAATCAAATGATCTTCTTTACTGACGTGCTGAGCCGTCAGATTCCCACATCGCGTGCGGCCAATGCGTTCAATTCGTTTCGCAAGTCGATGCTCAATTCCGAGATTGTGCGCCTATGCACGCTGTGGGACCGTCCTGGTGAGGACCGCGAAAGCATTCCGACTATTGTGGAACTTATCAAAGACCCCAAAGTCAGAAGGATTCTTGTGGAGGATGCATACCACAGACGTGCCGATATTCGAGCAGGCGATACCGCATCAAAGCAGAAACAACGGGCACGATACAAGCTTCGCAAAGTTCAAGATGACGGCAACAAGGTGTTTAAGAGTGATCGACTCATCCGGGTTCGCAATCACCAAGACAGTAAGTTAGCCCATGCACTTACTGGCAAAGCAGTTGTCGGCAAGCCACCCGCATACGCTGGCGATGCGGAGAAGCTTCTAACGGCAACTATTAAAGTAGTCGATGGGCTGCACCAATCGCTAAATGGAAAAGGATTCATGTGGCACGACGCGCGGCAGCAATTCCAGCGCCAAGCACAAGAACTGCGGGGAAGCTGCAAATTCGTGAACGTTCCACGTCGGCTGCGCGATTCGTCAGGAGCAGGGCCAGAATACGCGATCTTCATAGATCACCACCTTCTGGTCTTTGTACGACGCTCCCGTACTTTCAACGTCCATGGTCCCGATCATGACTCTTTCGCGCTCACGAATCCCAAGGTCTTTGCCATTCATCTGGATGACGCCGTCATCGAGAAAGACCAGTTCAGCCCGCTGATCACTAGGCCCTCCAACCCCAAAGCACCATCTCTGCGGATCGGCAGCATAGCTGCTCGTTGCGCTGCACAATAAAACCAAGCAGCAAAGTAGATTTCTGTTCAGCTGAAGCATGACAACCTCCAACCCGCGTGGCCAACCAAAGAATACGCTTAACCTGTGAAAGCGACAATGAGGTGAGAGTTCGCCGCTCTGTGTAGCTGGCCTCGATGTGTTGACAGTTAGCCGTCGCTTGGGGCATGGAAGCCCCGTTGTCACCCTGAGCACCTACGCCCATCTTTTCGAGAAGACTGACAGCTTGGCTGCCACAGCAATTGAGGCGGTCCTGCAAACAAAAATCGAACATTGATAGGGTGTGATCTGGAATTTGGGTGCCAATTGGGTGCCAATTTCTATTTCTGAGTTGCTTGATGTTTGCGTTTCAACCCACTAACTGGTTGAAAACTTTCGCCGGAGACGTGGCCGAGAGGCTGAAGGCGGCGGTTTGCTAAACCGTTATACGCCCTTAAAGGCGTATCGAGGGTTCGAATCCCTCCGTCTCCGCCATCTATTCTGCTAATGTATTGTAAATATTGGATGTTTTGTAAACTATGAAGTGTTACGCTTGCCCATACTGCTGGGCAGGGTAATCTGACACCGTTCATGCCATTTTTATCGAAAAACTCACCCCACACGTCTTAGCAGCGCTGTTGATTCGCAATGGGTACTGGTTCGCCGATACCTGGATCGCGAAGTTGCTCATGCAGTGGTATCATCGCGCATTGCAAGGCGAGTGGCGACTGATGCCGGCAACTTCAAAAGTGTCAGTCCTTAATAAGAGACGCGCTCCTGCAATCATTATTCTCCTCATACTATCCGCACTCATATTTGCGACACCATACGTTTGGCCAAAACTGATAGCCGGACCGGCAGCAAAAGAGGCGACTTTAACAACAACCATCGCAATTCGAGACCAGCTCCTGCCTCATCCTGAGGACGAGAATAGTCTAGTTGGCGCGTGGTTCGTTGCTGAACCGAATTTCTCCGATTCTCAACCCAGTCGATCAAGGAACAGTCTTAAGCATCGATATTCAGTATTCTCAAAGCATGCGCCTCAACGAAACCCCCACTGTGGACCTTGCTCTATCGGCTGAGGAGGGGAGCTATAGCAATACTCTCCTTATTAAGCTGAGTTCATCGGGCTTCAAAATCGATCCTGAAACACCCCTCGAAGTAAGCAGCGATGCTCTGCCAATACGTCGATCGTGGACCATAAGCCCCAACTCAGAGGGAAAGCATACTCTCGTCTTGAGCTTTTCAAAACCAACAGCTGTGGGGCTTGCCAAATTGAACGATGCACCGGTACGGCCAGAGGAAGCGTTCAAGCTGCCGATCACCGTTTACACTATCTATGGGATTCCCCTGTGGATGGTGAACACCTTGGGCGCCTTAGCAGCGCTTGGCGGCACAGCGGTGGCGTGGGGTCCCTTTGCGGCTTGGCTATATGAAAGACAAGCGTGTAGGCCTGCCGGGGTCAGGGAACCAGTGAAAGCTCGATCTGACGCTGTTCAATCTCGAAAGCCTTAAGGCTGATACCGACGTCAGCACAGCGCTAGGCCGGGCGGAGCAAATGCG
>DATBLQ010000026.1:0-69666 GCA_036555325.1 Aestuariivirgaceae bacterium | reverse complement strand
TGCTTCCCCGCCGCGTTCGTCGCGTATGTCGAGGGCCGCCTCACGCCCGCCGAGCAGCACGATCTATGGGCCATGTGCTGCGCCGTCCACGACGCCCGCGCCGAGATCGAAGAGCTCTGCTCCTGAAGATACGCTTCCGGGCGTGTTCCGGGTGGGTTTTACGAACCGTCGAGGCCGCTCTGGATGCCCGAGATCAAGGCCGCGAGCGTGACTCGGATATCGGGCTTCCTCAGCGGCCCGTGTAGACATGGCGGAGAGGGAGGGATTCGAACCCTCGATACGGTTTCCCGTATACACGCGTTCCAGGCGTGCGCCTTAAACCACTCGGCCACCTCTCCCTGGAAGTCGACGCCGCAGACGGCAGCGCACTATAACCAGGGACGGAGTGCATTCAAGACTGTCAGTTTGCCCAGTCATGCCGGCGGGTGCAGCCATTGCCCCTCCGCACACCAAATTTGCCCGGAAATTTGAGTTGGCCCTTGTATAGACGCGGTCGGCGGCCAACATTAGGAGAGCATCATCTTCAAGAGGTTCCACATATGCGTTTCGCCGGTCGAGAGAAACTGGAAATGCCCAGCCGCGATACGGCCCTTCCGGGACGGTCACAGGCTATTCCAACGGCACTTGAGCATTTCGTAAGCGGGCGGCGACTTAAGGGACCGTACCCGGACGGCAGCGAGACCGCTTATTTCGCGCTCGGGTGCTATTGGGGGGCGGAGAAGGTCTTCTGGAACATTCCCGGCGTTTGGGTCACGGCGGCCGGCAATATGGGCGGCATGACTCCCAATCCCACCTATGAGGAAGTTTGCACTGGCCGTACCGGACATGCCGAGACGGTAAAGGTCGTCTACGATCCATCCAAGGTTAGCTATGAACACCTGCTCAAGGTGTTCTTCGAGGCGCACGACCCGACCCAGGGCATGCGCCAAGGCAACGACGTTGGAACGCAATATCGATCCGCCATCTACTGGACAAACGAGGCGCAGAGACGGGCGGCGGAGGCCGCCACGGTCGCCTATCAAAAAGCCCTGAGAGCGATGGGATATGGTGAGATGACCACCGAGCTCGCGCGCGCGGGCGAATTCTACTACGCCGAGGACTATCATCAGCAATATCTTGCCAAGAACCCGCACGGCTATTGCGGCCTCGGGGGTACCGGCGTTGCATGTGAAATCGACACCGGTGTAAAGGCGAACGCGTAAGCCAAAGCGCCGGGCTCCTCCATCTTTGTTCGATTTCAATTTTGCCCTAGGCTTAGGGGTGAAGTTCTTGCTGGAGGATTGAGGATCATGCGTCTGCCGCTTGCCACGATTGCCTCGCGGTCTCGAAAAGTGTCGCCGCCGAACCGAGCGTCCTCAACGCTCAGGCGGAGTTTCCAGAAGGACCGGTTTTCGTCGATGGAAAGTTGATCTATGCGGAGTACGGCGGAAGGTGTATTCGGTTCCGAGTGAATAAAGATCCAGACTAGTTCTCGTCCATTTTCAAGGCGGCGATGAATGCCTCCTGGGGAATTTCAACCCGGCCGAATTGGCGCATCTTCTTCTTGCCCTCCTTCTGCTTTTCAAGAAGCTTGCGCTTGCGGGTAACATCGCCGCCGTAGCATTTGGCGGTCACATCCTTGCGCAGCGCCGAAATCGTTTCGCGGGCGACTATCTTGCCCCCGATGGCAGCCTGAATCGGCACCTGGAACATGTGGCGCGGGATCAACTCCTTCAGTTTTTCACACATCACCCGCCCACGCTGTTCAGCGCGGGCGCGATGGACGATCATCGACAAAGCGTCAACCGGTTCTGAGTTCACCAGAATGGCCAACTTCACGAGATCGGATTCCTGATAGCCGGTAATGTGGTAGTCGAAGCTTGCATAGCCGCGGGAGACCGATTTGAGCCGGTCATAAAAATCAAAGACCACTTCATTCAAAGGCAAATCATAAACCAGCATGGCGCGGGAGCCGGCATAGGTGAGCTGCTTCTGTCTTCCCCGCCGATCCTCGCACAGCTTGAGCACGACGCCTAAGTGTTCGTCGGGCACGAGGATTGTCGCTTCGATCCACGGCTCATGCATTGTCTTGATTTTCATCGGCTCGGGCATGTCGGCGGGATTGTGGAGCTCGATTTCCTGCCCATCCAGCAGGGTGAAGCGATAGATCACCGAGGGTGCGGTGGTGATGATGTCGAGATTGAACTCGCGCTCGATCCGCTCACGGATGATGTCGAGATGAAGGAGGCCTAAAAAACCACAACGAAAGCCGAAGCCAAGAGCGGCTGAGGTTTCCATCTCGAAGGAGAAACTGGCATCGTTGAGACGCAGCTTGCCCATGGCATCGCGCAGGTCTTCAAATCGCGAGGCATCGACCGGGAAAAAACCGGCAAACACCACGGGCTGGGCAGGTTTGAACCCAGGCAGGGGCATCAAGGCGGGGTTTCTGTCATCGGTGATCGTGTCGCCGACCCGGGTGTCGGCCACCTGCTTGATGGCCGCTGTGAAGAAACCGATTTCTCCGGGTCCCAGGCTCGAGACCGTGTCCTGCTTGGGACGGAAGATGCCGACGCGCTCCACGAGATAGGAGGCATTGGTAGACATGAGCTTCACTTTCATGCCTTTCTTGAGCTCTCCATCGACGATGCGCACGAGCACCACGACGCCCAGATAGGGATCGTACCAGCTGTCCACCAAAAGGGCTTTCAGCGTGGTTGAAGGATTGCCCTTTGGAGGAGGCAAGCGATGGACGATGGCTTCGAGCACGTCGTCTATGCCAAGACCGGTCTTGGCAGAAATTTCCAAGGCGTCCGAGGCATCTATGCCGATGACATCCTCGATCTGCTGGCGGACCCGGCCAGGCTCGGCAGCCGGCAGGTCGATCTTGTTGAGCACGGGCACGATCTCGTGGTTGTTGTTGATCGCCTGATAAACGTTGGCAAGGGTCTGGGCCTCGACACCTTGCGAGGAGTCGACGATAAGTAGGGAGCCTTCGCAGGCGGCAAGAGAGCGGGAGACCTCGTACGCGAAATCAACGTGGCCGGGAGTGTCGATCAGGTTCAGAACGTATGGTCTTCCGTCTTTTGCAGTGTAATCGAGCCGCACGGTGTTGGCCTTGATGGTAATGCCGCGCTCGCGTTCGAGATCCATGGAATCAAGGATCTGGTCCTTCATTTCACGCTCCGGCACGGCACCACACGCTTCGATGAGACGATCGGCGAGCGTCGACTTGCCATGGTCGATATGTGCAATGATGGAGAAATTGCGGATGAGGCGCGTATCGATCATGCGGCGGTAGATGGCAGGCGCGGGGACCAGCGTCAAGCGGCCGGCCGTGCCGACAAGGCGCATGTTCTCTCTGAAAATTCAATCATTTCAGTGGCAGGCAGTCTGGAATGATTCTAATGTTTTGCCCACGAAGCAGAAGGACATTTCAACTTGAAGCGATTTTCCGATCTTACCGAACAGGAGATTCTGGCACTTGCAATATCGAGCGAAGAGGAGGACGCGCGAACCTACGCGACCTTCGCCAACACACTGATGGATCAATTTCCGGCTTCGGCAAAAGTGTTCCTGGAGATGGCGGAGGAGGAGTTAGAGCATCGCCGCCGGCTCGAAGATGCCTACCGAAGGAAATTTGGCGACTTCATTCCGCTCATCAGACGGAGCGATGTCACGGGCTTCGTCAAACACCGGCCGGCGTGGCTCATGAAACACGCAAATCTCGACAATATCCGTACGCACGCGGAGACAATCGAGGCGGAGAACTATAATTTCTACCGCCAGGCGGCGGCTCGAGCAACCGATCCGGCAGTGACGAAATTGCTTCAGGAGCTTGCCGCCGCCGAAAAGGGCCACGGCTCGCTCGCCGACCGGCTCGGCCAGAAACATTTGACGCCCAGCGCCAAGGTGGAAGAAGAGGAATCACAGCGGCGGTTGTTCCTGCTGCAGATCGTGCAGCCAGGCCTCGTCGGCCTGATGGATGGTTCAATTTCGACGCTGGCGCCGCTGTTCGCTGCGGCATTTGCGACCCACAGCACGTGGGAGACTTTCCTTGTCGGTACCGCGGCCTCGATCGGCGCCGGGATTTCAATGGGTTTTGCAGAAGCACTGTCGGATGACGGCAAGCTCACCGGCCGCGGTCATCCGCTGATCCGTGGATTGACGACGGGAATGATGACGACAATCGGCGGGCTGGGGCATGCACTGCCCTATCTCATTCCGGATTTCTGGACAGCGACCGTTCTGGCGACGGTCATCGTGTTCATCGAGCTCGGCGTGATTTCCTGGATTCGCTACAGATATATGGACACTCCGTTCATGCGGGCCGGGTTTCAAGTGGCGGTCGGAGGGTTTCTGGTTTTTCTGGCGGGTATCTTCATAGGGAACGCATAAATAGGGGCCCTGCCCCAAGCTTAGCTTCTCAACGTTGCGCCCGTTGCTCTTGCTACTTCGGATATGATTTTTTGAGAGATGGTTTCGATCTCCGCATCGGTCAGGGTCCGGTCGCGAGGCTGAAGCGTCACGGCTACGGCCACGGATTTCTTGCCGGGCGGAAATGTCCCGCCGGCGAAGACATCGAAAATCGTTGCGTCGCCAATCATCGACTTGTCGGCGCCGCGTACCGCTTTGAGGATCCGATCCGCCGCGACTGTTTCATCCACGACAAAGGCAAAGTCACGGGAGACAGGCATGAGGTCGGACGCATTGAAGGCGGCGCGCGCTGAAGACTTCGATCGCGACACGGGAATTGAGCTGAGGGTGATCTCGAAAGCCACTGCAGGTCCCCTAAGTTCGAAGGCCTCAAGCACAAGCGGGTGCACCTCGCCGAAGACCGCCAAAGGGTTTTTCGGACCAAGTCGGATAGTCCCGGCACGGCCCGGATGCAGCCAATCGGGAGCTTCGGCTGCCACCTGCAGACTCTGAACCGGAGCGCCACAGGCCTCAAGCACGGCCAATGCATCGGCCTTGGCGTCGAAAACATCGACAGGGCGCTGTCTGCTCAACCAGTGGCGCTCGTGGTTGGGGCCGCGTCTCAAACCTGCGGCGCGAAGGGCTTCATCCTGGGGCCGGTCGCCCGCATAGACCTCGCCAACCTCGAAGAGGGCGATGCTGTCAAAGCCACGCGCATAGTTGCGACTGGCGGCAGCAAGCAGGTTGGGCACCAGGGAGGGGCGCATATCGGTTAGTTCGGAGGAAATCGGATTGGCAAGAATAAGCGCGTCATTGCGCTTGCCGCCAGCAAACATGGCAGCGTGCGATGCAGGCAGGAACGACCAAGTCACCGCTTCACTGAGGCCACGCGCAGCGAGCCTGCGCCTTGCGACGATCGTTTTTTTCTGCAAGCTGCTGAGCACCGGTCTTGCCACAGCATGCGGCCTCGCCAAGGGTTGCGGCGGGATGTTGTCGAGGCCGACGATGCGGCAGACTTCCTCGACGAGGTCGGGCTCGCCCTGGATATCGGGACGCCAACTTGGAACCTTGCAGGAGAATCCCGCCACGGCCTCGGCTACATCAAAGCCCAGAGCCGCGAGTATGCGCTTCTGCTCGGGAATCGGCACGTCGATGCCGGCAAGCGACTTGACCCGGGATTTCCTCAAGGTGTAGCTGCGGCGCCAATCCGGTGCTGCACCTGCGACGACAAGATCGGAAGCTTCGCCACCGCACAAATCCAAGATCATCCGCGAGGCGATTTCCGCGCCGGGGGCGACAAAGGCCGGATCGACACCGCGTTCGAAGCGATAGCGCGCATCGGAATTGATGCCGAGCTTGCGGCCGGTGGCAGCGGTGCGAAGGGGATCGAACAAGGCGACTTCGAGAAAGACATTGACGGTCTGCGGGGTGCAACTCGTGTTCTCGCCTCCGATAATACCGGCGATACCTTGGGCGCCTTTCGCATCGGCTATGACGGTCATGGTCGAGTCGAGCGTGTAGGTGCGCCCGTCGAGAGCCAGAATTTGCTCCCCCTCCTCTGCCAATCGGGCATGCACCGGTCCGTCAAGCTTGTCGGCGTCGAAGACATGCAGCGGACGATTGTATGTGATGGTGATGTAGTTGGTGATATCGACGAGAGCTGAAATCGGCCGCAAGCCAATGGCCGTTAAGCGCTGCTTCAGCCAAGCGGGCGAGGGAGCGTTGCCGACACCCTTGAAATAGCGGCCAATGAATAGCGGGCAGGGCGCAGCATCGGATCGTTCGAAACGAAGCTCGACATCGAGCGGAGACTTGAACGACGGCTGCACCGACCTTGTTTCGAGCGGTACGAGGGTGCCTATTCCCTTGGCTGCAAGATCACGGGCGATGCCGCGAACGCCCAAGGCATCCGGACGGTTGGGAGTGACCTTGATATAAATCATGGGATCGTCGAGACCGAGCGCGACTGCGGCAGGGGTGCCCACCGGAAAGTGATCGGGCAAATCGATGATCCCCTCGTGATCATCGGAGATCATCAGCTCACGCTCGGACACCAGCATGCCGTTCGATTCAACCCCGCGGATGACGCCGCGCTCAAGATCGATGCCGGTGCCTGGTATATGGGTCCCGGGGTGAACGAAAATGCCGGTCATGCCGGTGCGCGCATTTGGGGCGCCACATACCACCTGCACATCGCCTTCGGCAGTTTCCACAAGACAGACGCTCAAGCGATCCGCATTGGGATGCTTCTCGGCCTTTTTGACTTTCGCCACCTTGAAGGGTGCAAGCTTTTCGGCTCGGTCGATGACATCTTCCACTTCGAGACCAATGCCAATCAAACTGTTAACGATCTCCTGCAGCGTAGCATCGGTCGCCAGATGCTCCTTGAGCCATGACAAGGTGAATTTCATGAAAGCCCTCCGGCGAGGGTTGGCACGTCGATGGCGCTAAATCCATAGTGACGCAGCCAGCGGAGGTCGGCTTCGAAGAAGGCGCGCAAATCTGGAATACCATATTTGAGCATGGCGATCCGATCGAGGCCCATGCCAAAGGCCCAGCCCTGATAACGATCGGGATCAATGCCGCCAGCCTTCAATACGTTGGGATGGACCATTCCGGACCCCAAAATTTCAAGCCAGGAATCGCCCTGCCCGATCTTTACCTGGCCTCCCTCCCAGGAGCAGTTGATGTCCACTTCCATGGAAGGCTCAGTAAATGGGAAATGCGAAGCGCGGAAACGCATCTTGACTTGATCCAATTCGAAGAACGCCTTGCAGAACTCGCTCAATACCCATTTGAGATGACCCAAATGGGTCTGCTCGTCGATCATCAGACCCTCGATCTGATGGAACATGGGCGTGTGCGTCTGATCGCTGTCGCAGCGAAAAGTTCGCCCCGGCGCGATAATGCGAATAGGCGGCTTGGAGGACAGCATGGTCCTTATCTGCACCGGGCTCGTATGGGTGCGCAGGACCATGCGGGTACCATCTGCTTTTTCATTGAAATAGAACGTGTCGTGCTCCTGACGGGCGGGGTGCTCGGGCGGCATATTGAGCGCGCCAAAGTTATGGAAATCATCTTCGATATGAGGCCCTTCGGCGACGGCAAAACCCAAATCACCCCAGATCTGAACCACCTCCTCCCAGGTGTGACTGACTGGATGAATCGAGCCCAATACTTCTGTCCGAGCCGGAAGAGTTACATCGCTGCCTTCCTGTTTCAGACGCTGCTCGAGACTGACGCGGCCCAAAGCCCGCTTCTTTTCAGCAATGGCCAAGGCGACCTTGCTCTTGAGCTGGTTCAGCTCTGCCCCAAGCGTGCGTCGCTCCTCGGGCTCCAGCGCGGCAAGAGTTTTCATCTGCTCGGAAATCGAGCCTTTCTTGCCAAGGCTCGCGATGCGCAGTTGCTCAAGGCTCGCTTCGTCCGGCGCGGCGGCGATAGCACTCAAAATTTCGGTTTCGAGGCTCTGGTTGGTGGTATTCATGCGATCCTCAAAAAACCGAGACTCCAGGCGGCTTGAAGCTACCCGAAGGCCCGGCAATGCGGCTTGAAAAGTGCGCGATTAAAGAGCGGCTTTTGCCTTTTCCACAAGCGAAGCGAACGCCTGGGGCTCGCGAACGGCGAGATCGGCGAGTATTTTCCTGTCGATCTCGATACCGGCTTTGCCGAGCCCGTTGATAAATCGACCATAGGTCAGTCCAAGATCGCGGGCAGCGGCGTTGATGCGCTGGATCCACAGAGAGCGGAAATTGCGCTTCTTGCGACGCCTGTCGCGATAGGCATATTGGCCGGCCCTCTCGACCGCCTGCACGGCGGCGCGATAAATGTTCTTGCGGCGACCATAATAGCCCTTTGCCGCTTTGAGGGTTTTCTTGTGGCGGGCCCTTGCGGTTACGCCACGCTTAACGCGTGCCATGGATCACTCCCTTCACGACGGCTATCTGGCATAGGGCATGTGGATCTTCACCAGGCGTTCGTCACCCGGCGAGAGAATTGTCGTGCCCCGCTGGTTGCGGATTTGCCTGTTGGTGCGCTTGATCATGCCGTGCCGTTTGCCGGACTGGGTAGAGCGGATCCTGCCGCTTGCAGTCATCCTGAAGCGTTTCTTGCAGGATGACTTGTTCTTCATCTTGGGCATTTTGCTTGTTCCTTCACGAGTTGATGGCTCTTGAAGCAAAGAGCCAAGCATTAAGAGCCGCCACGGCATGCCCTGCCGGGCGGCTCAAAGCCCGCGCGTTATAGAGTGCCACATGACCAAATGCAAGGTCGGGTAGACGCTAGTCGGCCTTCCACAACATGAAGAGGCCGGAGCTGACGACCAATATGACGCCGCCTATGGTTGCCAGGGTCGGCCATTGTCCAAAGAACAGCACCCCCCAAAGGATCACCCACGGGATAGAGCTGTATTCAAACGACGATACGAGGGCCGCAGGAGCCAGCCGATAGGCCTGGGAGAGGCAATAGATGCCAAGGGAGGCCACCAAACCGCAGATAAGCATTAAAGCGAGATCGTAGTTGGTGGGCCAAGCCCATGGGCGAACAAGAAAATCAAAACTGGGATTGCCGAGGACCGGCAGAGGCAGAAGCTGAAAAACAATACCGCAGAGACCGCTCAAGACTACGAACGCGATCGTTAGATAAAAGGCCAGGGACGATCCGGTATCGGTGCGCCCGATGTAGCGGGCCAACATCTGGGCGACGGCGTAAAGCATGGCGGCGGCCAAGGGCAAGAGTGCGGCTGCGTTGAAAAGCCCACTGCCGGGGCGCATGACAATCAGTACACCCAAGAACCCAACGGCGATTGCCCCCCACTGTGCGGTCGAGACGCGCTCGCCTAGAAACACCAGGGCGAGGGTGGCGATGAAAAATGGGGCGGCATAGGAAATCACAGTCGTGTCGGCAAGCGACAAGGAGGCTAAACCCAAGTAGTAGAGCGTATAGGCGCCGAACATGACGATCGAGCGGGCAATGTGCAGTCCCAACCGCGACGTTTTCAGTCCGGCGAAACCCTGATCAAACCGGGCAATCACTCCAATAATGAGAATAGCGGCGAAGCTGCGGACGAAAACTATTTCGTGAACCGGATAGCCACCGGAGATCATCTTGATGATGAGATCCTGGATGGTAAAGAAAAAGACGCCCAGCACCATGGCAACAATGCCACGAAAGACATGGGCAACTAGTTGTTCCTTAGGGGCGGTTTTTTGAACAGTGCTTGAAATTGACATTGTCGGCCCCCTTGCAGCCAGCGGTCTCGTCGGTCTTATTTGGGCGCAAGAACCATAACCACCTGGCGGCCCTCGAAACGCGGTTCTGATTCCACCTTGGCTATTTCCGCGGTGTCCTTCTTGACCTGCTGCAGGAGTTCCATGCCAATGTCCTGATGGGCCATTTCGCGGCCGCGAAAGCGAAGCGTGACCTTAACCTTGTCGCCTTCTTCAAAAAACCTTCTGATTGCTTTCATTTTCACCCCATAGTCATGGGTATCGATGTTGGGGCGAATCTTTATTTCCTTGATCTCAATGATCTTTTGCTTTTTGCGCGCCTCGTTGGCTTTTTTTTGCGCCTGATATTTGTATTTCCCGTAGTCGAGGATCTTGCAGACCGGCGGCTGCGTTCCGGGTGATATTTCGACGAGATCGAGCCCTGCCTGCTCCGCCAGCGCCATGGCCTGTTGGGGGCTCATAATCCCAACTTTTTCGCCTTTTTCATTGATCAAAAGAATTTCGCGGGAGTCTATCCTCTCATTGACACGCGGCCCGTCCTCACGGGGGCGCTGTTCCTTGACAAATGGTTTGCGGTTTATGTTCAATTCTCCTCTGCAGAGGCAGCAAACTCTCGATGCGGCTCGAGAATCTCAGCCGGTTGGTAAGACCCTAATACATGTTGAAGTCTCACGTGAAGTCAAGCGTGCAGCAAGCATTGCCCGCGGGTGCAGGCACGATTGCCGTTTCAGTGGCGTGTTTCGGCAACTATCGTTAAAAAAGCGGGCCCGGAAAAACGAAATTCCAGGGAGATCCCCCCTGAGCGATGTAGAGTTCCTCAATACGCCCGCCGGCACAAGACTGGCGTTCAGGCACGAAAACCCGGATGCTCCCGGCATCGGTATCCTGTGGCTCGGCGGCTTCAAATCAGACATGGCGGGCAACAAGGCGGGGGCGATTGCTGCGGCGGCACAAGCTGCCGGGCGCCGCTTTCTCAGGTTCGATTATTCAGGGCACGGATTATCGACGGGAGATTTTCACGATCTCACCCTGAGCGACTGGCTTGCGGATGTCCAACAGATCTTCCTCACGGTAGCGAATGGACCGCAGCTCATCGTCGCATCGAGCATGGGCGGGTATCTGGCGCTGCTGTTGAGCAGGAGTCTTCAAGCCAACCAGCCCGAGCAGCTTGCGCGCATCAAGGGCATGGTCCTGATTGCGCCCGCCGCCGACATGACCGAGGCGTTGCTGTGGGCAGGCCTCGAGGCATCGGCGCGAGGTGAGATCGAAATGCGAGGGCAGTGGCTGGAGCCGTCCAGCTACGGAGAGGGCTACATCATAACCCGCAAGTTGATCGAGGATGGGCGGAAGCATTTGATTCTCGACCGCGGCATCGCAGTTGATTTTCCGGTCCGGATTCTGCACGGGGAAAGCGATGGGGATGTTCCGTGGATGCACGGATTGAAGCTTTACAGTCGCCTCACCGGCGATGATGTAACATTTACGCTGATCAAAGGCGGCGATCACCGGCTGTCATCGCCGCGCGATCTTCAATTGATCATCGATACAATTGAAACCATGCTGAAGGTGACTCCTCCCGGGCGATGAGCCCGGCCTAGACACAAAGTGTCAGGCGGCACGTCTGTCCCACTCCAGGTTCACAAAAGCATCAGCTTCGCTCGGGCGATAGGAGTTCCGCAGCGAGGCGAAGTCGACGGCGTCCATGAGCTTGGACAAGGCCCATACCGCCATTGCCCGCACGAGCGGCGATTCGTCCTTGAGCAAGGGAATGATCACCGGGTTCAGCCGCGAATCCCTCGAATTGCCTGCAGCGATGAGAACATTGCGCACAAAACGGTTGCGTCCTGTTCGCTTTACGGCGGAGGAGGAAAACTTGGCCCTAAAGGCCCTATCGTCAAGGGTCAACAATTCGGCGAGGGTGGGGTTTTCAAGGTCGGAGCGAGCATGGAGCTTCGCCTCGCTTGCCGTTCTTGCAAATTTGTTCCACGGACAAACGGCAAGACAATCATCGCAGCCAAAAATCCGGTTACCAATGGCGGAGCGGAATTCGACGTCGATGTGTCCTTTGTGTTCAATCGTGAGATAGGAAATGCAACGCCGCGCATCGAGCTGATAGGGGGCTGGGAACGCGTTGGTGGGGCAAATGTCCAGGCAGGCCCGACAAGAACCGCAATGATCTTCTTCCATCGTGTCGGGGGTTAGTTCGGCCGTCGTCAGCACCGCGCCCAGGAAAAGCCAGGACCCAAACTGGCGCGATACGAGATTGGTGTGCTTGCCTTGCCAGCCGATGCCGGCTTTTTGCGCCAACGGCTTTTCCATCAGCGGTGCGGTGTCGACGAATAGCTTGACTTCGGCCGAGGCGGCAAACGCGACGCGACGGGCGAGCTGCTGCAGTCTGCCCCTGATGATGGTGTGATAGTCGTCGCCCAGGGCATAGACCGACATGTTTCCGACATGAGCCTGCTTCAGGCGTTCCAGTGGATCGAGGCTCGGTGTGTAGTTCATGCCCAGCATGATTGCGGAGCGGGCCGCGGGCCACAGGGCCAAAGGGTCCTTTCGTCGTTCGCCTGTCGATGCGAGCCATTGCATGTCGCCATGGCGGCCGGCAGCTAGAAAGGCGGACAGCCGTCTCGCTGCCTCAGCATCAGAGGAGAGTGTGGCGATGCCACAGACGTCAAATCCCAAGGCTTTCGCCTGCTGTTTTAAAGATTGTTCAAGCGACAGTGGCATGGCCAGATATGTCAAAAATCCAGGTCGGCGTAGTTTGGAGGCGGAGCAATCCCTCGCACGTAGTCCGATAGAAGCGGCCTAAACGAAGGCCTCGATTTAATTCGCTGATACCAGGCTTTGGCCGGGCTGGCATCGCTCCAGGGCACTTCGCCCAGGAAGTCGAGACTCGACAGATGGGCAGCGGCGGCGAGATCGGCAAGGGACAAATTGGCACCGGCGAGCCAATTCCTGTTATCGGCCAAGGAGGCGATGTAATCGAGGTGAAAGCGCATATTGGCCTGAGCCGCTCTTACCTTGCTCATGTCCGGAGGACCGCCGCCCAGCTCGCGCGCAAGAAAGCGGCGGATCAGCTTCTCGCGCAGAAGCGGTTCGCTCACCTCAGCGCGAAATTTGCCATCGAACCACGCGACGAGCCTCCTCGTCTCCGCGCGCTCAGCGGGGGTCCGTCCAAGCAGAGTGGTTTTGGCGGTGCTGCGCGTTTCTTCCAGATACTCGCTCAAGGCTTCAATGCCGACAACAACGCTACGATCATCCTCGATGAGCACCGGCGTCAAACCGGCGGGATTGAGCTCCTGCAACGTGTCGCTGGGCTGACCTGGGCGCTCTTCGATCAATTCAATGTCAACGCCGTATTCACCCATGGCCATTCGAACGCGGCGCGAGGCGGGATCGAGCGGGCTATGGTAGAGCTTCGGCATGCTAAGGCCTGCGAACGGCTTCTAGCGCGGCTTTTGGGCAGATTTGTTCATGATCAGATAATGCGGCAGCTCAAGGCGTGCCGCAAGGCAACGCGCGCCCCCGAGCTTTGCAGCGGCCAGGGCATTGTATATAGAACAGCTCCTTCACTGCAGCCACCAGCGATTCGCAAACGCTCCCTCAACTTCGAGACCGCCCGATGCCACTTGAACAGATCATCGTACTCGCCATCATCCAGGGCATCACAGAATTCTTGCCGATCTCCTCCTCCGGCCATCTTATCCTGGTGCCAATCTTCACCGGCTGGGCAGATCAGGGGTTCGTCACCGATGTAATGGTGCACATGGGGTCGCTCTTGGCGATCATCGTATACTTCCGGCGCGATGTGCTGGCGCTGTTGCGCGGCGGCTTTCAGCTTCTCAAGGGACACATGACGAACGAAGGCCGGCTTGCCTTGCTGATCGTCGCCGGTACCATTCCAGCGGTCGCCTTCGGGCTGTACCTTCGCCAGTCAGGTTCGCTCGACAGCATTCGCGGCCCGACGGTGGTTGCGTGGAACCTGATTATCTTCGGTGTGCTGATGCTCGTAGCCGACTGGATGGGCCCCATGGTCAAGCGAATGGAGGAAATGACGCTGCCGCGGGCTTTGCTGATCGGATTTGCCCAGGCGCTGGCGTTGATCCCGGGGACAAGCAGGTCGGGTGTCACCATTACCGCCGCAAGGGCCTTGGGCTTCACGCGCACGGAAGCCGCACGCTTTTCATTTCTACTCGGGATTCCAGCTATGATCGGGGCAGGAATTCTCGTCCTCAGCCAGGCAGCTCAATCTGGAGAACCGGTCACCGCCGATGCAGTGCTGACCGGAGCGCTCACCTTTTTGTGCGCGCTTGCAGCCATCGCTTTTCTGATGTCGGTTATTCGACACATCAGCCTCCTCCCCTTCGTCATCTACCGCGTGCTGCTCGGAGCAATCATTCTGGCAGGCATCAGCGTTGGTCTGATCTACGCCTAGCGGGAAATTTTTCGAGCTGGGCTTCGGTGAACTGGCCGGCGCGGCGATATCTGAACAGATAGGCGGGGACGATCGCTTCGATATCGCGGGCCGCGATGCCGAGCCCACTCAAGGTTCGGTCTTCTTTGAGCGCCTCTTCGCTCACGATGTTATCGGTGCGCAGCAATCTCACCTGGTCAAGTGTGAGCATCGGCCTGGGCAAGAGCTGCAGAAAAAAGGCTGCCGCGCTGGCGAGAGGAAAGGGTAGCGGAAGGAGCAGTCGGCGGCGGATGACCGTATTCAACGTGAAGCGCATCAGCTGTTTGAAGGTGTATGTCTCGGGGCCACCAAGCTCATAGGTCTTTCCATCGGCATCAGCCCTCTCGAGGAGGCGCTCCATAGCTTCGGCGACATCACCGACGAAAACCGGCTGGAAGCGCGTGCGGCCGCCGCCGATCAGCGGCAAGAATGGAGACACCCTCGCGAGAGCCGCAAAACGGTTGAAAAAGCTGTCCTCCGGTCCAAAAACGATCGACGGCCTGATCACCATTGCGCCAGGAAAAGCCTTACGGGCGCGGATTTCACCTTCAGCCTTGGTGCGAGCGTATTCGGAAGGGCTGTCGGCCTTTGCGCCTATGGCCGACATCTGGATGAAAATCTGAGCGCCGCTTTCGAGGGCGGCACGAGCCGCTGCCTCGGCCCCCAAGACATGGATGGCGCTAAAGGTCTGGGCGGAGGAACTGTGGAGCACCCCAGTCAAGTTGATAACCGCATACGCGCTGGCACAGGCGGCACGAAGCGATTCGGGATAACGGACGTTCGCCTGAACGGGAACGATTTGGCCGACCTTCCCGAGAGGTTGTACATGGCCTGCCAAGTCGGGACGTCTGACGGCGACCCTGATGCGGTAGCCGCGCTTGGCGAGGGCGCGCACGACGTGACGGCCGACAAAGCCTGATCCGCCGATTATGGTGACCAGGCGGTGGGAGTTGTCCGGGACCAGGGGAGGCATCATCACTCCATAAGAACTGTCAGGGCTATTTAACGGCGGAGAGGCGCATTGCATAGACCCGAGAGCGATCGGCAGAGGCTCAGTTGACAATGCACAGGGGGGGCCATAAACACCGGCATGAGCCCAGATGGCGGAATTGGTAGACGCACTAGTTTCAGGTACTAGCGCTGAAAGGCGTGGAGGTTCGAGTCCTCTTCTGGGCACCAGTTGCGGTGGCGCTGAGGGTTAGGGCTTTCGACTTTTGGGCGTGCGGGGGAATCGGGCCCTCGAAACAAACATGGTCTGACTATCGCTGCTCATGACAATCAAGGTCTATAAGGGGGATTTGCCCCTACAAGTCGATCTCGGGTCCGTCGTAGCGGTGGACACGGAAACAATGGGGCTGAACCCGAAGCGGGACAAGCTATGCCTGGTGCAGCTTTCGGCCGGAGACGGGAACGCGCATCTCATTCAAATCGACCGAACCAGCTTCTCGGCGCCGAGGCTCAAGGCGCTGCTGGAAGACCGGAACATACTAAAGATTTTTCACTATGCACGGTTCGATGTTGCAACGCTCAAGCAGTATCTTAATGCCGATGTTGCTCCTCTCTACTGCACCAAGATCGCATCACGGCTTGCCCGCACCTATACGGACAAGCATGGGCTTAAAGACATCGTCAAGGAGATGCTCGGGCTGGACTTGGCAAAGCAACAGCAGAGTTCCGACTGGGGTTCACCCGTTCTTTCGGATGCACAAAAGCAATATGCGGCCCTCGATGTGATCTATCTGCATGAAATAAAAGCTCGTTTCGATCAGATTCTGCAGCGAGAGGGACGTGCGGAACTGGCAAGGGCGTGCTTCGAGTTCGTACCTGTCAGGGCGCATCTCGATTTGGCGGGCTGGATAGAAGAGGATGTATTCGCACATTGATCGCCGCCGGGCGGGGGCAATACGCTTCAGGGTCTCGCGCTGGCTGGCGCGCATTTTCTTCATGGCCACTCTGGCAATGATTGGAGTTCTGGCCTATCAGGCTGGCACATTTGAGTCTCTGGTTCCCGAAATGCCATCACTGGCAGAACGGCAGGCAGTTCCTGAGGTGGATACCGGCAAGGCGCAGAAAGAGGAGGTGACGGTCAGCGGGTCTCGCTTCACCGGCTTCGACAAAGAGCAGCGGCCGTTTTCGGTAACGGCCAGAAACGCCATCCAGGATGAGACCGATTCGGGCAAGGTGCGGTTACAGGACGTGGCGGCGGAAATCGAACGGAAATCGGGCAAGGAAATATCCATCAGTTCGCAGCGTGCGTTGTATGATGCGAATGCAAAGACAATCGATCTTGAGGGGGGTGTAACCATCAGCTCGACGGAAGGGATCACAGCCAAGATGGAAAAAGCACAAGTCAAGATCGATGAGCATCGGCTGGTGAGCGAGGTGCCTGTTGTCGTTGCTCACCCACGCGGCACGATCCGGTCCAACGGCTTGGAAATCATTGATGACGGGGCGAGAATTCTGTTCTTCAATGGTGTGAAGGCTTCTTTCGGAGAGGATGGCTCTTGAGGATTACTGCCATGGGGAAATTGCTCAATTTGCAGCCGGGACTGGTAGCGCTCGGCGTTGCGGTTTCGACCGTTGCCAATGGAGAGCTTGGCGCCCAGACACTTGATGCGGCGACCATTCAGGAGTCCGTATCCAGCAGGCAAAATGTCAATATCGAAGCGGACAGCATGGAAATCCTGGAGGCTGAGAAAAAAGCGATCTTCAGCGGAAATGTAAGCGCGGAAAGGACCGGCACCCGTCTTTCGAGCGATAAGATGGTGGTGACTTATGCGGACGAGCTGCAGCCGGACGGATCGAAAAAGACGGACGTAACCCACATCGACGCCAAGGGGAATGTGGAGATCAAGACGGCGCGCCAAACAATCACCGGGGAACACGCTCTGCTTGACGTCAAGAGCGATGAATTAACGGTTACCGGTAATGTCGTTGTTCGGGAAGGCAACACCGTCATCCGCGGCGAAAAGCTAAAGGCAGACCTGAAGTCCAAGACCAGCTCGATGACCGGGGGGCGGGTTAAAGGAAGCTTCGTGCCGCGAACTTCGAGCAACTGATGTGAGTCATTCACACATTTTTAATTCAATTGAGCGGTAATTGCGGGAGCGGTTTGGCTTGGACAAGTCTTATTCCACAGCAACCAAGACGCTGAGATCAGCCTCACGCCCGCGCCGCCAGCACGCGGGCGTGGCCTCACAAAGCGGCCAAGAGCTCCGGTCTCATCGTTCCGGCGGGCTCGTTGCCCTGAATTTGGGCAAGAGCTTCAAGCGCCGGCCAGTGGTGCGGGGGGTCAGTCTGCAAGTCAGCCGCGGAGAAGCCGTGGGACTGCTTGGGCCCAACGGCGCGGGCAAAACTACCGTGTTCTACATGATCACGGGGCTGCTCGCGGCCGATGTGGGCACAATTACTCTCGACGGAGAAGACCTGACACGGCTGCCAATGTATCAGCGGGCACGCCATGGGATTGGCTATCTCCCTCAAGAGGCCTCGATATTCCGCGGCCTCACGGTAGAGGAAAACATACGAGCGGTCCTGGAGCTCATCGAGCGCGACAGGGCCGAACGTGAACGTAAGTTGCGTGGTCTGTTGCATGAGTTTTCCATCACCCACCTCAGGAATTCGCCAGCTGTGGCGTTGTCTGGCGGCGAACGCCGCCGCGTGGAGATCGCCAGGGCGCTCGCGGCCGACCCGGACTTTCTGCTCCTCGATGAGCCCTTCGCTGGGATTGATCCAATTGCGATCATCGATATACGCGAACTGGTGCGCCAGCTCACCTCTCGGGGAATCGGGGTGCTTATTACGGATCACAACGTCCGGGAAACGCTTGAACTCGTCGACCGGGCGCTCATTATCCATGAGGGCCGAGTCCTGATGGAGGGCAACCCGCAGGAGATTGTCGAGCATCCCGATGTTCGGCGCCTTTATCTTGGAGAGGAATTCACTCTTTAGACCCTCGCGGTTCGCCGCAGTTCGACAGGCCGTTCATGGCTCTAACACCGAAACTCGAGTTGCGTCAGACCCAAGGTTTGGTGATGACGCCACAGCTGCAACAGGCCATCAAACTCTTGCAGATGTCGAACTTCGAGCTTCAGTCATTTGTAGCCGCCGAGCTTGAACGCAATCCGTTGCTGGAACGCGAGGAAGACAGCGATGCGCAATCGACCCCCTCGGAGCAGCCGCAGGGAGCAGGCCAGGACGAAGGCGAAACAGGCGGAGCGGAACATCAGCCGGATACGTTTGAGGAGGAGAGCAGAACTGATGAGCCGGCCATCCCTGGACCAAATGATTCCGGTTGGTCGAACCTCAGCGGCGCAAGCGGGGGATCCTTCAACAGGTCGGAGGATTTCGAATTCGCCAGCACTGTTAGCCGCGAGATCACGCTGCAGGAGCATCTGACACAGCAGCTGCATCTAAACATCGCCGATGCTGGCGACCGCATGATTGGCGGCTTCCTGATCGGAATGGTCGATGAGACAGGCTATCTCAGCGGCGACATCGATGCGGTTGCAGCCACGCTGGGGGCGCGAGTTGAAGACGTCGAGCGGGTGCTTCTTTCGCTTCAGCAATTCGATCCACCGGGGGTGTGTGCGCGCAATCTCCAGGAATGCCTCGAGCTGCAATTGAAGGAGGCAGGACGATTCGATCCGATCATGGCGAAATTCGTTGCCAACTTGCACCTTCTGGCAAGGCGTGATTTCGTGGGCTTGCAGAAAATCTGCCGCGCCGAAGCCGAAGAGATCACGGACATGGTCCAGGAAGTCCGGGCACTCAATCCGAAGCCTGGAAATGCCTTCGGCAGCTTGATCGTTCAGCCAATGGTGCCGGACATTTTCGTCAGGCCGGCCCCCGACGGCACCTGGCTCGTGGAGCTCAATTCGGAAACCCTACCGAAGGTTCTGGTCAACCAGCAATATCTGGCCAAGATCAGTCGCGGCAATCGCGATGAAGACCGGGTTTACCTGAGCGAGTGCTTGTCGAGCGCGCAGTGGCTGGTGAAGAGCCTCGACCAGCGGGCGAGAACCATCTTGAAGGTCGCACGCGAGATCGTGCGCCAACAGGACGGCTTTCTGGTCGAGGGGGTGCAAAAGTTGAAGCCGCTCAACCTGAAAACAGTCGCGGAAGCGATTTCGATGCATGAGTCTACGGTCAGCAGAGTGACCGCCAACAAATCCATGGCGACGCCGAGAGGGACGTTCGAACTCAAATATTTCTTCACCAGTGCGATCGGCGCGACGGAAGGTGGGGCGGATCAGCATTCCTCGGAGGCCGTGCGCCACCGAATCAAGGAGATGGTCGAGGCTGAAGGCGCCAGTGGCGTTCTGTCGGATGATCTCATCGTCGCGCGACTGCAGAAAGAGGGTATAGAAATTGCACGGCGGACGGTGGCCAAATACCGTGAAGCGCTGGGAATCCCGTCATCTGTGCAGCGGCGCAGGGAGAAGCGAATACGCAGCCGGCCGCAGTGAAGTTTCAACTGCCATGGCGCGAAATTATTCGTATTGACTTCGCGTTAGGCGGTAACTAGTTTCCGCCGCGCGTTAGACGGCAGAGGACAACTTTAACGCTCAAGGCCCGCTATATTGTCGGCCACAAAGTCAGAGGTTTCTTATTGATCAACAGCATGTCTCACGCGGCGGGGAACCGAATCGTTTCGATATCATGCACATTCAGGTGACCGGTAAGAATATTTCAGTTGGCGATGCCCTACGACATCATGTCGAGAGTCGACTGAATAGCGACGTAGCGCGATACTTCGACGGAACGGTGCGCGCGCATGTGACCGTCGAGAAGCAGCGCTCGCGCTTTCGGAGCGACTGTACGCTGCAATTGGCGACCGGAATCGTGCTGCAGGCACATGGCGTGGATGGAGACGCGCGCATTGCCTTCGATGTTGCCGCCGATCATTTGGAGAAGAGGCTCAGGCGGTACAAGCAGCGTATCAGGAACTATCACAATCACCGGCGCAAACCAGCGGATGTGGCAGACGTGAGGAGTTTCATCATCCAGCCGCCAAGTCACGAACACGAGGATGATGAGCCAAGCGATCTCAATCCGGTCATCGTCGCGGAAACCATGCACCAGATACCGGAGCTGTCAGTCGGGGAGGCAGCCATGCAGCTGGACATTTCGAATGTAGCCTTCGTGCTGTTTCGAGACGCCAGGAACGGGTCGTTGAGTCTTGTTTATCGCAGGGACGATGGGAATATCGGATGGATAGATCCGGGATCGTCCAACAAGTCAGCCAACAGTTGAGCCTTACTACAGCCAGGGCTCACTTGCCCTCAAGTACTGGACAACACGCCATGCAGCTTTCACAGATCATCGAACTCAAGGGTATCTTGCCGGCGCTTAAGGTCACCAACAAGCGCCAACTGCTGCAGGAACTGGCGCACCAGGCAGCCAAACGGACGAAGCTCGATGCACGGCAGATTTTCGAGGGTCTCTTGCATCGTGAACGGTTGCTTTCCACCGGACTTGGCCAGGGCACGGCGATTCCGCACTGTAAATTCCCCAGCCTTGAGCGCGTGCATGGGCTTTTCGCGCGGCTGGTCGTGCCAATTGATTTTGAATCGGTCGATGATCAGCCGGTCGACCTAGTGTTTTTGCTGTTATCTCCGGAAAGCGCCGGCGGGGATCATCTTACGGCCCTGGCGCGGATATCCCGCTTGTTCCGAGATACGCAAATTGCGCAAAAGTTGCGGGGCACGGAAGATGCCGCGGGACTGTATGCTATCCTGACAGAACCTGCGGCAACGACACCGCACGCGGCCTAGCAGCGCTAATGGACCGGCATCGGCAGCAACTCATTGGCAATTGCGTTGGCGAAGGCCGCCTGTTTGCTGAGGGAGATCGCCATAGGCGTACCGTCGGCCGCATAAAGACAAAACAGCAGCCCGCCGGCGGGCACCACCGGCCTCTCGCCCAACAAGATTGACGCCTGCTCAAGATCGATTTCACGGATATATGCCAGATGCCCCCCACCCAGGCGGGCGAACTCCGAATCCGACATCTTGATCTTGTTTGCCATCGCGTTCATCTACCGTTCACCTTCTGGACGATGGTGTGTTCGCGACCCGCGGGCGGGCCCGAGCATGATAAATATGTGGGGTCAGGCGTCCTGAATTTCAATTTTTCTGATGAGCCTTTGAGGCTCGGGGCGCCGGAGTTCAATCGACAATAAACCGTTTGTCATCCAGGCTCCCGTGACTTCCATTCCTTCCGCCAGAACGAAGGTCCGCTGGAACTGGCGAGCGGCAATGCCGCGATGGAGATAGGTCGAACGGTCGTGGTCGTGCTGTTTGCCGCGGATTATCAGCTGATTGTCCTCGAGGCTGATGTCAAGCTCCTCGCGGGAGAAGCCTGCCACTGCCAGGACAATCCTTAGTATCTCCGCCTCGCTGCCATCGGAAGCCAAACGCTCGATATTGTATGGTGGATATCCATCGCCGGCGGACTTAGAGGCGCGATCGAGCAACCGTTCGATCTCCTCAAACCCCAGTAGAAAGGGAGATGAGAAAAGGGTCATTCGAGACATGGTCAGCCCCCATCCAAGCAGCTATGACGGCGACCTTGCCAAGAAGCATCGCCGAATGAAAATATGATAGGGTTGGACCGGATAATCAAGCCAAAGGCAGGGGCTTTGCACGTTCAACGGTTTCCAAGTTCATCCGGCAGGAGACAGGGCATGATGAATTCTGCAAACATATTGAAAGTTGTCGGGCTTTCTATCGGGCTTGCCATGTCGGGAACGGCGACGGCAGGGTGCAAGGATCATCCCGGGCCGGGGGTCAATTGGAACAATTGCAATGTCCAAATGCTCATGCTCGAAAAGACCGACCTCTCGGGAGCCAATTTAGAGGGCGCTTTCCTTTCGGGGTCGGTGTTTACCGACAGCAAGCTTGCAAAGGCCAATATGCACCTTGCCGAGCTGGTGCGGAGTTCTTTCGAGGGGGCTGATCTTACGGAAGCGAGTTTCGAGAAGGCACTGGCAGCGAGGGCGATCTTCACGCGGGCCAAGCTCAACGCAGCGCGACTAGTGAAGGCAGAGTTTCTTCGCGTCACCTTTGAAGGTGCTGATCTCAGCGGTGCGATATTGGCGGAAGGCGATTTCATGCGCAACAATTTCGCCAATGCAAATCTTTCCGGAGCCGATCTGACCGGCGCAACATTGCATCGCTCAGTCTTTCATGCGGCGAACCTAAGTGGAGCGATTTTCAAGCGGGCTTATCTCTATTGGGCAAGATTCGAAGGCACCGACTTGAGCGGTGTGCGAGATCTTACACAGGAGCAGCTGGACATCACGTGCGGGGATGCGAACACCAAGTTGCCCGCCGGTCTAACGGCGCCGAAAAACTGGCCCTGCGGAGAAGACTGACTGAAATGCGATAACTTGGCAGATGAACTAGATTGGTTCGACGGAGAGGATACGGCCCGACATGGAGTTTAGGGTGATCCTGTATTTCATGCCACCGTGCCGCCCCAGGTACGTATAGGCGCGGCCGTCGCACTCGAGACTTCGCACACGCCGGAAGCCCTGCTCAGCCAGAATCGTGCGGCCCTGTTGGCAGTTCAGGCGCCCTTTGCCGTTGGACCAGGGATGCTCATCGAACAAGACGGGCGAGGAAAGAGTCCCCTCTGCCTGATATGTCGGCCAGAGCGGGTAGTATCGTGCGAACTCTGCATCGAATTCGTCTATTTTCATGACATGGGCGGCGCAGCTTTTCCAGCTGCCAAGGCAATCATCATGGATTTTGTATTGCGGCTCGCACCATGCAGGACTGCTGAAGGTAATGAGCAGCAACACCGAAACCATGGGAACGGTCTTGGATATGGTCATACTTCACCATTGCGTGCGCAATCGGTTTAAACGTGCAAATCCGCTTGCTGGTTCCAACACTCCCCTCTGGGCTCTGGTCAAAGATATTTCGTCGGCGGCCCTGTCTGCAAGAGTGTCAAAAAAGTCGCCAAATCGGCACTCAGCTCGCTCTTTCCTGTTCCGCCATTGCTTCGGCAATGGCCTTGCGCAATACCTCGATGGCCTCGTGTGTGGCAGTGAGCTGCGTCGCCCAACGACTGACATCGTCACGTGAGGATTGGGGCGAGGCCAGAAACTTCGCCAGCTCGACTCGCCGCTCGCTCAATGCCGAAAGGGCCTTCTGGAATATCTCCAAAGATGTCTTCGGCGCCATGGACTGTTCTCGACCGAGACAACAGCGAGGATAAACCCCTTATTGCGAAGGGTCTATCCTCTTGGTGCGGTCCAACTGCGGTCAGGCGGGCGAGATGTCCAGGCGTTCGCCCGCCATTGACCTGCGATGAGACTATTCCCGCCGGCGGCGGCGCGACAAACCCAACACCAGACCGGCCAACAATGCACCGGCGAGAGCGCTCAAAGGACGGCGCTGGGTGAACGATTCCACCCGAGTTGCCACGGATTTCGAAACATCGCGCGCCACTCCGGCCAATGCTGATACTCTTTCGGCGGCGGCGCTGCCGGTTGTGGTAATACGCTCGCCAGCGGCCCTAACACTTCTGGCGGCCTGGGCTCCTCTTTCACTCACGCGGTGCGCGACAGTCTCGGTTGCCGCCCGGTCGGCACTTTCCATTTCTTCCGGCAGATCATACTGGGATTCAGTGACCTGATCGGGCCATGGCGGGCGGCCGGATTTCTCAGCGCGGTCTTGCGAGACAGATTGTTTGTGACGTGGCATTAGTGCATCTCCCCAAGTGACAGCCCCATTCTAAACAATGGCCGGCCGAAAAGGTTCCTTACTGCTGAGTTTTCCGCAACTTCTTCTGATCAGACCCAGTAGCTCTAGGGGTAGGTTAGACATCGGCCGGGCGGGATTGCATCGTGATCGAGGGATTTCGGCTCAACTTCGACGGCTGAGCGCGCGTTGAATCAGTGCGTTGTGATTGCTTGCTTTTTTGGTCTTCGCTGCCCCTTGAACAAAGAGCCCTTTCCTGCCTGGCAGGACGCGTCGTGCCCTTCAGGGTTGAAGCGGTGACTTGGGAGAATCGTTTTTCAACTGCTTGTTAAATTGGTGGAGCCAGGCGGAATCGAACCGCCGACCTCTTGAATGCCATTCAAGCGCTCTCCCAACTGAGCTATGACCCCACAGATAACTTGCAGCGGCCGGCGTCGCCTGCGGTGGCGAAGGGAAGGCCCGTTTGAAACGGCGCGGACCATAAAAGGGCGGCTGAGAACAATCAAGTGAAAGTTGGGCTAGTTCTCTTCCTCGGCGGCATCGTTCGGCCCGCCGATGATATCGGGAACAGCGGCTTCATCTTCCTCCTCGGCCTCGAGGAATACATCGTCCTCCTCGCCCTCGACCTGAACCTCTTCGCCGAGATCGACATCCTCAATCGCGGCGGTCTCGTCCTCCGCCGGCGCTTCGGCCTCCTCGAGACTCACCAATTCCACACCCGTGGGCGCGGGCTCGACTTCAGGCTCAATCACGGGACGTGGCTTGGGGACCGGCTGGCCGGTCGCATCGCCCTTGGAGGGAAGCAAGATTTCTGCCACGAATGTCTGGCCGCACTTAGGGCAAACGATCGGGTTCCTCAGGAGATCATAAAAGCGCGCCGCACAGGACGGGCAGGAGCGTTTGGTGCCGAGTTCAGCCTTAACCACGAAGCTATAACCTCTGCTTGCCGTTGAATTTCCGGTTCCCCTGCCACAGGCGACCTCTTCTGTCAAAACGAAAAGCTTCCGGGCTCGTACGCTCTGTGTTAGGACCCAAGCCGTCGGGGTCCGGCAACCAACGGTTTACATTGGCTCAACTTCCTTCCCAACCGCTTGTTGCGAGAAAATCACGCTCGCTCAAGGGCACCATAAAGGTGCCAGGGGACAAGTCGATATCCCACCGTTCGCTGATGCTTGGCGCCATCGCCATCGGCACCACAGAGATCGAGGGTCTTCTCGAAGCTGAAGACGTCCTTAATACAGCGAAAGCGATGGGCGAACTTGGCGCCCATATCGAGCGGAACGATGGTCGTCGTTGGCGCGTCCATGGGGTTGGACTGGGAGGATTTGCGCAACCGCAATCGGTGCTGGATTTCGGCAATTCGGGCACGGGAGCGAGGCTGGCACTGGGTCTCGTCGCATCAACGCCGATCACTGTCCGTTTCGTGGGCGATGCGTCACTGTCGCGGCGACCGATGGCGCGGGTGATGAGACCTTTGGAACAGATCGGTGCGCGGTTCGATGCCTCTCCGGGTGATACTCTGCCGATGACGGTCCATGGAGCACACGCGGCCGTGCCGATCAGATACGAGCTACCGGTCGCCTCGGCACAGGTGAAGTCGGCTGTTCTGCTTGCCGGCCTGAACGTTGCGGGCAGAACAACCGTGGTCGAGAACATAGCCACGCGTGATCATACCGAGCGAATGCTCAAGGCATTCGGCGCCAATATCGTTGTTGAACAAAAGGGCAGCGCCAGAGAGATTTCCGTATCGGGGCATCAAGAGCTGCGCGCCTTGAGAATAGCCGTTCCGGCCGACCCGAGCTCAGCGGCCTTTGCAATCGTTGCCGCGCTCATCACCGAGGATTCAGAAGTCAAAATTGAAAATGTGATGCTCAATCCTACCCGCACGGGGCTCATCAAGACTCTCAGCGAAATGGGCGGAGACATAACCCTCACCAATCAGCGCGAGCAGGGGGGAGAAGCGGTCGGCGATATCGTCGCCCGCTCAAGCCGACTTAGGGGCGTAACGGTTCCCAAAGAGCGCGCTGCATCCATGATCGACGAATATCCAATACTAGCGGTTGCCGCGGCGTTCGCCGATGGTACCACTCGAATGGAGGGACTGGGAGAACTCAGGGTCAAGGAAAGCGACCGGCTCGCCGCCGTGGAGGCGGGTCTCGCCAGCAATGGGGTGCGAACACGATCGGGCGACGACTGGCTTGAAGTTACCGGGGGAATGGTTGCGGGGGGCGGCATGGTCGAGACCCATCTCGACCATCGAATCGCAATGTCATTTCTCATCATGGGGCTGGCCGCGGGAAACCCGATAGCGGTTGACGATGCTCGAATGATCGCCACGAGCTTTCCCTCGTTTCGCGAGGTCCTGATCCGAACAGGAGCGAAAATCGACGTCGAGGGGGCACGTCTTTGATCATCGCCGTCGATGGACCTGCTGCTTCGGGCAAGGGAACCTTGGCGCGCAAGCTCGCTCAATACCTGGGCCTGGCCTATCTCGACACGGGCGCCATCTACCGCACCATTGCGCTCACCGTGATCGAGGCCAATGGCGATCCCCATGACGAACGGACCTCGCTTGAGGCGGCGAAAGCCTACCATCGGCAAAAGTACCCAGATCATGCACTGCGCACGGAAAAGGTGAGCAAGGCCTCTTCCATCGTTGCGGCCCACCCAAAGGTGAGGGCGGAGGTGATCGGCATTCAGCGCAAGGTGGCCATGACGCCGCCTGGAGCTGTTCTCGACGGCCGTGACATTGGCACCGTCGTATGCCCCGAAGCCGATATGAAATTTTTCGTCACTGCCTCACCCGAGGAACGTGCGCGGCGGCGGTTCAAAGAGTTGAAAGCGCGCGGGGAATTCGCCGATCACGCCTCAATCCTGCGGGAAATCGTGCTTCGGGACGAAAGAGACCGGACCAGGCCGGTGGCCCCCCTAAGGCCAGCGGCGGATGCATACTTGCTCGACACAACGTCTTTAGATATAGAAGCCACTTTCCAGGCAGCCCGGCGACTGGTCGACGGGCACTTACCCGGGGCCGCTTCGCACAAGGGTGGGCCCTAAATCGTTTCCGCAGTTGGGAAATGCACTTGCCGGGGCCTGGCCGGACAGCGCTTCAACCAAATACGGAAACATTCTATCGCCCGGCGGCAGATGATTCGCTTTTTTCAAGCCTCCGGGACGTCCTGCGGATTTTGCCGTGGGCCAACGCAATACTTATTTCGAGGATGGAATGGCCGATGCCAGCTCGTTGAACCCCAGTCGTGAAGATTTCGCACAACTGCTCGAGGAATCCTTTGCGACTTCAGGCATCGCCGAAGGGTCGGTCGTCAAGGGCAAGGTCGTCCAGATCGAGAACGATTTCGTCATTATCGACGTTGGCCTCAAAATGGAAGGTCGGGTGCCGCTAAAGGAATTCAGCCAACCGGGACGCGAGCAGAGGCTCAAGGTTGGCGATGAAGTGGAGGTTTATCTCGAGCGCATCGAAAACGCCATGGGCGAGGCAGTTCTGTCGCGCGACAAAGCCCGGCGGGAGGAGGCTTGGACGAGGCTCGAGGAGTCCTATACCAAAAACGAGAGGGTCGACGGGGTCATCTTCGGCCGGGTGAAAGGCGGCTTTACGGTCGACCTCGGGGGAGCGGTGGCTTTTCTGCCGGGAAGCCAGGTCGATGTGCGGCCGATTCGCGATGTCGGCCCCTTGATGAATATTTCCCAGCCGTTTCAGATTTTGAAGATGGACCGCCGACGCGGCAACATCGTGGTGTCACGGCGTGCCATCATGGAGGAAACGCGAGCCGAACAGCGCTCTGAAATCGTGCAAAACCTGGCGGAAGGCCAGCTCGTCGATGGCATCGTCAAGAACATCACCGATTACGGCGCGTTCGTCGATCTTGGCGGCATCGATGGCCTTCTACATGTGACGGACATTTCCTGGAAGCGTGTCAACCATCCCTCGGATGTGTTGTCCGTCGGCCAATCGCTCAAGGTTCAAATCATCAAGATCAATCCAGAGACGCAACGCATCAGTCTCGGAATGAAGCAGCTCGACAAGGATCCATGGGAGGGCGTGGTTGCGAAATATCCGGTCGGCGCCAGGGTAAAGGGACAAGTCACCAACATCACCGATTACGGCGCGTTCGTTGAACTGGAAGAGGGGATAGAGGGTTTGGTGCACGTCTCGGAACTCAGCTGGACAAAGAAAAACGTGCATCCGGGAAAAATACTCTCCACCTCGGAGGAGATCACCGTCCAGGTACTGGAAGTAGATCAAGCCAAACGGCGGATCTCGCTTGGCCTCAAACAAACTCAAAGCAATCCGTGGGAAAGCTTCGCAGCGAAGTATCCGGCGGGCTCTGCCGTCGAAGGCGAGGTCAAGAACATCACCGAGTTCGGCTTGTTCATTGGACTCGACGGCGATGTGGACGGAATGGTGCACCTCTCGGATCTCGACTGGAAGCGGCCGGGCGAAGAGGTGATCAAGGAGTATAAGAAGGGTGACGTCGTCAAGGCGCAGGTGCTCGATGTGGACCTGGAAAAGGAACGGATCAGTCTTGGAATCAAGCAGCTTGCCAGCAGTCCGATGGAGAAGCTCCAGACGGCCGGAATCAAGAAGGGCGATACCGTTACCTGTGAAGTGATGAAGGTTGAGGAGAACGGCATCGAAGTGAAGATTGCCGGTTCCGGTGCAACCGCGTTCATCCGGAGATCCGACCTGGCGCGGGACCGGTCGGAGCAGCGGCCTGAGCGGTTTGCGGTCGGGGAAAAGGTCGACGCCAAGGTGACGCAGATCGACCCCAAGAACCAGAAGATCTCGGTGTCGATCAAGGCGCTGGAAATTGCCGAAGAGAAAGAGGCGGTGGCGCAATATGGCTCCTCTGACTCGGGTGCCTCGCTCGGCGACATTCTCGGCGCGGCACTGAACAAGGCCAAGAGGGACAAAGACGCCGAGTGAGCTCTCGACGGCCGGTCCGGAGACAGCCAGAATGACGCTAGAAGCCGATCAAATCGTCGCCCGCCGAAGGCTCAGGCGACAAGTATCCTTTTGGCGGATCGGGGCGATCATGATCGCCGCGTTGGCGGTGGTTGGGCTTTTGTCGAGCGAGGATGGAGCATTCTCGCGACTTTCCGACCATGTCGCGCGCGTGCGCATCGAGGGGTTCATCTCGGGCGATGAAAAGACCCTGAAGCTGTTCAAAAACATCTTAGAGAGCAACCGAGTGAAGGCGCTCATACTGCATGTGGACTCGCCCGGCGGAACGACAGTCGGAGCAGAGGCTTTGTATGAGGCGGTGAGAAAAATTTCGGAAAAGAAGCCGGTCGTGGCGGTGATGAACTCGGTCGCTGCCTCAGGTGGATATGCAACTGCGATCGCCGCCGACTACATCGTTGCTCGCGGCAACACGATTACAGGGTCGATCGGGGTTGTTTTCCAGTGGCCCGATGTTTCACAGCTGTTGAGCACCATCGGGGTGAAGGTGGAGGAACTGAAGTCGGGAGACCTGAAGGCAGAGCCCACACCGTTCAAGCCGACATCGGAAAGGGTGAAGGCAGTGACGATGCTGCTTATCCGCGATTCATTCGATTGGTTTGTGACACTCGTAGCTGAGCGCCGGCAAATGCCGATCGAGCGGGTCCGCCTGTTGGCTGACGGGCGGGTATATACCGGGCGACAGGCCTTGCAGGAAAAGCTGATCGATGCAGTTGGCGGCGAGGATGTGGCGGTCAACTGGCTGGCGAGGGTGAAAAACATCCCCAAGGGCACACAAATCATTGACTGGGAAACAAAGAACGGTTTCGGATCGTCGGGTATCGGGTTTGCAACCCTTAAGGGTTTCCTGGCCTTCCTCGGCCTGCATCGGCTGGCGGAGGCCCTAGACCGGGCGGTGGGCAGCAGCGGGGTTCAGCTTGACGGTCTGATGTCTGTTTGGCACCCTGATGCGCAGTAGGCGACCAACGGAGTGAAAGTTGCCTCGGGTTAAGAGGGGCCCGCATGATAAAGTCTGAATTGATACAGAAAATTGCGCAGGCCAATCCACATCTCTACCATCGCGACGTGGAACGCATCATCAATGCGGTGCTGAACGAAGTCATAAAAGCGCTCAGCGACGGCGATAGAGTGGAATTGCGCGGCTTTGGAGCGTTTTCGGTAAAGGAACGCGAGGCGCGGGTGGGACGCAATCCCCGCACCGGCACCTCGGTTGCCGTGGACGCAAAGCGTGTTCCATTTTTCAAGACCGGCAAGGAGCTTCGCGAGCGTCTCAACCAGGATCAGGCCAAGGGGTCGTGAAGCGCTTCTTCGCCTGGGTTTTCGGCCTTCCGGCTGCAATTTTTCTCATTGGTTTCGCCGTTGCAAACCGCAATTGGGTTGATGTTTCGCTCGATCCGTTCGATCGCGACAACCCTGCTGTTTTTCTGCATCTGCCCCTTTGGGCAGTGCTCGTGCTCGGCATTTTTCTGGGCTTGATAACCGGCTGGATCGGCGCCTGGATCAACCAGGGCCGCTGGCGCAGGCACGCCAGGGAGCTTCGGCGCGACAATGAAAAATTGAAGACAGAAAACCTGCACTTGCAAAAGCAGATCGACGAGCACAATCCGCCGATGCAGCACGACGCCAGCCTGATAGGCACGATCTAGGGAATGCGCATAGTCAAGAAAGAGGAGTTGGCGCACGAAGCCGCACACAAGGATGTCATCGAGGCGCTGAGAGAAGCCTTTAGAGGGGATTTCCAAACACCTCCCCGCCATCACCACCAAATTGACCGGGCCAGTCTCGATGCGGCGACTTTCCTGCTCATGCCCTCATGGAGCGCCTGGAGTTCCCAAAAGCCCTGTTATGCCGGGCTAAAGACTGTCATGGTTTTCCCGGACAACCCGAAGCGCGGGTTTCCCACCGTCCAGGCCAACTATCTTCTATTCTCGGTCGAGTCGGGGGAAACGCTCGCCCTCATGGACGGCACGGAAATCACCCTGCGGCGCACGGCTGCCGCATCTGCGCTTGCCGCCGATTATCTTGCGCGAAAAGACGCAACAACTCTGCTCATGGTGGGGGCCGGAGCCTTGGCGCCGCATGTCGTCAAGGCGCATGCTTCCATCAGACCTCTCCATCGGGTGCTTTTGTGGAATCGATCACGGCAAAAGGCGGAAGGGCTGGCGGACCATCTGCGCGCGGAGGGGTTTCGAGTTGAATTTCCAAGCAGCGTTGAAGAGGGCCTGCAGCATGCCGATATCGTGTCATGCGCCACGACATCGACTGAACCCATCATCTGCGGCCGGTGGGTGAGACCCGGAACGCACATCGACTTAATGGGCGCCTTCAAGCCGGTGATGCGAGAGGCGGATGGAGAGGCGGTGGGAAAGGCTCGCGTATTCGTCGATACCTTTGAGGGCGCGATGAGCGAGGCCGGCGATCTGCTGCAAGCGATCAAAGAAGGGTGGTTCAGCAAGACTCAGATCCAGGGCGATCTTGCAGCGCTGTGCAAGGGGACAAGTTCAGGGCGCGATTCACCCGATGAGATCACGCTGTTCAAGTCGTGCGGTACGGCGGTTGAAGACCTCGCAACCGCAATCATGGTGTATGAAAAACTCCAGAATCGGTCCTAGGCCAAGGAAAATTAGGGTTGCAAAATCTGGGGCGGTCTGGGCAATTGCACGGGCATGGCCCGGTTCGCCAACCCAATCGCCGCCGCGCTCGATACGTCCGATCTTGCACAGGCCCTCAAGCTCGCCCAGTCGCTGAAGAACGACGTTGGCCTATTCAAGCTCGGCATGGAGTTCTTCTTTGCCAATGGAGCGACCGGATACGCGGCCGTGGCGCGGCATGGGGCACCGATTTTTCTCGACCTGAAGCTGCACGACATTCCAAACACCGTCGTTCAGGCCCTCAATTCGTTAATGATGCTCGAGCCCAGGCCGGCTATCGTGAATGTGCATGCAAGCGGGGGGCAAGATATGATGGAGGCGGCGAAGGCCGCGATTGCCGGGCGAACGCTCCTCATCGCCGTGACTGTCCTTACAAGCCTAGCGGATGAAGACTTGAAAAGCATAGGGTTTAGCGAAACAATCGACTGCTCGGGCCATTCCCTGGCGCTTGCCCGATTGGCCAAGGCAGCGGGTTTGGACGGCGTGGTGTGCAGCGCGTTGGACGTGGCCACGATCAAGCGCGAGCTTGGCGCCGATTTCTTGACGGTGGTTCCCGGTGTCAGGCCAAGAGCTGCCTCCACTGGCGATCAGAAGCGTGTGGCTACACCATACGAGGCTCGCAGGGCCGGTGCAGATATCCTGGTGATCGGTCGCCCGATCACCCGGGCTCCGGATCCGCGGGCGGCAGCCAGAACCATAGCAAAAGAGATTGCAGATGCCGGTTGAGGTGAAGATCTGCGGGCTTTCGACACAGGAAACACTCGACTGCGCGATCGAGGCGGGAGCTGATTATGTCGGGCTTGTGTTCTATCCCGCAAGCCCGCGCAACGTGACGATGGAAAAAGCTGCCGAGCTGGCCGAACAGGCGCGTGGACGGGCGAAAATTGTCGCTCTCATCGTCGATGCCAACAAGGAAGCGATCGACTCAATAGCCCACAAAGTCCGACCCGACTATTTTCAAGCCCACGGACAGGAGAAGCCGGAGACAATAAAGGCCATCACCGATGCCACGGGAATACCGGTGATAAAGGCGATCAAGGTCCTGACTGACGGCGATGTCGAGCTGGCGCGCGCCTATCGCGATTGCGCCGACATGATCCTGTTCGACGCCAAGGCGCCTGAGAAGCTTGCAAAGGCGCTGCCTGGAGGAAACGGCCTGGCGTTCGACTGGTCGCTCCTCGACAAGAACCGGGCCCCTAAGCGCTTCATGCTGTCGGGAGGGCTCAATGCCGTGAATGTCGCTCGCGCCTTGAGGGCCACCGGCGCCCCGATTGTCGATGTATCATCAGGAGTCGAATCAAGGCCTGGAATCAAAGACTTAGGACTCATAAGGGAATTCATAAGCGCGGCGCGCACAGAGCCTTGATCCGCGCCTTAGGCATTTCAGAAATATGTGTGCAGTTTTGCGGAACATGCTCTAGAACCTTGGCCACTGGTTTTTTGGGGACGACGAAATTTGAGCATCACCGTTCCAAATTCTTTTCGAATCGGGCCCGATGAGCGTGGTTTTTTCGGCATGCACGGCGGTCGATTCGTTGCCGAAACGTTGATGCCGTTGATTCTCGATCTCGAGGCTGCCTACAAAAATGCAAAGACCGATTCATCCTTCCAGACTGAGCTCGATCAGTTTCTAGAGCATTATGTGGGCCGTCCAAGCCCCCTCTATTTCGCCGAGCGACTGACAGCACATCTCGGCGGAGCGAAAATTTATTTCAAACGAGATGAACTCAATCACACCGGCGCTCACAAGATCAATAACGTGATGGGTCAAATCCTGCTGGCGCGACGTATGGGCAAGTCGCGTATCATCGCCGAAACCGGAGCAGGCCAGCACGGCGTGGCAACGGCGACCGCGTGCGCGCGCTTTGGGCTCAAATGCGTCGTATACATGGGCGAGATCGACATCGAGCGGCAAAAGCCCAATGTCTTTCGCATGAAGCTTCTTGGGGCGGAGGTGATCCCTGCTCTGTCCGGTTCGCGCACACTCAAGGATGCGCTGAATGAAGCGCTGCGCGACTGGGTGGCAAATGTCGAAGACACATTCTACTGCATCGGGACGGTTGCCGGCCCTCATCCCTATCCGGAGATGGTGCGCGATTTCCAGTCGGTGATCGGGCGCGAGACACGCGAACAAATGTTAGCGCGTGAAGGTAGGCTGCCCGATTCACTGGTCGCCGCGATCGGCGGGGGATCCAATGCTATGGGTTTGTTTCATCCCTTCCTCGACGAGAAAGAGGTCGAAATCTACGGCGTCGAGGCGGCGGGGAAGGGCTTGGCAAGCGGAAAACATGCCGCCTCCATCAGCGGGGGCAGGCCCGGCGTCTTGCACGGAAACCGAACGTATCTGCTGATGAACGATGACGGTCAAATCACGGAGGCTCATTCGATCTCGGCAGGCCTCGACTACCCCGGCATCGGGCCCGAGCATGCATGGCTGCATGACATGGGACGGGTGAATTATGTCTCGGCGACGGATGAGGAGGCACTTGAGGCCTTCCAGCTGTGCTGTCGGTTGGAAGGCATCATCCCGGCCCTTGAACCCAGCCATGCGCTGGCGCACGTGATGAAGCTCGCGCCTGAGAAGCCAAAAGATCATCTCCTGGTCATGAACATGTGCGGGCGAGGCGACAAGGATATCTTCACGGTTGCCGACCATCTGAAGGTCAAGATTTCATGACGCGCATCGAGAGGACATTCGAGGCGCTGAGAAAAAGACGCCGCACAGGGTTGGTGACGTTCGTGACGGCGGGCGATCCGGATTTCGAAACATCGCTGAGCATTCTGAAGGGGCTTCCCGGAGCGGGCGCCGATATCATCGAGGTCGGTATGCCATTTACCGATCCGATGGCGGACGGCCCGGCCATTCAGGCGTCGTCGCTGCGCGCCCTCAACGGCGGACAGACAATGAAGAAGACGCTCAAACTGTTGGGCGAATTCCGCAAGGGAAATGGTGACATCCCGATCGTGCTCATGGGATATCACAATCCAGTTTATGTGTACGGAGTCGACAATTTCCTTCAGGATGCCAAGGTGGCTGGGGCTGACGGGCTGATCATCGTCGACCTACCACCGGAACACGATGATGAACTCTGCCTTCCGGCACTTAAAGCCGGCCTCAATTTCATCCGGCTAGCGACGCCAACAACCGACGATCGTCGGTTGCCGAAGGTGCTCACCAACACCTCGGGTTTCGTCTATTACGTTTCGGTGTTGGGCATAACCGGCACGAAGGTTCCCAATATCGAGCAGGTGAAATCGAATGTGGCGCGCATCAAGCGCCATACCAATCTGCCGGTCGCGGTCGGTTTCGGTGTGAAAAGCGCAAGCCAAGCGGAAGAAATCGCCAGAGGCGCGGATGCGGTGGTTGTTGGTTCAGCGCTGGTCAACGCGGTACGCGACAGTTTGACAGAAGGCGGCAAGGCTACAGGCCAAACCGCAGCGATGACCCTCAAGCTCACGGCGGAAATCGCCGCAGGCATCGGGCGGGCCGCTCAAACAACGCTTGCAGGGTCAAAGCTGTGAATTGGATAAAGAATTTCATCCGGCCCAAGATTCGCAACTTCCTCGGCAACAAAAAAGAAGTGCCGGAGAACATGTGGGTCAAGTGTCCGGAGACCGGGCAGATGGTGTTTTACCGCGATCTGGAAGCGAACCTATTCGTCATCCCTGGATCAGGCTATCACATGCGCATGCCGCCGGAGGCGCGTCTTGCCCTGCTGTTCGATGGCGGGGAGTATGACAGGCTCGAATTGCCGGAGGTTCCCATCGACCCGCTCGGCTTCCGAGACGAGCGGCGGTATGCCGACAGGCTGAAGGAAGCACGACAGAAGAATAATACCAACGATGCTGTCACAGCCGGTTACGGCAATCTGGACGGCCACAGCATCATTGCAGCGGTACAGGATTTCGCCTTCATGGGAGGCTCGCTTGGAATGGCGGCCGGAGAGGCGATCATTACAACAATGCGCGCGGCGGTGGAGCGCCGGTCTTCCTATGTTCTGTTTGCTGCTTCAGGTGGCGCACGCATGCAAGAGGGAATCCTGTCTCTGATGCAGTTGCCGCGTACTACGGCGGCGGTACAGGACCTACGAGAGGCAAAAGTTCCCTATATTGTGGTGCTCACTAATCCCACGACTGGCGGGGTTACCGCTTCCTATGCGATGCTGGGGGACATTCATCTGGCCGAACCCGGCGCACTGATCGGCTTTGCCGGTCCGCGCGTTATCGAGCAAACCATCAGGGAAAAACTGCCAGAAGGATTTCAACGAGCCGAGTATCTGCAGGAACACGGAATGGTCGATGCAGTCGTGCACCGACATGAGCTGAGGCCGACGCTCTCGCGGCTCATTCGCATGATGACAAAGAGCCCAGCAATCGAGGAACCGGCCTCTTCGCTTCCGCTCATCGTGCCGGAAGAACAAATCGCTGCCAGTTGAGATAACGGGTCGAGGTCTTCCCCATGGCGGTGAGCGATCGGATTCTGACGCGGCTACTTACGCTCCACCCGAAGATCATCGATCTGTCGCTTACGCGCATGCATCGAATCCTCGACCGGCTCGGCAACCCGCAGCGACAGCTACCACCGGTAATTCACATTGCCGGTACCAACGGAAAGGGATCAACCGTTGCATATTTGAGAGCGATTGGCGAAGCAGCCGGGCTTAGGGTGCATGCCTATACTTCTCCGCATCTCGTTCGGTTCCACGAGCGCATTCGCTTGGCCGCCGGTCCGGGCAAAAGCGGGCTCATTGCCGAGGATTATCTCAGCGCGCTGCTCGAGGAGTGCGAAACAATCAACGGGGGAGAGCCCATTACGTTTTTTGAGATCACCACCGCTGCCGCATTCCTGGCGTTTTCCAGGACGCCGGCCGACTTCCTGCTGCTGGAAGTCGGACTTGGCGGAAGACTGGATGCCACGAACGTTGTGGAGCGCCCGAAGGTCACAGCCATCACGATGATCGATCTCGACCACCAGCACTATCTGGGAGACAGCATTTCCCTCATCGCAAGAGAAAAAGCCGGAATCCTGAAGCACGGGGTTGTTTGTGTCGTTGGACCCCAAGTCAAGGAAGCGCAGGAGGAAATCGATCGAGCCGCATTAGAAGCAGGGGCGCCGCTCAGCGTTTCGGGTCGCGACTGGTCGTGCTTCGAGCAGCATGGACGACTCGTGTTCAACGATGAGCGAGGGCTTCTGGACCTGCCGCGTCCGCAGCTTAAAGGCCGGTTTCAGATCGACAACGCCGGCATTGCAATTGCAATCGTGCGCATGCTGGGGGAGGAGCGAATCGGCGAGCATCAGATCGGCGAAGGGCTTAGATCGGTCCAGTGGCCAGCGCGCTTGCAGCGGCTAACCGAGGGGAGGTTGTTGCGGGGCCTCACCAATGAGAGCGAACTGTGGCTCGACGGCGGCCATAATTCTTCGGCGGGAAAGGCCGTTGCGCAAGCCCTGGCCGAGATCGAAGAACGGTCTGCCAGGCCCCTCGTGATTGTGATGGGAATGCTCAAGACGAAGGATGCTCGATCCTATGTGCGGAGTTTCAAAGGTCTCGCTCAACGCATCATCACGGTTGATATTCCGGGAGAAGACAATTCCTTCGCACCTGAGGAGTTGGCCGAAATAGCCACCCGTGAAGGCCACTGCGCCGAATCCGCGGGCTCGATTGAAGAGGCGGTGCGCAAGGCCGCTGCTGCAAGACATCCGGTGCGGATCCTGATCGGCGGATCACTTTATCTTGCCGGGCATGTGCTCGCACTCAATAGCGGGGAAGCGAAGTCATCGGTGTCGGGCGCAGCAAGGTAAACGAGGACGTCAAATCGAGCGATTGATCCATTCGAGCAGTTTGCTCTTGGGAATAGCACCGACCTGGGTGGACGCCACCTGCCCGTCTTTGAAGATCATCAGTGTGGGGATGCCGCGCACGCCATAGCGCGACGGGGTGGATGGATTTTCGTCGATATTGAGTTTCACGACTTTGAGCTTGCCATCCATTTCCTTGGCGATCTCGTCGAGTGCCGGGGCAATCATGCGGCAGGGACCGCACCACTCGGCCCAAAAGTCGACAACCACGGGGCCTTCCGCCTTCAGAACGTCAGCTTCGAAACTCAGATCGGACACCTTGTGGGTTGCCATTTCTCGCTCCATTACGGGGGTCAACAGACGCTTCCCGATTCACTTTGCGGGAGAACGTAGGTATGCCCACCGCAACGGTCAAGACCATAAGCTGTGCGGTGCGCGCGCGCGTGGGCAATGTTTTCAGCCGAGCTCCTTTTCCATCAAACTTGACGGCAACTCCATCAATTTGGGGCCATCCGTCCACAGCAGGGCCGCGCGAACTGCTCTGTTGGGGAATAGGTCTTTCATCACCAGGCGGTAAAGGGCGAGCTGGCGAATGTAGGCAGGGTCTACCTCGGCAGGGGAATCGGGGACCGGGCGATTTGTCTTGAAATCGAGAATCAGAATTTCGCGCGACTCAAGGACAAGCCGGTCGATGCGCCCGAGAATCGGCACAACCCTGCCACCAGGCAAAGTCACCCGCGCGGCCACAGGCACCTCGGCCATGGCGTCCAAGGAAAAAACTGCATGGAACGCCGGATCGTTCAGAACAAGCATCACCGTCTCAGCGATCTCCTGCTGCTCGGCTATCGAGAGCGCATGCGCCTTAAGTCGCAAATAGGCTCTAGCCCGCTCCTCGCGCAGCTCCGCAGGCAGATCGGGTAGGGACTGAAGCAGCCGATGGATCAGGGCGCCACGCACAAAGGAGCCGTCTGTCGGAAGGGCCAGCGGGGAGACGATTTGTTCGGCCCTCTCACGGTTGAACGCGATGATCTCTCCTGCCCTTGAAGGAGCAAGCCATGGGAAGGGGCGCTGTTCGACATTGGCCTTAGTGGTTGCCCAAGCAGGAAGCGATGCGAGATCGCTCGGCGGCAGCGTGTGTTGGCTGTCGCGCTCAGAGGCAGAGGGCTCTTGGGAATGCTCGTGGCGCCAAATCGTGCGCCCCTCCTCATCGAGATACTGCTTCCCAAGGTTCTTTGCTGCCAGCGCCTGCATAATGCGACGGTACCAGCACCCTTCAGGCAAGTCCCTGCTGGTGGAGCCGCAGATGTATAAATGATCCGCTGCCCTGGTCATGGCGACATAGAGCAAACGGACGTACTCTGCATTTTCCCGCTCAAATTGCTCCTCGCGCAAAGCGGCGAGCACAGGATGGTCGCGATCGGCCTTGATCCGCCACACCGGCACCTGGAGCAACTCGCCGTCTGAGCGGACAGGAGAAAGAAAGATTTTGGGAAGAAGCGCCTTGTCGGGCACCGTACAAGTATCGGGGAGAATTACAATATTGGACTGCAATCCCTTGGCGCCGTGCACCGTCATCACCCGAATTTCACCGGAGCCCAAGTCCATATCGCGCTTGATGATGGCGCCCTGGCCGGCGAGCCAGGCGAGAAATCCGGTAAGGGAAGGAGCGTGTTCAGCATCATAGTCGAGACAGCGCGAAAGAAACTCACTCACAGGCTCGACAGCTTCGTTGCCCAACCTTGCGATGATGCGGGGGAGGCCTTCATGCTCATTCAATACGGACGAGAAGAACTCGTATGGAGGTTTCGAAGCGGCGTCTTCTATGAAGCATGCAAGACGCGATGCCGCGCGGCGGTAAGGTTTTCCACTGTCCGCAGCGTGCTGCAGCCGCCGCCAAAGCGGCGTTTGACCGCGGCCATGCGCAAGATCGAAAAGGTCCTCGTCATCGATACCGAGGCCATCGTCACGCTCGACGAGAGGGCTTTTCAGTACGCACGCCAGCATGTGGTCGTCTGCGGGCAAAAGGACAAAATGGCCGAGAGCAATCAGATCCATGACAGCGATGTGGGCGGCAAGTTCAAGTCGGTCAGCACCGGCGACCGGCAAATCTTCCAGCTTGAGGGCACGTACGATTTCATCCATCAAAGTGGTTCGAGTGCGGACGAGAATGAGAATGTCGGAGGGTCTTATGGCGCGACCGCGAGAGGGGAGGATGCGCTCTTCGTCAATCCAGCGGCGAATGGTGCGCGCGATCCTTTTCGCCAAGCGCCGCCGCGGATGGTCAGTCAGGACATAGTCGAGAGGGGCGCGCCATGGGTCGCGCTCCGGCCGGTCGTGACCTTCCTCAAGAGGCCAGACCTCTACCAGGCCCGAAGCACCGATACGCGATGCTTGATGGGTCTCGTTCGTGAAGACGGCATCGACGGCTTCGAGGACCGCGGCGGTTGAGCGAAAGGATAGCGTAAGGGGAACTTCTTCAAGCCGTGCGCCGAGGGCTGAGATTTTCTTGGCGAAGTAGTCCTGCATCGCATGGAACTCTTCCGGGTCGCCGCCCTGAAAGCTGAAAATCGACTGTTTTTCGTCACCCACCGCAAAAATGGTGCGCACCATCGCACCCCTCGCGCCGGAACCGGAAAAGAAATCCTCCGTGAGGCTCTGAATGATCTGCCATTGTTCCTTGCTTGTATCCTGCGCTTCATCGATCAACAGATGATCGATGCCGCCGTCGAGCTTGTATAGCACCCAGCCGCGATGGGTGAGGCTTTGGAAGAGCGCCAATGTCTTAAATATCAAATCGTCATAATCGTAGGAGCTCAATGCGTCCTTGGCACGTGCATAATTTTGGATGATACGGCCTGCAAGCTGCAACAGCGCTACGGTTGCTTCTACGATGACGGCAGCGCGATATTCCTCGAATAGAGGCAGGAGCCGGTTAAGCTCGGACTGAAGAAAAGCGGCGGCACGGGAGTCGATTTTCGAAAGTTGCGCCGGAGGGAAATATTTTCTCTCATCGCCCTCTCGGGTCAGGCAGATATTGCGCAGGTTGCCAAAGGCCTTTTCGAGCGATGTTTCTTGCATCGCAACGCGGATGGATTGAGCGAGCCGAGCGGAATTATTGCCAAGTGCCTGCAAGGCATTGGCAGCATCAAGATATGCGCGCCGATCAACATCGGCAAAGGCTCTCTGACAGACCGCTTGCGGCGTTGTATCCGAGGGAACCTGCAGGAGACTCTCTAGTGCCTGACGATGTTCTGCCGCATCAGCGATAGAGGTAAGAAGGCGCGGCTGTTTCAGCAGTTCCTTGACGAGTTCATCGAACTGTTGAGCGCCGGCATAGCGGACGATGGTGCTTAGAAGGGCTCTATCAGCGTCTTCGGCAAGATCGATGTTGAGAACTAAGCGACTGGCGGCAGCGAGAAGCTCGGTTGCCGATGCTTCATCGAGCACCTTGAAGCCAGGGACTACCCCTGCCTCAACCGGAAAGCGTTGCAGCAGCCTTTCACAGAATCCGTGAATCGTCTGGATTTTGAGACCTCCCGGCGCGTCGAGCGCAGCGGCGAACAATCGACGGGCTCGCGACAGCAATTCGGGATCGGCCTCATGACCGCACAGGGTGCGAATTTGCTCGAGCAGCGATCTATCGTCTAACACAACCCACGCACCCAGATCGCGAAACAGTCGATTCGACATTTCCGCGGCCGCTGCCCTGGTAAAGGTTAAGCACAAGATGCGCTCAGGCGGCGTGCCTGCGAGCAAGAGACGGATGACCCGGTGGACAAGAACCTCGGTTTTGCCAGATCCAGCATTAGCAGACACCCATGCAGAGACTGCAGGATCGGAAGCGCGCCGCTGCGGCTTGCCGGCAGAGACCACCCTTAGTTCATTCATCAGCGCGGTCCTCTTCAGCAGAAGCAAACAGCCACTCGCGCGCGCGAGCTAGATGATCGATATCGCCCGGGCGCGAAAAGCGGTCATCGGAGTCGAGGAAGACGTAGGGGGTGGAGGGGGATGCATATTCGCTGAGAAGCCGAAGGAGGCCTGCATGGGCGGCGGCCGCCAGCGCGGCCGGCTGTCCTTTTCCGGCCTGACAGATTTCGCATGGAACCTGCCCGCCGGCGAGATGAACATAGACGAGTTCTGCGACCTTTTGGCAGCGCAGGCCCGGAAAGGCGCCTGCCATGGCAAGCCAAGCCTCCAGCGGCAGCTGGGGTGCATGGCCACTATCAACCGCCTTCTGCGGAGGAATGGCACCCGTCTTGTAATCAAGGATGCGCAAGCTGTTATCGGCCAACTGATCAATCCGGTCAGCCCGGGCGGTCAGAGTGAATTCCTCACCATTGATTTTCAAAACGGCCCGGGCCGAGCACTCATGATGCTGACTCTTCAGGTTGAGCCGCCATTGGCGTTCCTGGTCGAGAAACCATGCCGAGATCCGCTCGAACTGTGGCCACCAGAAAGCGGCGACCTGTTGGTCGTAAAAGAAGGGTGCATAGACTTGGCGACCACAAGCCAGAAGACGATCGAGCGCATCGCTGCCGAGTTCGCCGCAGCATTCTTCTCCAAAACGGCGCAACGCATCGTGAAGAAGACTGCCGCGATCGGCTGCGCCAAGCCGCCTGGCCAGGGGATCGAGCTCTTCAAGCTGCAAAATCTTCTCCACATAAAGATGGTAGGGATTGGAGATGAGCCTGCCTATGCGGGTTACGCTCAAGCTCTTGGGCCGGGCGGCGGAGGGAGGTTTGGGCCGGGGCTGCCGGGCGGGAGGTTGTTTCGGCCGGTGATCGAGAGCGGCGGCCCAACCGCGCCAGCGGGAAGATGGGTGTGACTTGAAGTCAAGTTCGGCAGCAGTCAGCAGGGCGTTGAATCTCGTCATCCAGCGCGATGGTACGACCGGTACACCATCGATTTTTCGCGACCAGGTGAGAAAAACCTTGGGTGCTGAGAAGTTTTGAATGAAATCATGCGCCGAAAGCCCGATGCGACGGTCTGAAGCAGGCAGCTTGACCTGAACCCGCATGGAGCGCGACAGCCAGGGATCGATCTCGGTCTCCGTGGGCCAAACACCGGTGTTGAGGCCCGAAAGAATTACAACATCGGGGCGCATGAGGCGGGCTTCAAGGAGCCCCATGATCGAAAGGCGCGGATGATCGTCCTGCTTCGGCCGCACGATACGCGCGGCAAGCTCACCGGTTATCAATGCGCCGTAGTCGGCAGGAGAGATGAGCGGAGCTTGATCTGCATTGTCCAGAAGGCTACCGAAGAGCTCGGAGAGCGCTTCACCGTCATCCCCCCGCCAGAGCAGATTCAATCCATCCTGGTTTACGGCGAGCGCTTCGGCGCATTCGAGGTGGGATTGAAGGAAGCGTCGCAGCGGCGCCTGCTTGTTGACCGCAAGAAGCTCAAGGAAGGATGACGCGGCGGCATCGAGGCGATCAATGAGGCCTGCGATTGCGTTCCAATCATCAGGTGAAATACGGCGAAGGCACGAGTGGACCGGATCGTGCTCCGAGAAGGAAGACTCACGCGCGTTTCGTTTTCGCTGCAAGGAGGCTCTCAACCCCGACAGGTTGCGCGGCTCTGCGGCGCCGCGAAGCAGGGCCATCTCTAGCTTGCCTGAAAGAACAGCCAACGCCTCGCGGTTCAAACCGAGGCGCAGCAGCGGATGCTTCAGAAGTTCGGCAAATTGAAGGGTAGCAAACCGGGACAGCCCCAAATCGAGGATAAGCCGCATGAAAGCACCGGCAGAGGTTTGAGCAAGAGCTTCGCCGCCGGTGTCATTGATATCGATCGACCAACGCTTCAGTTCAGCTTTCACCCGCCGAGCGAGACGGCGACTAGGGGTTATGAGACTCGCAGTTAGGCCCGGCGTCTCAAGGGAGGAGCGCATGATCATCGCAATCACGCGCGCTTCCTCTCGCTGATCGGCGGTTTCGATCAATTCAACGCCATGCATTGCCCGACCTATGGCATCGCGTTGGCGCCGAAGGCCTTGCCACCAGCGATCGGTGGTTGCAGCCGGACGCATCAACTCGCTTGCAAGCCAAAGGCGCGCTTGATCAGCTTCCGCAACGGATATGCCCGGAAATATTTGGACGTTCGCCCGGTCGATTCCGAGAAGACCGAGCAGACGCTTCAATCCAAATTGCGGATGGGAGGGTTCATCGTCCACAGCCTGCCAACCTTCTGAATCGAGCTCAAAATCAAGCCCGGGCAGAATAACTGCCCCTTCTCCAAGTCTTGATATGACGCGAAGGAGATTGGCGGTGGCGGGAATGGAGCCGGTCGAGCCTGCGGCAATAACTGGTCCTCCCGTTCCTTCCACTTCGAGCTTTGCTGCTTCGCGACGCAGCAACAGACTTCGGTGCTCGGCGTGACCCATTACACCCCATTCAGTCATGCATTGCGGCAGACGCCGACGCACAATGGCGAGGAAGTCGAGCATGGCAAGACGGTGTTCGGCAAAATCAGCACCCACCAGTTTGTCGAGCTCGTCGAGGAAAATTTCCTCGGTCTCAAAATCGTCAACAAGCCTGCCGAGGGAGCGGGCGAGGGTGAAAACCTGGCCCGGAAATCTCACGAGCGCGCGGGCAAGCATGGTGTGGGAGTTGGCCTGTGCCCATTCGGAAATGAGCCGGGCAAGGAGGAATTTGCGCTGAGTTGGCGAGATGGCCGGCGACAGCTCCAAATCGATATCGCTTGAAGGGGCGAAGATGAATTCGCCCTCATCAACGTCGCCAATGGGCCGGATGCGGGGAAGAATAGCTGCATTGACACTCTGGGCATCGAGAAACACGCGCGCGAGTTCGCGCACCGCACGACGCGTCGGCAGAAGTATGGTCCAGCGGGAAAGTTCCGCCGCCGAAGGCTTCCGCCCGGTGGACATGGGAAAGCCGTTTTCCAAAACGGCCCGCGCCAGGGTCGGCAGGAAGGCGGAAGTCGAAGGAATACTGAAAACACGGGCCGCGTCGGTGGCCGCAATCATTGTCGCGTGTAGCTTTTCATTGCCTGCTCAGCATAAGCAATCGCTCCCGGAGTTCCTACATGGAACCACAGGCCATCGTGGCGGATCCCATAAAGCCGCCCGGATGCTTGAGCCTTATCCCACAGAAGGTTCATTGAAAAAGGGCCCTCGGGCGCGCCCGCAAACAAAGTTGGGGAAACGAGATAGCAACCAGCATAGACAAAGGGCGCGGGGCTCGTCTTATCCTTGCGCCGCAGGCGGCCACCGCCGTCCATGTGGAAATCGCCACCGCCTTCGTAGCCGACGGCGGAAGAAAGCGGGCTTAGCAGGAGAAGGCTGTCCATTTTTTCTCCGTCCCACATGTCTCGCAGCCGGTCGATGGCGGGGGCTGCGCCCTCCAGCCAAAAAGAATCGCTATTGAGGACAAGAAAGGGACCTGATCCCAGCTGTGGAAGCGCCTTGACGATGCCGCCGCCCGTATCAAGGAGCATCTGACGCTCGTCGGATATGGAGATTTCAGGCGCTGATTGCGCACGCAGCCAATTCTCAAGCTGATTGGCGTGATGGTGGATGTTGACGACGACGCGCTTCACCTGCGCAGCGCGCAGGCGATCGAGAGCATAATCAATAAGGTGCTTGCCGGCGATTTCGATCAAGGGTTTTGGGATAGCAAGTGTCAGCGGATGCATCCTCTTGCCCAAGCCCGCTGCAAGAACCATGGCGAAAGTGCCGATTGAGGTATCGAGTCGGTCGGGTTGCTTCATCGGCCTGGATTAATGATTTTCTCGCGCAAGTGCACGGGAAGATGCCTTCCATACCAATCTTTCAAATCGGCCAGCACGGGATTGCTCAGATTGGTTTCGAGATAGCGATTGAGTTTTCCGACGTGACGCAGGTATTGGTGCTTACCATCGCGCTGCGACAAGCGCGCGAAGATTCCAAGTATCTTAGTAATGCGCTGGGTCGACAGGATCACGAACGCGCGCCGGAACAATTGCTCATCAAAGTCGGGCTCTGCCGCGGCGCGATAGGAGCAATAGTAGTCCAGATAGTCAGTTGCCACCTCTTCGGGCACGAGTACGCGCGCATCCTGAAGGAGAGAGGCCAGGTCATACGCGGGGTGGCCCATGACTGCATCCTGGGTGTCGATCAGCCCGACACGAGCCGTATCGCGGCGATCGGCCAGCCAAAGCAGATTGGGGGAATGATAATCACGCAACGTCCAAACGGGTTTTGGGGTGCGAACGTGCGGCCACAGAGCACGCCAGGTCGTTAGGAACTCCTGACGGACATTGTCCGGTGCCGGTTTCCCGTGAACGAGCGGCCAGAACCAATCAAGCAGCAACTCGGCCTCAATTTCCAAAGCTTCCTGATCATAGTCGGGCACACGATAGACCAAGCCATGGCCTATCGGCAGCTCCCGAGGCCAATCCTGCGCCGCCATGTCGGCGAGCAACTTCACCGCAGCCAGCAGCTGGTCGGAGATCGGCTTGCCGGCATCGGACATTCGGCCATAGACGAGATCGCCCAAATCTTCAATGATAAGAAAACCCAATTCCATGTCGGCTAAAAAAATCTCCGGCGCCGACAACCCGCGAGCACGCAAACCATTGTTGAGGGCCACCACGGCGCGGACATCCTCTGCCAAATGGGCTATGGCGCTATAGGGCTTTCCATGGCGCACCGGTGGGCCGTCGGGGTGCTTCCGCATATCCATCAACACAGCGTGGCGTTCGGCTTGTTTCAGACGCTCGTAGCGGCGGGTCGAAGCATCGCCCTCGAAGAAGCTACGCTCACACTCCGCCCATTCGCTGCGAGCCAAAAACCCACGCAGGGATTCGAGCCGCTCGAGACGTGTGGACCAGTTGCCAAAACCGGTCAATTCGGCTTTCCTGCCGCTATCCTGGTGCCCAAGAATGATAAGAAGACGATCTTGCGGCAAGGATGCGCCCAGCAATACCGGCCATTCAACCAGCACCGCATGGTCAGCCGTCAATTCGTAAAATCCGAGCTCGAGTATTTCGTCGGCCGAATTTATCCGATAGAGGTCGACATGGGCGAGCTTCATCCGACCGCTGTCATAGGCTTGGATAAGGGAAAAGGTGGGACTGGGCACGTCCAGCTTGCTGTTTCCGACGACCGCCCGAATGAATCCGCGCGCGAGCGATGTCTTGCCGGAACCGAGGTCGCCCTGCAGCAGAATCAGATCGCCGGTGCGCGCTATAAGCGACAGTTCATGGCCAAGCGCCATGGTGGCTGTTTCGTCTGGCAGACTCCGGGTCGCAAAAAAAGGTTGCATGGCAAAAGATGGACAGGGCGGGCTCGCACGAGCGACTGATTAAGATGCCTGGCGCATACGGGTAGGTTCCGCCTGCGCACGCCTTACCGGTTTACCGCCGGAGACAGGTCCGTCAATGGGAAATCGACATATCACGGTGGTGCCCTTATTCACCTTGGATAGCAGGGAGACCTCACCCCCATGGAGCTCCACAAAGCTCTTGACAATGGCAAGGCCCAGCCCCGGACCGCGATGGCCGCTGGCGGTGGGCCGTGACTGGAATCTCTCGAAGGCTTGATTTTGAAAGTCTGGGTCTATGCCCTTTCCATTGTCGGATACCCACAGCATCATCGTGTCGGCATCCCGCCTTGCCCCCATCAGGATTTCCCCGCCGGCGCTGGAGAAACCGATGGCGTTCGAGAGGAGATTCAACAGGACCTGGCGCACGCGTTTCTCGTCACCTATGAATTCCAGTGCATTCTCGGCAATTTCAACCCGCAAATTGAGGTCGCGTTTTGCGATGGCGTCAGCGATCGAGTTGGCAGCAAGCTCAAGCATGCTGACGACCTCTATCGATCGCAGCTTGAGTTCCATGGCGCCTGCATCGATGGTGGTCAGATCGAGAATTGCATCGATAATTTCCAGGAGGTCGTTGGAGGATTCCTGGATGTGGCGAAGATATTCATGCTGCTTGACCTGGAGTTCCCCGGCTATCCCAATGGAAAGCCCCTGCGCAAAACCGATAATGTTGGTGAGCGGTGTGCGAAGTTCATAGGAAACGTTGGAAAGGAAATTGGTCTTGAGCCTGTCGGCCGCTTCCAATGCCTCGGCGCGCTCACGCAAGGCATTTTCAATTCTCGTGGTGTCGGTCACGTCCATATAGGTCAGAAGCGTATTGCCGTCAGGCAAAGGAACGGAGGATGCCTGCAACGCCATTCCATCCGGCCGATCTATGCGCTCCTTAAATGCTTCGCGATTGGTGTCGAAGGAGGTCACGGCAAACTTAAGCTCGTCCCACATGGGGCTGTCGAAGAGAGGCCGCGATTTCGTTATGACGCTGTCGATATGCGGGTGCTCATCGAGGAATGACTGCTCCAACAACCACAACCGAGCAAAGGTTGGATTGTAGAGCCTGAGCCTGCCATCGGTGCCGAAGAGCGCGACACCTTCGTGAAGATTGTCCAAGGTTTCGCGCTGAACGCCAATCAACTCGTTGTACTGGCTTTCCAGCCTGATCTTCTCGGTTACATTCTCGTAAAGGTAAGTTACGCCGCCAAACGGATGCTGCTCGCAAATTACATGCAGAGACTGCCCGTCCGGCAAGTGCCACCAGCTTTCCTTAGTCTCAAGCGTCGTATAGGTATTCAGCTGCCTTGCTTTCCAATCGCGGTAGTTGGCCTGTTCGGGAAGTTTTCGCTTGGCCCGCAGCCGGTCTAATATTTCCCCGTCAGCTGGATTGGTCTCAAGCCATGTGGGGTCGAGTTCCCACAAATCGGCATAGGCCGAATTGAAGAAGCGGAGCTTCTGGTCGGGCCCAAAGATCGCGATGGCAGTCGCTATCTTATCGAGGGTATTTGCATGGGCCCGTATGTGACGCTTGAGCTCCTTTTCGGAGTCCTCCAAAGATGTGGCATCGATCGCAAAATGCGCACAACCTTCCGGCAGCAGCAGGACATGGATGTCGAGGGCGCGCTTGGCTCCGTCTATAACGGCGTGAGTGCGAACGGGATGAGGTTCTGCGGTGCCATTCTTGTCAAGTTCGATGGCCTGGACATCGACGAGTTCCACCCCCCGATTGATCACCTGATCAATGTCGCTGATCTCCACAGCCTTCAGATAGGCGCGATTGACCCAAACCACGCGCCGATCCTGATCAGTCAGCCAGACCGGAAATGGCGCCCCATCAAGTATGGCACTTAAGCGCTCGACCTGCTTGGACAGTTTACGCGCGTCATAGGCAAGCTCGGTAATATGGCGACGCTCACCCGACAATGGTCGTAACCGGAGTGTCGCCAAATGGCCGGCAGCGCGGCCATCGGCCTCCAGAAGCTCGCCCTGCCCGGTGCGAATGCCAATGTTGAACGAGGTGCCCGAGGCCTGCAGAACGCCGATCGCGGCGGTCAGGGCGGATGCCGATTCAGGCTCAAGCCAGGAGACAAAATCGAGCAGAGCTGCCTTTGAGACGGGAACTCGGGCTGCATCACGCATGTCACCAACGATGCGGTAGGGTTCCCGTTCGCGTCCGCGCCATATAATGAGGATGTGGGGTTCAGCGCTTAGGGCCGCCTCGGCCTCGTTGAGCTCGCCTTCAAGCTCGGCTATCCGGCGGCGCGCCAAAGAGATATCACGGCTGTGCCGGCGTATGACCGACAGGGTCCACAGGAACAACGCAACCGGCGCTAGCAAGGCCAACAGAGCCGGGTAGTCTCGGGTGAGCTTGAGGTCTAACGTGGGGATTGTCGGCCACGCGACCGACCAAATTGCCTGGGCCGCAGCCGGTTTGCACATGGCCAGCACGAGGACGGCAAAGATCCCCCAATAGGAGAGGGATGCCGCAGCCTTTCCACCACCGGCCAGCATGGATCTCTTGCCGTTCCCCTTCAAAAGCGGTTTTCATTGAGACACACTCACCGAGGCACTGGGCGGACGGTTTTTGGGCTGGACCCAGCTTTCCGAAGCGCGAATCAGAGCGCCCTTGCGCCGTTCCAGATTTTATAAAGAAAAACATTACCGGCCACCATCAGCCATATCGTCGAGGGAAGCCGATTTCCCCGGCAGTGTGGCATCTTGGGAACCGGCTTTCGATCAGTCCCCGGGGGGGTCCTAGTAGCGGTAGTGCTCCGGCTTGAAGGGGCCCTCGGTCTTGACCCCAATATAGGCCGCCTGCTCGGGCCGCAGCTCGGTTAGCCGAACGCCAAGTTTGTCAAGATGCAGGCGGGCTACCTTCTCATCGAGCTGTTTGGGCAGTACGTAGACCTGGTTCTTGTAGTTCTTATGGTTCTTCCACAACTCAATCTGCGCGAGCGTTTGGTTGGTGAAGGACGCCGACATGACAAAACTCGGATGGCCCATGGCATTGCCGAGATTGACGAGCCGGCCCTCTGAAAGCAGCACGATACGGCGTCCGGTGGGAAACTCGATGATATCTACCTGCGGCTTGACGTTGGTCCATTTCAAGTTGCGCAATGCAGAAACCTGAATTTCGTTGTCGAAATGGCCGATGTTGCACAGGATTGCCATGTCCTTCATGCGCCGCATATGCTCGATGGTGATGACGTCGCGGTTGCCGGTGGCGGTGACGAATATATCTGCCGTTGGAAGGCAATCCTCGAGGGTGCGAACTTCAAAACCGTCCATAGCCGCTTGCAGGGCGCAGATGGGATCAATCTCCGTAACGATGACGCGAGCACCCGAGCCGCGCAGCGATTGAACAGAACCTTTGCCGACATCGCCATAGCCACAGACTACGGCAAGCTTGCCCGCGACCATCACGTCAGTGGCGCGGCGAATGGCATCGACCAGCGATTCGCGGCAGCCGTATTTGTTATCGAATTTCGATTTGGTTACGCTGTCGTTCACGTTGATCGCGGGAAAAGGAAGACGGCCCTTCTTTTGAAGTTCGTATAGGCGGTGAACACCGGTGGTCGTTTCCTCGGTGACCCCGCGAATACCATCACGGATCTTCGTGAACCAGCCGGGATGAGATGCCAGGCGGCGTTTGATTACGTCAAAGAGGGCCCGCTCCTCATCATTGGAGGGTGACTCGATCAAGTCTCGATCGGCTTCGGCCCGGGCGCCCAGGAGGACGAGCAGCGTCGCATCGCCGCCGTCATCGAGGATCATGTTGGTAGCCTTGCCGTCCGGCCAATCGAACGTGCGGTCGCAGAAGTCCCAATATTGCTCCAGACTCTCGCCTTTGAAGGCAAAAACGGGAACGCCGGCCTCGGCCATTGCTGCTGCTGCATGGTCCTGGGTGGAGAAAATATTGCAGGAGGCCCAGCGCACCTTGGCGCCGAGTTCCAGCAGGGTCTCGATCAGCACCGCGGTCTGAATGGTCATATGCAGAGAGCCCGTGATGCGAGCCCCCGTGAGCGGTTTCTCGGCGCCAAATTCGCGACGCAGCGACATCAATCCCGGCATCTCGATCTCCGCCATGCGGATTTCCTTGCGCCCCCAATCGGCGAGACCAATGTCGGCTACGTGGTAGTCGGCGGATTTGCCCATGCGCAATTTCCCTGGGATGGCTGAAAAGGTGAAAGGCAGGGAGGCTATAGCAGCCGCATGACACCCCGGCAAGGAGATATAAAGAAATCCTTATGTCGTCAATCCTCGCCGAAACGGCTTGCTATGAGTTTTGTCAATGCATCCATGGCGTGGGCGGCCTCGCGCCCCTTTGCCTCGATGAGAATGGTCGAGCCCATTTGAGCGGCGAGCATCATCAACCCCATGATGGATGTGGCGGGAACGGTTTGACCATCGCGCGTGACCTTGATGTCGGCATCGAACTGTTCTGCGCATTTGACAAATTTTGCCGAAGCGCGCGCGTGAAGACCCCGCGTATTGATGATCTCTATTTCGCAGCTGATGATTTCGTCGGCGCTATCGTTCATTTCGCCGCCATCGCCGGTCAATTCCCGAGAATCTGACTGGCCACACTAATGTATTTTCGACCGGCTTCCTGCGCCAACGCTACCGCTTCTTTCAGCGGCGCTTCCTCGCGGACACGGGCAAGCTTGATCAACATCGGGAGGTTCACTCCGGCCAGGACTTCGACCTTGCCGTGGTTCAGAGCAGAAATGGCGAGATTGGACGGTGTGCCGCCAAACATGTCGGTGAGTATTATCACTCCCTGGCCATTGCTGACGTGCTGCACCGCGTCCATGATCTCCTTGCGGCAGCTTTCGATGTTGTCTTCAGGACCGATGGATATGGTGGCAATCTTGTCCTGCGGGCCAACCACATGTTCGAGGGCGGAACGGAACTCATTGGCCAGACGGCCATGAGCGACGATAACTAGACCGATCATTTCTGATCTTTTCTCCGGGTCAGGCAAGCACTGGTGCGGTCGCCAAGGGAAATATCTTACTTGCAAGTTGCATGGGGTGCGGCTTTCAGCGCGAGCTGGTGGATAACACACTCGGCTCGCTGGCCGAAAGGCCGTCTAGTGCGGCCCTAACGCGCGCCGGCGCGGACGCAGCATGCGGATCGAGGCGCACAAGCGGCAGTCGCAGGCCCAAGATGTCGTGGGCAAGATAATCTGCTTCGGGCATGCGTTCGATGTCGGAGGCCGGCATCAGCGATATCGCAAGGGCAAGAGACGTCGTACGCCGGTGCGGCACTTGCAGGATGCCAAGGCCGCGTATTTCCAAGAGGCCCTGGAGCGCCTTGGGCGCGCGGGCTTTCAAGGATGAAGCCTCGGCAGTTACAATCACCTGATCATCGGCAACCAGAAATGCCGGCTTGAGACTACCGACAATGCCACTTCCTGCCTGATCGATGAGCCGCAAGGCCAAATCGGATTTTCCGGCCCCCGGCGGACCCAGAATCAAAACGCCCCTCCCCCCGATCTCAACACAGGCGGCATGTACCAGGCAGCTCAATTGTGAATCAAGCTTCGTCATGTGGTTCCCAGTCGTCGGAGAGAGCGGGAAGGCGGACAATAAAACTTGCCCCCTGGACAGTACGCTCGATTCCCTGGGCGGTTGGCGGACCAAAATGATTTTCTGCCCAGATTCGACCATGGTGCGCCTCAACAATCTGCTTGGAGATGCTCAAACCCAGGCCGGAATTCTTGCCGAAATACCCTTCGGGCCGATCGGTATAAAAACGGTCGAAGATCTTGTCGAGATTTTCGGCGCGAATACCGGGCCCTTCGTCTTCAACTCGTATCTCGACGTCGCGGCGAGTGCGCCTTAGACGCACACGCACCTCGCTTCCCGACCGGGTGAAGGAGCGGGCATTGTCGACGAGGTTGCGAACAACCTGGCCTAAACGATTGTCATGGCCGAGCACGCGATAAGCACCCTGTACAACAAGCCCCTTGGGTAGAGGCGCAAGGTCGAGGCGAATTTGGGGCAATTCATCGTGACTGGTTTCATTGGCAAGCGAAATGACCGTCTCCAACAAGCGGCGGATATCGACGGGATGACTTCTGGCCCGCGCCAGTTCCGCATCCAGGCGCGAGGCATCCGAAATGTCGGTGATGAGCCGATCAAGGCGCTTGACATCATCCTTTACGATGGCAACGAGCCGGTCGCGCTGGTCGGGAGTTCGGGCGTAGGGGAGCGTCTCGACCGCACTTCGCAGAGAGGTGAGCGGATTCTTAAGTTCATGGGAAACATCCGCGGCAAAAGCCTCGATTGCATCAATGCGATTGTACAAGGCGGTGGTCATGTCGCGCAGAGAGCCCGAGAGATGGCCAATCTCGTCTCGCCTGGAGGTGAAGTCCGGGATCTCGACGCGGTTATTAACCCCGCGGCGAACTCGCTCGGCGGCACCCGAAAGGCGGCGGATCGGTTCGGCGATCGTGCCTGCAAGCAGGACCGACAAGAGCATGGTGACGAGCACAGCAACGAGGAAGGTAAACAGTACGATCTTACGCTCCCCACGCAGAACCTTGTCGATTTCACCGCCCTGGGTGGAGAGGACGAGCGCGCCAAGGACGGCACGGAAACGCTGGATGGGCACCGCTACGGACACGATGATCTCGTTCTTGTCGTTGACCCGAACAATCGACACCGACGCGCCGTTCAGGGCGGCAGTCACCTCGGGAAAGTCGCGGCCATTTTCCAGGCCATATTCGGGCTGCTTGGGATAATCGTTGCGGAAAAGCCAGTTGTTGAAACGGCGCCAGAGATTGAGAGCTAAATAATCGTTGCGCGACTTGAGCGGCGGCAGTTCGGTCTGGACGATGTCACCACGCGAAAAAAGCCCGCGACTGTCGACCACGAGCAGCCCATCGCGGTCATAGATGCGGCCACGAATATCTGCGGTGGAAACGAGCCGGCGCAAGACAGGTCCTGCGCGTTCGGGGTTTATGGGGAAGTCGAGCTCATTCAAATCCTCCTCTGGCGTACTCGCCCGATTGGGCTGCGTTTCCAAGAGGCGATCGGGGTCGACAACAATGGAATCGGTGTCGATCGATGCGGCTGACGCAATGGCGGCCGCCATGATCTGGCCCTGCGTCAACAGGCTCTGCACGCGAGCATCGATGAGGCCCTGGCGAAACTGGTTGAAGTAAAGAATACCGGAAACAAGGATGATGAGTCCGGCGATATTGAGAAGAACGATTCGGCTTGTGAGCCGCGCCGGCGTCAGGCGAATGTACCAGCTCCACCCACGGTCCTGTGCATTTGGCGAGGAGTCACCTCCTGGGACAGCAGACTCCGTCTGCTCGACCCGCTCGGTCATCTCGACATTTGCAACCATCAGACCCACACGATTCCCTTGGGGTGGGCCCTAACCCGCTCACGCCTCCTTGAAGCGATAGCCCACACCATACAGAGTTTCGATGGCTTCGAAGTCATCGTCAACCTGCTTGAACTTCTTGCGCAAGCGCTTGATGTGGCTATCAATTGTGCGGTCGTCAACATAAACTTGGTCATCGTAAGCCGCGTCCATAAGGGCGTCCCGGCTCTTCACAATGCCCGGGCGCTGGGCGAGCGCTTGAAGAATCAGAAACTCGGTAACCGTTAACGTAACGGGTTTTCCATCCCACGTGCAGGCATGTCGGTCGGGATCCATTACCAGCTTGCCCCGCTCGATCGTCTTGTTCATTTCAATAACGGGGGCAGAACCGTCCTTAGGCACGACACGCCGCAACACCGCTTTTACACGCTCCACCAAGAGCCGTTGAGAAAACGGTTTGCGAATGAAGTCATCAGCCCCCATCTTCAAACCGAACAGCTCGTCAATCTCATCGTCCTTGGAGGTGAGGAAAATCACCGGCATGTCGGTTCTTTGACGAAGGCGCCGAAGCAATTCCATTCCGTCCATGCGAGGCATCTTGATGTCGAAGATCGCCATGTCGGGCGGATTATCTTGAATGCCCTGGAGGGCCGCCACACCATCGGTGTAGCTCTGCGTCTGATATCCCTCGGCTTCAAGGACGATGCTCACCGAGGTGAGGATGTTGCGATCGTCATCAACCAGTGCAATGACCGGCATGCGTTTTTGACCCATTTCCAGTTGTCCCTTTTGGCGCTCTAACCGGGGAGTTGGGGTAAAATGTGGCAACGACTTTACAACCGAACGGGGTAGACAGCTATGAGTTCCGGAGAATCCAGTTTACAAGCCCCCTCCCCGGAAGTTGTAGGTCGCGCGGTAAAGAAGCTGATCGGGGCGTCCCGCCACGGCGTTCTGGCCACGCTTCTACCGGAGGGTGGCGGACCCTATGCATCGCTGGTTAATTTTGCGGTGGATGAAAATGAGTGCGCGCCGATTCTCCTCCTATCGCAGCTTGCTTGGCACACGCGAAACATTGCAGCCGACAACCGTGGGTGTCTACTCGTGACGGAAGAGCCCGGGGCGAAGGACGTGCTCGCGGCGGCGCGGGTGAGCCTGCTGGGGACACTGCGCCCAACCGAAAGGAACGGTATTGACGCCGTTTATTTCAGAGCACATCCCAGTGCTCGCTCGTATGGCAGGTTCAGCGATTTTCGGTTTTATGAATTCAATGTCGACACGGCCCACTACGTGGCAGGCTTTGGACAGATCGTCACACTTGGCCGGGCGCAATTGATCAATGCAACTTCTTGAAAAATGGGTGCCTTCTCAGGAGCGTGACAATGTGAATGGCGTTTTGTCGCGTTGCGGCAGCTTTAGAAATTACTAACTATCGCGCCTCTTCCTGCGGGCCGGGCCATTATTCAACGGAGCAGCAATTTCGTCACTTAACCGCCATCCAGCCGATGCAACTTCTTTGTTAGTTTAGACGATTACTCTTCGGGGTCACTTTTTTGAGGTTTTTGTGAAAGCCAATCATTGGTTCAATCGCTCGTGCGGCCTGGAAAATCTTAGCTCGCTCGATCGCAACGGTGTGCACTGGAATCGGCAAAACGCCGAGCTTTATGAAAGTGCGGTGGTTCGAGGCGAAGGCAGGGTCGCCAATGGCGGGGCTCTAGCAGTCTCAACCGGACCGACCACCGGACGTTCGCCTGCCGACAAATTCATCGTGCGGGACGATACAACCCAAACGTCAGTCTGGTGGGAAAACAACAGGGCCATCACCGCGGAAAATTTTTCTCGCCTGCGCGAGGATTTCCTTGCCGCAGCGAGGGACCGCGAGGTGCATGTGCAAGACCTCTATGCCGGCACGGATGTCGCTTACCGTTTGCGGGTGCGGGTTGTTTGTGAGTATTCCTGGCATGCGCTGTTCATCCGCCATTTGCTGGTGCGACCGAGGCTGGATGAGCTTGCCGGTTTTGCACCAGAACTGACAATCGTCAATCTGCCGAGCTTCAAAGCTGATGCAAAGCGGCATGGCGTGCGCTCGCCAACGGTCATCGCCTGCGATCTCACGAACGGGCTCGTTCTGATCGGGGGCACCGCTTACGCAGGCGAAATGAAGAAATCGGTGTTCACGGTTCTCAACTTTCTGCTTCCTGAGCGGCATGTCATGCCAATGCATTGCTCAGCCAATGTGAATGAGCGCGGAGAGGTGGCTCTGTTCTTCGGCCTATCCGGCACCGGCAAGACAACGCTTTCGGCCGATCCAAAACGCATACTCATCGGGGATGACGAACACGGCTGGTCGGGGAGAGGCGTATTCAACTTCGAAGGCGGATGCTACGCCAAGGTCATCAATTTGTCGGCCGAGGCGGAACCAGAGATATTCGCGGCGACGAGGCGATGGGCAACGGTTTTGGAGAATGTTGCCATCGATCGAGAGACCCGAGAACCCGACTTGGACGATTCCTCGGTGACCGAAAACACCAGGGCAGCCTATCCGATCGACTATATTCCGAATGCATCGACGAGCGGGGTGGGCGGTCATCCCAAGAACATATTCATGCTCGCCGCCGATGCTTTCGGCGTGCTTCCCCCTATTTCGCGGCTCACACCGTCGCAGGCAATGTATCATTTCCTGTCAGGGTATACCGCGAGGCTCGCCGGCACCGAGAACGGCGTCAAGGAACCCGAGGCGACGTTCTCTGCCTGTTTTGGCGCGCCCTTCATGCCTCGCCATCCGTCCGTATACGGAAATCTCTTGCGAAGCCTGATTGGGCAACATCAAGTCAAATGCTGGATCGTGAACACGGGCTGGACGGGAGGACCCTACGGGGTCGGCGAAAGGGTGCCGATCAGAATCACCCGCGCGCTCCTCAGCCAGGCGCTCGAGGGGAAGCTCGACCGGGTTGCGATGCGGCCCGATCCATGGTTCGGGCTTGACGTGCCGGTGGCGGTTGAGGGTATCGACGCAACTATCCTGTCGCCGCGCAATTCGTGGGCTGATAAGTCGGCCTATGATCGACAGGCGCTAAAGCTTATCTCGCTGTTTGCGGGAAATTTCGCGCAATTCGAGGCACATGTCGACGGCGACGTGAAGGCGGCGGCGCCGGCGGTCAGAGCAGCGTAAATTCCCCAGTGCCCATTGAATGATCAGTGGGCCTCTTCCCAATTCTGAGCGGCACGGGCGTCGACCTTGATCGGAATTGAAAAGCGGATCGCAGGTTCAGGCGCCTTTTCCATGACGGCCTTGGCGACAACCATGGTTTTGTCGACTTCCAAATCGGGAACTTCGAAGACCAGCTCGTCATGCACCTGGAGAAGCATGCGCGAAGACAGGCCTTCCGCCTTGAATGCGGCGGGAATGCGAATCATGGCGCGGCGTATGATGTCGGCGGCGGAACCCTGTATGGGCGCGTTGATGGCAGCTCGCTCCTGAAACGCACGCTCGGAAGGATTGGGAGACGTGATGCGGGGAAAATGCGCACGCCTGCCGAACATCGTTTCGACAAAACCATGCTCCCGGCAGAAGCGCTTGGTTGCCTCCATGTAATCCCGGATTCCGGGAAATCGCTTGAAATAGGTGCGAATATATTCGCCTGCCTCCTCACGCGAGATGCCTAGCTGGTTGGCAAGACCAAAGGCGGATATGCCGTAGATGATACCGAAATTGATGGCCTTGGCTCGACGGCGAACCAGGGGATCCATACCGCTGATCGGGACACTGAACATTTCGCTTGCCGTCATGGCGTGAATGTCGAGACCTTCGACGAACGCCTTGCGCAGTTGAGGAATATCGGCGACGTGCGCCAATACTCGCAGCTCGATCTGGCTGTAATCGGCGCTGACAAGCTTGGCGGCGGGCGGTGCGATGAAAGCCGATCTAATCTTGCGCCCGGCATCCGTGCGTATTGGGATGTTTTGTAGATTGGGGTCGGTGGAGGCGAGCCTGCCGGTCGAGGTGGATGCCATGGCGTAGCTCGTATGCACGCGCCCGGTTTGCGGATGGATGAATTCTGGCAGAGCATCGGTGTAGGTCGTTTTAAGCTTGGTAATCTGGCGCCAGTCGAGCACTTTTTGGGCGAACTCGACGCCAGAGGCAGCAAGATCCTCCAAAGTATCGGCATCCGTACTCCAAGCGCCGGTGGAGGTCTTGCGGCCGCCAGGCAACTGCATCTTGCCAAAGAGAATATCGCCGAGCTGCTTGGGCGAACCGATGTTGAAGCGCGTGCCGGACAGGGAATAAATCTCCTGCTCGAGGCTCGCCGCTACATTGGCAAAATCCGCCGAAAGCCGTGCCAGAACCGTGCGGTTGACAAGCACACCTTCCCTCTCCATTGCCGCAAGCACAGTGGCGAGCGGACGTTCGAGGGTTTCGTAAACGGAAAGCTTGGACTTCGCGACAAGCTCTGCTTTGAAAAGCATCCACAGCCTAAGGGCAATTTCTGCATCTTCGGCGGCATACTGAGTGGCGCGGTCGAGCGGCACAAGATCGAACTCGACCTTCGCCTTGCCGGCACCGGCGATGTCTTTGAGGGCCATCGGCTTGTGGCCCAAATGCTTCTGGGACTGCGCGTCCATGCCGTGGTCGCTCAGACCGGATTCCATCGCATAGGACATGAGCATCGTATCGTCATAAGGCGAAACGGAGATGCCACAGCGGCCAAGAAGCTGAAGGTCAAATTTGATGTTGTGACCAATCTTGAGGATCGCAGCATCTTCCAACAAAGGCTTGAGCGCGGCCAACACCTTCGAGCGCGCAATCTGGCGGACTGCTTCGCTGCCGAAATCGAGACCGGTCGAACTTCGATGGGCGAGCGGAATGTAACAAGCCTTGGCGGGGGCGATGGCCAAGGCAATGCCGACAAGGTCGCATTGCATTGCATCGGAGGAGGTCGGTTCGCAGCTCAGCGCAACAAGCCCCTCTTCGCGAATGGCCAAAAGCCAATGAGTTAGCGACGTCTCATCGATGATCGTTTCATAACGACTGTGGTCCAGAGGCTGGCGAAGCTGTTCACGCCGCGTTTCGATGGCACTTTGCGGCGACATCGACTCCGATGGGGCGGGTTCGACAAATCTCGGGGGAGCCTCAGGGCCGCCAAGTGCGAGCCCTGGCTCTTCAGCGGAAACGATCGGGACGGCAGACCAGCCGGCGATTTCCACTGGAGCGGGATCGATCTGGGAAACATCCGCATCGAGCGCTACTGCGATGCGGCGCATCAGGGCGGTAAATTCCATCGTTTTCAAGAAGCCAATGAGCTGCTTGGGATCGGGAGACCTGACGCGGAAGCCTTCCAAGGATTCTACAACCGGGACATCGCTCTTCAATTCAACAAGCTTGCGCGAAAGCCGCGCCTGATCGGCATAAGTCTGCAGGCATTCGCGGCGTTTTGGCTGCTTGATCTCGCCCGCCCTGGCAAGAAGGGTTTCGAGATCTCCATATTCGTTGATCAGCTGCGCGCCAGTCTTGACGCCGATGCCCGGAACGCCCGGAATATTGTCGACACTGTCGCCCGCCAGCGCCAGGACATCGCCGACTTTCGATGGGGAAACACCGAACTTCGCCAGGACCTGCTCTTCGCCGATGTCGCTGTCCTTCATCGTGTCGTAGAGCTTTACGCCAGGGCGGACAAGCTGCATGAGATCCTTGTCGGAGGAGACAATGCGCACCGTTGCCCCACCTTCGAGCGCCTGCCTGGCATAGGTGGCGATGAGATCGTCGGCTTCGTAGCCTTCCTGTTCGATGCAGGGAACGTTGAACGCGCGCACGGCGTGGCGAATAACAGCAAATTGCGGAATGAGATCGGCGGGAGGCTCCGGGCGATTGGCCTTATAGTCCGCAAAGACCTGGTTGCGGAAGGAGACCCTGGACTTGTCGAAGATGACGGCGAGATGAGTTGGCCGCACGCCGCCCGGCATTTCACGCAGCAATTTGTCGAGCATTCCGCAAAAGCCGTGGGCGGCGCCGACGGGAAGACCGTCACTCTTGCGCGTGAGAGGCGGCAAAGCGTGATAGGCCCGGAAGATATAACCCGAGCCATCGATCAAATAGAGATGGTCACCACGCTTGATGTGAAGCGCCCTTCAAGTTGGATCAATAGGTAACTATGCCACCTGCCCGTGACCCATGCCACGGGTGCTCTTTAGCTAGTGACGAAAGCGCGTTCCGGCAATGGCTTGAGACGGAAGGCCGCGGGCCGCGCGAAGAGAAAGTTGAGCCTGACGACCCGGCAAAAGCGAAACATGAGCAAGGGCCCTGCGATGGCAGCCGCGGTTACCGCGAGCGCCATAAGGCCTGTATCCTGAATGATACCCGCCTTAAGGAGCAAGATGCGGACCGGAGCCATAAACAAAATGAAAGCGAGATAGATGACAATCGAATGCTCTCCGCAGTAACGGAGGACATCGCCAAGCTTCAAACGGGTTACGAGCACGGCAATGGCGACGACCGCGAAGGATCCAAGATAGCCGAGAGCCAAGCCGATCAGCGGCAAGGTGGAAAGTCCTGAGGCCACCATGAGAGAATTCAACCACACCCACAGGCCAAGCACCGGGAGAACCAGCACCATTGGGGAAGTTCGCATGCGCCGGGCAAAAGCAAATACATAGGGGGCGAACAGATAGCCCGAATAGAAATAGATGAAGCGCTGAGCGAACTCATCGACGAGCACCGAACCCGTCTCGATGGACAATATTTCCAAAACGGCGCCGAGCGCAAGCACGATTGGGGGACTTACGGGCCTCAGAGCCTTCACGAGGAGAAAAAAGACAGCAAGAAGATAAATGAACCAGAGGGACGCGTAGGGCTGGACGAGACCAGACGCATAGGCCCAAAAAACATCCAGCGAACTGCCTTCGGAATAAAGCGACGGCGCCTTTACGACGAACTGGATCGTCATCCAGAGAACATAGAAATAAGCGAAGTGGACGACCTTGGCATCGAGATAATCCCGCCAGGGTGCGGCAATGCGGTTTGCCAGAAAGAGTCCGGAGATCAAGAAGAAGTCGGGCATGCGGAAAGGGCGAGCCCATAGGATAAACTGATGAAGCCAGCTTTCGCTGCCGACGGCCTTCTCAACCCCAAGAGTTGAGTGCATCAATACGACGAGGATGATGCAGATGCCCTTGGCAGTATCCACCCAATCGATCCTCTTCGACTCAACGCTCATCTGCCTCACGATGGTTCTTTCCCAATCGACACAGTCACAGGCTGAATACCCTCAGATATGCAACCTGGGAGCCAGTTCATCGGATTAGGGTTAACTGTTCATGCAGGCGTGCAAATCATGCAGTGCGTTGCATGCAATTCCGGTGGCGTTCGCAGGAAAACGTCGCGGCGAGCGAAATTACCAGCCCGAATAAACCCGGCGGTAAGGGAACCAGCGAAATAGTTTTGAGACTTCGCGGTTGGATCGCGGATGATCTTGCCCGGACTTGTGAATACGAACTACATGGCGAGAGGGAGAGGCCCGAGCCCGGTCGGGAGTTGCCGGCGTTAAACAATTGAAGGATATGTGACCATGGATTTCCGCAGAATACTTCTTGCAACTTTAGCTGCCGCAACGATCGCTGCAGCAGGATCTACGGCGACAACGGCAAGGGCGGAAGTGAACGTCTATCTCAACATCCCGGGATTCGGCATGATGCCGGGGTATGTCTACGAAGGCCGCCGCTATATTTCATGCCGCCACGGGGCGCGGATCGTTGACCGGCGGGGGTTCAATCGGGTTCAACCCTGGGATTGCTCGCGACCTTACTATCGGTATAGAGCACGCCGTGACGGCATCTGGTGGCTCGTGCGCCTCAACGCGCTCAACGGCATTATCGTTAGCGCCCGACCGCTCTAACGTTACATGAGCAAGGTGGATGCTATGGATTTAGCATCCACCAGTGTGTTGCATGGAGTGCAAAGTCTCTTTGCGAGGCGGAATTTGCGCGGGTTGCCCCTGCCCTACCCATCAGCTATATGTCAGGCGCGAGCTCAGGCACCCGTAGCTCAGTTGGATAGAGTGCTGCCCTCCGAAGGCAGAGGTCACAGGTTCGACTCCTGTCGGGTGCGCCATAATGTTCCTTATTTTCAATATGTTAAATGTGCTAACTAGGTTAGGCTGCCTTCCCTTGGTGCCTTGGTCACCACCCGGTCACCACCCTACTCCTTTTGGACGTGTTTTTCGCGTGTTTTAGCGCATGCGGTGGTTTGTGAATGTCGTGACTTCAGTTTGCTCGGTCTCGTCTTGCTATGCTCCGTAAATTGAAGCGTCTCGATAACTTTCCTCCAGGTGGCTTGGAGCTAAACAGACTTGTTGCTAATGTGCACACGATGACTACGGATCAGCAGAATATTATTCGCGCTTTTAGCGCTAAGCATGTGGTCAGAGTGACCGGTTTGTCGAACCGGCAACTCTCTTATTGGGACAAGACAGAGTTTTTCAAGCCCCGGTACGCTTACGAAAACCGGCGAAGCCCCTACGGTCGAATTTACTCGTTTAAAGATGTGGTCGGACTTCGCATAATAAGCATTCTGCGTAAAGAGCATCAAATTCCTTTGCAGCAACTACGTAAAGTCGCTCGAGAGTTTTCCAAGTACGGCGAGACTCCTTGGTCACTGTTGGCTATTTATGTCTTTCGCAAGGAAGTACATTTTCGGGAACCAGACTCAGGAAGAATACGGAGTGTTGTTGGAAAACAATATATCAACCTTGAACTTCAGAGCATTGCGGAGGACGTTGCTAATCGGGCAGCGCAACTGAAAGAGCGTTCCAAAGAACAAATCGGACGTGTGGTAAGGCATAGACACATAGCGCACAATAGTTGGGTAATAGCTGGCACGAGGATACCAGTTGCTGCAATAAAACGGTTTCATGCAGCCGGGTATGCTTCCACCGATATAGTTCGTGAGTATCCTTTGCTTACTACGAAAGATGTGAAGGCTGCATTGCGGCACAGGGTTTCAAAAGTTGCTTAGCCGAGCAAATGGCGAGGCTCAAATTCTTGCTTGATCACAATGTGCCGCTATCGGTCGCAGTTACCCTGCGGAGTCACGGGCATATCGGGATATATTCCCAACCGATTCCCCCGACACACTGGTGGCGGCTGTTAGCGAAGACGACGGTTCAATTCTTGTGAGCTGTGACCAAGATTTCAAGTACATAGCGCCGCGGATTCCTAAGGGTTCCGTGCGCGATTTCGAAAACTGAGTCGATTAACGCTAGCATGCAATGAAACGCAAGCAGCTTCGCGTAAGCGGATACATATAGTGATCCAGAATAGTGGGATCAAAACCAATCGATAACCTCAATAACGAAGGGATCAAGTCGGATTAGACAAAAAACCTAACCAACTGGCGTAGCGCACGGCCGGACCATCCCATTAGCGGACGTCGCGCAGCAGAACTAATCTTCAAACTAATATGTAGCCAGATGTCAGACCACATCCCAACTTTCCTTGCTTCTTTTTACTGACTGGCGAACGCATCCCTCACTCTGGCAGGCCGGCTTTCCGGAGGCCTTCGGCAAGTTTATCAAAGTACTCCGGTCGCCCGAGTACCGGTACTTGTTCCCTGAGATTGGAAATACATAACTTTGGTTCGGTTTGGCGCAAACTCGCAATTGCTCTTTCCGCTTCAGAAAGCTGTCCAGCGAGGGCCGCGCTTGCTGCCGTCATACATATTCCAACGATGAAAGCGGGCTTCTCGCGTATTGCCGCTTTCGCCCAGGACAGTGCTTCCGTATAGCGGCCGGAAGCAAAATGGGCCGTTGCCAAACCATCCTTTAAGCCAAAAACGGTAGTATCGTTTGGACTCAGGCGCATTGCACGTGCGAATCGCTCACTCGCGACCTCCGGACTACCGAGCAAGAGCTTTACCCATCCACTAAAAAGCCACGCCCAAAACAGATTCGGATTGAGGACCAGAGCTCGGTCAGTGAATGCCTCGCCGTCTTCGAGGTCGCCAACGACGTAAGCAAGAGCGATGCCGGCAGTGCAGAGGGCGATCGCGTCGTCCGGTCCCAACTCTACCGCCCGTCGGGCAAGTCGCGCGGCTTCAGCAATCTCTTGTGCGGTAGCAGGCTCGTAGCCTGCCCAGCCTCCCGCCTTGCGCTGGGAGTAACATCTTGCCGCCCAGCCATAGGCCGAAGCAAATCGGGGATCGAGTTCGATAGCCCGATTAAAATGATAAACGGCCTCTTTGTTGGCGTCCTTGGTCCACTGATGAACAGCGGCGAGGCCTCGCAAATAGTAGTCGTAAGCGTCGAGACTCTCCGTTGGCTTCCGCGTGGATCGGTCAATCTCCGCCTGTTCCAGTCTCGGTGCGATTGCGCCGACCACGCTCCCGGTTACCCGATCCTGCAGATCGAAGATATCCTCAAGAGCACCCTCAGAACGATCCGCCCAGATATGCGCCCCTGTTGAAACATCAATAAGCTGTCCCGTGATGCGAACTCTGTTTGCAGCCTTGCGCACGCTGCCTTCAAGCACGTAGCGTACCCCAAGTTCACGACCGATTTGCTTCACATCGACTGATCTGCCCTTATATGCGAAGCTCGAGTTGCGGGCGATGACGAACAGCTGCCGGAAACGCGATAGCGCTGTGATAATCTCCTCCACCATCCCGTCTGCAAAGTAGTCCTGCTCAAGGTCGCCGCTCATGTTCTGAAAAGGCAATACGGCTATTGATGGTTTGTCGGGGAGCTTCAATACCGGGGTCGTCTGCGAAGTAGTCTCTCCCGGCCGTACGCGAAAGACTCGCACAGGCCGCGCAATGTTTTTTAACTGTTGCTGGCCCACATCGTCAAAGGTGAGGTCGAGCCTGTCTCGCACTTGATCGCGCACCGCGACGCTTACGCAAATGCCGCCTGGTTCAGAGAGTGCTTCAAGCCGCGCCGCGACATTGACCCCATCTCCGTAGATGTCATCACCATCTATAATAACGTCGCCGACGTTGATACCTATACGAAATTCAATTCGCTTTTCCTGGGGAGTTTTTGTGTTGTGTTCCGTTATCTGGCGCTGGACTTCAACAGCACAGCGAACTGCGTCCACGACACTGACGAATTGAACCAGCATCCCGTCGCCTGTAATCTTGACTATCCGCCCGCGATGCTCGCGGATCGTGGGATCAAGGGCATCGCGGCGCAGCTCCTTTAACTCCGCGAGGGTGCCCTCCTCGTCGATGCCAACAAGGCGACTGAAGCCGGCGACATCAGCGGCAAGGATCGCTGAGAGCTTACGTTCGACACGCTGCTCGATCACCGCCCACCCCTCCCGAGTGATTGGCCAGTGGTATCCTAGCACAATGGAGAATTACCTCCGAGGATTTCGCTTACTTGGACGAGGCAGCTGAGCGGCCGATTTGCACGACTTTGGTCATATCTGCTTTTAGCACTAAGCTAACAGGCAGCTGACGTAGTTTCTTGCTCCGAATTGACTGACAGCGGCCGCAGACCGGGTATTTGCCCGAATTGGGCGGGACTGAGGCCAAGCCGGAACCCATGCAAGGAGTAGGGCTCATGTACAGTAGTCAAAAGGTACCCAAGCGTGGCTTCAGTCAAACAGAGTTCGAGCAAAGGCTTGATCGAGCCCAACGCCACCTCGTGATGTTCCAACTGGATGCGATTGTTGTAACTACGCCAGCCAACGTTCGATACTTTACTGGCTTTGACACGCAATTTTGGGAAAGCCCCACCCGACCTTGGTTTGTTGTGGTTCCACAGACAGGAGAACCCGTCGCGGTGATCCCGGAAATCGGGGCACCCGAAATGGCCCTGACCTGGATAAAGAACATTCGTACATGGCCCGCACCCCGTCCAAGTGATGACGGTACAACATTGTTGGCAGACACGCTGTCAACACTTCCGCGCAAATTTGGTCGAATCGGTTTCGAGCTCGGCCGGGAGCATAGTCTTCGCATGCCTGTTACACAGTTCATGGAACTGCGCGAGCGTCTTTTGGGACTAGAGCTCACCAACGGATCCCTGTGTATTTGGGAAATCCGCATGGTCAAGACCAGTGCAGAAGTTGATCATATTCGACATGTTTGTCAGATCGTCAGCGCCGCGTACCGTGCAGTTCCTACACTGTTGAGTATTGGCCAAACAGAACGAGACGCTTGCCGAAGGTTGCGCATCGATATTGCCGAACGCGGGGCAGATTCAACGCCCTTCCTTCCATGCGTATCGGGCCCTGGAGGAGTTCCCCAGATCGTTTGTGGCCCTCACGACAGAACGCTTCAACGAGGAGATATCCTATTTATTGATACCGGTTCTACGTACGACGGATACTACTGTGATTTCGATCGCAACTACGCAATTGGAAACGTATCCGATGAAGCAAAACGCGCACACGAAATATTATGGCAGGCAACTGAAGCCGGCATAATGGCGGCAGTGATCGGAGCGACGAGCGAAGACCTCTTTAGGGCTATGGCGAGGTTTGTCGAAGCCAATGGTTGCCTCGGTAATGTAGGCAGATTCGGACACGGGTTGGGCATGCAACTGACTGAGCCCCCTTCTCATATGATTGGGGATAAAACAGTGATTCAAGAGGGTATGGTTCTCACCATAGAACCCGGCATGGAATACGCCCCTGGAAAAATACTTGTGCACGAGGAGAACATTGTCGTTACCGCCAATGGACCGCTTCTGCTGACCGACCGCGCGCCGAGAGAGCTACCTGTCATTTCATAATAGCGATGCCAAGTCGTTTAAAGCCGACTTATCAAACACAACGAGGCGGGAACATTGAGCCCTAGAAGCTTAGACAGTTAATCCAATCCCAAGTCGAATGCTCTGATCTAGCTGATGTCTGCTTCTGGCACAAAGGCGACATCTAAACGGCCCATGACTATGTCCGGTCCTGAGGATTAAGCCGACATGGAGCGGAGTAACTCCTACGTCTGCTTTTGACCGATAGCGTTGAAAAACCCGTCAGTGGTACGGTCTTAGACCATCGGCGGCGGCTCGGACGCGATTGACGTCGGCTCGGATGGCCGGCTCTCCGTTTTGGTGGCGAGGGCTTGGGCAATTCCGATGCGATATCGTGTTTAAGCTGCACATGCGACGGCCGTGGGCGGTGGTCGTCCAACCAACTTCGCCAATCTTCTGAGGTTCTGGACCGTCGCCGCCAATAAGAACTCGTCTCGAGCGCCGATAGTCCTCTAAGGCGCAGCCGTTCGAAGCCGAGATGGCGCTTCAGATGCGCGAACAACATCTCGACCTTTTTGCGCTGCCGACGGGATCGTTCGTAAGGCTCCGTGCCGATCAATGAACGGGCATGGTCGCGGGCGTCTTCATGCAGATCGCGCGGGACTTTGCGCGAAGCTGTGTTCGGTCAGCAGGTGAGCTTTAAGGGGCAACGGTCGCAGTCAAGCTTGCTCGCTCGATAGAGGAGCGTCTTGCCGTCGTGCACCTTGCCGGTCGTCTTCAGTCGCTTGCCCATCGCGCAGATGTAGACATCGTGTTTTTTGTCAAAGTTGAAGTCTGTTCGCGAGAGAGTTCCGTCATCGCGCTTGCTCTTGTCCCAAACAGGGATGTGGGGCGCGATATTATGCTTCACGAGCCAGTCGAGCAGCCTGCCCGTGCCATCCGTGCAGGCTTAAGCCGCAGCCGCTCTTGCGTACGCTGGACCATCGTCTTGGTCGCCGCCACCTCGTCGTAGCTCCGGGTTGGCGTGGCCTCCACATCGACGATGATCGCATGTTCGGTATCGATAAGGTAGTTGAGCCCGTAACCGAACTGAACGCGCTTGTTCGCCTTCGCCGTCCAGGCCGAACATGGATCAGAGAGCGAGATTACCTTCGGACTAGCTTCTTTAGAGCGTCCATGAAAGAGTGGTTGTCCGTAACGTATTCAGAGAGGGAGTTGGGAATGCAGTTCCTTCAGAACCGTCGCGATTTCTTGGCTGGTCTATCTGCGATCGGGGCTGCCAGTATGGTCGGTGTATCCAACGCAGTAGCACAATCACCCCCGGAAACGACTGCCGTCCGATTGGCTAAATTCTTTCCAGCAGGTTGTGATACTCCGCAGTACGTTGCTGCCGAGCTATTGCGCGCCGAAGGAATTTCCGATGTGCACTACATAGACGTCGGTGGCGAGGATAGTTCAGTCTTGTTAGCGCGCGGCGAGGTGGATTTTGATTGGAACTATGCTGCGATAAACGTCGCCTCAATCGACGCTGGGGCACCGATAACGGTGTTGGCCGGCATGCACTCGGGCTGCCTTGAGCTGATCGCCGGCGAAGGTATCCGAGGCGTCACAGACCTAAAAGGCAAAAAAGTCGGCGTGTATGCCATTAGTTCGAGTCCGCACATTTTGGTGACGCTAATGGCCGCCTATGTTGGCCTTGATCCCAAAAAGGATATCGAGTGGGTAGCAGATTCAAAAGTGTCTCCGATGGAACTGTTTGCTTCAGGAAAGATCGATGCGTTCCTTGCGACGCCGCCTGAGCCGCAGGATCTCCGAGCCCGCAAGATAGGCCATACAATCGTCAGCACAGCTACCGACGCCCCTTGGTCAAACTACTACTGCTGCATGCTTACAGGAACTAACGAATACGTTCAAAGATATCCCATAGCCACAAAACGCGTGCTGCGATCTCTGCTAAAGACTGTCGATCTGTGTCTCACGGAACCGCAAACAGTTGCCCAGCGGTTGATCGATGGCGGTTTTGCATCCTCATATGACTTCGCCGTTCAAACCTTGAACGATGTACGGTACGACAGATGGCGCGACTTCGACCCAGAGGATTCTTTGCGATTCTACGCGCTGCGAATGCAAGAGGTAGGTCTTATCAAGAGAAATCCAAATGACATCATTCTCGCTGGCTCGGATTGGCGCTTCATCAATGAACTCAGGCGCGAGTTAAAAACATGAGCGTGCCGCAGATAACAGAAAAGACTCTGCCGGTTCAGTTCTCAATCGTTGCCGTAAAACATCACGTCTGCTTGTGGCTCAAATGCGAAGTGACTAGCAGCGTCGACTGCGGCTGCTCATAGGGGTGAAAGGAGACTGTTCCGCCGCCTCAGACACAGGCCGGATCTATCCAAAGAGACCTTTCAAGCTGTTGACGAGTTCTAATATCGCGTCTAGCGTTTTCGACACGATACGAGGACCTTCTTGAAATGAAGTTGGTCATCGTAGTCGCGCAAGAATCGCGACAGCATTATCTTTGAAGGAGGATCTGCCATGAAAGGCATACTTATCTTAGTGCTCGCTGCAACCTGCGTTGGGGCCACGGCAACAGCGGCTGTCTCGCAGATGAAACACGTGACCGATGAGGAGCTCCTGAAGAATCTGGAAGGGGCAGCGCCGCCCGATATACTGGCGAATGCCACGGTGCTGAACATGGCTGCTGACGGAACCATGAAGACTGTGCGCGAGGGTACCAATGGTTGGACGTGCATGGATCCTGGCAGCGCCCCAATGTGTGCCGATGCCGGGGGGGTTGAATGGGCAAAAGCGTACATGGCCAAGGGTCCGGCGCCACAGAAACTCGGCTTCATCTATATGCTGAGAGGTGACAATGGAGCAAGCAACACAGACCCCTATGCGACGGGACCGACCTCGGACAACAACTGGATCAAAACAGGGCCGCATGTGATGATCGTCGGCGCTGAGGCAAAGAACATGATGCAGTCCTACCCTCGTGAAGCAAAGGCTGATCCCGACAAGCCCTATGTGATGTGGGCGGACAGCCCTTACGAACACATCATGCTGCCCGTGAAATAGCCGAGAAGCCTGGCCGAGCGAAAGACGCAAGGCAGAACGCAACTGAT
>DATBLQ010000013.1:0-4892 GCA_036555325.1 Aestuariivirgaceae bacterium | reverse complement strand
CTACTCCATCCACAATCTCGACATTTATTATGAGGACTGCGTCATCGGCGGGCCTGGCGCCTTCATCCTCGCGGTCGACGATATGTCGCAGTTGGCGCTCGCGATCAGGCGCAAGCTGGTGATGGAAATCGCCCAGTCGGGAACGCTGATTCCGATCGCTGAAACAAGCCGTGAGCCCCGTATCGACTGCCTCATTGGCGAAAAAATGATCGAGCGCTGGCTGGAAAAGTAACTGCCGCAATGCGATCTTTCCTGCCCCGCCAAAAGTGAAAAGTGCACCCCATGTGTCCGGTACGAATTGTCACCCATGTCTCTGGCCTGGATACGCAAATCGCCGGAGGTGTAGCCGGCGGGCGCACGAAACCATGACCGCGGGCTTGAGGTTAAAATGCTTAGCAGGGGTTTACGGCGCATCCTTTTGCGTCTAGGATGTTCCTGATTTGTTCTGGCAGATCAATGGCGGCGAACAGCGATATCGAATGGACCGACGCGACGTGGAATCCCGTCACAGGTTGCACGAAGATTAGTGCTGGGTGCGACAACTGCTATGCTGAGCGGTTCTCAGAGCGTTTCCGCGGAGTCCGCGGCCACCCGTTCGAGCACGGGTTTGATCTCTCGTTAAGGCCCGAGCGGCTTAGGCAGCCCCTTGAATGGCGAAGACCCCGAATGATCTTCGTCAATTCGATGTCCGACCTCTTCCATAAAGATGTGCCGGTGGACTTCATCAAGTGTGTTTTCGAGACCATGGAGGCCGCGCACTGGCACAGTTTCCAGGTTCTGACGAAGCGTTCATCTCTAATGCGCAATTTTCTCCGCTCTCGTTACAGGGAAGGGTTTGGTCCACGCCACATATGGTGTGGCGTCTCTATCGAGGACGGCACTAAGTTGTCTCGCGTGCGGCATCTTCAGGACACACCGGCCCGTATTCGCTTCTTATCCATTGAACCGTTGATCGGACGAATAGGCAGAATTGATCTGAGCGGTATCGACTGGATCATTGTGGGCGGGGAAAGCGGCCCACGAGCTCGCCCTATGGATCCGAGCTGGGTGCGCGAGATTCGTGATCAGTGCCAGCAGGCAGGCGTCGCATTTTTCTTCAAGCAATGGGGTGGTATGCGACCGAAATCCGGCGGGCGCAAACTGGACGGAAGAGAATGGAATCAGTTTCCGTTAATGAGTCCTTATAGCCACCGAGTCGCCGCTCAATGAGCAAAGAGCCAAAGGACGGCAGCGTTGGGCCCTGGGCGGCTGAAAAACTGGACGCGTTAAGCCGAGCCTTAAACTACTACACTACTTACCTCAAGAAGCAGTCGCAGTGGCAAAAGATCTACATTGATGCATTCGCAGGACCGGGCTTGTCGGAGGTGCGCAGCAAGCCTCGGGACGATAACAGCCGGTTCCCTCAATTGTTTGGCGATCAGTCGACTGACCCGGTGGAGCAGGTAGCTGTGTTTCTTAGGGGTTCGCCGCGTGTCGCCCTCGACATTACCAACCCATTCGATCGCTACATCTTCATAGAAAAGGATGCCACGCGCGTCTCTGAGCTTGAGAGCCTCCGGTCCGAGTATCAGGGTAACCGGACGATCGAAATTCGCAAAGGCGATGCGAACCTAATTCTTCAAGAGCTTCTGACAGGCATTTCGAAGTCGAAGCACCGGGGGTACATCTTCCTCGACCCTTTCGGACTTCAGGTTCCCTGGGGAACGATCGAGACTATTGCTAAAACAGGCGCCATTGAGGTGATGCTCAATTTCCCGCTAGGGATGGCTCTCCGGAGAATGATGCCGAAATCGGGCAATGTGCCCCCGGGATGGCAGATATCACTTGATACCTTCTTCGGATCACCGGATTGGCATCAGCACGCCTATGAAGAACGTGTAGATCTCCTCGGCAAGCGAACCTCCAAGTTCGCGGATTCGGAAGACCGCCTGCTTGCCTGGTACAGGGGGCGCCTCAAGAACGTGTTCGGCCACGTCTCCGAGGCGCAGTTGGTGACCAACACGCGAGGCGGTAGACTGTACTATCTTATCTGGGCCGGGCCGCATGCAGCCGGGCTCAACGGAGCCAACTACATTCTCACAATGAAAACGCGGCTCTCAAAGGCCAAGAAATAACCAGATCAGCGTTGTTATATGTTGGTGAAGCGGTCTTTGACATTTTGGTTGCGGGGGTAGGATTTGAACCTACGACCTTCAGGTTATGAGCCTGACGAGCTACCGGGCTGCTCCACCCCGCGGCCAAATGAACGCGTAAGGCCACTACAGCCGCGCGATGCTGGGCTATGTAGCAATCCAAGTGCCGGTTGTGAACCCCTACGAAATAATCTTTTTTCTGCCCCCTCCTGTTGATTGTGACGGAACGAAGCGCCATCGTCGGCGCTCGGGTTTAACCATGTCGGCAATCTCCAGGCGCAATCCAGCAGGCGATGCCCTGCGGCGGAAATTTCGCAAGACTCTGGGTACGGTTATTAGGGACCTTGGAGCCAAGAACTCCGATGCGCATTCACCACGCAGGCGGTTGAAGTACTTGAGAAGTCTTCTGGTGATGATGCGGCCCGCCTTGGGTCGCAAAACCTTCAAGAGGGCCGATTCTGTCCTGCTGCATACCGCGCGGTCCATGTCGAACCGGCGCAAGGCCGAGGCAATGCTGGAGACCGTGACGAAGTTGCGTGGACAGGGCCTGGGTCCAAGCGAGCTATCAGCCCTAGATGCGCTTGAGTCAATTCTCGCCAACTCGCCTCATGCTTCGGTTACCTCTTAACGGATGTCCGACTATTCAGCTCTTGGCCGCGATTTGGCCGGGTTGAGACGCACGGCAAAAAACTGGTCGTTGCCCGCCCGCAACCCGTCCGCCTATGTCGAAGGCCTGGGCAATACCTATGGTCGTGCCCGCAAGCGTTTGCGGCAAGGTCTCGTGACGGGCCGGATTGCTGACCTTCATGAGGCACGCAAATCCATTATTCATCACCTTCACCAAATCCAGAGCGTCGAAGCGATCTGGCCTTCGGTTTTTCAGCTTTGGGTGAAGGAGCTTGAAATGCTGCGTGAGTATCTCGGCGAAATCAACGATTACGACGATTTGACGAGCCAGCTCGCAAACTCAGCCGACAAGCTTGACCCCGGCGCCCGCCAGACCCTCAAGCGCCTTTTGTCGAAACGCATTGAGCCCTTGAAAAAGACCGTGGCACTCGCTTCCGCACATCTTTTCCAGGAGAAGCCCAAGGTCTTTGTAAGGCGCATGGACCGGATGTGGCGGGAGTTTGCATCCTAAAGCCGCTACTGGGCGGCGTCGATTTTCAAGACGCCATATTTGAGCAGCCACATGCAACTGGCCTGCAGCTGCAGCAATTTGCAGTTGGGAAATGCGGATGACAAGTCTGCGATCGAAGCCGGCGCATCGCGCAGACTGTCGACCAAGGCCAATAACTCGTCAGGCGAAACGAGGCTATGGCCGATAAAGGTCAAGAGCCCGTCTTTCCTGATGCGCTCCACGAGCTCGCGGGCTTCATCTCCTCCCAATCTAAATCTGGTCTGAAGTCCGACGTGCCTGGTTGAATAGGCTGCGAAAACCTGCAGTGCATCCGGATGGTCGATTCTGGCGGATTCGGTGGCGCGCAGACGCAGTCCCAGCCCGGCATGGTTGGCACGCACTTCGCTCAGCTCCGAGAAGAGTGCGAAATAACGTTTGAGAATGACCTGCCAGTCGAACTCGCGCTTCGCTCGCTCCGCGCCCTTTTCCCCCATCGCTCGGCGCAAGGTTCGATTGGCTGCCAGCTCCGCAATCGCCGTCCCGCACATCTCAACATCGATCGCGGTGAACTGCGCGAGGCTGCCAACCGCCAGCGCATAATCGTCCACACTGGCCGCAAACCGGTCCGCCAACCGCACCCCAAGTCCTTCCTCAAAGCTTGGCAGGCTGGTCGGCACCAGGAATCCGGTCTCGCCATTGACCACCGTGTCCCTGTATCCATCCCAGTCGCTGGCGATGACCGGCAGGCCCCCAGCCATGGCTTCGACCGGCGTCAGGCCAAAACTTTCCTGCACGTTGTCTGAGAGCGACAGGAAGATATCGGCCGCCCCCCGGCAAGCCTGTACGGTGGAGTCGTTGGTGCCGTCGATCCAGTGAAATCTCACTGATGGGGCATAGGCAGCGGCCGACCCGATGATTTTTCGCTGCACCTCGATATTTGCATAGTGACCCACGACGATCAGATGCAGCCTGCATTGTTTGCCCATATGCCGCTGCGCCTTTTCCATCGCCAGAAACATGGGTGTCGGATGAGCCTTGGTCAGAGGATCCACACGCCCAAGCCACAGAACCGCGACATCCTCCTCCGATATCTGGTTCCCGGCGCGGAACTGTTTTCCCATCGCCACAATCTCCGCAGTACGCGAGAAGGTTTTACAGTCGATTCCCAAGGGAATGATCGGCAGTTGCAAGAGCGGCTTTGATGCGCTGATTCCTCGCCGCTCCAGATAGCCGAGATAGAGTTCAAAGATTCGGTCGATTGCCCGCCGCACCGCTGTCGAGGTGCAAATGAGCGCATCCCATGGCTGGACAGGGTCTGTTATCAGATTGCACAACAGCGAGGTGGCTCGCTGTGTTGCAATCGTATGCGTCAATCCGATAATCGAATAGGAGGTTTCCTCAACCAGCCTGCGTGTCCAGGCGTTTTGCCCCACCATGGGCGAAGGAGAAAACAGCGTGCCGATCTTCGACAGCGACAAGAGATCTCCATGCCGCAGGAAGTCGACCGCTCCTGGCCTCGCGCCTTCGAGCGCCTTTTCCAGCATTTGCGCTTCCGCCTCATGCCGGCAAATCGTCACCGCCACATCTTCTTGCCTGCTGAGCGCCTGCAGGAGGCTTGCGCCCGCTGCGTGCCTGCCAATGAT
>DATBLQ010000079.1:0-11684 GCA_036555325.1 Aestuariivirgaceae bacterium | reverse complement strand
GGATCCCCGGCGCGACCGCCGAGTCTGGCCATCGATCCGGGGATCCTTCGCTGCCCTCAGGATGACGTGCTAAAAGCTCCGCATCCATGACCGCCTCCTCCGTCTCGATCCGCGGCGTCACGCGGCGCTTCGGCGGCGTGGCCGCGGTCGACGACGTCTCCCTCGACATCCGCCGCGGCGAGTTCTTCTCGCTGCTCGGCCCCTCCGGCTGCGGCAAGACCACGCTGCTGCGCATGCTGGCGGGCTTCGAGGTGCCGACGCGCGGCGAGATCTTCATCGACGGGCAGCCGATGTCGGGCGTGCCGCCGCATGAGCGGCCGACCAACATGGTGTTCCAGAGCTACGCGATTTTTCCGCATCTCAATGTCCATGACAACATTGCCTATGGGCTGCGCCGGCTGAAGCTTGGTCACGAACAGACCGAGGAGCGCGTCACCCAGGCATTGGAGCTCATAAAGCTTCGAGGCTACGGCGCGCGCGCCGCCCACCAGCTCTCCGGCGGTCAGCGCCAGCGTGTCGCCCTCGCCCGCGCCCTTGTCCTGCGCCCCAAGGTGCTTCTGCTCGACGAGCCCCTAGGCGCGCTCGACAAGAAGCTTCGCGAGGAAATGCAGATCGAGCTGCGTCAGCTGCAGCGGGCCGTTGGCATCACGTTTGTTTTTGTCACCCATGATCAGGAAGAGGCGCTAACCTTGTCCGATCGCATAGCCGTGATGTCGGAAGGCAAGGCCCTGCAGATAGACACCTCGGCCAAACTCTATGAAGAACCCAACTGCCGTGCGGTGGCCGAGTTCATCGGTACCATGAACTTCTTCCACGGACGCCTGCAGGCGAAATCCGACGCCTTCGCAACGGTCGATGCCGGCCGCCTTGGTATCCTGAAGGCCGCGGCCAATGGCATGTTGCCGCCCATCGGATCAACGGTTTCCGTGGCCGTGCGACCAGAGAAGCTCAGCCTGTCGCTTAAACCGCGGCACGGCGATAATTCCATTGCCGGAACCGTCAGCGCCAAGGCCTATTTCGGCGACCGCAGTCACTACTACGTCAGCGTTGGCGGAGTGGATCGGCTGATCGCCGTCGCGCACCAGAATGTCGAGCGCAACATCGACGATCCGAGTGCCGTGGGCAGGTCCGTCTGGCTCAGCTGGGCACCCGAGGCGGCCATCCTGCTCACGGAGTAAGGCCGACGCAGATCTCATGCGCGGCCGTTTGTCTTCGTCACCCGCGTATCTGCCACCGCTCCCAAAAGAGATGGCCGTGTCAAACACGGCCATGACGGTTGAGATAAAAAAGAAAACCCGGCCCTACCCCGCAAAATCCTTCGCCCGGTAAACCTCCCGTCCGCCGAGCAGCGTCAACAACACTTGCGTCCCGCCGATGTCCTTCGGGTCGATGGCAAAGATGTTCCGATCGAGGATGATCACATCGCCATGCTTCCCAAAAGACAAAGTTCCCGTCTCGTCCCCGCGCCAAGCGGATGCGGCGGCGTTGACCGTGTAACCCCTGACCACGTCCTCGACGCTGATGCATTCCTCTGCCAGAAAAACAGGAATGTTCGATCCCTTGAGTGTCGGCTGACGGGTCACGGCAGTTTGCATGATGGGGAACGGATTGAGCGTAGAGACGCCCCAGTCGCTGCTCACGGCGATCATCGCTCCCGCGGCGAGGAGCGATTTGAACGGATACATCCAGCGGCCGCGCGCCTCGCCCACCATTGGCAATGCCACATCCGCAACCGAAGGATCAAACCCGGCCCACAATGGCTGAATGTTCGCCACCGCACCCAGCTGCGCAAAGCGGGGGATGTCCTGAGGGTCGACAATTTGCACATGCGCCAGCTGATGCAGACTCGGCCACGCGCCATTTTCCTTGCGCGCGAGTTCCAAGGCATCCAGCGCCGCCCGCGCCGCCTTGTCGCCGATAACGTGAATATGGATCTGGAACCGAGCGGCATCGAAGGCCTTGAACATCTCGTTAAGATGCTGCTCCTCGAACATCACTGGCGCATTGCCGCCGGTTGCATCCGAGTAGTCCGCCATCATCGCAGCCGTGCGATTTTCGAATACTCCGTCGAGGAAGAACTTCGCCGAATGCATCTTGACCATGGGCGAATTGTAGGTTCGTCTCAGATGCAGCAGCCGATCCAGCGCCCCCTTGACACTCTCACGCGGTTCAACCTTCGCGGTCGCCCCCACTCGCACCGTAAGCCCGCCGGCGTCCTCGAGCGTCCGATACACGCGCATATGGCGCTCTTCCACCATCGCGTCGAGCACTCCGGTGATGCCGTGCCTGTTGCACAGGTCTTGCCCGTACCGCACCCCCGCAACATAGTCTTCGTCGCTGAGGCTCGGCATCTTGCTTCGAATCCACAAGATGGCATCTTCGTAAATGAGACCCTGCGGCTCTCCGTCGGCCTGCCGCACGATGATCCCGTTCGGTGGATTTTCGCTCGCCGCGGTGATGCCCAGCACCTCGCATGCTTTGGTGTTGATGGCGGCACTGTGCCCGTCCGAGGCGGCCATGAATATAGGCCTGTCTCGGGAAACCTCGTCCAGAACGAATCGATTGAGATTCTGCTCGCCGAAAATCCCTGAATGCCAGCCAACACCCGTGATCCATCCGTCTGGGCCTTGCTGATCCATGAAACGCTTCAGCCGTTGCTGCAAGTCCTCCACGGTTTGCGCGCCTTCAAGGTCGGCGGAGTGCACCCGGTCGGTGCCGCTGTCCTGCAAATGAATGTGAGTATCTTGAAATCCGGGCAGCACGAGCCTGCCGCCCGCATCGATCACCTCAGTGTTGCGCCCCGCAAGCTGCCGGATGTCGGCATCGTCTCCCGTTGCCTCGATTCGTCCGGCTGAAATGGCGATCGCGCTGGCGTAAGGCGTCAGCGGATCCATCGTCCTGACATCGCCATTCACGATGACAAGGTCGGCAGTCTTTGCAATCACGTGTCCCCCGAATCGTTGAAATCCTAGGCCTTTGCTTGGCGCATCTCCGCCGCTGTCGCCATCACCGCCCGCACGATCTTGTCGTAGCCTGTGCATCTGCACAAGTTGCCGGCCAGCCAAAACCGTACCTCTGTTTCGCTCGGGTCCGGATTACGCTCGAGCAGAGCCTTCGCCGCAATCAGAAAGCCCGGCGTGCAGATGCCGCATTGCAGCGCTGCATGCTCGATGAAATTCCGTTGCAGGGGATGCAATCTCTCGCCATCGGCCATGCCCTCAACCGTCTGAATCTCTTTCCCCTGGGCCTCGGCGCCGAGCACCAGGCAGGAGCAGACCAGGCGGTCATCGAGAATCACGCTGCATGCTCCGCAGTCGCCCGTTCCGCAGCCTTCCTTGCTCCCGGTCAGACCGAGGCGGTTGCGAAGCACATCCAGAAGTGTTTCCTCTGCATCGCAAAGATATTCGACGGGATCCCCGTTGATCGTCGTCGCAACCCGTACCTGACTCATGATTTTCTCCCGGCGCGTTCGAGCGCAATTTTCGCGGCGCGACGTGCGAGCACCCCAGCCACTTTGATCCTGTATTCCTTGGTTCCGCGCTTGTCGTCAATCGGTCTGCACGCCGCAGAGGCCGCAGCCGCGAGCTTGTCAAGCGCTTTATCGTCGATCTTGCTTCCGATGAGCGCCTTCGCGGCCTCCTCAACCAGCAGCACGCGCTCCGCCACTGCGCCGAGCGATACTCGCGCGGCGGTACAAACGCCGCTCCCGTCAAGGCTCAAGCTGACGCCAGCACCCACCACCGCGATATCCATCTCGCTGCGGGGAATGAAACGCAGATAGGCATCCCCCGACTTGGGCGGCCGGGCCGGCAGGAACACCGATTCAACCAGTTCGCCCTTGGCGAGGCTCGTCTTGCCCGGGCCGGTGGCCACGTCTTCCACCCGCACCGTGCGGCGCCCCTTCGGTCCCGCGATCGTAACCGTCGCGCCGGCGGCAATCATCGCCGGAACGCTGTCGGCTGCGGGCGATGCGTTGCACATGTTGCCCACCATGGTCGCGCGACCCTGCACCTGCTTCGATCCGATCAGCTCGACTGCTTCCACCACTCCCGGCCACAGTTTGCGCACCTCGTCGTGCTCGCCGAGCTTGGCGGCGCACACCGCCGCTCCCACCCGAAAGCCGCCACTCTCCGGGGTGATCCTGTTCATAACGTCGATGTTTTTGATGTCGACGATCAAATCGGGCTCGATAAAGCCTGTGCGCAAGCGCACCAGCAAGTCCGTGCCTCCGGCGAGCAGAAACGCCTGCCCGCGCTCGGCAGCGAGAAGATCGACCGCCTTGTCAATTGAATTTGGAGCTTCATAACGCATGAAATGTCCTGCTGAAGGAGAGATGGAACGCCCCGCATCACCATGTCGAGCACGGCGCCCAGAGCCTTGAAGGGACATTGCACCACATTCGACACAGAGGATGCAACACCCCACCTCCGATGACGCCTTAAGGAGGACGAAACGGGCCGGAAGGGAGGTTATGGAACACTTTCGGGAACTTATCGGCGCCGGGACAGTTTAGATTGGCATCGAAGGAGACCAAGTTTATGCGACCTCTGCTTCTGTGGCTGATCGGAATCCCGATCCCGATCATCATCCTGCTCTATCTGTTTGGCGTCGTCGGCGGATAGAATTTTTCACCATGATCGGGCGTTGGCCCAACACCCGGCCCTGCCTGCCGGACGGTCCGTCACTCCCGCAACTCCAACGAACGCGTCATGCGCAGACCGTTGCTTCGTCATACGCGGGCTTGACCTGCGTATCTGCCGCTCCTCCGAAAGAGAGATGGCCGGATCAAGTCCGGCCATGACGAACGAGAGACCCATCATGCGCGGACCGTTGTCTTCGTCATACGCGGGCTTGACCCGCGTATCCGCCGCTGCTCCGAAAGAGAGATGGCCGGATCAAGTCCGGCCCTGACGACCGAGAGACCCATCATGCGCGGACCGTTGTCTTCGTCATACGCGGGCTTGACCCGCGTATCTGCCGCTCCTCCGAAAGAGAGATGGCCGGATCAAGTCCGGCCCTGACGAACGAGAGACCCCCGTCATCATCTCCTCCCGCCCCACAAGGAAAACATCAGCCCTGGCGGCAGTATCGGTCGTAGTCCGAGACCAGCAGATGCAGTGGCGCCTCGTCCTCTTCTATTTTCGAGAAGCGCCCGATCGGCTCGCGAAAGATGTTGTCCGTCAGATCGTCGTTGACGGTCGACACCTCGCCGATCAGGACATCGCCCTCCTCCGCCCAGAAGCCGTGCCAAACTCCCGGAAGCAAGGTAACGCTTTCGCCCGGAGCAAGTTTCAGCCGTCCGCCCGCCGGAAGCTTTCGCAAAACACCGTCGGTTGGCACCTCGACGTCTGCTGTCTCATCGACGTTGCCTTGCGCATCCGGCATGAACAGCTCGAGCACCAGCTGTCCGCCGCCGCGGTTGATGATGTCTTCCGCCTTCACCACGTGGCGATGCACCGGCGATAGCTGGTCTTTTCGCGTGATCATGATTTTTTCTGCATAGAGCATGCCCTTGCCGCGCTTAAGATCCGCCGCCCGGCCGTTGCGGACGGTGAACAGAAACAGCCCGAACTCGTCGAACCTTCCCTGTCCATAGTCGGTGATATCCCAGCCGAGCCGCGCCTCGATGATTCCCGGCGGGCGCCTTGAAACCATTTCATCCGGCGTCCAATAGGCAAAAGGCGGCATGACATAGCCGAAGGAGCGGATGAACTGATCACTCTCGCGAATGATTTCATTGACCTGCGATCGCTTCACGCTAGTCCTCTCATGCAATCCGTTTGCCGCTGTCCTGGTCGAAGAACACCGCCCTGTCCAGGTTGAACACCAGCTTGGCCACATGCCCTTGCGCCACATTTGCGTCAGCCCTGAGGCGGGCGATGATCTGCTTGCCGCCAAGCCGAGTGACCGCAAAAGTATCCGACCCCGCCGGCTCGACCACCTCGATCAGGCACTCTCCTTCCGAGAGATGCGAGGCATTCCTGTCGGCGCTGTCGGGATCGGTGAGCGCTTCCGGCCGTATGCCGAATATGATCTCCTGACCCGCAAATTTCGCCAGGCCGTTCGGGGCACCTTTCACCGGCACCCGCAACCGCTCCAGCCCTGCGCGCGCCATTGAAACGGCAAGCGCGCTTCCGGCTTTCTCCAGAGTTGCCGGGATCAGGTTCATGGCGGGTGACCCCATGAAATCCGCCACGAAGATGTTGGCGGGGCACCTGTAGATCTCGGACGGCGTGCCGAACTGCTGCAGCGTTCCTTCTTTGAGCACCGCAATCTGTGAGGCGAGCGTCATCGCCTCGATCTGGTCATGGGTCACATACACGATGGTCGTGCGCATGCGTTGATGCAGCCGCTTGATCTCGGTTCGCATGTCGACGCGCAGTTTGGCATCGAGGTTGGAAAGCGGCTCGTCGAACAGGAACACCTGCGGATCGCGAACCAGCGCCCTGCCCATGGCCACGCGCTGCCGCTGGCCGCCGGAAAGCTGGCTCGGCCGGCGCTTGAGCAAATGCCCGATCTGCAGCATTTCCGCCACCTTGGCAACGGCTGCGATGCGTTCAGCCTTGGGCACGTTCCGCATTTCCATGCCGAAGGCGATATTTTGCCCAACCGTCATGTTGGGATAGAGGGCGTAGGACTGAAACACCATCGCGATATCGCGCTTGCTTGGATGAAGTTCATTCACCCTTCGCCCGCCGATCCGGATCTCTCCTGCCGATACCGTTTCGAGCCCGGCGATCGTATTGAGCAGAGTCGATTTCCCGCAGCCCGACGGGCCGACCAGCACCAGAAACTCGCCCTTGTCCACCTTCAAATCGATGTCCTTCAGGACTTCGACGGAGCCGAAGCGCTTCGACAATCGCTCGATCTCGATGAATGCCATCAGCCTTTCACCGCTCCCGCCATTAGCCCGCGCACGAAATATCGCCCGGAAACAATGTAGACGATGAGCGTCGGCAGCGCCGCCAATATCGCGCCGGCAAAGTGCACGTTGTATTCCTTAACTCCCGTTGACGAACTGACGAGGTTGTTGAGCGCCACCGTCATCGGCAGCGAATCGGCATCGCTGAACGAAACGCCGAACAGGAAATCGTTCCAGATGTTGGTGAATTGCCAGATAACCGTCACGACGAAAATAGGCCCGGAGCTGGGCAGCAGGATGCGATAGAAAATTTGCCAGAAGTTTGCCCCGTCGATCATCGCCGCCCGCACCAGCTCCGTCGGAAATGCCTCATAGTAATTGCGGAAGAAGAGCGTGGTGAAGCCGAGGCCGTAGACGATGTGCACCAGAATGAGGCCAAGCGTGGTGCCGCCCAACCCGAGGACTCTGAGCACCATCGCCATGGGAATGAGCACGATCTGAAAGGGAATGAAGCAGGCGAACAACATCAGGCCGAAAACGAGCCTGTCGCCGTGGAACCGCCACTTGGTCAGCACATAGCCGTTGATCGCCCCGATCAGCGTTGAGACCAGGACCGCCGGGGTGACCATCAAGATTGAATTGATGAAATAAGGCCTAAGCCCGGTGGGCTGCACGCCGATCTGTGCCGTACTCCATGCGCTCTGCCATGGGTAGAGTGTGAACACGTCGGGCAATGCCAGCATGTCACCGCGTCGAATCTCATCGAGCGGCTTGATCGAATTGACCACCATCACGTAGAGCGGAAGCAGATAGAAGATCGCAAACAGCACCAAAACCGCATAGATCACCACGCGCGCATAGTTTGCCGTGCGGACCGCCGTTTCCACCGGGATGGCTGTCATGTCCTGGGTCCCTGCTTCAATTCCGAATAGAGATAGGGAATGATGATCGAAGCGATCATCATCAACATTACGGTTGCCGAGGCAGCGCCGATGCCCATGGAATTTCGGGTGAAGGTGTAGGAATACATGAAGGTTGCCGGAAGCTCGGTCGCCTGGCCCGGACCGCCGTTCGTCAGCGCCACCACGAGATCGTAGGACTTGATGGCGAGATGCGCCAGCACCACGAAAGCCGAAAGAAAAATCGGCCTGAGCATCGGAATGATGATGCGTTGGTAGAGCCTGAAGTTTGTTGCCCCGTCAATCTGCGCCGCCCGGATGATTTCATTGTCGACACCGCGCAAGCCGGCGAGGAACATCGCCATCACGAAGCCCGACGATTGCCACACGGCCGCCAGCACCACGGTGTAGATGGCCATGTTTCGATCCTTGATCCAGTTGAACCGGAAATTTTCGAAACCCCAGCTCTGCACCACGTGTTCAAGCCCTATGCCCGGATCGAGAAACCATTTCCATGCCGTTCCCGTGACGATGAAAGACAACGCCATCGGATAGAGATAGATCGGCCGAAGCAGTCCTTCGGCGCGAATCTTCTGGTCGAGCAGGATGGCCAGCCACAGACCTAATAGAGTGCAGATGATGAGATAAAGCGATCCGAAGATTGCAAGATTGCCAAGCGCCCGCCACCAGTGCGGCAATTTCCATAGCCGTTCGTAGTTCAGCGTTCCGACAAGTCCGAAACTTGGCAGCATCTTGGAGTCGGTAAAGGAAAGATACGCCGTGAACAGGATGAAGCCGTAGACGAACAACAGAACCACGGCAAAGCTCGGTGCGAGAACAATTCGGGGAAGCCATGCCTGCAACTGCGCACGCGATGTGCTTACCGCCACGTATATCCTCCGAAACTTGAGCGGCTCCCGGCTATCCGCCGGGAGCCAGAGAGCGTGACTTACTTTGCCGCTTCGATGGCAGTAACCAGTTCTTTCACCGCCGCATCGGAATCGAGCTCGCCGTTGAAGTGACGGGTCACGACATCGTACAGCGCGTTCTTCACCGCCGCCGGTGCCGCATGCCCGTGCGCCATGGAGCCGTAGAGGGTGCCCTTCTCGTTGGCTTGTGCAAGATCGGCCATGCCCTTCTTGCCGCAGTCATCGAAGGCGTCGTTGGGCACGTCGGTGCGAGCCGGCACTGAGCCCTTGACGACGTTGAATGCAGTCTGGAATCCCGGATCCTCGATTGCCGAAGCCATCTTGAGCTGGGCATCAAGCTTGTCTTCTCCAACCTTGAACATCATGAACTGGTCGGAGTTGAAGGTGACCGAACCCTGCGTGTCGGGAAACCGGATACAGATGAAGTCCACTCCCGGCTTCTTGCCGGCCTTCAGGAATTCGCCCTTCGCCCAATCTCCCATGATCTGCATTCCGGCCTTGCCTTCGATGACCATCGACGAGGCGAGGTTCCAGTCGCGTCCGGAGAAGTTATCGTCCACGTAAGTCCGAAGCTTCGCCATCCGGTCGAAGGCTTGCTTCATTTTGTCCGAGCCGAGTGCTGCAGGATCGAGATCGATCAGCGCCGATTTGTAGAAGTCGGGGCCCAGCGAAAGAACGACGCCGTCGAAGATGGTCGCATCCTGCCAGGCCTGTCCTCCATGTCCCAGCGGCGAAATGCCGTTCGCTTTCATCTTGTCGAGAACCGCGATCAGTTCGTCCCAGGTTTCCGGCGCCTTGCCGCCCGCTGCATCGAGCGCCGCCTTGTTGATCCATACCCAATTGGTCGAGTGCACATTGACCGGCGCGGCGATCCACTTGCCGTCATACTTTGAGAAATTCTGCAGCGCTGTGGGGACCACTTTATCCCAGCCTTCCTTTGCAGCAAGCTCGCTAAGGTCGCCGACGACACCCTGTTTCGCCCAGTCGGTGATGTCGAAACCGAGCGCTTGCACGGCTGTTGGCGGATTTCCGGCAGTTACCCGGGCCCGCAGCGCGGTCATCGCTTGCTCTCCGCCGCCGCCGGCAACTGGCATATCCTTCCAGGTAACACCCTGGGCTTCCAGATTTTTCTTGAGAACATCTAGTGCGGCGGCTTCTCCGCCGGAGGTCCACCAGTGAAGAACCTCAACTTCGGCAGCTTTCGCAGCGTTCGCTGCCAGCACGATGACCGCTGCGCTCGCTGCCAGCTTGAGAATACTCCTAAATGACATACAATCCTCCCTATGGAATGGCTGCTGGTTGGCAGCCCGTAGGGTGAAGGAACGCCATACCCCAGACTCTGTCAAGCCATTGCCCGGCGATCCGTGAGGGAGGTAGTCATGGACCAACAGATCAAGGACAAGATCATCGTCGCCAAGCGGGCGCTCGGCGCCGGTTCCGCCAAGATCAAGGACGCCTTCCGCCGCATCGAGGATCGCATCAAGCGCGAAACCGACAAGATACAGTCTGAGGTCTCCGCCCGTCGCTCGCCGCTGCCTGAGGTTGACTTCTCCGCCGTGCAGAACTCGACCGTTTCCGAGAAGACCAAGAATGACATTCGCCACCGCGGCTTTGCTATCATTCGCGGCGTATTCCCCCGCGCCCAGGCGGAAGCCTGGAACGATGAGCTTGGCCGCTACATCGACGAGAACCACTACTATGAAAAGGCGGAAAAGAAGCGCGGCCTCGACCAATACTTCAGCCAGCTCGATGCCGCGCGGCCCCAGATCTTCGGCATCTATTGGTCGAAGCCCCAGGTTCACGCACGCCAGGCTCCATCGATTGCCGCTGCCAAGCGCTTCATGAACCGTCTTTGGGATGTCGCCATCCCCGACGGGCAGGAGTTCGATCCCGACAACGACTATACCTATGCCGACCGCACGCGCCGTCGTCGGCCTGGCGACAAGACGCTGGGGCTTTCCCCTCACATGGATTCGGGATCCTTCGAGCGGTGGACCGATCCGGCGTTCCAGAAGATCTATGCCCCGGTTTTCGCCGGTGAGTGGGAGAAGTACGATCCGTGGAAGGCCGCCTACCGGACGAAGACGCAGGAATATCCCTCGCCCGCCGTTTGCTCGATGTTTCGCACGTTTCAGGGATGGACGGCACTTACACCGCAAGGACCCCACGATGGAACTCTGCAGGTCGTGCCCATATCGATTGGCATCGTCTATATGCTGCTGCGGGCGCTCCAGGATGACGTTGCCGAGGACGACCTCTGCGGCGCCGAACCTGGCCGCGCGCTTGGCATGAAGCCGGAATGGCACCGCACTCTTTTCGATGGCCTGGTTTCGATACCGCTGATGCAGCCGGGCGATACGGTGTGGTGGCACCCCGATACGGTGCATGCCGTGGAGAACGAGCATGCGGGCAGGCTTTATTCCAATGTCATCTACATCGGCGCCTCGCCGCGCTGCGAAAAGAACCGGCTCTATGCCGTGAAACAAGCGAAGGCGTTCCTCGAGGGTCGCAGCGCGCCGGACTTTGCGGCAGAAGACTATGAGGTCGATTTTCGCAACCGCGCCACGATCGACGATCTGACCGAGCTCGGTCGAGCCCAGATGGCATTGAACTGAACAATCAATTCAGTACACGGACTGTACACCCCTCCCGCTTGTGGGGAGGGGTCGGGGGTGGGGTAGTCGGGGAAATCATCTTGCTCCGTATGCGGACGATGACGAGGGGACCCCACCCTGCCGTCGCTGTCGCGCCGGCTTCCCTCCCCACAAGGAGGAGGGACGCATCCTGTTTCGTCCAGGCTAAGAGGGCCACCTCAACCGTCATGGCCGGACTTGATCCGGCCATCTCTTTCTTCCTGATGCGGACGATGACGCCGCTGCCGCGCCGCTTTTCGCGGCGATCCGGGCATGACGAGGTGTGGAGTGAACCCGTCTAAAACCCCTCGGGCCATTCGAGCTGGCGTGCGGTGATGCGCTTGCAGTGATTCGCGAAGCT
>DATBLQ010000078.1:0-47586 GCA_036555325.1 Aestuariivirgaceae bacterium | reverse complement strand
TTGTGACATTCAGCACAGGCATTCGGACCGACGGTCTTAGCCGCATCGGTCGCAACTGCGCCCTCGGCGGCAAAGCCGAGGATCATCACCAAGCCGCAGAGAAAAAGCACGGAAGACCGGAGACGGCCCGCGAACCCGATCGACCAAAGGCTATGCGCTCTGAGGACGATAATGACGTCTCACCCTTGCTTCAGCGATCGTGTACGCTTGCAGCGGCGGTTCGCGCCGGCGATCGAGAGCGAGCTGATTGATCTGCCGGCTGGTGGGCACAGCGAGCCACCCCATCGCGCGGGACAGAATGCCTCCCTCGACCGTATGGTCGGTGCTCGGCAGGAAGGGATCGGCATAGCAGGCCGCGCCGATATGCGCCGCGATCGACTTGACCGAATCGACCATACTCGGCGCGCCGCAGGCGTAAAGCACATCGGTCGGCAACAGAGGCGGCAGATAGTCGGTCGGCCGGCCCGGCTTCACCGCCGTAGCCAAGCTCTGCGGCGTGCTGCAGCAAGCCACGACGAGGACATTGGGAAAGTGGGACAGCCGCGCCAGCGCCGGGCCCATATAGAGCGACTCGATGGTTCGGCCGCCGGCGATGATCATCAACTTGCGCGCCGGGTTCTCGCGGAGCGCAGCGACGGCGATCGACCAGATCGGCGCAAAGCCAGTGCTCGTGGCGACGAGAATCAGAGTGTTGTTCATATTGGCCCGGAAATACGCCGAGCCATATGGTCCCGTCAGTTTCACCCGATGGCCCGTCTTGATTCGGCTTCCGAGCGATGAGGTGACACGGCCGTTCTTCATGCGTCGGACATGGAACCAGACCCAGCGGCCATTCGGATTGCGGTGCAAGGTGCGCAAGGGAAGAGTAAAGCTGAAGGGGCGGCTTGGATAGCCACTGAAGCGGACCTGCACATATTGGCCCGGAAGATAGGGCAGGGCAGTGTCCGTCCTGATGCGGACTTCCATCACCTCAGGCGACAGGGGAAGCAGTGAGATCAACTCGCCTTCAACCGTACGAACGGCAGGCAGCTTGTGCGACTCGATATCCGCATCGTTGACGATCCGGCACTGACAGGCATGAACGATACCCCGCTCGGTGCCTTCGCCGCCCCGAACTTCGCCGGATACCAGCCGCACGCAGCAGGTGCCGCAATGACCGGCTCGGCAATCGTGGGGCAGCTCGATGCCGTTGCTCAAAGCGGCGTCTAGCAGCAGCTGGCCGTGGAGGGCCATAAAGCTATGGCCATCGACTGTTATCCGGTGACTTCTTGCCATTGCCCGTTTCTGGAAAGCCCTCGCAAGGATCGATCCCCAACATCGTGCATTTTACGACGACAATCAGGCAAAAAGGGTGAAACAATCTGGCGAGAGAGTGGTCGCACTGCCTCCACAAGTGATTATGCGACAAAAATTCAGAGAAATTTTCTTGTCTCCGCAAAATCCTAGTGTGTTGCTTTTTCAATTTCTGATTTCTGTTGCGAATATCTTTCCATCCGATTGCGAGCCAATTCCTGTGGCCAGTGAGAAATCGTCTCTGTCACTGTTTTGCTAAGAGGCGGACACATGATGGCCCTTTTTCGCCTCAATAGTTTTGTCATCCATCTCGAAAAGCGGTCGAGGGCCGTTTTCGCGATGCAAATTGGGGCGGCCGCTCTGAAGGTTAGTAGGGGGGCCGATGATACGATTATCCGGCATTTCGTTGCTTTCGTGCGCTTTCCTGGGTGCTTTGCTGATAAACGGAGCAAGCGAGCAAAACCTGTCTGCGGAAGCGGACGGCAATGGAAAGATTTCTGTGCTCGGCGCAGCAGCAAAAGCCTCGGAAGGCAAGAAAACTTCCGTTGCTGCGGTCGACGAGGAGACCCTCTCCCTTTATCCCACGGCTGCGAAGTGCGGTGAGTGCCACAATCAGATCTACGTAGAGTGGTCTTCGTCGCAGCATGCTTATGCATCGATTTCGCCTATGTTTCACAAGTTCGAGCAGAAGTTCCAAGATCTGACCCAAGGCACGGTCGGCACCTTCTGCGTGCGCTGCCACCAGCAGGTCGGCACCCAACTCGGCGAGGCTCGCCAAAAAGCGCTCTGGGCTCGCAGCCAGATCTCGCGCGAGGGCGTGACCTGTATCACCTGCCACCGGGTCAAGGAGCAGTATGGCAGGGTCAACGGCGAGCGTCGGGTCGAACCGGGGAAGATTTACGAGCCGGTCTACGGCAGCGGCGAAAAGAGCGTGATCAAGGACGTCCTCGCCGACCAGGAGACCTACTCTGTCAAAACCAGTACGGATGGGCGCGGCAACGATATCCACAAGGGGATGATCACAAACGACCAGATCACCAAATCGGAGTTCTGTGTCAGCTGCCACCAGGTTGCCGTGAACTTGGGAATCAAGCTGGAGATAGTCTGGGATCAGTATCGTGACAGTCCGGCGCGCAAGGCAGGCGTCACCTGCCAGAACTGCCACATGGGCAAGGTCCCTGGAAAACCCAAGGGTTATGCGAGCGCACCCTCCGCCGTGGTAGGCGGCAAGGAGATCAACCCGGGACGCAAGCATGCCAACCACAGCTTCATCGGTCCGGGCTATTCAATCGCCCACCCGGGCACCTTCCCCCATAACACGAAGGCCCAGGCTATTAGTATGAAGGATTGGCTGCAGTTCGACTGGCGCGCTGGTTGGGGCACGACTGAGTTCGAGGACCAGGTCGCAGATGGCAAGATCAAGGTCAAATTTCCCAAGCGCTGGGCCGATCCGCTCGACCGCGAAGAGGCCCGGCTGATCATCGATGAGAATCTCGCCAAGCTCGATGAGCGTGACAAGATCAGGCAGCAGGTCCTGGAAAACAGCAGCTACGTCGACGGCCCCAACATCGAGGGCGACCCAAAGGTCGGCAGGGATCTAGCGTTCTCTTACAAGATCAAGAACACCAATACGGGGCACAACCTGCCGTCCGGCTCACTTGGTGCACAACCGCAGCTCTGGGTGAACGTCGCCCTCATCGATCCCGATGGCAAGAACCTCTGGGAATCGGGGTACATCGACAAGCAAGGTGATGTGGCAGATCTGCACAGCCTGGATGTTGCGGCGGGCCACATCAAAAAGGATCAGCAACTGGTGCACTTCCAGACCAAGTTCCTGACGACCAACGTCAAGGGCACCGACCGTGAGATGTACCTGCCGGTGAACTTCGACATCGATCCGCTGCCGCATCTGCGTCCGCCGGGAGTCCCGACCACCGTTCTCAACCATCCGCCGCTGGTGCGCATGGAGAACCACTCGCTTCCGCCGCTGGGCGAGAAGGTGGCCAGGTATAAGGTGCCAGGCAAACTGATCAAGAAGCCCGGCAAGTACCGTCTTGCCTTCCGTATGCGAAGTCGCGCCGAGCCGATTTACTTCATGCGCTTCGTCGGCTCCACCAAAGAAATGGAGCAGAGCATGAATGAGCGGATCATGAACTTCCACGCCTTCGCGGTGGAGCTCGAAGTGAAGGACTAGTGTCGAAAAGCTGAGGGGTTTCGCATTGGGTATCGGCAAATACCGTGCCACGACAACGACCGCCGCCATGACCCTAGCTGCCTGTGGTTGCCTCGTGTTTTCCGACACCAGGGCGGAACCTGCGAAGAGCGGAGCCACCGCGGCCCAAAAGGAAGACAAGTTGATCCAAGTATGGCCCGCCGCATCCAAAGTTAGTCCCAGCAACAATCGAGCGGATGCAGATAACGTAGACGCACACGGGAAAGGGAAGGCCGTCGACCGCACAACAGACCCCGTGGGACGCAACCGCAGCAACGCTAAAGATAAGGAAGACCTTTTCAGATCCGATCCGCAGTACGAAGCCCACTACGATGCCAAGATGCAGGTCGACATCTACGGCGCCAAACGCGCGGTCGAACCGCCGCGCCCGCCGGTCGAATTAGGCCGTCAGCAATACACGTCTGGCATATACGACGAGAGCAGTACCCTATTGGGTAAAAAGAATCCGCTGCTGCCAGGCCTTGCCATCTACGGCGACTGGCGGACAGCGGTCGCCTACAACAACAACAACGGCAAGGATATTGCGCAGATCGCGACTCGGTTGAACGTCGACGTCGACTTCAAGATCTCCGCAACCGAACGCATGCACGCCTTCTTCACGCCGCTTCAGAAGAACAATAAATTCACTCGTTTCGAGTTCGCAGGCGACGACGCCGACGGGACGTTCAACGATGAGTTTGATCCCGAACCGCAGACGCTGTTTCTCGAAGGTGACTTCGGCTCCCTCTATTCCGGTTTCTCCGGTGAGGAAGCCAGTTTTGACCTACCCTTCGCTATCGGTCTCTTCCCGCTGTTCCTGCAGAATGGCATCTGGGCAAATGATGCGATCCTCGGCGCTGCGGTAACTCTCCCTGCGAAGAACTCCGCGGCGCTCCAGCTTTCCAACTTCGACATCACCTTCTTCGCCGCATTCGACAATGTCGACAATGACGGCATCATCGGAACGGATGCGGACGACAACAACGTCGCCAATCTTTATGGTGTCACTGCTTTCATCGATGCCTTCAACGGCTATGTCGAAGCAGGCTACGGTCTGATACAGGGCCGCGATGAGCAGGACGGCCTTCTAACGCACTTCCTGACCGCCGCTTACACAAGGCGCTACTACAACACCCTGTCTAACTCGACGCGCGTGTTCGTAAACTTCGGGGAAGACCCCGAAGGCGAGAGCGACGGCGTTGCGATCATTTCGGAGAACAGCCTGATCACAGGCTTACCGAGCACGCTGCTCCCCTACGCCAACTTCTTCATCGGCTTCGGTAACCCTCAACCCCTTGTCGATGGCTTTAACGCCGGCATATTGAAGAACGTCGGCATCAACTTCGAGACCGATGCCTTGACCGGCTATCCGAAACTCGACGACACCGGCTCCAACGCCTGGGGCGGCGCGATTGGCTTGCAGTATCTTTTCGATCTGGATCAGCAGCTCGTCTTCGAGGTGGCCACGGTGCAGCCTTTCAACGATGACGACATCGGTGCTGAGGACGCGCAGTACGGCTTCGGTGTCCGCTATCAAATCCCGATCGACCGAGCTTGGCTCTTTCGCGCCGATGCTACCTATCAGATCCTCGAAGGTGAGGAGGATAACTTCGGCATCCGCACTGAAATTCGAAGGAAGTTTTGACATGATTTCGCTATGCGAGGTACTCGCTTGAACAGTCGCAACCTATTAGCATCCACTCTGATTGCTTGCTTGCTAGCTGTCGGGTTCCTCGGCATTGCGTCGGGGGCTAATGCCGGATCGGTAGGCCAATCCTTTCTGAAGCCCGGCGAGAGCGCCAGGAATTACATGCTTGAGTGCAAAGGTGGCCGCGGCCCACGGATCCACCTGCCTATGGGTCCAGGTTATGTCTACTATGATTATCCCGTATCCGACGCAGACAGCGGGCCATGTCTACTATCACTTCAGCCACAGCTATTAGCCGAGATACAGGGGCCGACGCTCCAGTTGGCCCCGGAGATGCGTCGCCAAAAGTTTGGGAGGTCGCAGATGTCTTTGACACTCTTTGGGTTGGTCTTTGTTGCCTCTTCAATTGCGCTGTTGTTCTTTCTGCTGCGATCAAGGGGCTTGCAAAGACAGGAGGCCTGCAAAAATGGTCTTGAAGATATCGGTGCTCGACATAAGCGTGGCGAGCTCAACGAGGCAGAAGCGGACGCGGCGAGACTTGCTCTCCTCTCTGGGATGCGTCCATCGAGCAAGGGGGCCGGCCAAAACCTTCAGCGTACCCTGCCAATGTTGGTTGTGGCTGCCGTGGGCTTCCTCCTTGTTGTAGGCAGTGGCGCAGTGGTTTCTTATGTAAAAAATCCTCCCGAGACGACAAGCACAACGGAAACGAATTCGTTCTCGGGGCCGGATGGCGAAGTGTTTGCGAGTCTGGAAGACTATGCTCGTTCTACTGGAGCCGACCAAGCGTCGTCCACGATAGGAACTGAACAACTTCTGCCTGATGTGAACACAATGATCGAACGCCTGGCGGCTCGGCTCAAGATCTCGCCACAGGACATTGAAGGCTGGCGGATGCTCGGGTGGTCCTATTTTCACACGGCGCGCTATGAGCAAGCAGTTGCAGCCTTTGAGAGCGCGCTAGAGCTTGATCCGAGTTCCGCCGAGCTCAGGCTCTCCTACGAGGAGGCCAAGGCGAAAGCCTCCGAAAGCAGCAATTCAGAGACAGCCTCGCCCTTGCAAACCGAGGGCATCGACAAAAGTGGAGGCAAACTGAAAAGTGAAAATGCCGCCATGATCGCAGCGATGCCTCCACAAGAGCGTGACGCTACAATCCGAGCGATGGTCGATGGCCTAGCACACCGCCTGGAGAGTTCTCCGCGAGATGTGGAGGGCTGGATTCGCCTTATGCGCTCCCGAGTTGTACTTGGAGAGAACGAGGTCGCAGCAACAGCGTTTCGCAAGGCGCTTGGAGCTTTCGTCGACGATTCGGTGGCATCGGCCAAGATTACAGCGGCGGCGACTGAGCTCGGCCTGAAGGCCGAATGACCGCGTTCGCGTCGGCATCACTAGATTAAAAAATGGCTATCCGGACACTAGCAAGTTTGACCGAAATCGGTCACACCCTGCAACAAACCGCGTAGGACAGCTCCATGCAAAATCGCACGGAGTCACATAATGATGAGTCCCATCGAACTGCCGCACGCTGGCTTTGTTCGACTACGCGCTATCCTTGCCCCGCGGGGCCCTATCCCAGTCAGCAAATCTACCTGGTGGGCGGGCATCAAAGCAGGCCGTTACCCCAAGCCGGTCAAGCTGGGGCCTAGGATTACAGCATGGCGGGTGGAGGACATCCGCAAGTTAATAGAGAACGGTCTTAGTTAGACCATGGCTCGCCGCCCCGATCCGCGCCGAGTCAAGATCCATCGAAGCTATAGGATCGCCGAGGTCGCCAGTCTGTTCCAAATTCACCGGAACACAGTACGACGCTGGGCTAAACAGGGTTTACAAGTACTCGACGAGCGGAAACCGTACCTCATTCTGGGACGTGCATTGGCCAGCTTTCTTGCTGACAGGAACTCCCGACGCATCCGGTTAAAACCCGGCGAGATGTATTGCGTGAAGTGCAAAGTCGCTCGACAACCTGCCCGTAACATCGCCGATTATGTCCCGATCGGCGTTAACGTCGCGGCACGACTTGAGGGATTGTCCGAACCGGGTCGCATATGCGTCAGCGGCGCAGTGTACGATCATGTGCGTGACAAACTCGACATCGCTTTTGAAGATGAAGGGGAGCAGCAGCTAAAGAATATCGCTCGGCCGGTGCGGGTGTACAAGGCAGTAATCGGACATACTACAACAAGAAAGCCATTGCACTGTGCCGCGTCGATGGCCTCTCCCACGGTCGGGTATTGTCACTCAAGTCCATTCGCGCCATTCTCGCCTTCATCAAGTACGCAGGCACTGCTTGACGACGCACTTGAGCGGACGAAGCACAACCGTCCTAGGGCGAGAAGCGAGGGTGATAATGAAATACAAGAACCGACTCGGCGGGCACACCAACACATACCATACCTACAGCCTGGAAGAGGCGCTCGAGGGGATCGCCGCGGCGGGCTATAAATTCGTGGAGCTCACCGCCGTGCGCGGCTGGACCGAGCACGTGCCCCTCGAAGCTGATGCCAAGACGCTGGGCGGCATCCAGCGGATGATGAACCGGCTTGGACTTGTTCCGATCTCACTCTCGGGCCACTCCGACCTCACCACCAAGGACGGTCTGGCCCTCGGCCTCAAGGCACTCGACATCTGCGAGCGAATGGGGATCGACATCATGAATACTGCCATCGGCGGGCACCAAAGCGAGCAGGAAGACGAGGGTGCATTCATGGGCAACATCCATGAACTCGCCGACGCGGCGGCTGACCGCGACATCCGCCTCGGTATCGAGATCCACGGGGAGATCACCAAGTCCGGGAAAGCTGCGATCCCAGTGCTGGATCGGATTGCCCGGAAGAACGTGCTCATCAACTACGATACTGCCAATGTTGAGTTCTACGGCGGAGTAAAGGCCGTCGACGATCTGCCGGCGGTGGCGCCGAAGCTCGTCCACTGTCACCTGAAGGACAAGAGAGGCGAAGGCCGCGTTTGGGACTTTCCGGCGATCGGTGAGGGCCATGTCGACTTCAAGCGAGTTCTTGACCTCATGGCGAAAGGCGGCTTCAGCGGTCCGATGAGTGTCGAGATCGAGTTCAAGGGTGAGCCGTGGCCACCGCTTGCCGAAGTCAACCGGGCGATGAAAGCCTCCTACGACAAGCTCGCCTCCCTCGGCATGTCGTAGGAACCAAACCGCCATGAGAATCGGAATCCTCGGCTCGGGCTTTATGGGAACAACCCATGCCCGGGCTTATGGCAAGATCCCCGGTGTCAGCATCGCGGCAGTGTCGTCGAGAAATCTCGATAGGGCGGAGAAGCTCGCGAAGGAAGTTGGCGCCCGCGCCACAACAGATGACCGTTCGATCATCGACGACCCGACCATCGAGGCAATCAGCAACACGCTGCCAACACACCTCCACGCCGAAACGACCATCACCGCGCTCAAGGCCGGCAAGCACGTTCTCCTCGAAAAGCCTTTCGCGCTGACTGCTGCCGACTGCGATGAGATGATTGCGACGACGAAGGAGACGGGCCGGGCGCTCATGGTGGCGCACGTTCTCCGCTTCTGGGGCGAATATGTCTCACTTGTCGAACTGGTGCATAGCGGCAAGCTCGGCAGGCCGATTTCGGCGGTGGCAGTGCGGCTTTCTCAGCTTCCAGCCTGGGCCGATTGGTTCTTGAACCCGGTCTGGAGCGGTGGCGCGGTCCTTGATCTTTGCGTCCACGATTTCGACGCGCTCAATTGGCTGTTTGGTACACCAAAATCAGTTTATGCGCGCGGTAAGGAACTGAAGCCCGGACTCTGGAACGATATCCATGCGCTGGTCGATTATGGCGGCGCTAACGGCCTCGTCGAGGGCAGCGAGTTCATGCCGCAGGGCTACCCCTTCACGGCGGCGATGAGAGTTGTCTGCGAGAGTGGAGTGGTTGAGTTCATGTTCCGTGCCGGCGGAGTCAGTGTCGAGATGGGTGGCGGCGTGTCGCTGATGGTGCACGAAGCGGGCAAGGCCTATCCGCTCACGGCCAAGCCTGGCGATGCCTACGATAACCAGGCGAGCTACTTCGTAGACTGCATTCGCAACGGCATCAAACCAACGCTCGGCACGCCGGAGCAGGCGCGGATCGCGGTTGCGACGGCGAATGCGGCGCGACGTTCGCTGGAGAACGGCGCCGTGACAGGCGTGTGAGCAACCGACTGCGGCTTACCTCCCTTACCTTGACACAGTATAAACTGGTATCGTCACCCTCAAAACTGAAAGCCATGTCACATGCAGTCTCCCGTTCCCATTTTTGACGGTCATAATGATGTTCTGCTGCGGCTTTTCAACAAGCAGGTTCCGGATGTGGAGCAGCTATTTCTTGACGGTGGGGATGATGGCCAGCTGGATTTTCCACGCGCGGTCAGAGGCGGCTTTGCTGGGGGCATGTTTGCCATTTTCGTCCCCTCCAGAGGGGAGCCGGACGTCAACGAACTGATGCGAGGCGAATGTTACGACATCCCATTGCCTGACATAATATCGGCGGGGGAAGCATTACCCTCGGCGTTAGCTATCGCCGCCATCCTACTCAGAATTGAGAAGAGATCTGGCGGAAGGTTCAAAGTATGCCGTAGTGCCAAAGAAATTCGTTCGTGTATGGCCTCGAATGTTATAGCCGCTGTTATGCATCTTGAAGGCGCCGAGGCGATTGACGCAGATTTCAATTCTCTTGATGTACTTCATGCAGCAGGTCTTCGCTCGATTGGTCCTGTGTGGAGCAGGCCCAACATTTTCGGCCACGGTGTTCCCTTTCGCTTTCCGAGCACCCCTGACACAGGACCGGGGCTAACCGAGCGCGGGAAAGACCTCGTCAGAGCCTGTAACGAGCGACGGATCGTGCTCGACCTTTCTCATATGAACCACCAAGGATTCTGGGACGTGGCACGTTTGAGTAACGCGCCCCTAATCGCGACCCATTCCAATTCCCATTCTGTCTGTCCGCATGCGCGCAATCTTACCGATTCACAACTCGCTGCCATACGCGACTCCGGCGGTCTGGTCGGAATTAATTTCGCTACATGCTTTCTAAGACCTGATGGGCAACTTGATACCAAAACAGGACTCGATGTGCTCTTGCGCCATCTCGATCATATGATCCAGCACATGGGACTTGAGTGCATTGGATTTGGCTCGGACTTCGATGGTGCCAAGGTACCCGAAGTGATTGGTGATGTTTCTGGCCTTGGCAATTTACGCGATGCTCTAACTTCCCGTGGCCTGTCGGATGATTCTTTGCGCAAGCTCTGCCATGAGAATTGGATCAACGTTCTGGACCGTACCTGGGGACAGTGACGTATCGCGTTGGTCTACGGTTTCCAGAATAAATAAACGCCAATAAGGCACCATGCCGCGAACATGAGCTGCGGGACGTGAGTGACCACTACATGAGGAACCGTCATTTGTCCTCCGCGATAACTGGGACAAGCGATTATATCCATTATGATGGCAAATCATGCAACGATTTCCTTGATCGATATCAGGTACAGTCTCTATCTTGAGCCTGGCGCAAGGAGCCGCATCCTCATCGCACTCAGCGGGGATACCCAGTGCAGTTTTTGATCGCGAGTTTGCGTCATTCCGACTTCTGGGTCGTTCTCGGTCAGATATCAATCGTCAACATAATCCTGTCCGGCGACAATGCCGTTGTAATTGCTCTTGCTTGTATGATGCTTCCTCCACGCCAACGGCTATGGGGAATGGTATTGGGCGCGGGGGTGGCAGTTCTGCTGCGCGTACTCTTTACGTTACTGGTAGCTCAGGCCATGAACTATCCCTATCTCAAGATAGTTGGCGGCTGTCTCTTATTTTGGATAGCACTAAAACTGATTGTCGAAGACGAAATAGATCAGCAAGGCAAAATCGAAGCTTCAGATAGCCTCTGGAAAGCGGTTCAGATCATCGCCGTTGCTGATATTGTCATGAGCCTTGATAATGTGATTGCCATAGCCGCGTCGGCCGAGACAGCTGCTGCTCACGTGGACCTTGCTTACCGGGCTTTGATAAAGGCAGCACTCATAATATTTGGTTTGGCGACAAGCATTCCGCTGATCGTTGCGGGAAGTGCAGTTCTCATCACTTTGCTCAGACGCTACAGAGTTTTGATTTGGGCAGGTGGTGCACTGCTCGGCTGGGTTGCCGGGGATATCATAGTCTCTGACCCCGTCATTCTCTCTTGGCTTGAGAAAATCGAAGTCGCTGCCATATACCCTTGGGGAGCCTGGTTGGGCGCTGGGCTAATTGTTTACTTGGGGCTTGTTCTCGTGACACGTCAGCGACCGCTCAACATGGATGACATAGCTGGCGGTACGGGCCTAACAGTCTGGTTGATTGGTGATATGGCGGTGGCATATTTTTTCACGACGTCCGAGCATTGGTACCAGTGGATTGTGCGAGGGGCTATTGGAGTTACTTTTGTCATCTGTTACGGATACATGCGTATCTTCCAACAAGGCAGCCGTACCGACTGAAACGCTTTCAGAAAGTGGTTTTGACCGCAATGGGCTGGACTGGCACTTTGATAATGCTTGCGGCGGGGGTCGCCCTAGCTGCCTATGGCTGGGTTTTTGGCCGCAAACGGAAGCAGTCCTTTCGCGTACCTATCATCCCACCCACTGCAGTCATGTTCCTTGGCGTGTTACTGATAATGGTGGCGGGCTCACACGCACTCACGCTGCTTGGAATCGAACACAATCGAAGTCAGCTGCGACTGCACTAGAGGGCAAACAGCCTGCCCGGAGCTGCAATGTAGAGATTGATCAAAGCTCCTACGATGTCCCCAACCACATGGCCGCGCGCCGCACGATAGGCTAATCGCCCTTGATCGGACCATTCGGAGACAATGGTTAGTAGCGGAATAATTAGGCCTCAGAGGGCGTAAGTTTTCTGGCTGGGCCTACTAGTTTCGGAGGGTTTCCATGAGAATCACAACCATAGGGCTATTCACCCTTTTTCTCACCGCATCGGCGGCGATCGCTGCCGAGCCCGGTAAGACAATGGATACGTCTGCTGGGGCAGTTTACGTCGATGAGAAGGGCATGACGCTTTATACCTTCGACAAGGATGAAGCGAACAAGTCAAATTGCTATGACGACTGTGCCGTTAACTGGCCGCCCTATCTGGCGAGCGCAGACGCCAAGGCGGAAGGCGAATGGACGCTGGTTGAGCGCAAGGACGGCTCCAAGATGTGGGCGTATGAAAGCAAGCCGCTCTATACCTATATCGACGATAAGAAACCTGGCGATGTTACCGGTGATGGCAAGGGCGAGGTCTGGCACGTAGCCAAGCCCGATTAGACCGGAAACACAGTGGCCATGATGGATTGGTAATCCTGCAAGGTGCTGCAACCCGCCTTGCATAGGCAGGCTCAACTCTCGACCGCTAGTTCACAAGAGGCCCATAGATGTCAGCACAGCCCGGATGATCTCGTCATCAGTTAGGCTCGTGTTAGCGTACTCAAATACCTTCTGCGCTAATACATTGCGCAAGGTTTCCCAATCATCAATTGAGGCCGCGCTGGGAGTCGTCGCCGCGGCTGCAGCCCAGGCCCTATCGAAAAGGTCTTGAATGACGCTCAGCTGATCTGGACCAAATACACCGGCTTGACGTGACATTCGCTTATTCTGCCTGGTTCTGAGTAGTCTTGGCGCGCCCTTGCCATTCACTTATTGGTGATTGCCATAGGATTGCTAGTCAACAGTCGAGCAGGGGAGGGCACAACTGATCGCTTCAATAGGAGTGGTCATTGCATCCCCACCATCGCTAAGTTCTTTATTGAACCACTGAATAGAGGGGCCATTCTCCTGGAACGCCACGTAGTGAGTGCCTACCCATTTCGGCAAACCGGATATCGGAGCCAACAACCAAATCTCTGACTGTGTTGGAGACCAAAATATCATTCGAGGAAGCTTTGCTGGTAATACGCGATGCTACATGCACCGCAAGACCGCTCAGATCATGACCTCGCCGTTCGCACTCGCCGGTGTGTAGTCCAGCTCGCATGCCAAGCCCCAGACGCTCTAGCCGCTGCTTAATCGCCAGGCTGCATTGGATGGCGCGTGTTGGACCCGTGAAAGCTAAAACGAAGCCATCGCCTGTCGTATTTATTTCTTGACCGTCGAAATTCCCTAACTCGCGCCGCACCGCTGCATCATGCAATTGCAATACGTCTTTCCATTTAAGGTCGCCCATTTCTGCGGCTTTCTGCGTCGATCCCACAATATCTGTAACCAACACTGTCAAAAGAACCCGTTCTGTGGGTGGAGCGGCTCTCGTTCCCGTCAAAAATTCCTGAACCTCGCCAACTACCCTCTCCTGGTCTCCCCACCAAATTATGTGGTCATCGCCCGGGAGGATGACCAGTTTGGCTCCAGGAATATGCTCGGCAAGATATTCGGCCTCTGCCACGGAGTACCAGCGGTCACCCTTGCGGTGCAGGACCAGCGTCGGCACACGCACGCTCGGTAGAATTGCACGCATATCCAATTGAAAGTTCAAGTCTGAGAGGGCCCGGACGGCGCTCGGACTTCCCGAGTGGCGTAGGTATGCGCCGAACCATGATCGTGCCGCTTCATCGTTTGCAACGCTAGGTGCCGCCTCATCAAGCGCAACCGGGTCGCCCCAATTTTTTTCCATTAAATCGTTGAACGCGTCACGTTGCTGCTGTGTGCTTCCCCAGGGATAGTCGGGTGCCCACTTCGCCCTGGCAAAACAGCCAAAAAGAACGAGTGCCGCGCTGCGCTCGGGATGCGTGGCCGTAAACATTACCGACATATTGCCACCTTCCGACATGCCGAGCAGCGCTGCCCGTTCTGATCCCACAGCATCCATAACAGCACGAATATCATCAACTCGCTGTTCAAGCGTTGAGGGCTTGACATCGCGATCTGATAAACCTGTGCCGCGCTTGTCGAACCTTATGAACCGAGAAAAACTCGAAAGGCGGGTAATCAGTCGTGCATAGTCGGGGTTTTCCCACGCATACTCCACATTGGACACCCAGCCAGGCGCAAAAACGAGATCGATTGGTCCATCTCCGGTCACTTGATAGGCAATCGAAACATTGCCGCTCTTTGTGTACAGTGTGCGCGGAGGCATGGTCTCCGTCTACTCCTCTTTAAGAAAAATAGCGAGCGCTGGCCAAGGTGAGACTGTGATAGTTTACCGTGGTCAACCCAGTGGAGGACAGGCGTGTCAGAGCGCGCCCAACGGCAGCTTTCCGCAATTCTGGCAGCCGATGTGGCAGGCTACAGCCGCCTTGTTGGGCTCGATGAAGAGGGAACGCTTGCCCGGCTGAAGGAGCTGCGGCGCACTGTGATTGATCCCACGATTGCTGAACACCGCGGACGTATCGTCAAGACAATGGGGGATGGCCTGCTAGTGCAGTTCTCAAGTGTTGTTGATGCAGTCCGCTGCGGCGTTGAAATGCAGCGGGAGATTGCGAAGCGGAATGTCGGGACTGATGAGGACAAGCAGATTGAGTTCCGAATGGGGATCAATGTCGGTGACGTGGTCATCGACGGTGATGACATTCATGGGGATGGGGTCAACGTGGCGGCGCGGCTGGAAGGGTTAGCGGAGCCAGGTGGCGTCTGCTTGAGCCAGATCGCTCATGACCATGTGATGGACAAACTCGACCTCGCGTTTGAGGATGCCGGAGATCAGCGTTTGAAGAATATCGCCCGGCCGGTGCGGGTTTATCGATTACAGATCGCAAAGCGCACTACACATACCCGCCCAATCGCTCACGAAGATAAGGCATCCATTGCGGTCCTGCCATTCCAGAACATGAGCAGCGATCCTGAACAGGATTTTTTTGCCGATGGCTTGTCAGAGGACTTAATAACCGCACTATCCAAGGTTTCGGGTCTACTCGTCATCGCGCGACATTCGACCTTCGCCTATAAAGGTAAACCGAATGACGTAAGACAGATAGCGAGGGAACTAGGTGTTAGCTACATTGCCGAAGGAAGTGTCCGGCGCGTAGCATCCCGTGTGCGAATTACCGTTCAGCTTATCAATGCTGTCGACGGCGCTCACCTATGGGCTGAGCGTTTTGATCGCGATCTCGATAACATATTTGCCGTGCAAGATGAAGTCGTCGAGAAAATTGTTGTCGCTCTAACGGGAGCCCTGCCAGACACATATGTTCGACGAAAACGGCGCACGCCCGTTGTCGAGGCGTATGATCTTTTTGTAAGAGGCCGAGTGCTGACTTTGCAGTCACCGCATATGGCCAAATCTGCGCGGCCGCTCTTTGAGGAAGCTATCCGGTTAGATCCTGGATTTGCTGAAGCTCACGCCTGGCTGGCTATGAATATGATGCTTGCTGGCGCGGCAGGATGGGGTGTTGGAGTTCTTTCGATCGATTGGCAGCAAGACGAGCCGTGGGAAAGAATTCGTGCAGCAGCTGAGCAAGCTCTCTCTCTAGACCCCGATAACGCCGATGCCCATTTCGTCCTAGGATATATCTTGGCCTACGAAGGTCACTTGCAACGAGGGCGGGATCACTTTCATAGGGCTCTTAGATCAAATCCCAACCATGCTGATGCATGGGCATTTCTGGGCGATCTAGAAGTCTTCGATGGACGTTCAGAAGAGGCAATACAAGCTATCGAGAATGCATTTAAGCTCAATCCTTATCGCCTTCCCAGCCACTGCTGGTTCATGGGTTTTGCTCAGTATGCTGCACACCGCTATGCAGAAGCGGTCGAAACCTTGCGTCACGAAGTTTGCCGCGGAACCGGTGCACTTCGCATCTTGGCCGCTGCTCTGGCGCAGCTTGGCCAACTCGACGAGGCTCAAGAAGTCGCTCGGCAGTTCATGGAAATTGCGCCAAAGTTCACGGTGAGCGGCTGGGCACAGATGCAACCTTTTCGCGACCCGAAAGATCGAGACCATTTTGTAGAGGGGTATTTAAAAGCGGGATTGCCTAGATGACCACCGCTCGCACGCAACGGCGTCTTGCGGCAATCCTTGCTGCCGATGTGGTTGGATACAGCCGCCTCATGCGTCGAGACAAGGCGGCTACTCTGGCGGCACTCAAGATTGCCCGGACTGAGCTAATCGATCCAAAGATCGCAGAGCACTACCCTAATGTTCGCGAATAAATTGGCCATGACAACGCATGAGCCCATTTCCAAGCGGTTCCCACCATCCGATACAATCACCACGCCCATAAGGAGTTGGAACAAACCCCGGGATATAGCCAAGTGAACTATTCACTCCGCTCGTATAATTGTGCCCTGGCCTACTTTTCGCCTTTACTTTCTTTTTTGACTGCGCGGCGACTAGGACTACGTTTTGTTCAGAGCGCAGTAGTTTAGTGTCCATGGAACTTGGAGCCAAATAAGCCGCATAGGCCATTGTGTGAGTCAGACTTCCTGCAATGAGTGCCACTGAAGCTAATCTGATGATTTGCATGTAGACTCCAGCTAGTTATCTTTTTCCAATTGTGAAAGTTCACCCTGGTGTTTCGCGCTTGGCGGCTGACACAATCTGACCTGCAGCTGCTGCCGGTGATTTGCCCTCCTGAACGTAAACCGTCGGGAAGGGGATGTGAATTCCATTCTCTTCAAATGTCTTCTTGATGACGACGAAGGCCTTGCGGCGGATGGTGAACTGCTCACCGGGCTTGGTTTTTAGTTTCATGCGCAGTTCTATGCCGTAATCGCCAAACTTCTCGACCCCTTGCAGTTTGAGCGGCTCGATGACGTGGGGAGAGAATTCAGGATCGGCAGCAAGCTCGAGGCCAATTTTCTTGATGAGCTTTCGGGCCTTGTCGAGATCCGTATCATAGGCAACGGTGATGCTGAACTTGTCGATCACCCAATCGCGGCTCATGTTCTGTATGGCGCCGAGTTCTCCGAAAGGCACAGTGAACAGATATCCACGGTGATGACGGAGCTTCACTGAGCGCAGGCTGAAGTTCTCGACGGTGCCGCGATAATTTCCGCTTTGGATGTATTCACCGACACGAAATGCGTCGTCGAGCAGATAGAACATTCCCGAAATGACATCCTTCACCAGAGTCTGCGCGCCAAAACCGATGGCTACGCCCACCACCCCAGCGCCTGCAATGAGGGGGCCGATCTCGATACCAAGAGATGAAAGCACCATGAGGATGGTGATGACCAGGATGACGGCGAACAGGATGTTCTGAAAAATCGGCAGAAGGGTGCGAAGTCGCGCTTGCTGCGGCGACGCATGCCCACTCTCGGCCGAACCCTCATGTCCGCCGAGCTTCCGGGCAACCAGGGCCCTTGTCAGGCTCCAGCCGAAATCGGCAGCGAGTATTATCAGTGCTGCATTGAGGCCGCCGCGCAAGAGACGAACGCTCAGCGTATCTCCCTCTGTTACCATCGAAATGTCAAAATGCCACGCACGCGCAAGCAGGATCGCCGCAGCAACAATAAGCGCCAGGCGTATGCTGCGATCGACGAGGGCGATCAAAAGAGGAGGCAGAGACTTGTTATCCACCGGCGATGGCCGCAATAGGAAATTCACAATGCGATGAGCCAGCATGATCGTAAAGGGCAGTCCCACAAGCGCCAACACCAGCCAAAACACAATGCGCTGACCGGCCAGCTGGAGCAGCCATAAGGTCACGAAGAAGAGCGTCATAAGCCATGATGCGGCAAGCGCAGTCCTGTCTGTAGTTGGTTTTAGCCGTAGCCAGACTGCTGCGAGAATCAACAGCAGCTGGATGAATCCAGCAACGGTGGCGAGAACGAGGCGGCCCTGCGGATCGAACCCCAATGTCGCGAGAAGCGAGAGCGTGGCGCCGACAAATGCAAACCATCCGACGTTGATGGCAATCCATCTATACCAGTGAGCAGCACGTGCGTCATTCATTGGGAGAGCGCGTAGTTCTTCTGCATGATCTACCTTGAGATTTGGCGGAAGAAGCAGGACACGGCTGAGCATCATGGCGGCGCGCGTGATAATGGCAGCCGTCAGGTAGCCGAGAACGATTTCGCGCAAGAGTGGCGGCCAGTCGAAGATCAGAAACACGCCGGCGCTGCCGACGACGAACGCTGCTAGCAAGATCACTGAATAAACCACTCTCAAGGCAAGCGACCTAAGGCGCGTCTGGGGTGTTGTGCTAGGTTGCGCCAGGGCGGCCCGCCGGTAGTTCCGCATGGACCAGCGGACAAGCCATTCGAGACCCAGGCCCGCCACTATGAAGCCGCCGATCAGGACGAGCACTCCTGCAAGGCGCTGGCCTTCGAACTCCAAGCTCAGAATAATCCATGCGCGCTGGAATTGAGCTGGAAGCCGGGGAATGGCCGCAAGGACAGAACGCATGTGTGCCCTGATCATGTCGAGCGCAGATGAAAGTACGGCCGGTGTGGAACCGGCGACCTTGTCCACTGCTGCGGCGTCTTTTTTGTTTTGCTGTTGGAGCCAGGTTTTGATCTCCGGATCCGACAAGAGCTCTATGAGCCTATCGACCTTTTCGGGTGTGGGAGGCTGTGCGGACACCGAACCCGGCGCTGCAATGAGCACGATCAGAAGAGCAAGAAAACAGTGTGAGCGAAGCCAATCGATAGGAGAGGTCTTCATAAGTTGGTCCTGGGGATGGATTCCCGATTTCATACTCCGCTTGGCCTTATCCTTTGAACGCATGGCGGATAATGCGCTACCTATCCAAAGCGATTCTGCCTGTCGGAAACTTCCTTACTATATCCGAAAAATGGTTCTAGGGCGGACTCGCTGCGGACATCCCACGATGGCTGCTTTTGACTCTAAGCAGCGCGGGGCTTCCGACCGATCTCCTCGGCCTTACGGCCATACGATACGGCGAAACGACCGCGGGCGGAGATGAAGGCCGTCAACCAGAAACTTCGGAAGGCAATTGAGAACGAGGGACGCATCGCCCGCATCGAGGGCTTATGGTGGCAGTTCTCCTTAACGGAACGCAGCCAGCGGGAGCCTTCCGCCGTGAGGTGATAAGGGATTAGTTCCACTTGCGCGCTTGACAATGCGTGCCGACATCCCAAAAGGTAACCCTCTCCAAAGGATCCAACACAAATGGTCAATCAATCTTCACCTATCAAAGTTGTTATCGCTACCGGGGCGCGGCTTGGACCCTCACAAGACGGTAACTACGTGGTGATTGAATTCCGAACGCGCCAGGAGCCGGTGCGCATTGCGCTCAAGGAACAGGGAGCTAGCCTAATCGCACTACTCCTCGAATACGCGACCAAAATCGCAACGACGCAGATACCAGCGGCCCCACCGAAGGAACTAACGACGAAGCCAGTCCCTGTTCAATTCATCGGGTTTGCCAAAGGAGAGAGTGACCGCGAAGCATTCGTGGGGCTTACAATTGGCAATCTTAGACTCACCCTTTCACTCGACACCGAGATGGTTCGTAATTTCATTGAGGACGTCATGCAGCAAATGGATGGCCGGATGGCGACGTGAAGATATTGTAATCAAACTAAACTAGGGGAGGTTACCGCACTTGGTTTAGGAGAACTCCATGGAGCTCATTGCTGAGGCCATAATCTGGATTGTGGGCATCGTATTGGGCCTGGCACCGAGGCGATGGTTTGGCGAGCACGGGATTGTAGATATAGCGCCTGCAGCTGCTATTGTCGGGACCTGGCAACTGGGATCAGCGGGGAGTTCCTTCATAGCTTGTTTCTGCTGGTTGTTGATATTGCCCAGGCTTTGATCGCAATCCTCATTGGTTACTACGGACCGCTCGGCCTGAGCTGGATGCGGGAAGCCCGTCAGAAAGGGCGCTGAGAACCTCGCATGATCAATTGAGCTTTGCTGCTTCTGGCCGAAAGCGGACATTCAACCTTATGCAGCACCTAAATTAGCTCGCCAGTGCAGCGACCCAGGCGTATACTTTTGCATTGCAGGACGCCAGCGACTGAGTGCGCGAGGTGCTCCCAAACATGAATGGCGCACGGAGGCTTCATGGGCGGCCTCTACTGGCTCCCCGAAATAAGGAGTCTTCCGATGCAGATTGTCCAAAACCGTCGCGGCTTCCTCACAGGTCTATCGGCAGCCAGTGCCGCCTGGTTGCTCGACCGTCAGGCCAGTGCTGCAGGAGAGCAGCCGCCAGAAACGACCACCGTCCGCTTGGCCAAGAACTCGGGTATCTGCCTTGCGCCCCAGTTTGTTGCTGAGGAGCTGCTGCGCGCAGAAGGTTTTACCGATGTCCGCTATGTGAAAACAGAGCCGGGCCGCGGAAATTCGGAGAGACTCGCGCGTGGGGAAATCGATTTCACCTTGAATTTCGTGGGACCACTCATTGTGCCGATTGATGCTGGCGAAGCGGTCACGGTACTGGCCGGCGTGCATGTAGGTTGCTTCGAATTGTTCGGCAATAAACGCATTGAGCGCATCACCGACCTGAAAGGCAAGAGCGTGGGCGTGCAGGGGTTGGGCTCAACCCCGCATGTGTTCCTAACGGCAATGGCCTCCTATGTTGGCCTCGATCCCGCCAAGGATATAAATTGGGTGATGAGTACCGCTCCAGTGAAGCCAATGCAGCTTTTCATTGATGGTAAAATCGATGCATTCCTTGGTTTTCCGCCCGAGCCACAGGAACTGCGTGCCAAGAAAATCGGTAACGTTATCGTCAACAGTGCGTTGGACAGTCCGTGGTCGCAGTACTTTTGTTGCATGCTGGCGGGAAATACAGATTTCATTAATAAGCATCCCATCGCAAGTAAACGGGTGCTGCGTGCCATTTTGAAGGCCGCTGACCTTTGTAGTTCGGAGCCCGAGCGAGTAGCACAACGGTTGGTGGATGGTGGGTTCACCGCTCGGTACGACTATGCCTTGCAGACGATGGGTGAAGTTCCATACGATAGGTGGCGGGATTACGATCCCGAGGATACGATGCGATTCTATGCGCTGCGCCTGCACGAAGCAGGCATGATCAAGTCAGCTCCCCAGCGGATCATCTCCAAGGGCACCAATTGGAGCTTCCTTAATGAGCTCAAGCGCGAGCTGAAAACGTAAAAAAGTGACCAGCTCTGGGCGGCCATTCACTCGTCTCCAGCACCTTCAACCGCGCAGCTGCCGCTGGTCCTGGAGAGTAGGATGTGGCGGCCCTGTTCAAGGTCTTGCCAGCCAAATAGCCTGGACCTAGCCTCTCGTCGTAAAGTTTGTCTGTTATAAGCCATCATGGCAGAAGAGCAGGTAAAACGCAGGCTCGCCGCGATCCTCGCTGCAGATGTGGTCGGTTACAGCCGACTCATGGATCAAGACGAGGCCGGCACGCTTGTTGCCCTCCAAACCAGGCGTCAGAACACTATTGATCCCCTAGTGTCTCAATATGAAGGCCGCATATTCAATGTGGCTGGAGATGCTGTGCTGGCTGAGTTCGCTAGTCCAGTGAATGCCGTGGAATGCGCCATTCAAATTCAATCGAAGATGGCTGAAGCAAATCGTGAGGTGCCCGACAACCGCCAAGTCACGCTCAGGATTGGTGTTACGTTAGGAGATGTGATGGTGGACGGCGGCAATCTCTATGGTCAGGGTGTCAATGTGGCAGCACGCTTGGAAGGGATTGCGGATGCCGGAGGCGTGCTGGTGAGCGGGACCGCATATGACCACGTCAAAGGCAAAATCGATACAACTTTTCAGGATCTGGGCGTTCGCACTTTAAAGAACATCCAAGAGCCGATACGCGTCTATAGAGTTGCGAGCACGCCGAAGGCTCCATCACAAGCTCCAACGACCGAGATTGATAGACCCTCTATCGCCGTACTTCCATTTGCGAACATGTCCGGTGATCCCGAGCAGCAATATTTTTCGGATGGCGTCACTGAAGACATCATTACCGAAATCTCGCGATCAAGATCGCTACTCGTGATCGCCCGAAATTCATCATTTCAGTATCGTGACAAAGCCGTTGACGTGCGACAAGTAGCACGTGAGCTCTCAGTTAGATACTTGTTGGAGGGTAGTGTCCGCAAGATGGGTCCGCGCGTACGCATAACTGCACAATTGATCGATACCGCATCAGGCAATCATCTGTGGAGCGAGCGGTATGATCGAGATCTGGAGCAACTGTTTGAAGTGCAAGATGAGGTAACCAGAACGATCGTATCAACCTTGGCTGGACGTGTTGAGGCCGCTGAGATTAAGAGTGCAATGCAGCGGCGCACCGACAACCTGGCAGCCTACGATGTATTGCTGCGTGGTATCGAGCTTATACGTGGCTATTCTCCCGACGATAACCGGCAAGCTCGCGAGCTGTTTGAGAAGGCTGTAGCACTGGACCCAAGTTATGCCCTGGCGCACGCTTATTTGGCTCTTTCTTTGCTAGTGGAGCATGGTTATGGCGGTGCTCCCGCTGCCGTCAAAGACAAGGCGCTGGCAATCGCACTCAAGGCCGTCCAACTGGACACGACCGAATCGCGAGCCCATCAATTCTTGGCACAGGCATATCGTTTTCGCAGCGAATTCGATCTCGCAATCACACACTTCGAACGTGCAATCGCTCTCAATCCTAATGATGCAAATGGGATTGCCCAAATGGGTTTTGCTCTCGCCATCGTTGGCGAGGCTGAAAGAGGCATAGAGCTCATTCATCAAGCTATGAAACTCAATCCATTTCATCCAGAGTGGTACTGGGATGATTTAGCCATCGCATCGTACGTTGCGCGCCGATATGAGCAAGCAGTGGAAGCCAATCTCCGGCTCGTGAGTCGAAAAAAATATTGGTACTATGCACGCCTGGCAGCTTGCTATGCACAGCTAGGAAAATTAAACGAAGCTCATCAACAAGCTGCCGAAGCCTTGCGACTGAAGCCCGATTTCCGCTTCTCTGCCGAGAAGTTGCTATACAAGAATTCGGCGGATGCTGAACACGTATTCGAAGGAATGCGGAAAGCCGGATTACCGGAATGAGCCTGTGACCTCGGGTATGGTCGATCACCGGGCGCTGAGACCAGCAAGGCATGTCGGATGTGGAGAGATGCCATATTAAGGGGCGCGTGCCTGTGCGGCGGTGCCAGTGTCGAGGTCGCAAGCCCAAGTGAACATCAGCCTGAAGTTTGCCATTGCAGGATGTGTCGAAAACAGTCTGGTCACATCCTCGCTGCTGTGAATGTTCGACGTGATGCGCTCTCAGTGGGCGGTGAGCAACACGTACCGATCGTCCGACAATCTCCCGCAGAGCGACAGCTATTGACCGGTCTATTGTCACGCTTCGCCCGGCGCCGGCTTTGCGCGAGGCGCGACCAGTGCCAATGCGACCATCATTGTTACAAGCGAAAGCCATATCCATGCGGAATGTTGCTCGCCAAAGATAATCATTCCCCACAGCACTCCGCAGAGAGTCACAAGGTTCGCCACTTGGCTCGTAAATACGGGGCCAGCACGGTCAATCAAATGAAAATAGAGCGTGTAGGCGGTGGCGCTAATGATGCCCAAGCCAACCATTGACCATTCAACCGGTCCCCAAGGCCACGTGAGCGGCCTAAAACTTTGAGTCAAGAAAACGAGGAGCACCATAGTCGAGGATGCTGCTACAAACATGCCACAGATCACCATGAAGCGATCGGTTCCTGGGGGCGTTCTAAGAGCTAGAACCATATTCAATGTGGCGTAACAAAACGCTGAGATGAATGACAGCAACACCCACGGTAGTTGAGATCGGTCAGGCAAGCTCTCCGTCGGGGCGACCAGAAATACAATTGCCAGCAATCCAAGAGCCACTCCAGCCATCCGGCCGATTGCGACTTTTTCCAACCCAAAGGCGGTTGAACCCAAAAATGTGAGGATTGGAACAATAGCAACAGAAATGGACAAAACGCCTGCCGAAACATGAGAAGCAGCGTAGTAGAAGAGGGCGGTAGGAATGACCAAACCCAAAAGTGCAATGACCATACAGAAGCCGACCAATTTAGCTGTGAGCGATACCCGCCGACGTTGCCCGCCAGAGATCGCGATCAGCAAAACGCTGGCGGTGGAGCATTGCCAGAGCGATATGCTTAAGGGGTGGGCCCCACCTGTTGCAGCAATCTTGCCAAGGGAGAACGAAAGTCCCCATGCCAATCCCATGAGCAGCAAAACTATCCAGGCCCAGAGCTTATTTGCCGCGGTTTTTGCCACGCTCGCCTCTAAGAATGTGATCAAAGATACCTGTAGGGCATAAAACCAGTCATGTCTTGATCTGTCCGACGCGTTTTGACAAGCAACGAAAGCGCTTTGGTTATCCACAACCCTTTATAACTATTGACTCACAAGATGCAGGCTCTGCCTTGATGAAACGACCTAACCTCTTGGTTCACGAATCATCCGTGTACGTTTTTGTGGATTAAATATTCGAGCTCTGGGCTGGGTGGACTGCGTTTGACTGATTTGGTTTAGGATATGGAGGTTTGTACATGGGAGGAGGACAGCATGCGGACCTTCAAAGCCTTCATGACCGCCTTGGTGATTGGCGGTGCGATGATGACATTGCCTTCAAATGGGTCAGCGAGCCCGCTGGCCATCGCCGTAGGCGGGCAAACGACTGCCGCAGATTCTCTCGTCGAGAGGGTCGGTCACAAAGGCTATAAGAAATGGCGGCGACATGGTCATCATCGCAAATGGCGCCATTTTTCACATCACCGCAAGTGGCGCCATCGTCACTATGCCTTCCGCCATCACCGCCGCCACCATCGCCATTATTGGCCCTACTATGGTGGCTACTACGCGGGCTGCGGCTATCCGTACTACGGGTATTACGGCTATCCGTACTATCCCTACTGCGGAAGCTTTTACGGTGGGCCGTTCATCACTTTTGGCTTCGGCTACTAGACGATCAGGGGCGGCCTTAAGTTGCAGCCGCTCGACTGGCAGCCGTGCAACAACTGGGGAACTGAAGGGGTCTCCAGGCGTTGTCTTTTGCTTATTTGGGGAGAACAAGTGCGAAAAATTGCACCGGTGATACTTGTGATGCTCAGCGTTGCAGCGGGAGCCGGAGAGTCCTCGCCGGTTTCGGAGGGTGAGCTTAATCGGCTCTTCCCCGGTGCATTTGAAGTCGTCGCAAGCGGTGTCATGAAAATTCAGGTCATGGCAAATGGTGACGGATCGCTTTCCGCTGAAAAAGCAGACGACTCCGATACTGGGAGATGGAACATCGAAGCTGGCAAATTGTGCATAAGATTTTCAAAATGGTTGAAAGGTGAGGTGCGGTGCTCCGCGGTTACTGCTGATGGCGAGTGGTATCGAGCCACCGATATTGCGTTCAAAAAGGTACCCGGCGGCGCCCTATCATCTCAGTAGCTTACACGTAGTCCGGTCACTCATTGCCGTTCCACCGGTTTTGACAAACCGCTAAGAATGGTTTGATCTAGCCGTGCGACCGCAGGTAAGCGTGCCTAATGGCGCGTCGGCGCTTTATGAAGAAGAGAGGACCACCGATATGGCGTTAGTTCCGGACCTTGCCGCGTTCAAGAAAAGTCTTCATTCCCTTCCGGTATCGACCTTTAAACCCGGAGAAACTGTGCTGGCAGCCGGGTCGACGACTGGGCAACTTTTCATCCTCCGGCAGGGTGTGGTCGAGGTCGTCAGAGACGGGATGCAAATCGCTACGGTCTCCGAGCCTGGCGCGGTATTCGGCGAGTTGTCCGTCATTCTGGACAAGCCTCATACCGCTGACGTGCGCGCCGTAGAGCGGTCCGAATTCCATGTAGTCAAGGCATCCTCGCTGCTTACCGAGGGCATGGCGGCACTGCTTTATGTTTCTGCGATACTCGCACGGCGTCTCGACACCGCCAATGAAGTCATTGTTGAAATGAAACGGGAACTGGAATCCGGCAAACGGCCTGGTGCAATCGCCAAGGCGCTAGAAAAACTCGAGAAGCTTTTGAGTCCTGAAGGCGCCAATACGCAAGACTTTCCATACTATCCGTTCCCGATCTACTGAACTCTGCGGTCCCCACGGTCCTTTTAAGGGCGAACAGCACCGGTCGGTTGTGGTTCTCGGTGGATGGCACCCCGCAGCGCGGCAAAGGCGGATACTCCGTTCTTGTCCTGCACAATGATCTCGTCAGGTCTCTATCGCTGCTTTGTTGGCCCTCACTATAGGAGCAGAAACGGCGTATAGTTACTTATTGCCAGGCAGTTCACCATTCATCATAAGGTGGTTTGACGTGCGCGCCGCAGCTTTTGGAGCGCAGCATCGATAGATCGATCATAACTCACTAGCGGCGGTCGCGGGGAGCTTTCACCGTTTAACCTTGCGACTAGTGCGTTTGTTGAAGACCCCTACACGCGGTTTACGTGGATTTGCATGACTTCAAAAACGACACCACCCGGTGATCGACAGAAAGCGAGCCTCCGCGAGCCAAAAGCTGCATCGATCTCCATGGGTGCAACGAGAACTTCAGTTCCCTGGGCCACAAGTTCTTCCAAGGCAGCGTCCACATCCTTCACTTCGAAGACAGCGTGGGTGAGCCCGTCGCGGAGTGATTCCGGCAGCGCGTGCTCGAATACCGTCTCGGGTGTGAGGAAGAGGCGCGTACCCCCGAAATCAAGCAACGCGTATTCGAACTGGCCAGTCTTGGTCGCCAGCTTTTCTCGGACCCGAAGCACTGCGCCGAGAGCCTTGAAGTAGGAAACCTCTTTCTCCACATCGGTGACGCGGATGCCGATATTCCACAGCTTGCCGTCCACGCGTTATCCTCCATTGGTGACGCAGTTGGTTAGACTACCGTTGTGAACACGCTCTCCCATGGGCAAGCTGTCGGCAAGTCCCGTATGAGACCGGGGGCCTTTCCGTTGCCACAATCTTTCTTACATGCTTCCTAGCATGATGACTGAGTTCGCATACCGTTCTTTTCGCCTTATCGGGCGTGTCCTAATTGTCTCCGCTCCCATCGCATTGGGCCTAATGGCGGCTGACGTGGCTCTTTCAGCCAGTTCTCAATCAGCGCCTTCGTGGCTTGCAAATCTCTTTCAATCCTCGTCTGATTCAGCACTTCAACTGCGTGAGGACGACCTGAAGGAATTGGTAGCGATTAGGGCCGATCAAGAACTCGCGTGGCGGGATTATGTTCTTGCTCGACGAAGCTACGCCAAGGCTGTCAAAGATGAACGAAGGCAAGAGATGAACGAGATTGCAGCCGGCAATCTCAATTATGGAACAACGTTGTCGGACACAGGTAGCAAGCTCGGCTCAAAAGCTGCGAAATTGAACCTCAAGCAAAAATACGAAGCCCTTTATGCTACTCTCGATGGCGATCAGAGAACGATCGCCGACAGAGAACTGACCCCCAGCGAATGCGGAAGGTAGCGCTGTAAAGTTGAAGTCTCACGGGTTGCGCGAAGGATAACGCATGCGCGATCACAAATGGCGCTGTTAATCGACATAAACGATCCGGAGTGGATGACGGATGAACAGCTGCGCGACATTCTGCGCCCTCTGTTGCCCGCCGTGGACATTCGGTGTGCAACAGAACCGGGGGATGTCACAGACATTGTTATGCTTGCAACTGTGAAACTGCGGCGCGGATCTAGCACTGCGTTTCCAAATCTACAGCTGGTACAAAAACTCGGCGCTGGGGTTGAGACCATTCTCGATGACCCTGAGCTGCCGTTGCACATCCGCGTCGCCCGGTTGAACCCTCCTGAACTAGCCGCTGAAGTAACTGAATACTGCATCGCCTATGTCTTGCGGCAACAGCGTCACCTAGCGGCCCATGAAGACAATCAGAAGAATCGGGTCTGGAAGCGTATTCCCCCTCGCCGGGCGTCCGAAACCATTATTGGGGTCCTCGGCCTTGGTCATATTGGCGCGAAGACAGCCATGGCTTTCAGGAATTTGGGCTTTCAAGTGTTGGGCTGGAGCAAGTCGGCCAAAACGATCCAAGGCGTCCAATGTCTATACGGGAACGGTGAACTCCGGGCCATGTTGAGTCGCTGCGACTATGTTATTTGCGTACTTCCATCCACGCCCGCCACCCGCGACTTGTTTGGTGCGGCAATATTCGGAGCAATGAAGCCGTCGTGCGTTCTGATCAACGTTGGGAGAGGTGATTTGATCGTCGAGCGGGATCTCTTGTACGCACTCGACAACGGGCAATTGTCGGGCGTCGTGTTGGATGTGCATCGATCCGAACCTCTACCGAAAGATCATCCGTACTGGCGAACTCCAAAGATTACGATTACACCTCATGTTTCCGGCTGGCATCTGGATGCCGGTCTGCAGGACATCGCTGAAAACTATCAACGCCTTTTGAATGGCCTGCCTCTGCTCCACGAAGTGAACCGCGCTGCCGGATACTAGCGAAATGATTTATCCCAGGGAGCTTTGAAGAAAAATTGGATCGTCTGATCGAGGGTTATCGACAGTTCCGTGCAAAGGTCTGGCCGGGTGAGCGTGCACGTTACGAGACGCTCGCCCTAGGGGGTCAGACTCCCGACACGTTGGTGGTTGCGTGTTCGGATTCGAGGGTCGATCCGCAAACCGTATTTGGTGCAAGGCCAGGTGAGCTATTCGTGGTGAGAAACGTGGCGGGTCTCGTGCCGCCTTATTCACCCGATGCCGGTTACCACGGCACCAGTGCGGCTCTCGAATTTGCCGTCCGCGTGCTCAAGGTCAAACGAATTGTCGTATTGGGGCATGCGCAATGCGGCGGTGTCAAAGCCATGCTGGACAGCGCACCTGTTGAAACCCGCGATTTTGTCGACGCATGGATGGCAATCGCGTCTCCGGCTTTTCGGAAGAAGCCTAAGGCGGAACAGGAAGGTGACATTCTCATGCACTACGAGTCGGAAGTCACGCGACTGTCTTTGGCCAACCTCAGGACTTTTCCTTGGATTGCCGAAGCCGAGTCAGCAGGGCGCTTGCGTTTGGATGGATTCCGGTTCGATATCCGTTCCGGAATGCTTACCCAGCTCGTCGGAGACAAGTTTGCTAGCATTCCGTGACCGCTGAAGACCTGCTTGCTGCAGGGCGACACACATCGCTGTAGTTTAAGCTGCGACGAAATTCGTCATAATAAAGGGTCCATACGCTGTCGTGAGAATCCCGGTAGGGACCGAACTTGAAATATTGACAAGAACCGAGGCCTTTCTCGCTATGACCGATGCGTCCCCGTATCGTTGCGATCCATTTCTGATTGGCAATGATTTCGATGTATCCGGAGCCGTCGGGGCCAGGCTTTGAGTAGATGACAAAATCAATCCAACCGGATCCTGGTCTAGGCAGGGGATGGCCCCGATCTATTATCGTGATTTCGCGCGTATAGGTGTCGAAGCACGCTCCATCTTCGTTCTTCCAAGTGTCGTCGGCGGCAACGAAAGCACGGGTCTGGTTGGTTTCAGGCCTAAGCCACACCTTTGCGCTTCCGCCCTCAAACTGACCGGTTTGGTTCATTAACCCCATCCCAGTTCCCGTCAGCAAGTTTGTCTCAACCGTGGCAAACAGCTTTCCCCTCTTTAGACGAAGCGCCAAGAATGGGCTGAAATCTCCCTTGGTGCCGGCAATTTCGCGCTTCCACTGAGCGATAACGTAGCGATGATCGTCGCGCGGAATTGGTTCTGCAAATTTGACGGCAAAGCCATACCAGATGCCTCTGTCATAAGGGGCCCACAAGTCTCGCCGCTCCCATATCTCCGCGCGCTCGCTGCCCATCTCGGTCGCCTGAACTCTGGGGCGCCCCACACTTAGTTTGAGTGCTCCGGCACCGCGGTAGACAACCTGATTTTGAAACTCGACAGTTCCGGCACTCTGCTCAAGATTCGTCTTGTAGTAGAGGCCGCCCTCTGCGGAAAAATCACTGGCTTCAAAACCATCGTAAAGCGGTCGTGCCCAAGCTTCCGGCTCAAGTTCTTTCGAGTCCATAGGCAATATTCTATAAACGTAATTGTGTGATGCCACACCGGCTTTCCGCTTTTTCGCCAACTTTGTGTGACCTCATTTCTCCTTTCGTGAACAAGCGATGGAAAGCGTATCTCAGTAGCAGCGCTGAGAATGCACGCGACAGGATCGGCCAGGGACCCTGGCATAATGCGAAAGGCGAGCCGATCGCAATGAATGTAGATGACCTCCACAGCGATACGAACAAGATCAGCAAGGAGACAGGATTGACCGAGACTGGTGCAATGGTAAAGGGCAGGGGAGACGAACCGAACATGCACGATATATTGACCGGTTCAAACCCTGACGGAACTGTAGCGGCTGGGCAGACCTGTGGGGATTGGACAAACAATGGTGAAGGTAGCGCCATTGTCGGGCATCATGACCGCATAGGCCTTAGAGACGACGCAGCGTCGAAATCGTGGAACTCATCTCACCCCTCACGGGGATGCGGCAAGGATGATTTGCCGAAGTCCGGCGGCAATGGACTCTTCTATTGCTTTGCCCAAAACTGATTCCCAATCAATGTGAGCCAAGTAGCGAAACTAATCGCTAAGCAAGAATCACGTCAAAGCGGGCGGTGAGATCCGATCCGTTGGTGATGTTAAGCAGAAGTGCCGGATTGAAAATGCCATCGCCCTCATTCCCTGGCTCATTCGGAAAATAAAACTGTGTGGTCAGTACGGATTTGCCCGAGGCCTGAATTTTTACGTGGAAGTGTCGAGTGCGACCCGGGTAGAGACCCGGAACAATGGTCGCAAAACGATAGATTCCGTTACGCTTGGTAAACTGGTGTCCCCGCAGCCGGAATCCGTCGTTGTCATATTGCCCTGCATCGTTGGCGTGCCACAGTTCGATGAGCGCACCCTCCACCGGAGCGCATGAACGAGTAAGCACAAGCCCGGTCAAGACGATCGGTGTTCCTGTCATTCCCTCTTCCTGCAGCTGAGAGCGCTCCGGCGAATTGGGAGTGAAGTAGGGACCCTCGGTCTGGGCTGGAGTAGGTTCATCCCCATCATCGCAGGACGGCGTCGGCGCCATGTCCTCTTGTGCAAACGCCTGTTGCCATTCGTCAGGCATTAGAGATCCAACGGTTGCCGCCGCTAGTCCCGCGATAACCCCGCGCCGTTTCCATTTCGTGTCGTACACCATTGCTTCCCTTGAGGCGCAGGCATCGAGCAAACCTGCCATTGCCTGAACCTTGATCAGACTTGCTGCCAATAGGGCCAATATCAAGGCATGGGGCGATGCAATTTGCCGCGCCTGTCTTCGCGTTGTGCTCGGAGACGGGCTTTTTCGTTTGGAACCCAAGTCGGCGATCCGAGTTCCTACAGTACGGTACCCTTATGGAGTCTGATCATGAAAACCAGCCAGCGGAATCGCGATCCTCGACCTGGCCGTCCGAGTGCAGACGAAATCAAGCGAACTACGAAGCCAGCCCCGAAAATGCCACCTGACCTAACCCCCGAAGCGGTTCATCGGAACGAACGCGGCAAGGACACCGATGGCCATAAAGAATGGCGACAGGAATAGCGACGTTTTGGGAAGCACCTTTGGCCTGGGTCCGATAGGCCCCGACAGATCGGCCACTGTCGAAACTGGATGCCGGTCTTCTTGTGAAGTATCCCTGGTTCTCTTATAAAGCCCGGCCGGAGCGGGGATGTTCCGACCGGGCCAACAGCTTGAGGGGCTGTTTGTCACCGCCTTGAGGGGGCTGGACGGCGACAAGGCGATAAAGACCAACAGTCGAGAATGTTCCAATTAATAGTTGGTAAGATGACAGCGCCTGCTGTGTACAAGGCCAATCCTAAGGGCGTTGAGGCACCGTCATCCACCCTCACCGCGCGGATGCAGAATCGGAGAGACCAGAATGAAATCCCGTGCCGCAGTGGCATTTGAAAAAGCGAAACCCCTTGAAATCGTCGAGGTCGATCTTGAAGGACCAAAGGAGGGTGAAGTGCTGGTCCAGATCAAGGCGACAGGCATTTGCCATACCGATGAGTTCACCATCTCAGGAGCAGATCCAGAGGGGTTGTTTCCGGCCATCATGGGACATGAGGGTGCAGGTGTCGTTGTGGAGGTCGGACCTGGGGTAAAGTCCTTGAAGGAGGATGATCATGTCATTCCGCTCTATACGCCGGAATGCCGCGAATGTGAGTACTGCCTTAATCCCAAGACCAACCTTTGTCAGAAGATACGCGTTACCCAGGGAAAGGGGCTGATGCCGGATGGGACGTCACGATTTTCGCATAATGGCAAGTTGGTGCACCACTACATGGGCTGCTCGACGTTTTCCAACTACACGGTGTTGCCGGAAATCGCGCTGGCGAATGTTCGCAAGGACGCTCCCTTCGACAAAATTTGCTACATCGGCTGCGGGGTAACCACAGGTATTGGTGCGGTCATCAACACGGCAAGGGTCGAGGAAGGATCAAACTGTATCGTCTTCGGACTGGGTGGGATTGGTCTCAATGTGATCCAGGGACTTCGCTTGGCAGGTGCCAACATCATTGCCGGCGTAGATGTCAACCCCGAGCGCGAGGCGTGGGGGCGGCGATTTGGAATGACCCATTTCATCAATCCAAATACCGTGAAGGGCGACCTGGTTGCTCATCTGGTAGAGTTGACGAATGGCGGAGCCGATTACACTTTCGAGTGCATCGGAAACGTGAAAGTCATGCGTATGGCGCTGGAGGCCTGCCACAAGGGTTGGGGTCAATCGATCATCATTGGTGTGGCGGGAGCCGGCCAGGAAATTTCCACTCGCCCCTTTCAACTTGTTACTGGCCGTGTTTGGAAAGGCACGGCATTCGGAGGCGCACGGGGGCGAACGGATGTTCCCCGAATCGTGGACTGGTATATGAACAAAAAGATCGAAATCGATCCGATGATCACACACACGATGCCGCTCGATAAAATCAACAAGGCTTTCGATCTCATGCGTGAAGGCAAATCGATCCGCTCCGTCGTCACCTATTGAATGAATTTGGTTGAGGCGCCGCGGTGTTTGCATCCGCCGTTTTATTCCGCTAGAAGGCGGCTTGCCGAAAACGGCCAATCCATCAAATCCCGAGGCTTCCTCAGAGATGGCGCGTCAGTTCATCTACCATATGCATGGATTATCAAAGGCCTATCCAAACGGCAGGAAGGTGCTCGAAAACATCAATCTCTCGTTCTATCCGGACGCCAAGATCGGGGTATTGGGACCCAACGGCTCCGGCAAGTCGACGCTTTTGCGAATCATGGCTGGGGTCGACAAGGAGTTCATGGGTGAAGCCTGGGTGGCGGAAGGGGCTAGCGTGGGCTTCCTGCCCCAGGAACCACGGCTTGATCCAGGGAAGACCGTCATGGGCAATGTGATGGAGGGCGTTGCCGCCAAGAAGGCCGTGCTCGATCGTTACAACGAGCTCATGATGAACTATTCGGAGGATACGCAGGAAGAGGCAGCGAAGCTGCAGGATATCATCGATGGACAAAATCTCTGGGACCTCGAGACTCAAGTTGAGCAGGCAATGGATGCGCTGCGTTGTCCGCCGCCAGAGGCAGAGGTTGAGAGACTTTCCGGTGGTGAAAACCGCCGCGTCGCTCTCACCCGCCTGCTGCTAGCAAGGCCTGATCTATTGCTTCTAGATGAACCGACCAACCATCTGGATGCTGAATCAGTGAACTGGCTCGAACATCATCTGCGCGATTATCCGGGCGCCATCCTGATCGTGACACACGATCGATATTTTCTCGACAATGTAACGGGATGGATCCTCGAGCTCGACCGCGGTCGCGGCATTCCCTACGAGGGCAACTACTCAGCCTATCTTGAACAGAAAGCCAAACGTTTTGCACAGGACCAACGCGAGGATGTGGCGCGCCAGAAGGTGATCGAACGCGAGCGCGAGTGGATCGCTGCAAGCCCCAAGGCACGGCAGGCGAAATCGAAAGCGCGGATCAAGGCGTATGACGAACTCGTCAAGGCCAACGAGGCGCGGCTCCAATCGCGCGAGGCGCAGATCGTGATTCCGCCTGGTCCGCGGCTTGGAAATGTGGTCATCGAGGTGAACGGGCTATCGAAAGCATACGGCGACAGGCTGCTGATCGACAATCTGACATTCAAGCTGCCCCCGGGAGGGATTGTCGGTGTGATCGGCCCAAATGGGGCAGGGAAGACCACCCTCTTTCGGATGTTTACCGGCGAAGAGCAGGCGGATCAGGGCCAAATTCATATCGGGGAGAGCGTGGTTCTGGGTTATGTACACCAGAGCCGCAATGCGCTCGATGCGGGCAAGACGGTGTGGGAGGAAATATCCGGCGGAAACGACATTCTTTATCTCGGCAAGAGGGAGGTCAATAGCCGCGCCTATACATCGGCGTTCAATTTCAGGGGCGGCGATCAGCAGCAAAAGGTTGGAACCCTATCCGGCGGCCAGCGCAACCGAGTTCACTTGGCGAAGATGCTGAAATCGGGCGCCAATGTATTACTGCTCGACGAGCCGACCAACGATCTCGACACCGAAACCCTTGCTGCGCTCGAAGAGGCGCTTGAGGATTTCGCCGGCTGCGCAGTGATCATCAGCCATGATCGCATGTTCCTCGACCGACTCGCTACTCATATGCTGGCCTTTGAAGGCGACAGCCACGTGGAATGGTTCGAAGGCAATTTCCAGGACTACGAGGAGGACAAAAAACGCAGGCTCGGCGAAGACGCGATAATGCCAAAGCGCATCAAGTATAAGCAATTTACGCGCTGAGATTTTTTTGCGGCGCCGAACAGGTCGCCGCTATCTGTTCAGAACCGCTACCAGCTGGTTCACGTCTCCCTTTTTCTCCTTGATGAATGATACAAAGAGACCTCGCTGAAAATAGGTGAGCGAAAAGCCGGCGACCTTGACATCGGTCACCTTATAGCCCTTGCCGCGTTTGGCCAGCCGCCATACGACCGAATATGACGCCCCCGTCATGAGGGTTACGCGCGTATCGATCAACACATCGCCATTCCGGTCTTGGTCAGCATCGCCAATATCCCATTTAGCGATACGGTAGTGGCGGGTTTGATCGGCAAAATAACGCGCCATGAAATTTGCAACGCCCCGATAGTAGCGTTCCCGCTGACTGGGGGACAATTTCGATTGATACTGGCCGAGTGAATAATTCGCGATGGTCTGGATATCGGCATGACGCTGTATGGGCGGCAGAAAGGCGGAAACGGTGCCGAGCTTGTGGGCAGCGAAGAGGTCAGCCGTGACCTTTCTGATGTATGTGATCGAGGGATGCTCGGCGCTGTGCGCCAAGTTGCAAGGAGCCAGCACCAGAAAGCCCGCGAGCATCAGCAAGCGCATTGAACTACGCCGGCCCTGGTCAACCTGATTGATACGCATGGTCAATCCAATCGTTCAAGCATTCTTGCGCAGATAGTCGAGAAGAGCGGCGAAGTCGCCCTTGCTTTTCTTCAGAACCGAAGTGAACTGCTGTTGCATCTGAAGCGAGAGCCATATTCCGCGTACATTCACATCGTTTACCCGGTACCCGCCCCCGACAGAGACGACACGCCACTTGACGGGCGAGGTACCGCCGCTGGAATACCTTATCGCACTGTCCACGATAATGGCTTTTCCTTGCGGCTTCGATGATTTGATGTCGAAGCCGGAGCCGGCGAAATCGTCCACATAGTAGGCGAAGAATCCGGCGGCGAATTGGGTCACGAGGTCGAAATATTGGCCGCGCATGGTTGAGGGAAGTTTTTTCTGATAGGTGCCCAAAGAGAAGAGGGCAATTGAGCGAATGTCGGAGTGCCGTTTCAGAAGAGAGACGAACCTCGATCGCAGCGCTCCGCCCTTGGTCCCGCTGTTGGCAAGCGCAATCACATCGTTGCCGATGGTCAGTATGTAATTCTCCGGACCGGTCGACGCCTCGGCCTCCCTGACATCCAGGGCAATGCCGGCGCTCATAGGCAATATTGCCAAGCCGATCAGGACGTTGCGACGGTCAATCGATGGGGCAACGTGTTTGGTCATAAAACGCTTCACCTCCGAGCCTCTAAGGAGGCACCCCGGATCAACATTCATTTCTATGATCTGGTCCCTCGCTCTCTTACCAGATCGATTGCGGTTTTTGAAGCCGGTGGGCGGACATCGCCCAAGTCAGCCAGGACATGAATTAGCCTTTTATGCACGGGTCTCTCGGAGAGCGATTTGCCTTCAATATTACATAACGATATGTTTATATGTGCATATCCAACGAGGTTGTGAAGCTGCGGAATGGACAAGATCTTGCAAGGATTACGCGCCGTTGGGGAAACCAGCCGCCTCAGGCTGCTGCACCTTCTGGCGCAGGGGGAGCTCAACGTGACGGAAATAACGCAGATCTTGGGCCAAAGCCAACCGCGCATCAGCCGACATCTGAAACTTATGTGCGATGCGGGCCTTCTCGACCGTTATCGCGAGGGCAGCTGGGTTCTGTTTCGGTTAAAGGACAGCGGTCCAGGAGCCAAGCTGGCGCAAGCGGTTGTCGAGCTTCTACCAAGTCAGGCGGCGCAACTGAAGAGAGATGCCGAACAGCTGAAGGCCGTGCGGGAAGCGCGCGCTGCCGAAGCGCAACGCTATTTCAAGGCTAATGCCAGTAACTGGCATCAGATTCGCGCGCTGCATGTCAGCGAGGCGGAGGTTGAAGCGGCTTGGCTTAAGCTCGTCGGTGAAGGGGAGATCGAAACGCTTGTTGATCTGGGCACCGGCACGGGCCGAGTGCTGGAGCTGCTGGCACCGCGCGCGCGGCAGGCAATCGGCATCGATCGCAGCCGCGAGATGCTTGCCATAGCCCGCGCCAATCTGGAAAAGGCGGGCCTGCGTCACGCTCAGGTCCGACTAGGAGACGTGAATTCGCTCGCGCTGCCCGATAGAGTGGCGGAGCTTGTCACCATTCATCAGGTGCTTCACTATCTCGATGATCCGCCGAAGGCCTTGGCCGAGGCCGAACGAGTTGTGAAGCCGGGTGGCAGGGTGTTGATCGTCGATTTCGCTCCGCACGATCATGATTTCCTGAGAGAGGAACATGCGCATCGTCGGCTTGGGATCGCCGCCGACCATATGTCGGTGTGGCTGCAGCGGGCGGGTCTTGAGCTTGCACACTTCAGTACACTCAAGCCGCCGAAACGCATGACCAAGACGGGCCTCACAGTTTCTGTGTGGCTGGCAATCAAGAGTGATGGCGGGACGCTGCGAAAGAGACAAAGGGATGCATAACCCCACATTGGCTGATGGTCAGGCTTCTGGGCCAGAGCGTGACCTGGAGGTTTCGTTCGAATTCTTTCCTCCCAAGACAGCGGAGGCTCAGCAGGTTTTCTGGCAAACGGTCAAGCGGTTGGAGAGCGTGAAGCCGCGATTCGTGTCGGTTACCTATGGAGCCGGTGGGTCGACGCGCGAAAGATCTCTCGACACAGTTCGACAGCTAGCGCAAGGCACGAGCTTGACGCCTGCAGCTCATCTTACCTGTGTCGATGCATCGAAGACGCAGGTTGAAAGCGTTGTGCGAGGCTTCGCCGAGGCAGGCGTGAAGCATATCGTTGCTTTGAGAGGCGATCCTCCGCAAGGCGTGGGAGCGAAGTTCCAACCCCATCCGGAGGGGTACGGAAATGCCGCCGATCTCATAGCCGGGATCAAATCAATCGGAGAGTTTGAAATTTCGGTTGCCACCTACCCGGAGAAACACCCCGAGTCTTTCACGCTGGAAGTCGATCTGGCGATGCTCGCAGCAAAAGTCGATAACGGGGCATCCCGGGCACTGACGCAATTTTTCTTCGACAACAGTGCCTACTTGCGCTTCCTGGATAGAGCGCGGGCACGAAGAATAAACATCCCCATCGTGCCGGGAATCCTTCCAGTGACGAACTTTGCCAAGGTCAAGGAATTCGCGTTCCGCTGCGGTGCAACGATACCGGCGGCGTTCGCGCGCCGGTTCGAGGGACTTGAGTCGGACCCGGAAACGACCAAGCTGATTGCAGTCGCCACGGCGGTAGAGCAGGTGGAGGCGCTGCGCCGGGAAGGTGTCAGACAGTTCCACTTCTATACCCTCAACCGGTCGGACCTGGTGTATGCCATCTGCCGGGTGCTGGGGCTTGGAGGCGAGCTGAACAGCGATATGGCGGAGAATTCGAACGATCGTCGCGCTGCAGTCCAATAATTGAACGCGACTCGCCTTGACCTAGCGACCCGGCGCTGCGAGGTCGATCAAAACTGCACTCTGTGACGTTTCCAGACGCGGGCGACAGCCGGCCGAGCTACCACACGCTCATATAGGGCGTGGACGTTTGGATGTTTAATGAAGAACGCCGGCACGTCGAGATTCCAAGTGGCGAGCATTGCGGCGTAGATGTCAACGACGGTAAATGTATCACCCAAGGTATAGGTGTTGGTGCTCAAGGCGTTGGCATAAACCTCCCATTCTCCTGCCATCGCCCTGACAGCTGCCGCCTTAACACTGTCTGCCGCGTCCAAGCTGGCGGTGTAGCGGCCGGGATAGTAGATACGCAGATCCGATGTGTAGACGTTGGCTGCAAGAAAGATCATCCAGCGCAAGAAGGTCGGTCGCAAGGGTGAAGCCAGCGGAGGGGAAAGTTGCGTTTCCGGATATTTGTCGGACAGGTAGATGGCGATGGCAGCCGACTCCGTCATTGTGGAGCCGTCCGGCAGTCTGAGCGCCGGGACCTGTCCCAGCGGGTTTATCCGAAGGTAATCCTCAGGCGGACGCCCGGCACTGTCGCGGGTAACGTCAATGAGCTTATACGGTGCGGCTGTCTCTTCCAGCACTGCCTCGATAACCATGGAACCGGTATTTTCGCGTCCATACAACGTGTACATCTGTCTCAGAGTCCTGTCAGTCGATCCATGCCCTTCGCCAGCCTCTTCGCCTCACATGCCATCCGCGCGCCCGTAGCCGCCACCTGAGGGAGTGCGGATGATAATTGCATCTCCCACATCACAGACGAATTGATCGCAGCCTTCCCGTTTTTCGATATCGCCACTTGCGCGATGAACATAATTCTCGCCGCGACGACCGGGCTCGCCGCCCGCCATTCCGTAGGGTGACACGCGGCGGTGACCGTGCAGGAAGGAGACTTCCATTCTATCCAAAAAGCGGATGATGCGCTCGACACCATCGCCGCCTTTCCATTTTCCATTCCCGCCGGTGCCGCGGCGTACCGAAAAACTTTCAAGCAGAACCGGATAGCGAAACTCCAATACTTCCGGATCGGTCAGCCGCGTATTGGTCATGTGAGTATGGACTGCGCTTGCGCCGTCGAAACCTGGTCCTGCACCGGCACCGCCGCAAATCGTTTCATAATATTGGTATTGGTCGTTGCCGAAATTGGTGTTGTTCATTGTACCCTGTGCTGCCGCCATGACCTGCAGGGCGCCGAACAGCGTATCCGTGATTGCCTGGCTGGTTTCCACATTGCCTGCGACCACCGCTGCCGGATATTCGGGAGAAAGCATGCAGTTGTTGGGAATAACAATATCTATTGAGCGCAGACAGCCGGCGTTCATGGGGATATTGTCATCGACCATACAACGAAAGACATACAGCACGGCGGCGCGGGTGATAGGACGCGGCGCATTGAAATTGCTCGGTTGTTGGGGCGAGGTGCCAGTAAAGTCAATCCTTGCGGCGCGCTTTTTCTTGTCTACCGAGATCCGCACTCTGATAACGGTACCCTGATCCATGATGTAGGAGAATTCGCTGTCGTGCAGCCTGTCTATGACGCGTCTAACACTTTCCTCGGCATTATCCTGCACGTGCTGCATGTAGGCGTGGACGACCGGCAGGGAAAAATCCTTGACCATCTTGCGCAGTTCCAACACGCCTTTTTCGTTGGCGGCGAGCTGGGCCTTGATGTCGGCAATGTTCTGTGAAGGATTTCTGCAAGGATAGCGGCCGGAGGTGAGCAGCTGATGAAGCTCGGCTTCGCGGAAGCGGCCTCCTTCCATGATCTTGAAGTTGTCGATGAGGACTCCTTCCTGAGTGATGGATGTTGCGTGCGGCGTCATGGAACCAGGGGCCAACCCTCCAACATCCGCATGGTGCCCGCGCGAGGCTACATAGAAGAGGATCGTCTTGCCATCGCGATTGAAAACCGGTGTGACGACGGTGATGTCGGGCAAATGGGTGCCGCCATTGTAGGGAGCATTCAGGACATAGGCATCTCCGGGCTGCATCGAGGGGTTCTGACGGATTATCACTTCCACTGAACGATCCATCGAACCCAAATGCACCGGCATGTGTGGAGCGTTGGCAATGAGCTCGCCCACGGCGTTGAAAACAGCGCATGAGAAATCGAGCCGCTCCTTGATGTTGACCGAATAGGCGGTCTTTTCGAGCGTAACGCCCATTTGCTCGGCGATGCTCATGAACAGGTTGTTGAAAATTTCGAGCATGACCGGATCAGCCTTGGTGCCGATCGCTTTTTGTCTTTCGAGTCTTGCAACCCGGGTCAGCACGAGATGCTTGCGAGCTGTGCAACTGGCCTGCCAGCCATCTTCCACAACTGTCGTGTTATGGGCTTCGACGACCAGGGCCGGTCCTATTACGGTTTGGCCGGGCTGAAGCTTCGCGCGGTCGTAGACCGCCGCATCGAGCCACGTCCCGGAAGAGAATATGCGAGTCTTGGCAATGGGCCGCGGCTTCTCCTTACTCTTTCCCGCGGCAGGCTCGCGAAACTTGGAACCACCGCCGGCGGACTCCACCAGTACGGCCTCAACCAAGATCGCCTTCTCCGGAGTGGTAAATCCGAACTGCCGCTGATGAATTTCTTCAAAGGCGTTGCGCATCGTGTCGAGCGGGTCGATCTGGACGGCGATACTCGAATCGGTGCCGGCATAGCGCAGAAGGCAGCTGGTTAGCGTGTTGATGGCATTCGTCTGGATGCCTTGACCTCGCAGTTCGGCAAGGTTCTCCGCGTGCAGCCGGTTCATGACAGAGTGGACTTCGAGCATTGTTTCGCTGTCCAGCGGCCGCTCGATGGTTTGCTGCCGATGAGCACGAATATCAGCCAGACCCATGCCGTATGCCGACAGGACACCGGCAAGAGGGTGGATGAGAACCGTTTTCATGCCAAGCGTGTCGGCGATCAGGCATGCGTGCTGGCCGCCGGCACCCCCATAGCAGTTCAGAGCATATGCGGTGATATCATAACCGCGCTCGACCGATATTTTCTTGATCGCATTCGCCATATTCTCAATGGCGATTTTTATGAAACCTTCGGCCACCGCCTCGGCCGACCGCCCGTCTCCGATTTCGGCAGCCAACTGCTCAAAGCCGGTGCGCACAGCCTCGACATCGAGGGGCTCATTTCCGCTGGGACCGAAGATGGCTGGAAAGAACTTGGGGTTTATTTTGCCAAGCATTACGTTGGCGTCGGTGACCGCGAGAGGGCCGCCCCGGCGGTAACAGCGCGGACCTGGATTGGCGCCCGCCGATTGCGGACCGACGCGAAAGCGCGACCCGTCATATTGAAGTATCGAGCCACCACCGGCTGCGACCGTGTGGATGCGCATCATGGGGGCGCGCATGCGGACGCCGGCAACCTCGGTTTCATAGGTCCGCTCGAACTCTCCATTGTAGTGAGCAACATCGGTCGAGGTGCCGCCCATGTCGAAACCGATGAGGCGCTTGAAGCCTGCCATGCGGCCCGTTTCAACCATGCCGACTACGCCTCCCGCGGGGCCGGAAAGAATGGCGTCTTTTCCCTGAAACAAGTCGGCTGCCGTGAGGCCGCCCGACGACATCATGAACATGAGTCTCGCGTCGCTGCGCCGGGTACCGAGCTCGGAGGCAACCTCACTCACGTAGCGTCGAATGATCGGTGACAAATAGGCATCGACGACTGTGGTATCGCCCCGTCCAACGAATTTCATCAGAGGCGAGACTTCGTGCGACACCGATACCTGGGTGAAGCCAATTGATCTGGCCAATCTGGCAAGCTCGCGCTCGTGATCGTGAAAACGATAGCCGTGCAGCAGAACAATGGCGACAGCATGGATGCCATCCTGAAAGGCCTTCTGCAGCGGGTCGGCGACTGATTCGAGATCGATGGGAATCAGGATCTCGCCAGCAGCGTTCACCCGTTCGCGAACCTCTATCACCCTCTCATACAGCAGTTCGGGCTTGACGATATGCCGGTCGAACAAGCGCGGACGTGCCTGATAACCGATCTCAAGGGCGTCGGCGAAACCCGCAGTGGTTACAAGTAAAGTGCGATCGCCCTTGCGCTCGAGCAAAGCGTTCGTTGCAACCGTGGTGCCCATTTTCACGGTGCCGATCTGGTCGGCCATGATGTTCTGGCGAGGCGTCAGCCCCAAAATTTCGCGAATACCGTGAATGGCAGCATCGCGGTAGGCTTCGGGCCTATCCGACAAAACCTTGCGCGTCACGATGGCACCTTCAGGGGAGCGAGCTACGATGTCGGTAAATGTGCCGCCGCGATCAATCCAGAAATCCCATTTTTGCTGCGCCGCCTTGGCGGGTCGCTTCGCCATTCCCCAGCTCGCCCGTTAGCAAGATGTCATGTCGCATATGACCAATTGGACTGGTCTTGTCCAGCCCTCGTCGCTGTCCTAGAAGAGTGCAGTAACCGTGAAAGGCTTGAAATGAAAAGTTCTGCCAAAGAGCCGCTGCCAATTGGGAGGGCGATTGCAACGATCGGGGCGACGGTGCTTGCGCTGGTCATGACCGGTACCTCGGTCGTGTCGGTCATCTGGGCATCCGTCACACTGCTCGGCCTACCGGACTTTTTCTTGTGGGGACTGTTGGTGCTGGGGGCCATTCCCATTATCTGGGGCACCCTATGGACTGCCGGACGAGCATGGCACGTGGAGAGAAATCTTGAACAGGGACTCGACATTGACCAGCCGGTGTTCAAGCTCGGTGCCTATTTCCACCGCGAGCCCCGCGAGCAATCTCAGCGGCAAAACTAACGGCTGACTGTTCTCGTAGGCAATGACATCCCGTCAAGTCGGCCGCAATCCACTATCAATGTATCCGATGTCGATCTGGACACGTATCATAGAAGTTCTTGCGGATGTCGGTGATTCGGTCATCGACTTCCTCAGTCGGGCGGCGGGCTCCGACCGCGAACAGCGAGGGCCTGAGCGTTCGCTGGCCTTCACCATCGGCATGATTGCGCTCGGTGCCAAGATGGCGAAGGCCGATGGGATCGTAACAGGCGACGAAGTCGCTGCTTTCATGGAGGTGTTTCATGTTTCAGGAGAGGAACTGAAAAACGTAGCAAGGGTGTTCAATCTCGCCAAACAGGACGTGGCGGGGTTCGATGCCTATGCCCGACAGGTGGGGCGGCTGTTCGCGAACCAGCCGCAAGTTTTGGAAGACGTGGTGGACGGACTCTTCCATATCGCCAAAGCCGACGGCAGACTCGACGAGCGCGAGCATGACTATCTGGAGCGCGTGGCAAGTATATTCGGCTTCGGCGAACGCGATTTCGTGCGAATAAAGGCCCGGCACATTTTTCCCCCCAAGGATGATCCCTACGTCATACTCGGCATCGAACCGGGCCTTTCCGACGAGGAGGTCAAGAGCCGGTACCGAAAACTTGTTCGGGCAAATCACCCTGATCGCCATATCGCTGCCGGCGTTCCCCCGGAGCTGATCGATATTGCGACCAAACGGCTGGCCGCCATCAATGCGGCCTATCGCGCCATCGCCAGGGCACGGGGACTGTGAGCCGCACGCAACTGAAGCATCACTGGCATCCCTCGCCCAACTTCGGACCGCGGCAAGCGGTGGTCAAGCCGGAGCTGATTATCCTTCATTACACGGGCATGAAAACGGCAGACGCGGCGCGCGACTGGCTGAGCAACCCGCAATCGGGCGTGTCATGTCATTATTTGGTCGATTGGGCCGGCGCGATCACGCAGATGGTGGATGAGGACTTGCGGGCCTGGCACGCCGGCGCCGGGAGCTGGAAAGGGCGCGGCGACATCAATTCGCTCTCGATCGGTATCGAAGTCCACAATCCGGGGCACGAGCTGGGATACGCGGACTTTCACATGGAGCAAATCGATGTCGTCAGTGCGCTGTGCCTGGACATCGCCAGTCGGCATGGAATACTGCCCGAATGTATCCTGGGCCACTCCGATACCGCACCGCTGCGCAAGAGCGACCCAGGGGAGAAGTTTCCGTGGAATAGGTTGCATCTAGCGGGCGTGGGGCACTGGGTGGAACCTCTGCCCGTGCAAGAAGGCAAAACTCTAAGGCTAGGTGATGCGGGAGCCGAGGTTGCCGCGCTGCGTTCCAACTTGGCGGACTATGGCTACGGCATCGAACCAAGCGGTCCGTTCGATATTACCACTCAGGCTGTCGTGAGGGCCTTCCAGCGCCACTTCAGGCAGGCAAAGGTCGATGGCTTGGCTGATCCTTCGACGGTCGAGACCTTGCAACGGCTGCTTGCTGCACTACCTGATCGACGTCGGACTTAGCAACCGCACCACGAGGCAGAAGAATGACGGCGGCAGTCGATCTGATCATTGTCAACGGGCGGGTTGCCACGATGGACGATGACAATCCGCGCGCCCAAGCGGTGGCTGTTACAGGCAACACCATTCGGCATGTGGGGACAAATGCCGAAGTCAGATCGTACAAGACTTCAAGCACAAGGATCATCGATGCGGGGGGCGGCAGTGTTCTGCCGGGTTTTATCGAGGCGCACATGCACCTGTTTTCAGGTGCCGCTGAGCTCGACACCCTTGATCTCTACGAGGTAAGGGGGCGTGAATCGCTGATCCGGGCGCTTGAGGGCCATGCGGCCAAGCGGCCGGCCGCCGGCCTCTTGATTGCCACTCAAGCCAACTATTCGATCGTTTCGAATTCCGAGCGTCTTGATCGCCACCTGCTAGACCAAGCGGTGCCGGATAGGGCGCTTATTTGCGTCGCTCCCGATCACCACACGGCCTGGGCCAACACTGCGGCGCTCAGAGCCGCCGGCATTCTTGAGGGACGTCAATTGCCAATCGGCAACGAGATCGTGATGGACGAGCAGGGATGCGCAACGGGCGAGCTGCGCGAGGGTGAAGCAATAAAAATCGTCTACAAGCTCAAGGACGGAGGCAACCGTGAGCGGCTGGGACTGGAAACGGGTGGGGAGCCCGATCCGCGTCCAAGCCGGGAGGAACGCGCCTATGACCGCAAAGTGCTCAAGCGTGGCCTCGATTACGCCGCGTCGTTCGGCATCACCAGCATTCAAAACATGGATGGGAATTTCTACACCTGCGAACTGCTCGATGAAATCGACCAGGAAGGACAGTTCACGGCGCGCGTGGAGGTGCCGTACCATTTCAAGAACTTCATGCCGCTCGCCAACCTCGAGAAGGCGAGCGAACTTGGCCGGCGGTATGCATCGGACCGGCTGCACTCGGGGCGAGTGAAAATATTCATCGACGGCGTTCTCGATTCATGGACGGCGGTCATGGTCGAGCCCTATGCCGACAAACCCGGCCATGTGGGGGAGCTCTTGTTCTCGCCTGAATTTTTCGCGGAAGTCGCAACCGAGTGCGACCGGCGGAGATTGCAAATCAGTGTTCATGCGATCGGCGATGGAGCCGTGCGCACCGTGCTCGACGGGTATGAGGCGGCGCGCAAGGCAAACGGCCGGCGCGACAGCCGGCATCGTATCGAGCATATAGAGGTCATTCATCCCGACGACATCAAACGGTTCGGGCAGCTCGACGTCATCGCATCGATGCAGCCGTTGCATCCCCCCGGCCAGATGGGGCTGCCGCTTGAGCCAACAATTTCCCGCATAGGAGAGAGCAGATGGCCGTATTCCTATGCGTGGCGAACTTTGAAAGATGCCGGGGCACGGCTGGTATTGGCAAGCGATTGGCCAGTCTCGGCGCTCAATCCGCTCATCTCGATTCAATCGGCGGTGACGCGGGGGGTGTGGAAACGAGGATTGCCTAACCAAAAACTCACCCTTAACGAGGCACTCTCAGGCTACACGCGCGACGGCGCATTTGCGGAGTTCCGCGAATACAGCAAGGGGATGTTGAAAAGAGGCATGCTCGCGGATGTGGTGGTGCTCGGTGCCGACATAGAAACACATGACCCCGAAAAGATAAGGGAGATCCCGGTGCGGGCGACGATCTGCGACGGGCGCATCACCCACGGCGTCTAGTGCCGACGTTCCTTGACGTTGCGGTAGCGAAGGCTTATCTCGTCTGATGCCAGTTGGCCGGATGGCCGCCTGCTGATCACGCGAGAGCGCCAGCGGGAGGAAAGTCCGGGCTCCTCGGAAACACGGTGCCGGGTAACTCCCGGCGGGGGCAACCCCAGGGAAAGTGCCACAGAAATCAAACCGCTCGAGCCAGTCTTGAGCAAGGGTGAAAAGGTGCGGTAAGGGCGCACCGCGCAACCGGCAACGGGAGCGGCATGGCAAACCCCACCTGGAGCAAGATCAAGTAGGGGTGGTGCGGGCCCGCGAGGGCTCAGGTCCTGTTTCCGGATCAATCACCCGGGTAGATCGCGCGAGGTGCGTGGCGACACGCATCCCAGATGAATGGTCATCCAGCGTCAGACGAAGGCGTGGACAGAACCCGGCTTACAGGCTGGCTGGCATTTTTTTCTTGGCCAAATCTCCCAGCGAGTCGATCAAGGGCCCGAGCCAAGGCTCGAACTGCTTCCATTTGCCTATCGACGTTGCATACACCGGTTGGCGCACCTGCCAGCGGCTGATGGTGATCACGGAGCGTTCGTTCTTTTGAAATTCCAGGCAGGCCGGGTGCCACTCAAGCCCGAGGAACTGCATCAGCCTGCGACTTACGTTTTCCGTGTCGGCAATCAGCTCCTCATAACGAAGCTCGAATATCTCCACCGGCAGCGCACACCTCCAGTGCGCCATGAGGCGATGATATTCGCGGTAGTAAAGGCCGAGAGTGGCGAGATCGGTGTTGTAGCCATGGGATTCAGAGAAGCGGTTGGTGAAGCAGGAGACGCTATTGTCGAGCGGATCGCGCGAGCAATGGACGATGCGGGCGTTGGGGAACAGGAGCGCGATGAGGCCAAGATGCTCGAAATTATGTGGCATCTTGTCTGTCACGCGCGGCACTGCGCCGGCGCGCCAGGCAAGATCGCTCAAATATTTTTCAGCGAGGGCCAGGGCGCCTTTCCGATCCAGCGCCTTGATCTGCTTGCAATAGGACGGCATCGGCCCATCGGCGAAGCCGAGGCTCGCGGCGATGCTGGTCATGGCGCCGAGCTCTCCCGCTCCGAACACATCGGGGTGGGAAGAGACGATCTGCTCGGTGAGCGTAGTGCCGGAGCGCGGCATGCCGAGGATGAAGATCGGCCGACTGCTCTCATGGCCGAGCCGGTGGCGCGCGGCGAAGAACTCGGGGGTGAAAAGACTGATCAGCGCGTCGATGCACTCGCGATATTGGGCGAGGTTGAACCTGGGTGTCGTCAGCGCCTTGGCTTTGGCGAAATGAGAGAATGCCTGGTCGGAGCGTTGCAGGTCCATATAGATTTTGCCCGCCGCGTGATGGAGCTGGATACGGTCGAATGAGTCGAGCCGGGGTGTGCCGAGCAGCTTCTCGATCTCGTCGATCTCCGGGTC
>DATBLQ010000059.1:0-18232 GCA_036555325.1 Aestuariivirgaceae bacterium | reverse complement strand
GGGCACGGCAATAATTAGTGATTTGACAGTTGGGGAACTCGGGCGCGGACTCTTCTTGAGGATACAATCATGATGGGAGGTGATGCCATGATTTACAATCTTCCACGCAGAGAATTCATTATCACGGGCAGTGCGGCGCTTGCCTCATTGGCGGTTCTCCAGTCCGCGCGGTTTGCCCACGGCTTTCCGACCCGTCCGGGCGACACCGTCATTCCATGGATTGATCAACCGGCACCGAATCCGGACCCGGTGGGGATCCAGACTCAGCTCGTCTGGGAGGAACTGAATTCATGGGTGACCCCAAATGACAAATTCTTCAGCATTTCACATTTCGATCGTCCGACCATCGATGAGAAGACCTGGAAGCTCGAAATCGATGGTCTGGTGAAGAAGCCCATGAGCCTGACGCTCGCCGACATCAAGGCGCGGCCGCGGCAAGAAGTTGTCTTCACCCTGGAGTGCTCCGGCAATCACGGCTTTCCATTTTTCACCGGCGGCATTGGCAACGCCGCGTGGGCCGGTACGCCGCTCGCCGCCATCCTTAAAGAAGCAGGCCTGCTGGAGAACGGCATCGAGGTGGTCTTCTGGGGAACCGATGTAGGCGATATCGAGCTCCATGATGATATCCGAAACGTGAAAATGCATCAGAACTTCGCCCGAAGCATGTCGCTCGCCGATGCGATGAACCCTAATAACATTCTCTGCTACGAGATGAATGGAGCGGCGTTGCCGGCGGCAAACGGTGCTCCGCTACGGCTTATCGCGCCGGGATGGTACGGCATCGCCAACGTGAAGTGGTTGAAGCGCATCGAGGTGCGCGACAGTCGGTTCATGAGCAAGCTGATGGGGCGTGACTATGTCACCATCCGCGAAGAAGACCACAACGGCGAAACGGTCTGGGCCGAAACGTCCGTCGGGCGGACTCGGTTGAAGTCCGCGCCTGCGAGAGTGACCCGGAATGACCAGGGTTACCAGATCATCGGTGCAGCCTGGGGAGCGCCCATCGACGAGGTCGAAGTGAAAATCGATGATGGTCCATGGCAAAAAGCCTCCATCGTCGAGGGCGAGAAAAGGAAATTCGCCTGGAAAATCTGGTCGTTCGATTGGGCAAAGCCTTCTCCAGGAGAACACACGGTGACTTCCCGAGCCATCGACACATCTGGACGGATCCAGCCTGCCATGGATGACCCTTGGATTAGTAAGAAGCACACCTATTGGGAAAGCAACGGTCAGGTGACGCGACGCATCCGCATCACCTAAGCCCCTGGACCACAGGCTTGCTCCTCCGACTGGCCCCAAGAGGGCCTGGTTGAGGCGCTCACGCGCCAAGTGTCTTGAACTACGCGCCCATGGTCTTTTTGCGTGCGCGACCTAAGTGTTAAGCTGGTGTTCACATGTTTCGATAAGAAAATTCATCCTATGCAGCGACGATTGCTTCTCCCAAGTGTTGTCGGCCTAGGCATCCTTATCGCCGTGCCGAGTTCGCCCCCGTCTTTTGCCGCGGGGCCACCGTCGGACGTTCCGGCGTGGCTGCAGGCACATGTCGGCGGTGGCGAAGGCCAAATCGCACAAGTAGTTTTGCAGAGGGCGCGCGCACTCTATCTGCAAAAAGTGAGCGAAGGGGCGGTTAAGAATCCCTGCTACTTCGCCATGGATGCCACCCGGCCCGGCGGGTTGGGGCGCCGATTTTACGTTATCTGCGAAACCGATAGGACGTTTCGCGCGATTCCAACGGGTCACGGAAACGGTCGCAATTTGAAAGGCATCGCGGATTTTGCAAACGGAATACGATGCGCCAAGAACTTCAGCAATGCGATGGATTCCAAACTGACCACCGGCGGAGGTTATCTGACGGGAGAGGAGATCACGTCTTTCAAAGGTTACTATCGCAACTCATCTGGAAAGTATGTGCCTTTGAGCCGCACGTTCGTGCAGTTCGACGGCGAAGGCGACACCGCAAACGCCAGGCCGCGCGCCATCGGCGGGCATCCTGCCGTAATATTGAGGGGAGTATGCCTGCGGAAAGATTCGGACAGCCCGTATGCGAACCACGAAGGTTACGTTCCGTTTGGAAAGCTGGTGGATTACTCTGCCGGCCGCAGCAACGGCTGCACGACTTGGTCGCCGTCCGACGCTCGGCAAATCATCCCGATGATGAAGGACAAGCGGACGACGCTTTACATTTATCCGGAATCAAACGACATCGACGCCGTCGCGGAAGCGATAAGCGCCGGCCGATCCCCATTGCGAGCGGGATTATATTGGAACGCCTCCTGCCTGAAAGAAGTTCGCTCTCCGAAATTTTGGCCTAAAGAATCTCTCGAGCGGATCCTGGTTCAATACAAGAAGGATCATCCGGAAGCACCGCCGCGGCCAACGCCGATTTGTAAGGGGTCGTGAAGTTTGGCTGCCCATCAAGCACCGAACTGGTTGTACTGAACTATGGGAGAGGAGGCGACTTATTGGCTAGCGTGACGCGCTGCAACCAAAGAGTCGCAAGTAGTGCGAGAAGTGCGCCAAAAAACAGCATGATAAGAATTGTCCTGAGGCCGTAGGAATTCAGTAGTAACGCGCCAAACGTTGGTGCCGCTGCTTGTGCAATCAGACTTGGAAAAGCCAGCCGACCCATTCGTATTGCATATTCGTCTGGACCAAAAAGCGCGAGCGGCACAGTTCCCCTTGCGATCCAGGCAATTCCAATTCCCGCCCCGTAGGCAATGACAGCCATCATCGCAAAAGGTCCTCCGATCGGCAGAAGGCTTATTCCAAGGGTAACCAGCACGCAGGTGCAGATCAGTGTCCAGATCGGATGATAACGGTGGCCGAAAGACATCTCGATAAGGCGTGCACCAACCTGCGAAGGCCCAACCATACTCGCCATCCAAATTGCACTAGTAGAATCCGCACCAGTTTGCCTAAGAATCGTGACTATGAAGACCGACATGATGGCGGAAATGGCTGCAATGAGCGTGAGAACAATAGCGAGCACGTAGAATTGACTGGTTTCGCTACGCGCTAGGCTGGGTGCCATTCTCATCTGCTCATCAACCGGCGCGCTTTTGGCTGATGGCACCAACAGGAGATGAAGCGCCAGCGACAGGCCGAGATGCAGTGCCGCATAGGCTACACAGCTTGCACGCCAACCATAATGCTGAATGAGATAAGCACTGAGCGGCCAGCAGAGCGTGCTGGAGAAACCAGCAATCAACGTCAGTGCCGCGATGTAGGTACGCGCCGACGCGCCATAAAGTCGCCCGAGCGTTGCGAATGCCGCATCATAGAGACCAATCCCCATTCCAAGACCTAAGATCACCCAGCTCACCAGATAGACAGTGAGACTCCGCGACAGTGCCAAGCTTACAAGTCCTAGCCCCAGCACTACGGAACTCCCGGAAAGTACCGGTCGACCGCCGTAACGCTGAATTGCCCGGCCCGCCCAGGGAGAGACTACTCCTGCCATGAGCAAGCCCAGTGACAGACCGCCGATGATGGAAGCAAGCGGCCAGCCGGTATCGGTCACAATCGATTCCGCAAATACCGCGAGTAGATAGTAGGTAGTGCCCCACGCGATAATCTGGCCAAGTCCGATGGCTCCAACAGTGATCCATGGCGAGGGTATCAGTTTTACGAAAGTTTCCTCCCGTCCAGGCTACGATTGATGAAAAGAGTATGGTCGAAGCTCTCAGAAAAAATCAGAGGTGTCTATGTGAACCGTCGAATGACTAGAAGACCCAGGAACAAACCCCCAATAGAAGCCACCACGGAAAGAACGACGTAGATCACAGCTAGAGCATGAGCCTGTCGCTCGATAAGCAGCGCAGTATCGAGTGAAAAAGCGGAGAAAGTTGTAAACCCGCCCAAAATTCCCGTCGTCAACCAGAGGCGCCACAGCTGGCCGGGATCAAACTTCAATGCAAACCACTCGACAAGCAGGCCCATCACGAATGAGCCAAAGATGTTCACCATCAGGGTGCCGTAGGGAAGGTTCGAGCCCAGTAGTTTTGCCGAGATGATGTTTACTGCGTGACGCATCGCGCCACCAATTCCTGCACCAATAAATACTATTACGAATCCCTCCATGCCGCCTCCACTTTGGTAGTTCAGAATTACGATAGGTTTTGCCCATGATCAATCAGGCCTCATGTTCTCCCTTGAATTCATCTTGCTGATCGAGAAAGATTTGCACCGACTCGCCTGGATGGCGAAGGCATATGCATCAGGGAAACAATGGCTGTTAGCGAGATCAAGGCATGCGTGTTCGATGCTTATGGCACTTTGTTCGACGTGCACGCGCCAGTTGCACGTCGACTCGGATCGAATGCCGGTGAAATCTCCAAGATTTGGCGGCAGAAACAGCTCGAATACACGTGGCTGAGGAGCCTGATGCGGGCACATGCCGACTTCTGGCAGGTAACGGCCGATGCGTTGGATTATGCGCTGAAAGTACACGGATCCTCCGATCCTGCATTGCGTGTGGACTTGCTGCAACTCTATTTGCAACTTGATGCATTTCCGGACGCCAGGCTCTGTTTGATGAAACTGAAAATGCAGCAGATGCCAGTCGCGATCCTCTCCAACGGCACACCGTATATGCTCAAATCAGCAATAACCTCTGCCGGTCTCTTGGATCTCGTCAGTGAAATTATCTCGGTTGAGGAGGTGGGCGTGTTCAAGCCGGATCCCCGCGTCTATCAGGCTGCCCTGGAGCGTCTGCATATCGTTAGGCCCTCAGAGATCTTGTTCGTCTCCGCCAACACATGGGACGCCCAAGCAGCGGCCCATTTTGGATTCCAGGCAGCTCGAATCGATCGGTTTGCGGTGCCCGATGATCGTATACCTGGACGCCCGAAAGTTCTTTTGAAGTCTCTGGAAGAGGTACCAAGCCTCATTTGAAGAAGAAAATGGAACCTAGAGCAGCGATCTTATGGGTACGTATACAAGGGTGCTAGGCTTTGCTTCTGACCCTGCGATAGCGCACCGGCTCCACGAACTATCCCATGCCGGCAAAGTAGAATTTCTGACGATCAGTCGCGAAGACGCTCAGCGCAAAAGAATGCGACTCAAGACTGACCAGGGCACCGAGTGTCTCATTACTATAGCTCGCGATCAGACCCTCGGCGATGGGGCCATTCTCGAGCTTGGTGATCGTGCCGTGGTCGTTAAGATGAAAGAGGAGCAATGGCTGACGCTCCAGCCAGTTGATCATGCGGCTGCTCTGGAACTTGGCTACTTCTGTGGGAATCTGCATTGGCGTGTGCGCTTTTTGCATGATCGCATTCAGATCGCACTTGAAGGACCGGCGAGCGATTACCTTTCCCGACTTGAGCATTTCCTAACGAAGAAGAAAGCAATCCGGATCATGCCGAATGGATGACATGGATGCGGCTGTTCGCCGATCAGGACAAGAGGAGGAATGATATGTTGCTAACCCCCACGGAGCTCGAACGCCTCACTATTTACGTAGCGGCCGAGCTCGCCCGCAAACGGAAAGCCAAAGGCTTGGCGCTAAATTATCCCGAAGCGGTGGCCTACATATCCGATGAAATTCTCGAAGGCGCGAGAGAGGGAAGATCTGTAGCCGAGCTGATTGCGTTCGGTTCGACTCTGCTCAGCGCTGATGACGTGATGCCTGGAGTGGCGGATTTGATGCCCATGATTCAGGTCGAAGGCACTTTCCCCGATGGAACCAAGCTCGTCACTGTTCATGACCCAATTCGCCCCGGGGAATCGCCACCGCGGGCAGGCCAGATCCGGCCTGGGCAAATTGTTGCAGCAGAAGGCGAGATAGAAATCAATGCTGGGCGCGAGCGAATAGCTCTGAAAGTGAAAAACACCGGCGATAGACCTGTCCAGGTTGGCAGCCACTATCATTTTTTTGAAACTAATCGAGCGCTGCAGTTCGACCGGGCGCGCTCATTCGGGATGCACCTCGACATTCCGGCAGGAACTGCGGTGCGGTTTGAACCAGGAGATGAGAAGGAAATTCACCTTACAAGATTTGGGGGTACAGGTGAAATCCAGGGGCTCAATGCATTGACTAACGGGTCTACCCGAAGCGAGGCAACTAAGAGCGAGGCAATTGCCCGGGCAGCCGCTCGCGGTTTCTTGGGAGCTTAGCCATGGCACGCATGAAACGCAGCGACTATGCCCGAATGTATGGCCCAACTACTGGAGATGCAGTGCGCCTGGCCGATACCTCACTCATGGCAGTGGTCGAGCACGACTATGGTGTTCCCGGCGAAGAATGCCTGCATGGTGGTGGAAAGACTTTGCGCGACGGCCTGGGCCTAACGCCTGGATATGACAGCGCAATGGGCTCGCTGGACATGCTCCTCTGCAATGCGCTGGTCATCGATCCGGTCCTGGGTGTCGTCAAGGGCGACATAGGCATAAAGGATGGGCGAATCGTAAGAATTGGCAAAGCCGGAAATCCGGCAACGATGGATGGTGTTCATTCAGACCTCATTTGCGGCACTGCGACTACCGTGCGCGACGCCGAAGGGATGATCGCCACACCAGGCGGTATCGATGTTCACGTTCATTTTGATTCTGCACAGCTATGCGAGCATGCCATCGCTTCGGGAATAACGACCATGATCGGCGGCTCCCTTGGGCCAATCACAGTAGGGATCGATTGCGGAGGAGCTTTCAACGTCGGGAAGATGTTGCAGGCTGCCGAACACTGGCCAATCAACTTTGGGTTTCTCGGGCGCGGCAATACGTCGAAGCCGCAGTCGATCTATGATCAGATCGACGGCGGCTGCATCGGCCTAAAGATCCATGAGGACTGGGGCGCTATGCCGGCCGTGATCGACACGTGTCTTTCCGTGGCTGATGATCTCGATTTTCAGGTCCAGCTTCATACCGATACGCTAAACGAAAGCGGATTTTTGGAGGACACGCTCGCGGCGATCAACGGCCGCACCATACATATGTATCATACTGAGGGTGCTGGAGGCGGCCACGCTCCAGATATCATCAAGGTTGCTGGAGAGATGAATTGCCTGCCTTCCTCTACCAACCCTACCAATCCCTACACAGTGAATACTTTTGATGAACACCTCGATATGACCATGGTGTGCCATCACCTCAATCCCGAGATACCCGAGGACGTCGCTTTTGCCGAAAGCCGCATTCGAGCCCAAACGATTGCAGCAGAGGACATCCTCCATGACATTGGTGCAATCTCCATGCTCGGCTCCGACAGTCAAGGCATGGGTAGGATTGGCGAGGTTATCTGCCGCACCTGGCAGCTCGCATCGAAGATGAAGGACCAGCGTGGGCTGTTGCCCGATGAGAGGCCCCAGCGGGGGGATAACGAACGCATCAAGCGGTATATTGCCAAATATACGATCAATGCCGCTCGCACCTTTGGCATTGAAAATTATGTGGGCTCTTTAGAGCCGGGGAAAATGGCGGACGTGATTTTGTGGCGACCGGGTTTTTTCGGTATCAAACCCGAGCTTGTAATTAAGGGCGGATTTATCGTATGGGGCGCAATGGGTGACAGTGCTGCGTCGCTCATGACGTGCGAACCGATCCGCTTGCGGCCTCAATGGGGCGCGTTCGGCCTGGCGAAACAGGCGCTGAGCGCATGTTTCGTCACCCCCCACGCAATTGAATCCGGCGTGGCTCAACGGCTAGGGTTGCTGAAATCGCTGCTGCCGGTGCGCGGCACACGGAAACTCAATAAGCAACATATGTTACACAACAGCGCTTGTCCGGCCATTCGCGTCGATCCGCAAACCTTTGATGTGTTTGTTGATGGCCAATTGGCAACCTGCGAACCCGCCAAGGTGCTGCCGCTTGCACAGAGATATATGCTTCGATGAGAGGGAATTGATGAAGTGGTAGCCCACCTTTGTCGCGATGTACTCTTTGTCTAGTAGTTTCCCTGCCGAGCCAACGAAGAGAGAAGCACAGTCGCGACTTGAGCTTGTGTTCAAGCGCAATGGGGAAGGGGCAACCTATCTCAGCCGACAATATGCCGAATATCCGTTTCATCTTTGCAAGCTGCACTACCTTGATGAGGCCCAACCTGACATGGCCACGCTCTATTTGCAGTCATGTTCCGGCGGACTGTTTCAAAACGATAGCTTGACTGTAAATGTTACTGCCGCCGCCCGGACCTGTGCTCATATAACGAGTCAAGCATCTACAATTGTCCATAGTTCACGAGGTGGTCAACCTGCAATAACAAAGGTCACTCTAACCGTCGAGCAGGACGCTCTGTTGGAATATGTGCCCGATCCGATGATCCTATTTCCTGAGTCGAGACTCTCCTCGCGAATCGATCTGATCCTGAACCCTGCAGCAATCGTCATGTTGACTGATGCGTTCATCACTCATGACCCAGAGGGAAAAAGCCGAAACCCAGGCCGGTTGGATGCCGTGATCTGTGTTCGTGAGCATGAAAGATTCATTGTCGTTGATCGATTATTTGTAGATGGAGAATATCTCTGTCCGGGCAAGCCTGGTGTTATGGGCGAATGGCGTTGCTTCGGGACGTTCATGATCCTGACGCGCTGTATCGAAGCTGCGCAGTTGTCGGAACGACTGCGCGTCTTTTTGGAAAGTTGCGTCCAAGCATATTGGGGAGTTTCAGCTTTGCCCAATGACGCGGGAGTCTTGGCGCGTTTTCTTTCTGCCGATGCCCCATCGCTGCGACATGCCATGGAGGTTGCTTGGCGAGGGGCGCGCCGCATCACCAAAGGACATGACCCTTCACCTCGACGGAAATAAGCCCCCTAAAGTGCGCCAAGCCAAACACGATTGATTTTCCACCCGCATTGCGACATGCTTGCCTGTAGTTTCCTAGAGAACCAGTTAGGGAAGCGTAGCTTTGATCGGCAAGGTCAGTTTTGCTGATATGCGCGCAGTTGTCTCGCATCCGCGCGATGCCGATGGCGAGCTGATTATTCGTTTCTTCCAGCGATCAGAGGCTCTTGTTCAGTTTATTTGGCCTCCGCCTGACAAGATCGACAAGCACATCAATTTTCTTGTATGCCTCGTCGATCCGGCAGCTCGTGCTCTACTGGAGACGACCACTACGGAATCGGCGGTGGCAGTAATGGGCATTTTGGATCCCGCACGCCAGGAAAGTTTACGGTTACTCTCTGAAGTTACGCCCCATTCGGTCATTATGAGCCCGGTCGCTCCTGCTGCCCTGCTACCGAATGTTGTGGTGGCCAAACACAATGCCAAGTTTCAGCAGCGGCTTAATGTGAAAATATCAAAGCTGGAAGAGACCCTGCGCTCTTACCGCAAAGTGGAGCAAGCAAAGGCTATCCTCATGCGGCAGCGCCAGATCGATGAACCGGAAGCCTACAATTTTCTTCGTGAACAGGCCATGCGTCGGCGTGTGCCGGTAGGCGTCATCGCTTCCGCCGTGGTGGATCTGAATGAAGTGCTTTCAGACGAGAAGAAATGAGACCGCGTCGCCATCAGCAATGACTCACGAGTTGCCAGTGCGAGGTTGGACACGAGAGGATCTGCGAAGTGTATGAGCCTTGGCGCGTAGGGGTGCTGTTTTCCCAATCGGGCAATACTGCAGTAATCGAGGAAACTCAGCTGCGAGGAACGTTGCTCGCGATTGAGGAAATAAATGGAGAAGGCGGTGTGAATGATCGCGAGGTCATTCCCATCATTTATGATCCCGCTTCCAACTGCGAGAGCTTTGCAAGGCTCGCCGACCGACTTTTGACCGAGGATGGGGTGAGCACTGTCTTTGGCTGTTATACGTCCAGCAGCCGCAAAGCGGTTTTGCCCGTGTTCGAGCGTCGGAACGGGCTGCTCTGGTATCCGACTCTTTATGAAGGTTTTGAATATTCTCCGAACATTATCTACACGGGAGCAGCTCCCAATCAGAATAGTGTCGAGCTGGTTGATTTTCTCGTCAAGAACTATGGCACTCGGTTTTATCTGATTGGTTCTGATTATATTTATCCGCGGGAATCAAACCGTATTATCCGCGAGCTTCTTAGACAACGCCGCGGCGAGGTGGTCGGTGAACATTACTTGGATTTGGAAGCACGACCTTCGGAGTTTCGCTTGTTGATGCGAGATGTCGCTAACTGCTCACCCAACGTAATTTTTTCCACGGTTGTTGGCCAAGCTACAGCGTTTCTTTATCAGGCATATGCGGCCGCGGGATTCAGTTCGCGATTTATGCCAATCGCCAGCTTAACTACTTCTGAGGCCGAAGTGAAATTGATGGGTTCGGACGTGGCTTGCGGCCACATCACGGCGGCTCCTTACTTTGAAAGCGTGAATACGCCGGGCAATGCCTCTTTCGTTAGCCGTTACAAGAAACGATTTGGTGAAGATGAACGGACGAACCTATGCGTTGAGGCGGCATATTTTCAGGTACGCATCTTTGCCAAGGCGCTTGCCGAAGCCAACACTATGGATCCTGATATTTTGCGACCCTTTGTGTTGGGCAGCGAGTTCGACGCTCCCCAGGGAAGGATAACCATAGACCGGGATAGCAGCCATACAAGCTTATGGACCCGGCTTGGACGCGTAAATGATCGTGGCGAGTTCGAAGTGATCAAGGAATCGGGGCAGGCGGTGAAACCCGATCCATACTTGATAAGCCACTAGCAAGACCTAAGCTGTTAGAGGTGTGGTGTTAGTTTTGTTGACAACATCGGAAGTTGAACTTAGGTTTTTGAGCAACAAAACTTGGCAAGGGGCTGGAGCCGGGCCGCGTTTGCCATTGGTTGCATTTAGCGGCGCTCTTCAACGGAGCAGAGCGCCGAGGTGCCGTGGCAGCGCCGCCACGTTAAATCGACGGGCAGTGAAGCCCCACTTGGTCTCCTGATTGGGACGAGGTGGGGTTTTGTTTTTTCCGGAATTTGGCAAGTTAGGGAGGACTTACAATGCCAAAAACAATAAGGAGACGGTCGTTTCTGAAAGGCTCGGCCGCCGGTTTGGGTGCATTGGTCATCGGGACGACTGCGCCATACTATTTCCAACGGAACATAGCCAAAGCGCAGGAGGGCGACATAAAAGTTGGCATTCTGCACTCTTTGAGCGGCACTATCGCAATAATTGAAACATCTCTGCACAACGCCGAGCTTCTTGCCATTGAAGAAATCAACGCCAAGGGCGGCGTGCTGGGCAAGAAGCTGGTGCCTGTAGTGGAAGATCCACAGTCACTGGTGCAGGTATTTGCGGAAAAGGCCAAGAAGCTGTTGCTGGAAGATAAGGTTGCCGCAGTTCTTGGCTGCTATACCTCGGCAAGTCGTCAGTCGGTGCTTCCGGTATTCGAGGAATACAATGGCTTGCTGCTCTATCCGACCCTCTATGAAGCGCAAGAATGCAGCAAGAACTGCTTCTACACTGGCGCCGTTCCAAATCAGCAGCTCGATGATTTCGTGCCTTGGATTATCCAGACTTTGGGCCGCAAGAAATTCTATATGATCGGCTCCAATTATATCTATCCAAAAGAAACGAACCGTGAAGTGAAGGCGCTTCTGGAGAAACACGGCGGTGAAAACGTCGGTGAGGAATACGCGCCCTTAGGTCACACCGAATTTTCCACGATCATCAACAATATCGCTGGGAGTGGCGCCGATATTGTCTTCTCGGACCTCGTAGGCGATTCCATTGTGGCTTTCTATAAACAATTCCGCCAGTTCGGTTTCACCGCTGCAGATCTTCCCATTTGCACTCCGATCACGACCGAGCAAGAAACAGCTGCCATGGGACCGGAGAATGCCGCCGGCCACTACACGTCTTTCAACTACTTCCAGACTGTTGACACGCCGGAAAATAAATCGTTCGTCGAACGGTACAAGGCGAAGTATGGCGCTAACCAAGTAACCAACGCAGTTATGGAAGCGGCTTACTTCCAGACTTATCTGCTGGCACAGGCCATCGAAAAGGTTGGTAACACCGAGACCGATGCCCTGATTTTTGACGGGTTACCGGGCCAAGAATTCAAAGCGCCCCAGGGACCCGTGAAGATCGACGAGAAGAACCATCATACTTGGCTGTGGGCACGGATCGGCAAAGCCCGTGAGGACGGACAGTTCGACATTGTTTGGACTTCCCAAGATCGCATTCGTCCTGATCCATGGGTCGATTACCTTTATCCAAACAAGGACTGCGATTTTACCGACCCGAAGGTCCTGGAACGTGTGAAAAAGCCTTGGGCGGAGGATAAGAATCGCTCTGGCACTATAGATCTTTGACAGTAGCAACTCGCGTGCGGCGTCCCAATCGCCGCACGCCGCTGCCGAATAGCGTCTGATCCATGTCGCAAGCTCTTATCTCTCAAGTCCTGATAGGTTTAAGCGTCGCGGCAATTCTCGCCATTGCCGCGATGGGGTTGGCTATCATCTTTGGCATTGCCGGGGTTATCAACATGGCTCATGGCCAGTTCATAATGGTCGGTGCCTACACGGCGGCTGTAGTTGGCCAACTTGGCGGTAACACTTTCGTTGCCATTCCCGTTGCCTTTGTTGTCGTAGCCCTGCTGGGACTAATCGTCGAACGAGGCATTATTCAATGGATTTACGATCGGCCGCTCGAGACGTTGCTTGCCACCTGGGGAGTCGGGATCATCCTTGAGGTTTTAATGAAGGTTATTTTCGGTCCTGAACTCTATTACGTCGGCGCGCCAAAAATCCTTGACGGCGGCATAAGACTGATCGGCCGCCTTCCATATCCTTATTATCGCATGTTCCTGATTGCGGTCGCCCTCGTCATGCTATTTGTAACTCTCTACATCATCTTCCGAACCGACTTTGGTTTGAAGGTTCGTTCGGTCCGTCGTAATCGGGCAATGTCGGGTTGTTTGGGTATCGACACTGCGAGAATAGACATGCTCATTTTCATGTATGGCTCCGGCCTGGCGGGAATTGCGGGCGCGGTACTCGCTCCGATCAAATCAGTGTCGACAACAATGGGCTTCAGCTACGCGGTTGGTTCATACATGGTCATTGTATTGGGCGGGGTCGGCAATTTGCTGGGAGTGCCCACCGGTTCTTTCCTGATAGGCGAAGGGGAGACTTTGTTGGCCTACAAATACAATGCGGTTATCGGGCAACTGCTGGTTTTCGTGGCAATAGTAATTGCCATCCGCGTCTTCCCGCGAGGCATATTTGGTTATCATGAGCGTCGCTAGTGCTTGGCTGCTGGAGTGCATAGGGAGGTAGGCTGCTGAATGGAAAATAAGGCGGCACAAAGGACCAGAGTAGTTGAAAGAGCGCCGCTGCTTCCACTATGGGCGCTCATTCTAGGCGCTCTGCTGATCGCAATAATCGGAAGCTTCCCATATTTGTCCGGCACAAACAGTTACGTACTGTTGCTGATTGGCAAGTTTCTCTGTTTTGCAATTTTTGCCTTGAGCATCGACCTCATTTGGGGATTCGCAGGCATCCTAAGCCTGGGTCAGGCCGTCTACTTTGGAATCGGTGCCTATTTTGTTGCTCTGTCGCTCAAGATCAATTACGCGATGACCCATCCGACCCGCTACGGAAGCAAGTTTCCGGATTTCATGGAGTGGAATGGGCTGACAGCTCTTCCCACGTTCATGGAGCCTCTCATCAACGTCCCGTTTGCTGTCGTTGCCGCCTTGGCCGTGCCTACGTTTCTGGCCTTTATCTTCGGGGTCATAACTTTCAAGCGGCACATCTACGGCGTCTACTGCGCCGTCATTACACTTGCCGAGTCGCTGATTCTCCAGGAGTTCATCATCGAATATCAAGCCTACACAGGCGGCTTTAACGGCATAACAGACTATGGCAACTTCGTGGGGGCGCCTTTCCTATGGATCATTTTGGCGGTTACTATCGCATTTTTTCTGATTGCGAGGTTTATCACTCATTCCCGAATTGGCACCGTACTTAAGTCCGTTCGCGACAATGACGTGCGGGCCGAGTTTATGGGCTACAACGTAGCAAACTATCGCATATTTGTGTTTTGTGTTTCCGCTTTCATGGCCGCCGCCGCTGGAGCGATGTATGCGGCGTGGGTAGGTATAGTCTCGTTTCTGGACACCGGACCCCTCTTTTCAGTTGAGGGCGTAATTTGGACAGCGGTGGGTGGGCGTGCCACGCTAATCGGACCGTTTGTCGGTGCCTTCTTAGTGCGGGGGCTTGAATTCCTGCTGAGCGGTAGCTGGTTTGCGAATTATTGGCAGGTCTTCATGGGTATCCTGTTTATTGCGGTAGTTCTATGGATTCCGGACGGGCTGATCGGAACCCTGGGCAATTGGATACGCAAATATCGCCGCGGCACGCTTACTCAAATCCGTGAGGAACAAGATCGGATTGCACATGATCGCCAGCGCGATTGGGAACCGCCTGGCGCTGCGAAGCCAGGCGATGAGTTGGTATAGGGGAAGGACCATGAGTCTTCTTGAAGTAAACCAGCTCACCACCAAGGTCTCGGGCTACACGATTCTGAACAACCTTAACTTCAGCATTGAAAAAAACGAGCTTCGGGTCCTGCTCGGTCCGAATGGAGCAGGCAAAACAACGCTCATGGCGATGATTACCGGTCAGTTCAAGCCGACGTCGGGCAAAATCGTGTTTGATGGTCGAGATATAACTGGGCTTGCGCCGGATGACATTTTTTTGGCCGGCATCAGTCGGAAGTTTCAAGTGCCCAATATGTATGAAACATTGTCGGTATATAACAATGTGATGGTTTCTCTCGCGGGCGATCGCAAGGTTTTCAAATATCTCTTCAAACGGATTACTCCTGCGGAGAACGATCGCATCTGGGAAATTCTTGAGTTTGTCGATCTTGCAGAGCGTGCCAATGATCCTGCCGATACCCTCTCTCACGGCGAACGGCAATGGCTGGAGATTGCAATGTTGGTTGCCTCGCGTCCAAAATTGCTCCTCCTAGACGAGCCTACGACGGGGATGACGGAAGAAGGCAAGCGGCGAACTGCCGATCTCATTCTTCGGATTGCCAAGAACCATACTGTTCTTCTCGTAGAGCACGATATGCATGTCGTAAGGCAAATCGCGCGTGACAAGGTGACAGTAATGCATCAGGGACAGGTGCTGGCGGAGGGCAGCCTCGCAGAGGTCGTAGATAACCAAGAGGTGAGGGAAGTTTACCTGGGCAAGGGCGGTTTTCACTAATGCTCCGTATCAATGCCATCAATACCTTCTACGGCACCAGCCATATCCTTCACGGAGTATCCCTGGATATAGGGGATCAGGAGCTCGTTTCCGTACTGGGACGTAATGGAGCCGGAAAGACTACGCTCCTGCGCAGCATAACCGGTGTTAATCCACCGAAATCCGGAACCATAGAACTAGATGGCAAGGACATTACCCAGCTCAAGTCTCACCGGCGCACTCGTCTCGGCATAAGTTATGTTCCTCAAGGTCGCCAGATTATCCCCGACATAAGCGTTGATGATAACATTCGTCTGGCACTCCTTGGCAAAGGCGTGAAGGCGAACGGAATGCGAGATTTGGCCTATGACTATTTCCCAGCGTTAAAGGAAATTTCTGGTCGAAAGGGGGGTGTGTTGTCCGGAGGTCAGCAGCAGCAGCTGGCAATAGCACGGGCTCTGGTTCAACAACCCACCATGTTGCTTCTTGACGAACCCACCGAGGGCCTTCAGCCCTCCGTCGTGGAGGAAATTCAAAACATCATAAAGCGAATTCTGGATGATCGAAGGTGTTCCGTACTTCTTGTCGAGCAGCGACTGGAATTCGTCCGCGATATCACGCGCCGTTTCGCTATTCTCGAGACGGGCAGGATTGCTGCACAAGGCTCGGTAAAAGAACTCACCGATACGGTAGTTAGAAAACATCTACAGGTCTAAGAGGAGGATAAAATGGCAAAAACAGTCATATCGGTAGATATCAAGAAAAAGCCAACCGAGCAGCCGACGCCACTACACAACCGTTGGCATCCGGACATTCCGCCGGTGGTAACCGTGAAACCCGGAGAGGATTTTATCGTTGAGGCCTTGGATTGGACCGGTGGACAAATAAGAAATGATGACAACGCTTCCGATATTCGAGACTGCTATTTGCCCCCGTGCCACCATCTGGTAGGGCCAATCGAGGTTACTGGTGCTGAACCGGGCGACATATTGGTAGTGGACATACTCGATATTGGTCCGCTCAAGGGAAACGAGTGGGGTTACACAGGTATTTTTGCGACGGCCAATGGCGGTGGTTTTCTGACAGACCTGTTCCCGCAGCCGCGCAAAGCTATATGGGACTGTAAGGGGATATACGCTACCTCCCGCCATATTCCGAAGGTACGCTTCGCTGCAATAACTCATCCGGGTCTTATCGGCTGCGCGCCAAGTCACGAACTGTTGGAAAAGTGGAACAAACGGGAGCGGGAGCTCATCGCCACCAATCCCAACCGCGTACCGCCGCTAGCCCTGCCGCCTGAACCGGAAGGAGTGTTGCTCGGCACGTTGAAAGGTGCGGCTCTCGAGAAAGCCAGCCGTGAAGCCGCCCGGACTATTCCTCCACGAGAACATGGCGGCAATTGCGATATCAAGAATATATCGCGCGGTTCGCGCATTTATTTCCCGGTGTACGTCTCAGGAGCACGGCTCTCAATGGGCGATTACCATTTCTCGCAGGGTGATGGCGAAATTACATTCTGCGGTGCCATTGAAATGGCGGGGTGGATTCATCTTCACGTCGAACTTATCAAGGGCGGAGTAAACAAGTATGGATTGACAAATCCGCTTTTCAAGGTGAGCCCCGTTGATCCGCACTACGGCGATTTTCTTGTCTTTGAAGGAATCGGGGTCGACGACAAGACTGGCAAGCAACTCTATAACGACGCGACCATGGCGATGCGTCGTGCTTGTCTTAATGCAATCGAGTATCTGTCAAAATTTGGGTACTCGAAAGAACAGGCTTACGTGATCTTGGGATGCGCGCCAGTTGAAGGAAGGATCGGAGGGGTGGTCGATATTCCGAACGCGTGTGTTTCGGTGGCCATTCCTACTGATATGTTCGAATTTGACATTCACCCGAACGCCGCCGGTCCCCAAAAGCACGTCGATTCTTCGCGGGTCGATCTAGCGCGGGCTCGCTAGAGCATATGTGTGTTGTGAGGGAACCTGGGGGTTCCCTCCAAACTGCAGGAGGTGGGATGCCGCTGTATCAGTACGAGTGCAGGCGACACGGCGAATTCACCGATTGGGCCAGCATGGAAATGTTTGACAAGGCCCGACCTTGTCCAAAATGTGGAAAACTCGCGAGGCGCGCTATTTCAGCCGCCTATCTTGGGATGGACTCAAATATTCGCAAAGCGTTTCATTCAAGCGAGAAAAGTGCTCATGAGCCTCGCGTGGTACGCCGCCGCCGCGGTGATCCCATTCCGACGCACGATGCGCATGCGGATCTGTCGCGGGTGCGGAATTCTCTCAAGTCCCACCATCACCAACATAGCGGTCATCAACAGCATGGCCATTCGACAGCCGTGCGCTCCAAGCATCCCTGGCTCGTTCGTCATTAGTTACTTACCGCTTTCGATCAGCGCAGTATCCAACATTGACTTGAATGTTGCCAAATCCTGAGCGCCACGCACTCGCCGGCCATTGACGAAAAACGTGGGCGTTCCTTTGACGTCAAATTTCTCGTGCGCAGTTTTAGCAATTGTATAGATCGCGTGGGCAAGATCACTGCGCTCCAGGCAACGGTCAAAAGTTTCGCGTTTCATGCCGGCGCCGCTCATTATCCTGAACAACTCACTGCGAGCACTGCGTTCTCCTCCTGCCCAAAGCTTTTGTTGCTGGAAGAGGATTTGCAGTGTTTGAAAGAACCGTTCTGGCGGCAAACATCGCGCCAGCATGAAAGCCCCCATGGCCGTTTCATCGAGCGGAAGTTCTCGAAAAATCCAGCGGACCTTGCCGCTTGCAATGTAGGAAGTGTGGATTTGCGGCCAAACACGGATATGGAACTGCGCGCAATGCGAACATGTGGCGGAAGCGTATTCCACCACGACAACGGGCGCCGAGGATGATCCAATACTTAATTCGCCCAGTTGGGGGACATGCGCCATTAACCTTTCATGAAGTACTGCATCGGAGAATTTTGCCGCAATAGTTCGCCGCCCCAGCAGGAGCGGGAGAGGTACTATTAGAGAAACCGCTAGTATGAACCTCCGCCTATTCACTACTAACTCCAAGCAATCTATCTCCGCAAAAACCGTTGAGCGCCATTCTCTCGCACCATCTGTGCATAAGCTATGGAAAACCGGTGCGCCGACTGTGGAAAGCAAT
>DATBLQ010000056.1:0-5528 GCA_036555325.1 Aestuariivirgaceae bacterium | reverse complement strand
GCTTCAAGCAGAGCTTCATCAAGAAACCGCTCCTCGGTCGGGGTGGAGATCGTTCCCTTCAGTCCGCGCCGATGGAAGCGCACATGGAATGACTTGCCCAAAAGCTGCGGCACATAGGAGAGGGCAACCTCGCGTGCCTTCATCTCAAACTCCCCCGGATCCTTGAAATCGAACATGTGCTCAAAGGGCACGACGTGGGACACGGCATTGAGGATGCCGGGAGACTGTTCGACCGCGGCACCAAACTCGCGAAGGAAAGCGGCCGGATCAGCGACCGCCATGGTAGCCACGTTGTAGTAATCGGTCCGTTGAAGCCGGCCCCATCTTGAAAGCAAATTGCGCGCAGGCCGGTAGGTCGGCTCGGCCAAGGTCACGAGCACGTTCCAACCTGCTGGAGCCTTCCTCTGTCCGACCGGTATGATCTCGCTCGACATGGTAGGCATTAGCGCCGACTTGCGGCCGCATTACTCAACGATGTGGTGCTTGCCGATCGGGGTCACGGTGCTTGCCTGCGCGCCTTCGACGCCTTCGCTCTCCGCGATCACCAGGCGGACTTCGCTGCCGATTTTCAACCTATCAAAAGCGTCATCGACCACGCTGTTTCTGTGGAAATATACCTCTTGACCATCTTGGGTCTGCGCAAACCCGTAGTCCTCACCCAGTCGCAAGACCTTGCCATGCACAGGAGCCATATGGCTCTTCACATCGCCGCGCATGCGCCGGGCATGGTCTTCGAGCAGCCGGCCTGCCGCGTTGAAGGCGTCGCGAATGGCGACATTGATGTCCTCGTGGGCATGGTTCTGCGGTCCGGTATGACCGATGAAGATGTCCTTCCCCGGCACACTGAGATCAATGCGGACATTGTAGAGCTTGCCCTTGTGGTGATGTCGGTGGGGCGCCTCGACAACGACCTTGCACCCGACGATCCGGTTATCAAAGTGCTCGAGCTTCGCGACCTTTTCCCTGATCCGCGCCTCGACTGCTGGCGACGGTTCCATGCCGTGAAAGGTGATCTGCAAGGGTATCTGCAACATTTAGACTCTCCACCAGTGAAGCATTAGGGATCAGCCGAATCGAGCTGGCAGCAACACGCTTAGGTCTCGCGGGTCCAGTCGACGCGGATGAAATAGCTGTCCTCATCGAAGTGCAACTTGAGATCGCCGTGAAAGGCGTGGTGAACCGCGGTCCCAATCCGCCGTGGCAAGTGGACATCGGTGGTGGTGATGACGAGGGTATCTGCCCCTTCCTTGTCGATCGCCATGATGCGGTTGAGCGGATGGTCCTGCTTCTCAGCCTGCTCGAGGTTGCGCGCCAAATTGATGATTTCCTCCTCGTGCTGTCTGACCACCGGGCCCTTCAGGGTGACGATACCGGCGGGATATTCGTCGTTGATGCGGTGACAGGCTTGGCACAGCTCCTCATGCGCATCGGCTGGAGGACGATCCATCCATTGCCAACGCCCCTCGTGATAGACGGCTCCGCAGGCCGGACACCGTGTGGGCTCGGGCAATTTCCGCCGTAGCTTATAGGGGTCGTCGACCCCCTCATCCTGGGCTCGGCCGAGAATACGCCGCTCGTGCGGGCCGCCAACCAATGGACTTCCAGCAGGGGGAATTTTTTGTCGTTTCATGTCATCAACCACCAGCCCATTCCAACAAAGGATCACTGCAAAACTAGAATCTCCCAAGGGCCCGGGCCTTGCGTCAGATCAAATCGAGCATAGGGGGCAATCGCGATCCTCGCTAGGGCATCGGCGAGTGCGTTGACCAAACGTGCTGGCTCAACCCGCCTTTGTTGGCAATGGCAGCACCTGCACTCGGGTAAGGAGGTCCGGCTCGGCCGTGATCTTGGCCAGACCGAACTGCTCAATCGTCCAGGCATTGGTGGCGAGGTGCGCTGTCGGACGCGCAATGGTGAAGGCGGAGGGCCCAGCGGCGATGGCGAGCGGCAGCAGAAGCTGATCGGCGAGGTGCAATTCGACTGCCGCACCCGAGGCGTGATGCTCGCGGAACGCCAGAACCGCCTCGTCCGCCACGGCTTCGGACGGCTTTCCCTGACGCCCATGGGCGGAGAAACTTGCCGCCAAGGTCTCGTAGTCGGCCAACAGAAAAATGCCCGCCCCGGGGCAGACCGCCCTCACGCGCAGAGGTTCGATCTGAACGGGGACACCAAGGTCGCTGAGGCCTGCACGCGCCCGGTCTGCCATGCGTTGGGCGATGTGAGCCGGAAGATTGGCGGCGACGGCCCGGCCCCTGATCCCGACAAGCGGCCCGCGTTCGAGCGCCTCGATCGGCCTTGGCCAGGAAGCGCGAGGCCAATCTCGGGCAGTTCCACCCCTGATCTTGCAGATTACCTCGCCGCCACCAGCGGGATACCAGCCCCACCGTTTCAACTCCGCATCGGCGCCCAATCCCATCCGACGCAAGGCAGGCAAGTAAGCATTGGCCAGATCGTCGTAAGCCGGCGCCCAATCTTGATGGGTGCCGCCCAGCACCCCGACCGTAGAGTCGTCTTTGGCCAGAGCCAACGGGACGAGAATAGTCTGTAAGATGAGAATGGCGGAGCCAGCGCTGCCATGACCTGCGATTTCCGCTACGTCGAAGCGATAGGAGCCTGCTTGCGGCGGATGGGTCGGGGCAAAAACGAGCTCGCTCGACCCGAGGACATCCCCCGTAAGCGTCGCGCCGCTGATGGCAGCTGCGGCTCTGGTCGCCGAAAGATGTTGGGGTTGCAGCCCAGGATTACGGCGCTTGGCGCGGATGTTGACGAGCCGAAACGCGCGCGAGGTGATGGTCGAGAGGCTGAGCGCCGTGCGCAGGATTTGCCCGCCGCCTTCGCCATGCGCACCGTCGATGATGAGAGGGTCGGCTATCTCCCTGCTCCTGGCGAAGACCCGCAAAGTCAACTTGGCTCCGCTGAAACAGGGATTGCAAGCGCAAGATAGAACAGGGTTCGGTGAATTTCAGGCTCGGCTTTCGGTGCCCAGCTCGTAGAGCGCCTTGGCGATATGCTCGTGCAGGTCTGCATCCTCGGTGAGCGCAGCCAATACCGTATCCTCCCCGAGCAATGCTGTTTCAGAAAGACCGCGATCCCAATCCAAGATGGCGAGGTCCCCCTGCCCCATCCGCATCAGGACGAACAGCTCAGCGCGTGCGCCAGGCATTAGAGCGCAAACTGCCGCGCGCAAATCTATGAGCGCCGGATCGTCAAGGGGCAACGGATCGAAGCCGAGAGCGCCGGCAGGATTGTGCTCGCCCCGCGCTGGGCGTGGCACACCCAAGTCTTCTTCAGGAACATTATCGAGGATGACGTCTCTGGCGGCGCGTGCCACTTTCGCCAGATCTGCGATCTGCCGCGCCTGATCCGCACTAAGCTCTTGCAGCATGGCGGCCTCCTCTTCTCAAACTCACTCACCTTCCTTGAAGAACGGTTCGAGGACCTCGGTGGGACCCTCTGCGGGGTATATGGGACTGTCAATGATCTCGGCGCGAACGAGTTCGGATCGCATCCAGGGTGGCACGCGCATGCCTTTTCCTGGCGGAAAGCGGGTGGGGACCCCAAAGGCTTTCTCCGCGACCTCGCGCGCCGACCCCTCATTTGGGGCGCGCACGACAACCAGTCCGCGATGCGAGCTCGACTCCCAGTTCGGGTCGTCTAGGTCGATTGGGGTGAGTTTCCAGATCGGCATGTCACCTACGCTTTCTAACACTAGAACCCTGCTCTATCTGGCGCTTAGCTATAGGCTAAGACGGTCGGCACGAAATTGCGATGGATCAACACGGGCTCTCTCCTCGAAGCTGCCGCACGGCTCAGTTGGAGCGGCGTCATGGCTGATGCCGAATGCGTGACTTTCTTGCAAGAGGCCTTGCCGCGCCTCGGCTTGCGCTGGCAGGGCTTCCGCAAGGTCCATGGCCAGGTGTGCAAGCGCCTGAGGCGGCGGATGAATGAGCTCGGAATCGAAGGGTTTGCCGCCTATCGCAAAAGGCTAGAGACCCATCCGGAAGAGTGGGCAGTGCTCGACGGATTGACCCACATCACCATCTCGCGCTTCTTCCGCGACAAGAGCATCTTCGAGGCACTGGAACGTCGCATCCTGCCTGATATTGCTGCGCGCGCGGAAGCCGAGAAGCGACAAGCGCGGTTCTGGTCCGCCGGATGCGCCTCTGGCGAGGAACCTTATACGCTCAAGATCCTCTGGGATCTCGCGGTGGCGCCTGCCTTTCCCAGCGTGGAATGTTCGGTGGTCGCAACCGATGTGGACGAGACCATACTGAAGCGCGCGCGCAAGGGTTGCTATTCCAAGGGCAGCCTCCGCGAGATGCCGGAAGCCCTCCTTCGTCAAGGTTTCGAGCAGAGCGGCGGCCTCTTTTGCGTGCGGCAGCACCACCACGAAGGTGTGAGCTTTCTGCTTCAGGATCTCCGTTCGGAAGCGCCGGACGGGCGCTTCGATCTCATTCTCTGCCGCAACGTCGCCTTCACCTATTTCCAGCCTCCGTTGCAAGCCGAGGCTCTCGATCGCATTGTCGGACGGCTCGCCAGTCCCGGCTATCTCGTGATCGGTGCGGGGGAAACCCTGCCGCGTGAGATGAAGGGCCTCGTGCCACTTTCCGGCGTGCCGGAAATATTCCGATATGGGTAGAGCTTCCCCGAGCTTAGGCTCGGACGATTTTGGGTTCAGGCGATTCAAGCTCCCGCGATCCGAGACGGCTGTTGGCTTCGTGCCTGGCTCCCTACATTACTATCTTGCAGCGTCATTCGTGAAAGTGAGGCGTGGCGATGCCCTGGTCATTGAATATCGGCAAGATCGGCGGGACCGAGATCCGAATCCATGTCACCTTCCTGCTCTTCCTCGCCTGGATCTGGGCGGTTACCTATATGTCTGGCGGCGCTAACGCGGCGTGGAGCGGGCTGCTCTTCATGGTGCTCTTGTTCCTGTGCGTGCTCGTGCACGAATACGGGCACATCCTTGCGGCGCGCGCCTTCGGCGTCTCGACCCGCGACGTGACCTTGCTGCCGATCGGAGGGGTGGCGAGGCTCGAGCGCTTCCCCGAGGAGCCCCGAGAAGAATTTCTGATCGCCATCGCCGGACCCATGGTCAACGTCGCCATTGCGCTTGTGCTGATGCTGGCCGGCGCCAATCTCAATCCCGACCAGCTTGCCGCAACCGACATCACCAAGGTCTCTCTCATCGATCGCCTAGCCGCGGTCAATATCGTGCTTGCCGTATTCAATCTGATCCCGGCCTTCCCGATGGACGGCGGCAGGGTGCTGCGTTCGCTGCTTGCGCGCAAGTATGGCTTCGTGCGCGCTACGGAGATCGCCGCCAATATCGGCCAGTGGTGCGCCTTCGCCCTTGGCTTCATCGGACTTTTCTACAATCCGATGCTGACTTTCATCGCGATCTTTATCTATCTTGCTGCGGCCTCTGAGGCGCGCCTGGCGCAATTGCGCGGGATGTCACGCGGCGTGCCGGTCACGGCTGCCATGATGACCGAAATTAAGGACCTCTCGGCCTCGGCTCGCATCGA
>DATBLQ010000052.1:0-218830 GCA_036555325.1 Aestuariivirgaceae bacterium | reverse complement strand
GCTTCAAGGCCCAAGGGATCGGGTTGGGTATAACGGCCGAGGGTCGGGTCGTAGTGGCGATGCCAATTGTAGTGCAGGCCCGTCTCGAGCTGATACCACTGGCCGGGAAAGCGGGCATCGAGGGCAAGCGCACCGGACACGGAGTGAAGAGCGCCGAAGGGCTCCCACACCGCCGACCACACTTGCGTCCCGGTCGAATCATACATGGCGATCGGACGATAGAGATGATCGGTTATGACGTGGTAAAGGGGCGCGCCATCGGCGACCGTATCGATGACGGCGATCGGCATATCGTCGAGCCAGATGTACTCGCGCAGGATGGCGCCGGATGAGCCATCCGCCTCAGCGATGAGATGGCCTTGCGCATCGTAGAGATAGTGACTGGTTGCGGGAGTTGCGGTGGCAGCGGTGAGTTCGCGGGACGCGAGCTGGTCGAAGCTGTTGTAGAGATAGCTCGCCCAGAGGAGGCCATCCTTGGTCACGCTCGCAAGGTGCCCTGCGGCGTCGTAGGAGTAGCCATAGACATGACCGCCCCTCACATCCTCGATGATGTTGCCTGCAGCATCATGGGTGAAGGTGCGGCTCGGCTCGCCATTGAGGCTAACAGAGGAAAGACGGTTGGTGAGCGGACTATAGGCATAGCTCATGGTGGTGGCCGTGCCGTTGACTATCTTCTCCAGGCTTAGGCGGTTGCCGGCCGGATCGTAGGAATAGCTCTCACTTCCCCATTCACCGGTTGCAATCGAAAGACGGTTGGACGGCGTGTAGGCGAAGGTCTGATTGCCGGCGTTGACCGGATCGTCGATGCCGGTGATGTTGATGAGATCGGAGCGGGAGAAGGTACGGTGGAGAAGCGAGGTTGCTCCATCGAAGAGGGTGATCGAGGTCAGCTCCTGGTCGAGAGAAAAGCCGTGATCGAGGGTGAGGCCCGAGCTCAACGTTGCAACGGAGAAGGGGCCGTAGGGTTGCCATGCGATCGATTGCAGCACGGCAGATGAAGCGGCTGCCGCATCGGCTCGGGTCGCAACGGCGGTTACTTGCCCCTGGGCATCGCGTGTGAATGACACTTCTCGGCCCGATGGATAGGTGATGGTCGATATGCGACCGCCCAAATCGTAGGAGAAGGAGGTCGTATAGGTCTGTGAGCCGATAGCCGAACTCAGTGACGCCAAATCGCCGCGCCGGGTCCAGGTGAGTGCGGTTGAACCCGAGGCGTCGCTGAGGTGAGTGAGCTTTCCCTTGCCGAAGTTCGAGGCAGAGGAGTCGTCATAGGTGTAGGCGACATCCTGCAGCGGCGCGGTGACGAAGTGCTTTGCCGTCAGCCTTCCGGCGTTGTCGTAGGTGTAAGTCGTTGACTCGCCTTTTGCATCGATCATCTCGGTAACGGCGCCGACAGCATTGCGGCGATAGACAATCGATCCGATGTCGGGGCTCGACTCCTGGATAATTTCGGCAAAACCGTTTCGCACGTAGCTCGTCGTGACACTTAGGGGATCGGTGTGGCTCACCGGTTGATCGCGAGCATCAAGACTGAAACTTCTCTGGGCCTCTTCCTGATCTGTTTCTCGGATTACTCGGTTCAGCGCATCATAGGCGTAGCCATAGGTCTCGCCGCGGGGGTCGGTGATGAGAGTCACATCATCGACACGGTTGTAAGCAAAGGAGGTTGTCTGGCCAATGCTGCCCAGACGACGCATGAGGCGGCCGAGTTCGTCAAAAGCAAACGTCACCGAGCGGGTGATGGTAGAACCCGACTTGACTTGAGCGGACGTGGCATTGCCCATGGCGTCATAGGTGAAAGCGATGTCTTCACCCAGGCTGTTGGTGATGAGAACTACTCGTCCCACATCGTCATAGGTGTACTGGAGATAGGATCCATCGCCTGCCGTCATGCGGGTGACGCGGCCGTCTGCATCATGGGTGAGGGATGTGGTGGCCTCTGCCTCTCCACCTTCGTCGGCAGTGACGGACGTCAGGCGATTGCGCGCGTCGTAGGTGAGCACGCCGGTGCTCGAGGTCCTCTGGTAGACACATGGCCCGAAACGAATCTTGGTGCCGTAGGCAGCTATTTGTGCAATCCGGGCGCAGGTCAGACCGTTGCTGCAAACGGTATTATCGATAGGTTCCCTCCAATATTCCGCCTGGGTTGGAGTTGCGGTGAAACCCGCCAAAAAAATAAGCATTGCCAGCAAGCGCATGCGGTGCCCCCGTTCGTCGTGCACGCGATTGCAAACATAAAGTTGTATCAGTGACAAATAGTATCTTTAAGTTGTGAACAACTCAAAGATGAAATAATGACTGTTTGTCGAAGGGGAGGAGCGAACCGGTTATGCACACCGCACGCCGATTGGTTTGCCCGCTCATTGCCGGTTGAAATCAGTCGTGGTTAGATTTGCCCTATCGGGCGCCAGTGAGGATCTATCCTGTCGGCCGGCTGCGCTGGCGGCAGGAGGTGTGAGTCATGTTCTTTGCATTTGAGCGTGGTCTTCGGCACATCGTCAGGCACGGCAGCCTGATCGTGATCACCAGCGACGGAGAGCAGCACAGCTTCGGGAACAATCAGGGCAAGACCGTCGCCTTCCGACTGACCGACAGGGCGAGCGAGTTGAAACTCGCAGCGTACCCCGAATTCCAATTCGGCGAGTGCTACATGAACGGCACTCTGGTGATGGAACAGGGCAGTATTTATGATTTGCTGAGCCTGCTCTTGTCGAATCTCGAGCAGCGAAACTATCCGTCGATATTGAAGTGGCAGCACGCGGCGCGCCGGCTGCTCAAATGGCTCCAGCAATACAACTCGACAAGGCGAGCCAAGCGCAATGTGGCGCATCACTACGACTTGTCGGGAGCGCTCTACGATCTCTTCCTCGATCGCGACCGGCAGTACTCCTGTGCCTATTTCGAAAGCGTGGACCAGTCGCTAGAGGATGCGCAGCTCGCCAAGAAACGCCATCTTGCGGCAAAGCTCATGATCAAGCCGGGGATGACAGTCCTCGACATCGGCTCGGGCTGGGGCGGGCTCGGCCTCTATCTGGCGGAGGTGTGTGGAGCGGACGTCACCGGCGTCACACTGTCGAACGAGCAGTACAAGCTTGCCAATGAGCGAGCCCGACAGCGCGGGGTGGGGAACAGGGTGAAGTTCGAGCTGCTCGATTACCGCCGCCTGAACGGCAGGTTCGACCGGATCGTCTCAGTTGGAATGTTCGAGCATGTGGGGGTCAATCATTACCGGGAGTTCTTCGACAAGGTCGCATCGCTGCTCACGGATGATGGCGTCGGCGTACTGCATTCGATCAACCGGTCGAGGGGGCCAGGTGCCACCAGCGCGTGGGTTGCCAAGTATATTTTCCCCGGCGGCTACATTCCGGCGATGTCGGAGGTCGTTCCGGCCATGGAGAAGGCCCTTCTCTACATCACCGATATTGAAATCCTGCGGCTGCACTATGCGGAAACATTGAAAGAATGGGGGCGTCGCTTCAGCGACCACCGGGAGCGGGCAAAAGAAATCTACGATGAGCGCTTCTGCCGGATGTGGGAGTTCTACCTTGCCTCTTCGGAGGCTGCTTTCCGGTACGGCGGTTTCAACAATTTCCAAATCCAGTTCGCGCGCCATCAGCATGCCCTTCCCATGCTGCGCAACTATATGATGGAAGAGGAAGAACGGCTGCGAGCGATCGACTCGCAATTGCCACGATTGAAGTCGATACCTGCCAAATAGCCTTGAACAAGCTGCTTTTTGGCGAAATCGTGGAGGCGACCCCATTAGGCTTGATCACATTTGCTGAAACTGTGAATAATGTGCACAGTCGCAACGGCGGCTTCTGGCGGAAGCCGCTCTTAGGCTAAGACAGCAGGTACATGACAGCACTCAATCCCAAGCCGCAGCTTGCTGCGGTTGACGAGTCCGACGCCGAAGCCGGCTATCGTCAGGCGCCACACAATATCGAGGCCGAACAGGCGCTGCTCGGGGCAATTCTCGTCAACAACGAGGCGTGCGACCGGGTGAGCGGATTCCTAGAGCCTGGTCATTTCAACGAGGCGGTGCATGCGCGCATTTTCGAGGCCGCTTCCACCCTGATCCGGGCCGGCAAGCTTGCCAGCCCGGTGACGCTCAAGACCTTTTTTGAGCGGGATGAGACGTTGAACGAGATCGGCGGGCCCGCTTATCTTGCCCGCTTGGCGGCTGCCGCCACCACGATCATCAATGCAGAGGACTACGGCCGGACCATCTATGAGCTGGCGATGCGCCGCAAGCTCATCGACATCGGTACCGAGATCGTCAACAATTCTTTCGACACGCCGGTCGATGTTACATCACGCGACCTGATCGAGCAGGCAGAACAACATCTCTATGAGATTGCGGAAACCGGTAAGTATGGGCAAGGCTTTCAGGCGTTCGGCACGGCGCTCACCGAAGCAGTCGACATGGCTGCGGCAGCCTACCAGCGCGATGGGGGGCTTTCGGGAATTGCCAGCGGTCTTCGAGACCTCGATGAAAAAATGGGTGGCTTGCAGAAATCGGATCTGGTGATTCTGGCCGGACGACCGGCGATGGGTAAGACGTCGCTCGCTACCAATATTGCCTATCATGTCGCGAAGTCCTATCGAGCTGAGCACAAGGCAGACGGTTCGGTTCAGGTGCTCGACGGCGGCGTGGTGGCATTCTTCTCGCTTGAGATGTCGGCGGAGCAGTTGGCGACTCGCATCATTTCCGAACAGGCCGGCATATCATCGGAGAAGATCCGCCGCGGCAAGATCAGCGAGGAAGACTTCCATCACATCGTCGAAGTGAGCCGAGACCTGCAAACATTGCCTCTCTATGTCGATGCGACGGGCGGGCTTACCATCGGCCAGGTCGCTGCACGGGCGAGGCGACTTAAACGGCAGAGGGGACTGGGGCTTGTCGTTGTCGACTATCTGCAATTGCTTGCCGGTTCGACGCGCCGTGCGGCAGAAGGCCGTGTGCAGGAAGTTTCCGAAATCACGACCGGCCTTAAGGCGCTTGCCAAGGAGCTGCACGTTCCGATCCTCGCCCTTTCGCAACTCTCGAGACAGGTGGAGAACCGGGACGACAAGCGGCCGCAGCTTGCCGATTTGCGCGAGTCAGGCTCGATCGAGCAGGATGCCGATGTGGTGCTCTTCATCTACAGGGAGGAGTATTATTTGTCGCGCAGAGAACCCCGGCCCAACACGCAAGAGTTCTTCGACTGGCAGCAGCAAATGGAGAAAGCGACGGGTACTGCCGAAGTGATCATCGGAAAGCAGCGCCATGGACCCACCGGCACGGTTTCACTGCAGTTCGATGCAAGCCTTACCAAGTTCCAGAATTTGGCGAATGAAGACTATCTGCCGGAGCAATTCAATTGAGGGGTGAGACAGGGCGCGCGGGGGGTGTGCTGTCGATCGATCTTGGAGCCCTGCAACAAAACTATCTCACACTTAGAAAACAGGTCGCACCGTCAGACTGCGGCGCTTCGGTCAAGGCAGATGCCTACGGGATTGGAATGGAAGCGGCTGCGAAGGCGCTGCAGGCGGCAGGGTGCCGGACGTATTTCGTGGCCCTGCCGGAGGAGGGAAAACGCCTCCGCGGCATTCTGGACAATGCGCACATCTATGTGCTTGGCGGCCTCTTCCGCGGAGAGGCACGGTTTTATTCAGATCATCGCTTGCGTCCGGTGCTGAACCAGCTCGATGAAATCGACGAATGGGCAGGGTGGTGCAGCGAAACCAGGCGAAAACTTCCCGCTGCGATTCACATCGAATCTGGTATCAACCGGCTCGGTCTTGGAGAATCAGATATTCAACGGCTGGCGCAGCGCAGCGATGTGTTTGCCCGGTTCGAGCTGGCGCTCGTCATGTCGCATTTGGCCAAGGCGGATGAGCCGGATGATGAATTCAACCGCTGGCAGCTTGAGCGATTCAATAAAATGCGCAGGCTCTTGCCGGACGCGTTGGCAAGCCTTGCCAATACGCCTGGCGCCTTTCTGCCGAGCGCCTATCACTTCGATCTGGTGCGGCCGGGCATTGGGCTATACGGCGGCAATCCGTTCAGCGACCGTCCCAGCGTGTTCAGGCCAGTGGTGCAGCTGCACGCGCGGGTGCTGCAGGTAAAGAGTACCGCAGCGGGAGAAAATGTCGGCTATGGAGGCACCTGGAGGGCGAAGCGAGAGACGCTCGTTGCTGTCGTGGCGGCCGGATATGGCGACGGCTATCCGCGACAGTGTTCCTCATCAAGGGAGGGCGGCCCGGCGTCGGTGTGGGTCAAGGGGAAATTCGCACCCCTCATCGGACGAGTTTCGATGGACATGATCACTGTCGATGTGACAGATATTGCAGAGCAGATCGGCCGCGGGGACATGGTAGAGCTGATGGGGATGCATGTGACGGTCGACAATCTCGCGCGCTGGGCAGGCACCATTCCTTATGAAATCCTCACCCGTTTAGGTTCGCGCTACCCTCGACTATATTCGGCCTTCGATTCGTGACCGAAAGGCTAATCGTTTGAATTTCCTCGCTCACCTTGGACGCGTTGTCTTATCACTCCTTCGGGAGGTGGGACGGGCATCACTGTTTCTGCGCGATGCGTTCATCCAAGGATTTTCGCTGCCATTCTATCCCCGGCAGCTTTTCCAGCAGATGCTGCGCATCGGCTATTTTTCGCTGCCGGTCGTTGGCCTGACGGCATTTTTCACAGGCGGGGTTTTGGCTCTACAAATCTACATCGGATCATCACGGTTCAACGCGGAGAACCTGGTTTCATCCATCGTGGCGCTCGGAATCACGCGAGAACTCGGGCCGGTTCTAGCCGGTCTGATGGTGGCGGGGCGAGTCGCCGCGGCAATTGCGGCCGAACTCGGCACAATGCGCGTAACCGAGCAGATCGACGCGCTGACGACGCTGTCGACCAATCCCTATCGTTATCTAGTTGCGCCGCGGCTGCTGGCGGCCTTCATTACCATGCCGCTGCTTGTCTGTATCGCCGATACAATCGGCATCCTCGGCGGCTATGTGGTTGGAACCAGCTCGCTTGGTTTCAACGGTGCCGCCTATCTAAAAAACACCGTTGATTTTCTGGAGTTCGACGATGTGTTCTCCGGACTGGTGAAGGCGGCGGTGTTCGGGTTCATCATTGCACTCATGGGCTGCTATCACGGCTTTCATTCAAGAGGCGGCGCACAAGGTGTTGGCCGCGCCACGACCAACGCGGTGGTGAGCGCTTCCATTCTTATTCTGGCGGCCAACTACGCTCTCACCTCACTGTTGTTTGCGACGGACTAATGAGCGAGACCGGCCACATCGTGCTGAGAAACGTCAAGAAGAGCTTCGGGCCGAAGCTCGTTCTCGACGGGGTCAACCTTTCGGTGGAGCGGGGACGGTCGCTGGTGGTGATCGGGGGATCGGGCACCGGCAAGTCGGTGATGATCAAATGCATCCTGGGGCTGATGCGCCCGGACAGCGGGTCCATTCTCATTGGTGGCCAGGAGACGGCGGGGTTGCGGGGCGCTGAGCGGGGCCGGGTCCTTGCGCGCATGGGCATGCTGTTCCAGGGCTCAGCCCTGTTCGACAGTCTACCGGTTTGGCAGAACGTGGCGTTCGGACTGATCCAGGGCAAAAGCATGGATCGAGACGGGGCACGCAAGATTGCGCTCACCAAGCTCGCTCAGGTGGGGCTTGGCGCGGAAGTGGGGGAGCTTTATCCGGCGGAGCTTTCCGGCGGCATGCAGAAGCGGGTGGCACTGGCGCGAGCGATTGCGGCAGACCCAGAGATCATCTTCTTCGACGAGCCGACCACCGGGCTTGATCCAATCATGGCAGACGTCATCAACGGGCTGATCGTGGATTGCGTGCGGCGGCTGGGTGCAACGACGATTTCCATCACCCATGATATGGCATCGGCACGCAAGATCGCCGATGAAATTGCGATGATCTACAAGGGGCGAATCCTGTGGCAGGGAGGAGCATCCGAGATCGACCGGAGCGGCAGCGAACATGTGGAGCAATTCATCCATGGCCGCGCCGAAGGCCCCATCCAGATGGAGGTGTTGAAGGCATAGGTGGGATGGGGATCCGAAATTTAGGGGACATGCAATGTAAAGGCTTGACCTTTGCCGCACTCGGCAATCTAAAATAGCACCAAGTTTTTATATGCTAGTTAGTAATTGCAGCGGGGGCGGCAATGAAAAGGGTATTTTTTGTCGCGCTGTTCTTGGGCAGCGTAACAGTGGCTATTTCAGGCGCAAGCACAAAGGAAATTGAGACCAAAGATGCAGGGAATGTCAGTGAGCCGACATCAGCAGGAGAAGCTGTTACGGTTACGGCCGCTACAAGCGACAGCTCGACGAGCTCCAGTCATTTTGAGAAAGGCTTCGCTCCCAAAATCAGCGCGCCGCACAATGGCAGCTTTACTTATTCAATTGACATTCGGGAGCCAGCCTTCCGCGGGCTCGAGCCCAACGTAAAGCTCGATTACGATTCAAGCCAAGGGATAGCCAACAACGCAGCGCACCAAAACTGGCTGGGCCTCGGCTGGTCGGTGGGTGGCTTTTCGGTGATCGAGAGAGCCTCGCCCGGACGCGGCACACCATTCTTCAACGATTCGCTCGACACTTTCCTGCTCGACGGGGCCGAATGGGCTCGACAGAGAGATACGGAGGACCAATCCTGATGGCACCACTGTCACCACGGCCTATGGACTCTCGGGTGTCGCATTTCTAACCGTAGCGGTAACCGATGAGCTTGGCCGAACGACCACGGTGCATTCCGATGCCTACGGTCGGCAAGTCAAGGAAGTCAGGAAGCTTGCCGTCGGGGATGACGAGTTATCTGCACCGCGACCACCTTGCCTCGGTGAAGCTTGTGACAGACGAGAGCGGAGGGTCTTCGAGTTTTGCCTATTTAAGTTTCGGGGCGCCATTGCAGGTGACGCCGTCGAAAGGGTTTATTGGGGAGCGGTATGATTCTCAAACTTGAAGAAGGACAGGTTTTCGAGGTAGCGCTGAACCAAAAGGTCTGCGCTCTCGGCGTTGCAGCTCGGCTGCATCGGCAAAAGCGCGGCAAGGCGATAGGTCTCTTTGCATATTTTTTTGGACCTTTTGAAAGGAAATTGTCCAAGGGTCAAATTGAACAGCTTAAAGCAGAGAACGCGGTGATGCGCCTTCGGTGTAGCGCACTCTATCTCCACGACGGCCGCTGGCAGATTCTTGGAAATATCAAGGATTGGGCAAAGAAGGACTGGCCGCTGCCGGTGTTTTATCGGAATGATCTGCTGCAAGGCACAGTCTTGGTACGCTATGATGACAATTTGGAGGAAATTGACGAGAGCCCCTACTCCGGTGGAGACGTGCCACTTACGGACAAACAAAGCATTGCTGGCTCCCTAGCCGTTGAAATCATGCTTCGCCAAAAAATGAATATCAGAGGGTAGCCACGCAAGTTGACAAGGTTGGCGCAGCTCAGCCCGGCAACGAAAACAAATGTGCGTGCTGAACAGCGGGGTCTAGAGCAATCTCTTATGAATCTGCATGGGACCGGCTCGATGAATGGCATGCCATCATTGAATCAAATTCGAGGAATCTCGCCTTCCAATCCAAACCGCGGCTTGTATGAAGGCGCTGCATCTGCGTATCGAGACCTTATTGAACGAGAATGATATCGGGAATCGAAGAAGGACAGGTATTCGCAGTTCCACTAACCAAGGATATTCTGGCGATTGGCGTCATTGCTCGTGTTGACCGAAAAAAGGGCGGTCGGCGAAAGCCGCATATTGTTTTTGCATACTTCTTTGGTCCCTATCTGGCGGCACCGACTATAGAGCAGCTGCAAAGACTAACTGTAGAGGACGCGGTTATGCGTCGAAAGTGCAGTATTCTGAATTTATACGATGGAAAGTGGAAAATCATTGGTAGGATTCAGGATTGGAGTAGAGAAAAGTGGCCACTGCCTGTTTTCTATAGAAACGATTTGTTGGTTGGTACCGTTTTGATTCGATTCAGCGATGATGACCTTGTCACGCCTCTTCAAGAACTGCGCTACAAGGGGGGAGATATTGCATTAAGCGACGAGAATAGCACCTCTGGCTCTGGAGCCGTTGAGATCCGCCTTCGGCAAAAACTGAATATCAGCGAGTAGCATGCCTGCACACTTGGCGAGCGCTCACTCACGTGACAACAGAGGGCTCTTGGCGACCGGTGCGGCGTTCCAACTCGGCGAGCGAGCGGGAAAGCTCGACGAGGGGACGCAGAACCTCCTGAGGCTCGCGGGCCTGACGTGCCGGATCGGGTTCATAGCACTCGATGTATATGCGTAACGTGGCACCCTCGGTGCCGGTGCCGGAGAGGCGATAGACGATGCGGGCGCCACTTTCGAAAAACAGTCTCAGGCCTTGGTGCGCGGCGATCGAGCCGTCGACCGGGTCCTGGTAGGCAAAGTCGTCGGCCCGTACAATAATCTCACGACCGAATTTTTTGCCGGACAATTGGGGCAATCGGTCGCGGAGACTGTCCATGAGATCGGCAGCCGCCTGCGACTTGAGCCCTTCATAGTCGTGACGGGTGTAGTAGTGACGACCGTACTTGCGCCAATGCTCGCGGATGATGTCCTTTACCGGTTGTCGACGGACGGCAAGGATGTTGAGCCACAGCAACACCGCCCACAGGCCATCCTTTTCGCGTACGTGATTGGAGCCCGTTCCGGCACTTTCCTCGCCGCACAGGGTGATGAGGCCGGCATCAAGGAGATTGGCGAAGAATTTCCAGCCGGTTGGCGTTTCATAACACTTGAGTCTCATCGCTTCGGCAACCTTGTCGGCCGCAGAGCTGGTCGGCATGGAGCGGGCGAGCCCACTGATGCCGGACCTGTAAGCAGGGGCAAGATGGGCATTGGCAGCCAGCACGGCGAGGGAATCGGAAGGAGTTACGAACTGACCCCGGCCGATGATCAGATTGCGGTCGCCGTCACCGTCGGAGGCACAGCCCAAATCAGGTGCCCCGGGCGACATCATCAGCTCGTAAAGCTCTCGCGCGTGAACAAGATTGGGATCGGGATGAAGGCCGCCGAAATCGGGAAGGGGAATGCCGTTCACAACGGTTCCCTTGGGTGCACCAAGCGAGCCTTCCAAAATGGTCGTGGCATAGGGACCCGTCACCGCGTTCATGGCGTCGAAACGCATGGAAAACCCTGAGCGAAACAAATCGGCAATGGCCCCAAAGTCGAACAGCTTGGCCATCAGCTCCCGGTAGTCGGCCACGGGATCGATGATCTCGAGCGTCATGGACTCGACGGTGGACTTTCCCAGGCGATCGATGTCGACATCGGGTGTATCAGTGATCAGAAAATGACTGAGTTTGCGCGTCTCGGCATAGATCCTTTCGGTCACGGCTTCGGGGGCGGGACCGCCGTTGGCAACATTGAACTTGATGCCGAAGTCGCCATTCGGCCCGCCGGGGTTGTGGCTTGCGGACAAAACGATACCGCCGAATGCACCATATTTGCGGATCAGGAGAGAGGCTGCGGGAGTGGACAACAAGCCCCCACGGGCCAGGAGCAGGCGGCCGAAGCCGTTGGCAGCGGCCATCCGGATGGCAATTTGAACAACTTCGCGATTGTAGAAGCGGCCATCGCCGCCGAGAACCAACGTCTCTCCATCGTGATCGGGGAGAGAGGCAAAGACCGCCTGTATGAAATTCTCCACATAGTGGGGCTGCCGAAATTCAGCGACCTTCTTTCGCAGACCGGACGTACCGGGTTTCTGGCCGTCGAAGGGCCTGGTTGGGACCGTCAAGATCATGGGCCGGCCGGCTGTTCAGGATGATTTGCGCAATCTGATCAACTGCGAGAGTAGCCCCGCGGTTGCAGGGTTCACGTCTTTTCCAACAACAGAGCCTTGCACGGCAGGGAGGAGGTTTGTTGCTATTTCCTTGCCGAGTTCTACTCCCCATTGGTCGAAGGGATTGATGTTCCACAAGCAGGCTTCGACAAATACCCGGTGCTCGTACAGGGCAACAAGCATACCCAGGGTATGAGGATCGAGCTTACGATAGACCAAAGTGATGGAAGGTCGATTTCCGGGAAACGACTTGTGGGGGGCGAGGCGGCGTGCCTCAGCGGGTGAGAGGCCGGATTTGAGAAGAGCTGCTGTCGCTTCACCGAGTGTACGGCCGACCATCAATGCCTCCGACTGCGCCAGGCAATTGGCAACGAGCAAATCGTGATGCGATTGCAGATCAAGCTCGCTTGAGGTGGCGGAGATGAGAAACTCTACGGGCACCACGTCGGTGCCTTGATGAAGGAATTGAAAGAAGGCGTGCTGGCTGTTGGTGCCTGGCTCTCCCCAGACGACTGGACTGGTCGGCAAGTCGGACAACGAACCGTCAAGCGTCGTGCGCTTGCCGTTCGATTCCATATCGAGCTGCTGCAAGTAACGCGGCAGCAAGACGAGGCGCTGCTCATAGGGAACGATGACGCGGGTGGGATAGCTGCAGATGTCACGGTGCCAGAAGCCGATCATGCCAAGAAGCACCGGCAAGTTCATGGTCAACGGGGCGGTGCGAAAATGCTCGTCCATGATGTGGCCGCCCGTGAGGAAGTGTTCAAATTCATCGGGACCAATGGCGATCATGAGGGAAAGGCCGACTGCGGACCACAGGGAATAGCGGCCGCCCACCCAATCCCAGAAACCAAAACAGCGGTCGGGCGCGATCCCGAAGCCCCGGACTCGGTCCAAGGCGGCGGACACCGCGACGAAATGACGGCTGACGGCAGCTTCGCCAAGAGCGGCGGTTATCCAGCGCCGCGCAGTTGCGGCGTTGGTCATCGTCTCGACGGTGGTGAAGGTCTTCGAGACGAGGATTATCAAGGTGCGCGAAGGATCGAGATGCCGAATGGTATCGGCAATATGGGCGCCATCGGCGTTGGAGACAAAATGCACACGCGGGCCGTCATGATAGGCGTGCAATGCAGTGGTTGCCATGGCGGGTCCCAGATCCGAGCCGCCGATGCCAATGTTCACAACGTCGGTGAATCGCTCGCCCGTTCCATCCTGGGCCGATGTGCGGACAGTGTTTGAAAAGTCGCGCATGCTCGCGAGGACTCCATTAACATCGGGCATCACATCTATACCGTCGACGTAGACGGGACGATTGCTCCGATTGCGAAGAGCCATGTGAAGTGCCGGTCGGTGCTCGGTGACGTTGACTTCCCCGCCGGCGAACAAGGCATCGCGCTTCTTTACGAAGCCGGCAGCGTGGACGAGTTCCATCAGCAGGTCGATCGTCTCCTGGTTCATCGCGCATTTCGACCAGTCGAGCAGGAATTCTCCAAGGCTGGCCGAGCAGCGTGAAAAGCGTTCCGGATCGGCGGCAAACGCCTTGCGCATGTTGCGGGGGGCACCCGAGCGGCGGTGCTCGACGAGCCTGTCGATGATCCTGCTGCGCGTCTGCTTTTTTATCGGCGGCTCATTGATGGACTTGGGCATCGACCTCCTTGCGTGTCGGCAAATCTGCGCCGCGCCGGCTGCAAGTTATCGAAGAAGCAGCAACGGCATATTGCAGAGCAAGCTTCAGCCTGTCCACCGGAAGATTCTTGATCCTGGCGGGAGTGAGATCGCCGGTGTCGGCGAGATTGGCGAGCAGAGCGGCATGAAAAGAATCGCCGGCGCCGACAGTGTCGATGACATTCACTGTGTAGCCGGGCATCTCGATAGAGTGGTGCTGTTGAAAAGCGATTGCGCCTTCTGAGCCGCGGGTGATCACGACCAGGGCCGGACCTTCTCGCAACCATAGCTGGGCGACCGCAGAGATGGCGGCGTCGGCGCCATACAAGAGGGCAACATCCTCTTGGCTCGCTTTGACGACGGAGGCGGTCCTGATGAACTTCATCAGCTGGCGATCGTAGTCGGTCAGATCACCGATCACCGTTGGTCGTATGTTCGGGTCGATACTGATCACGCGGTGCGAGGTTTCGCGGCTGGCCAGAGCCAAATAGGCCGAGGCGGCTGGCTCCACCGCAAGCGAAAAGGAACCGAAGGTCAAGGCTTCGATGTTCGGTGGAAGAGGGTGGGGCAAATCGGCCGCTGTAATCATCCGGTCGGCGGCTTGCTCGCCATGAAAGGAATAACGAGGATGACCAGAGCCGTCGGTGGCGACAACGCTAATCGTCGTCAGGTTGGACTTGCGCGGTGCAGATGAGAGGTCCACACCCTCGTCCTTCAAGACACTTGCGAGGAATTCGCCAAAGCTGTCGGTTGAAAGGCCGCCAAAGAAACCCACACGGCGCCCGAGCCGGGCCAGGCCAATGGCGACATTAAATGGAGAGCCCCCCGCGACGGCTTCGCAAGCAAGGCGCGAGCCCATGCGATCGAAAATAAAAAGATCGATGAGCGCCTCGCCACAGGCAAGGATCATCCAAGGCTCTCCAGACAGGAATGGGAAGCTTAAGGTGCGGTACGGCAATTTTCAAACTAGTTTGCCAGGAGCCGAACTGAAGGGGCCGGGACTCAATGGAATGACTGGCGCTGGAGCGGAAAATCAGGAGTTGTAAACCACAACTTCGATCAATGGCATTTACGATTTTTTCAACCAATGCCGCGTGACAAAGCGCTACCGACTTCATAATGTTGGCGGGCTTACGACCGATCCCGATGGTGCAGCTGCTGAATTTCAGGCAACAGGAAATCATGACCATGGCTCGCCGTGTGGGCCGGGTCATCGTCGATGAATTGGCGGCGAGGTTCAACGTGACGCCGCAAACAATTCGCAAAGACCTGAATGAGCTGTGCGATCAGCGGTTGCTTACGCGTATTCACGGCGGCGCGATGGTTTCGTCGGGGGTGGAGAATATGGCCTATGAATCGAGGCGCCATCTGGCCGAGCATGAAAAACGCCGGATCGGCGCACGCGCAGCGGAGCTTATTCCCAACAACTGTTCGCTCTATGTGAACATCGGCACGACAACGGAAGAGGTGGCGCGCCATCTCACGCAGCATGAAGGGCTTTTGGTCATCACCAACAACATCCACGTGGCCAGCATTCTGATGCCGCTGCCGAGGATCGAGGTGATCATTGCCGGGGGCATGGTGCGTCGGTCGGACGGAGGAATTGTTGGCGAACAGACGGTTGACTTCATTTCCCAGTTCAAGGTCGATTATGCCGTGATCGGCGTGTCGGCGATCGACGATGACGGCTCACTTCTCGACTTCGATTACCGGGAAGTTCGGGCCGCACAAGCCATCATTGAAAATGCGCGCAACGTGATCTTGGTTTCCGATTCAATGAAATTCACCCGTTCTGCGCCGGTTCGCATTGGGCATATCTCACAGGTCGATGTTTTCGTCACGGATTGCCCGCCGCCGGAAGGGATTGCGGAAATCTGCCGCCACCGAGGGGTCGATGTCGAGATCGCGCCGGGAGGAGACGCGCAGAGCGAGATCCCGGTTTCGGGCGCCGATGCCGCCTGACAAGACCGCCGCTTTCAGCACGTAGGTCATGAACGCAAAGGCAACCATGTTCGATGTGGGCCGTCTTTTTCGTTGATTTTCGTTTTTCTTCGTTTATCGTTCGCCGAACATTGATCCGCGCCTCTGGCTAAGGCTTTCGCAAGCAAGAGCAATATCCCTGCGGATGGAACGGGAGGTCTTCCTTGCAGGATGGCGCCTATGATCTCGCCGTCATTGGCGGGGGCATCAACGGTTGCGGTATCGCCCGCGATGCAAAGGGACGCGGGCTCTCGGTCGTCCTGGTCGAGCAGGGCGATCTCGCCGGGGCCACTTCATCGGCTTCGACAAAGCTCATTCACGGCGGACTCCGGTATTTAGAGCACTTCGAATTCAGGTTGGTGCGCGAGGCGCTCGCGGAGCGGGAGGTGCTGCTAAGCATCGCGCCGCACATCATCTGGCCCGTGCGGTTCGTCCTCCCACACCACAGGGGACTGAGACCATGGCCGGTCATCCGTCTTGGCCTTTTTCTTTACGACCACCTGGGTGGCAGAAGGGTACTTCCGCCCACATCCACATTGGATCTTGGCAGCGATCCGGCTGGAAAGCCGCTGAAACCAGAGTTCCGCCGCGCCTTCGAATATTCCGACTGCTCGGTGCAGGATTCTCGCCTGGTCATTCTCAACGCGCGCGACGCCGCCGACAAGGGCGCTGTCGTGCTGACACAAACACGATGCACAAAAGCGCGAGTTCAGGGACAGCAATGGGTGCTTTCTCTGGAAAATCAAGACAACGGAGAGCGTTCACAGGCCAGGGCGCGGGCACTCGTAAATGCAAGCGGCCCTTGGGTTTCTGACGTCTTACACGACATTATCGGAAGGGATGTTCCCTTACGGATCAGGATGGTGAAAGGCAGCCATATCATCGTCGACAGGCTCTTCGATCACGACAAGAGCTATATTTTCCAAAATGTTGACAACCGGATTTGCTTTGCCATCCCCTATGAACACGATTTCACGCTGATCGGTACGACGGATGAGGACTACACCGGCGATCCTTCGCAAGCCGCAATCACCGAGGCTGAGATCGATTACCTTCTCGGCGCAATCAACGAATATTTTAGAACGCCGGTAACACGAAGCAGGATCCGCGGAACCTATTCTGGTGTCAGGCCGCTCTATGACGACGGCACCGGGAAGCCCCAGGAAGCAACGCGCGACTATGAATTGAAACTCGGTGAGGGACGCGACGGTCCGCCGGTTCTTTCCATTTTTGGCGGAAAGATCACCACCTATCGGAAACTTTCCGAGCAAGCGGTAGAAAAGTTTCGCTGGTTATTCCCGCAGATGGGCGGGCCATGGACGAATTCGGCGCCTCTTCCGGGGGGCGATTTCGATTTCGAACAGGTCGCCGGCCAGATCAGTACAATCTTGCGGAGGATACCCGACATGAAGGCGGGCCAGGCCGAGCGGATGTTCAGATGCTACGGAACGCGAACGATGCGGATCATCAACGGGGCGTCGAAGATGACGGATTTGGGAGAGGAGTTCGGCGGCGGGCTCACGCGCCGCGAAGTCGACTATCTCATCAGCGAGGAATGGGCGCGGAGTGCTGAGGACATCCTGTGGCGGCGGACGAAACTCGGCCTCTATTTTGACAGCCAACAGACCTCAACGCTTCAGTCCTACGTTCAAGCCCTTACAACCGACCGGTCTCCTGCGCGACAGAGTATCCGCCATGGATCCGCGTCTTGACCCCATTTCGATTGACATTCGTTTTGGTTCATTTGATATTCGATTGGCATTTAATCTTAAAATAACACGGGAGGAACACAAATGCGAAAATGCCTTCTGGCATCGGTCGCCGTGCTGACGATGACGTCATTTGCCGGCCCGAGCTTTGCAGGAGCGGAAGAGGCGAAGAAATGGATCGACAATGAATTCCAGCCTTCGACGCTCTCCAAAGAAGATCAGATGAAAGAATTGGAGTGGTTCATCAAAGCGGCGGAGCCTTTCCAAGGAATGGAAGTCAACGTCCTGTCGGAAACGATACCCACGCATTCGTATGAATCGGAAGTGCTGACGAAGGCGTTCGAAGAAATCACCGGCATCAAGGTCAATCACCAGCTGCTTGGCGAAGGCGAGGTCGTGCAAGCAGTGCAAACCCAAATGCAGACCAACCGCAACCTTTACGATGCTTACATCAACGATTCCGACCTGATCGGCACGCATTCGCGGCTGCAGAGCGCTGTCAATCTGACGGACTGGATGGAAGGCGAGGGCAAGGATGTGACACTGCCTACCCTCGATGTCGATGACTTTATCGGCAAGTCGTTCACCACGGGACCTGACGGCAAACTTTGGCAACTGCCGGACCAGCAATTTGCCAATCTCTACTGGTTCCGCAAGGATTGGTTCGACCGACCGGAAATCAAAGACAAGTTCAAGGCCAAGTACGGCTATGACCTCGGCGTGCCGGTAAACTGGTCGGCCTACGAAGACATTGCCGATTTCTTCACCAATGATGTGAAGGAAATCGATGGCGTGCGCGTGTATGGGCACATGGACTACGGCAAGAGAGCCCCGGATCTCGGATGGCGCATGACCGATGCCTGGCTTTCAATGGCCGGGTCAACCTCGAAGGGGCTTCCCAACGGACGACCAATCGATGAATGGGGCATCCGGATGGAAGAAGGGTCGTGCAACCCGGCGGGTGCAGCGGTTTCCCGCGGCGGGGGGACGAACAGCCCGGCCTCGGTTTATGCGATCGCCAAATGGGACGAGTGGCTGAGGAAGTATGCGCCTCCAGGTGCTGCCGATCTCGACTTCTATCAATCTCTGCCGGCGCTCAGCCAGGGCAACGTGGCTCAGCAAATATTCTGGTACACGGCTTTCACCTCCGACATGGTGAAACCGAAGAGCCAGGGAAACAACACGGCCGATGAAGAGGGAACGCCATTGTGGCGGATGGCTCCGTCGCCGCATGGGCCTTATTGGCAGGAGGGAATGAAACTCGGCTATCAAGACGCGGGGTCGTGGACATTGTTCAAATCAACTCCGGTCGATCGGCGGAAGGCAGCATGGCTCTATGCGCAGTTCACAGTGTCGAAGACAGTATCACTGAAAAAGAGCCACGTGGGCCTCACGATCATAAGGGATTCGGACATCGATCATGAGTCATTCAGCGAACGGGCACCGAAGCTCGGTGGGCTTGTCGAATTCTACCGCTCTCCGGACCGTGTGTTGTGGACGCCTACAGGGATCAATGTTCCCGATTATCCCAGACTTGCCCAGCTGTGGTGGCAACAGATCGGTGATGTGAACTCCGGCGCCTTTACTCCACAGGAGGCAATGGACCGCCTGGCGGCGGAAATGGACCAGATCATGGCCCGCATGCAGGCAACAGATGAGCAGGCCAAGACCTATGGTGGGTGCGGGCCCCGGCTCAATCCAGAAAAAGATCCCGCGGAATGGCTCGGCAAGGAAAATGGCCCGGCGGCAAAGCTTGATAATGAAAAGCCACAGGGCGAGACCATTGCGTATGACGAGTTGATCAAACGCTGGACCACGGCCCAGTAGAGCATTGTCTTTGCTGAATCGCCTCCGGGACACGTCACTGGCGTGGCCCGGAGGCAATCGCTACATTGTCCAAGCGACAACAAGCCCGAAGGAATGACGTTAGGCGCGCCATGCCGCTTGAATTGCAAAAGGTGACGAAGCGTGTTGGCGCGGAAGTCTATATTCACGAGACAAGCCTCATCCTGGAGGAAGGAACATTCAACATCCTTCTGGGTAGTACGCTCGCCGGCAAAACGACGTTAATGCAGCTCATGGCGGGCATACAGGCGCCCACAGATGGGAAAATTCTTTTCAACGGAAAGGACGTGACCGGCGTTCCGGTTCAGAAGCGGAACGTTTCAATGGTCTACCAGCAGTTTATCAACTATCCCAACTTCAGCGTTTATGAAAACATCGCATCGCCGTTACGCGTTGCCGGAGTGACCAAGGACGAAATAGACAAGCGGGTACGAAGGACGGCAGCCCTCTTGCGGCTAACCCCGATGCTTGACCGGAGGCCGGGTGAACTATCCGGCGGACAGCAACAGCGCACTGCCATTGCCAGAGCCATCGTGAAGGATTCCGATCTCATTCTGTTGGATGAACCGCTTGCCAACCTCGATTACAAACTACGTGAGGAAATGCGCGACGAACTTCCCAAGCTCTTCATGGACCGAAAGCGTATTGTTGCCTATGCCACGACGGAACCGGGAGAAGCCCTGCTGTTCGGCGGCTGCACAGCTACGCTGCACGAGGGCCGCATCACCCAATTCGGGCCGACGTCGAGGATTTACCGACATCCATCGGATCTCACGAGCGCTCAGGTTTTCTCCGATCCGCCGCTCAACACCGCCAAGGTAGAAAAGAAGGGGGAGACGGTCTCACTCACCCAAACGGTCCAGTGGCCTGTGGGAAAGGAAGGGGGAAAGCTGACGGACGGAGGTTATATAATCGGCATCAGGCCGCATCATATCACGCCCGAGCCGCAGAAAGAGCATTCCGCCACCATCAGCGGCCGCGTGCTGGTGACGGAGCTGTCGGGATCGGAAAGCGTCATACACTTCGACATGAACGGGCAAACCTGGGTTTCACAGTCGCATGGCATCCACCCCTTCGATGTCGGAGCAATCGCAAAGCTGTACGTGGACGTCGACCGGGCCTTTTTCTTCGATTCGGATGGAAGGTTTGTCGGCGGAGGAGGCTGATGGCAAAAATCACGATCGACGGGGTCAAGCACAGCTATCTGCCCAACCCACGCGCGGATGAGGATTGGGCGCTGAAGGAAATTCATCTGGAGTGCAAGGATGGAGGCGCTTATGCGCTGCTCGGTCCATCAGGATGCGGCAAAACCACATTGCTAAACTTGATATCCGGGCTCCTGCGGCCGACGGTTGGGCGGATACTTTTTGATGATGTCGATGTTGCCGACGCGACGCCGGAACAGCGGAATATTGCGCAAGTTTTCCAGTTTCCGGTCATTTACGACACGATGTCGATTTACGACAACCTCGCCTTTCCACTGAGGAATCGCAGCCTGCCAGAGAAAGAGGTGGATAGCAGGGTGCGCGAGATCGCCAAAATGCTGGAACTCGATAGGACCCTCATGAAGCGTGCGGCCGGGTTGACGGCAGATGGCAAACAAAAAATTTCGCTGGGGCGGGGTCTCGTCCGAACAGATGTGAATGTCATCATGTTCGATGAGCCGCTCACCGTCATCGATCCACATCTCAAATGGCAGCTGAGGTCGAAGCTCAAGGAGCTGCACCATCGTATCCGCCGGACGATGATCTATGTGACGCACGATCAGACGGAGGCATTGACCTTTGCCGAACAGGTGGTCGTCATGAAGGATGGCCTTATCGTCCAGATAGGCACGCCGGTCGAACTGTTCGAACGACCTCGGCACACTTTCGTTGGTCATTTCATCGGCTCTCCGGGAATGAATCTACTCCCCTGCGAAATCAGGGCAGGCAAGGCTTACGTTGCGGGCCATGAAATGAAAGCCGTGAAAAGTGAGCGCAAGCCGCAGGCGGAGAAGCTTGAGCTCGGCGTCAGACCAGAATTCGTAAGCTTTGCAGCACAAGGCATTCCCGTCGATGTCAGCAAGGTGGCGGATGCGGGCCGGTATCGTGTGGTCGAAACGCGGCATGCCGCCCAAACGATCAAGCTGCTGGTGCCAGAGGGCCACGAGATTCCGACCAGCAAGGCGCATTTGCGTTTCGACCCCGACCACACGCAAGTTTACGAGGACGGATGGATAGTCGAATGAGGCGCGGATGAAGGTTGTCAATCAAAAGGGCTGGCTATTCGTGCTGCCGGTTTTCTTGCTGGTTGCCTTCAACGCAATCATTCCGCTCATGACGGTTGTCAATTTCTCGGTGCAAGAAAGCTTTGGCGACAATGTTTTCTTCTGGGCGGGAATGCGATGGTTCGAGCAGATCCTGCACTCCGACCGCTTTCATGCGGCTTTGCTGAGGCAAATGCTGTTCACCGGCATCGCGCTTGCCATCGAGATTCCGCTGGGACTGGCGATTGCGCTGGCCATGCCGCGGCGAGGTCCTTGGGTATCGGTCTGTCTGGTGTTCATGGCGCTGCCGCTGCTCATCCCCTGGAACGTCGTGGGAGCAATGTGGAACATTTTCGCCCTTCCGGATATCGGTCTCCTCGGCAAGCTGATGAATGGTCTGGGCTTTAACTACAACTACACGCGCCAGCCGCTCGGCGCGTGGTTCACGGTCGTTCTCATGGACGTATGGCACTGGACCTCGCTCGTGGCGCTCCTGTGTTATGCGGGACTGGTGGCCATTCCGGATGCCTACTACCAGGCGGCCAAGATTGATGGCGCGAAGGCGTGGGCGGTTTTCCGCTATATCCAGCTGCCGAAACTAAAGCACGTTCTTACGATCGCGATTCTTCTGCGGTTCATGGACTCTTTCATGATCTATACCGAAGTGGTCGTTCTCACCGGAGGTGGTCCCGGAAATGCCACGACATTCCTGTCGATCGACCTCGTCAAAATGGCGCTTGGGCAGTTCGATCTCGGCCCCGCAGCGGCAATGTCGATCATCTATTTCCTGATCATTCTATTCTCCAGTTGGCTGTTCTACACGCTGATGATGCGAAAGGAGGAAAGGTGAGGATGCGCGCGCGCTATCTCGTGCCGACGATTTATATCCTTTTCCTGATGCTGCCGATTTATTGGCTGCTGAACATGTCGTTCAAGACCACCAATGAAATCCTGGGCGTATTTACGTTGTGGCCGAGGAATTTTACCTTTGACAACTATGCAAAAATTTTCACCGACCCGACGTGGTACTGGGGCTATATCAACTCGCTCATCTATGTCGTGATCAACACAGTGCTGTCGGTGTCGGTTGCGCTTCCGGCAGCCTATGCGTTCTCGCGCTACCGCTTCCTGGGTGACAAGCATTTGTTCTTCTGGCTGTTGTCAAACCGAATGGCGCCGCCGGCAGTGTTCGCTTTGCCATTTCTACAGCTTTACTCGGCAGTGGGGCTGTTCGATACACATATATCGGTGGCGCTTGCGCATACGCTATTCAACGTGCCGCTGGCAGTTTGGATTCTGGAGGGGTTCATGTCGGGGGTGCCGAAGGAGCTCGACGAAACGGCCTATGTTGACGGCTATTCGTTCTGGCGATTCTTCTTCAAGATTTTCGTGCCGACGATCGCCGCCGGAATCGGAGTAGCCTGTTTCTTCTGCTTCATGTTTTCCTGGGTCGAACTGCTGCTTGCCAAAACGTTGACCTCGGTTGAAGCCAAGCCGATCTCAGCCACAATGACCCGTACAGCAAGCACATCGGGCTATGAGCTAGGCCTGCTGGCCGCGGCGGGGGTACTGACGATCGTGCCCGGAGCATTCGTTATCTATTTTGTGCGCAATTACATCGCCAAGGGCTTCGCCCTGGGGCGCGTTTAGGAGCGGCGAGATGGAAGGCGCAACGCATCTGTCATGGATGGCGTGGACCCTGCCCACGGCCGGTTTTTTCGCGTTCATATTTCTTGCCCTTGTGGCCATGTCTGTATGGGAGTGGTACTCACCGGGCGGCAGCCCCCGGCGTGGCATATTGGGCCTCGATACCACGCGTGGCGACCGGCTTTTCATCTCGCTCTTAGGAAGCGCATTTATTTTCCTGGCGTGGCTCGCGGTCATGGGCACGCCGCTGTGGGGGTCGGCCATTATTGCGGTCATTTATACCATTGTTGTGTTTCGCTGGGTGTAGCACTCGTGGTCGCTTGATTTGTTGCGGAAAGAATGCGATCAAGCTTGTTGAACGATTGTTCAACTAGACTACGGTCATGGCGACCCGCAATCCGAGATATGACATTCTTTTCGAGCCCATCGCCTTTGGCCCGGTGGTGGCACGCAACCGCTTCTATCAAACGCCGCATGCAACAGGGCTTGGCTATCTCAAACCCTACAGTTCGGCGGCATTGCGCGGCATCAAGGCGGAAGGCGGATGGGGCGTGGTATGCACGGAGTATTGCTCAGTTCATCCGTCATCAGATGATTCACCATATGCGTTCGTATCACTGTGGGACGAGGAGGACGTACGGGCGCTGGCAAAGACCGCCGAAGCTATCCACCGGCACGGTAGTCTTGCGGGAGTGGAACTATGGCATGGCGGTTCGAACACGAACAACAGGCTGACACGTGAGCCCATGCTCGCTCCATCGGCGCGCGCAGCGAAGTATGTTCAGCCGGGACAAGCGCGAGCGATGGACAAACAGGACATCGCCAACCTGCGCCGTTGGCATCGCGACGCCGCATTGCGGGCGAGGAGAGCTGGGTTTGACATCGTTTATGTCTACGCTTCGCATGACTTTTTGCCGTTTCAATATCTGTCGCCCTTGAGCAATCAGCGGCAGGATGAGTACGGGGGATCGCTGGAAAATCGCGTCCGGCTGATTCGGGAGATGATCACCGATACTAAGGATGCAGTCGGCGACAGGTGTGCTGTGGCGGTGCGACTAGCGGTTGATGAATTGCAAGGACTGCGGGGGATCACGCATGAAGGAGAGGGGCGGGAAGTGATCGCGCTCCTGGCAGAACTTCCCGATCTTTGGGACGTGAATGTGGGTGGCAGCCTCGCCAATGATTCGAAAAGCTCGCGGTTTTCGCGGGAGAGCTTCCAGGAAACCTATGTCGCGTTCGTAAAGTCGTTTACCAGCAAGCCGGTCGTTGGGGTGGGTCGCTTTACTTCGCCGGAAACGATGGTCAGCCAGATCAAGCGCGGTATTCTCGACGTTATCGGAGCGGCGCGCCCATCGATTGCGGATCCATTCCTGCCGGAGAAGATCAATCAGGGTCGGGAAGACGAGATTCGTGAATGCATCGGCTGCAATATTTGCCGGGCCGCAAACAATGAAGCGGTACCTTTGCGCTGCACGCAAAATCCCACCATCGGGGAGGAATGGCGCAGGGGGTGGCATCCGGACCGTATCGCAGGCAAGACGAGCGAGGAGCGAGTGCTCATCGTCGGCGGAGGGCCGGCAGGACTCGAATGCGCACTGGCGCTGGGACAGCGCGGATACGAAGTGATCCTGGCAGAGCAGAGCAGGGCGCTGGGCGGCAGGGTGGTCAGGGAAGCTTCGCTGGCAGGACTTGCCCAGTGGATCCGTGTCAGGGACTATCGCGAACATATGCTCAGCAAATTGCCGAATGTGGAAATTTATCGGCAAAGCAAGTTGGGGGTTGATGAGGCGCTAGAGACTACGGCGCAGCACGTGGTCATCGCCACCGGCAGCCGCTGGCGACGTGACGGTGTTGGAGCGACTGTACTGGAGCCTGCGGCGGTGGGTGGCAGCACGGACATAGTCACTCCCGATGACGTTTTCTCCGGTACGACGGTTGGCGAGCATGTCGCTATCTATGACGATGAGCATTATTTCATGGGGGGCGCGCTGGCCGAGACCCTTGCGAGAGAAGGCCACAAGGTAACGGTCATTACGCCGGTGCCGCTCGTGTCGAGTTGGACAAGCATGACGGATGAGCAATTTCTTATTCAACAGCGACTGCATGAAATCGGTGTCGATCTGAAGCTGTCCCACAGACTCAAGATTGTGGATGTCGACGCTGTTTCAATGGTCTGCATCTACAGCGACCGGGAGCAAGTGATTTCTTGCGATACGTTAATCATGGTCACCGGACGCCTGCCGGAGGATGGCCTTTACCAGGAGCTGATGCGGCAGCCGGAGCGACTGGCAGACATGAGGATTCGATCAGTTAGGCGCATCGGTGATTGCTACGCGCCTTCGTCGATCGCGGATGCAGTATTTAGCGGGCATCGATACGCCCGGGAATTCGGCACGGTCGAAACGGATTGTGTGATACGCCGGGAACGCCCAATGGTGGATGACCTCCAATGACCAGGGGAGCTGATGGCCGGAGAAGCCAACGGAGGACGAAGAAGCCTGGTACCATAGCGCAGCGGGTGTGGAAGCAGCCGGCTTATCCTTTCGCGCCAACTGAAATTCTCAGCAAGGATCAAATCGAAGCCATTCACGTCACCGCCCTCAAGGTGCTGGAAGAGATCGGCATGAAAGTGCTCGACGCGGGGGCGCGAGCCTACTATCGCGGCGCGGGCGCTGAGGTCGAGGAGGGTGAGCAGAGAGTAAGGTTTCCTCGCGAATTGATCATGCCACTCGTGGGGCATGCGCCGCAAAGTTTTGAGCTCAAGGCGCGCAATCCCGAACGCGATCTCACCGTCGGCACAAAGCATGTGGTTTTCTCGGCCGTCGGCGGGCCGGCATTCGTTTCAGATCTCGACCGCGGGAGACGCGCCGGCACCTACGCGGAAATGTGCGATTTCATCCGCCTGGTACACAGCCTGAATGCGATCCATCAGGAAGGTGGGGGGCCATTCGAGGCGCTCGATCTCCCTGCCAACACGCGCCATCTCGATCTTCATTACGCGCAGATCACGCTCAGCGACAAGAACTGGCAGCCGCTGGGCCTCGGCAAGGAGCGCGCGCTCGATGGCCTGGAGATGGCCGCCATTTCGCTCGGCATCAGGCGGGAAGAATTGCGGGAAAGGGTTGTCTTCACCTGCGTGATCAATACCAATTCGCCGTTGCAACTCGATATTCCGATGGCGGAGGGATTGATCGCCATGGCGGAGCACGGGCAGTGTGTGGTGGTGACGCCATTCACGCTCGCTGGTGCTATGTCGCCCATCACGCTCGCCGGCGCGCTGGCACAGCAACATGCCGAGGCGCTCGCAGGAATCGCGCTTTGCCAGATAGTAAGGCCGGGGGCACCGGTCATCTATGGCGGCTTCACGTCGAATGTCGACATGCGAACGGGAGCTCCTGCCTTCGGAACGCCCGAATATGCGCAAGCGGCTATCGCATCAGGCCAATTGGCGCGGTTCATCAAGGTCCCCTTTCGCTCAAGCAATGTGACCACGGCAAATGAGCCAGATGCACAGGCAGCTTATGAAAGCCAGACGGCGCTTTGGGGCGCGATTGCCGGACAGGCCGATCTCATACTCCATGCGGCCGGCTGGCTTGGCGGCGGACTCACAGCATCCTTCGAAAAGCTGATCATCGATGCCGAAATGTTGCAAATGATGAGCGCTTTTCTTGAACCCTTCGACGTAACGGCCGATGAGCTGGCGCTCGATGCGATACGCGAAGCCGGTCCGGCGGGGCACTACTTCGGAACGAGCCACACAATGTTACGATACGAAACGGCGTTTTACTCCCCGCTTCTGTCGAACTGGGAGAACTACGACACATGGGTGGAGCGCGGCCGGCGGACTGCGCTCACAAGGGCGAACGAGATATGGAAGAGATTGCTCGCCGACTACCAGCAGCCCTTCATCGATCGCGCAATCGATGAGGAACTCAGGGCCTACGTCGCGCGGAGGAAACGCGAGGGTGGCGCATCCTCGAACTGATCTGCGTTAAGGGTCCCAGGTGTGCAGCCAGCATGGCAAAGCAAGCGTCACGAGCGGCACTGCGTGAAAGCGCCCGCGAGTTGAGACAAGATTCAACCCACAGGCCGTCCACGAGGGCGAGCACATTCTGTGCCAGGAGTGGGGCATCAACCTTGCGCCGGCGAAGCCTGGCCAGGCGATCTATGGCGCTGGTCAGGGCAGCTTGGTTGGCGCGGTAGAGCTTGCGGTGTGCAGACCGAAGGCGAGCATTGGCGGGAATTTCGCTCCATAACGACAGCCATAGACGAAAATCCGACCGATTGAAAAAGCGAGGAGCAAAATTCGCTTCGATCAGTATGCTGAGAGCCGATTCCGGAGAGTTGGTGACAGCTTTCGAGCCAGTCGCTTGCATGGCGCTGGCGGCCAAGGCGGCGCGATAGATCTCGACCAATAGCTCGTCCTTGCTCGGAAAATAGTGGTTGAGAAGGCCGCGCGAGACGCGCGCGCTGCGGGTAATATTGTGGACCGTGAAAGCTTCTATTCCACCTGAGGCAATACATCCGGTCGCTGCCGCGATGAGCAGCCTTCGTCTTATCTCCGGCGTTTTGCGGGAATATCGCCTGGCGCCGACAGGTGGAATCTTGCGAGACGTCATGTCACCGTTGAACGACTGTATAGCACGTCAACGGCACGTGATTGGCTGCTACATCACGGCGCCAACCTGCCAAGGCACAAACTCATTGTCGCCATAGCCCAGCTGCTCGGATTTGCTACGTTCACCGGAGGCAACCCTGAGGATCAGATCAAAAATCTCCTCACCTTTATCCTCGATCGAAACGCCTTCGAGGATGTCACCGCAATTGATGTCCATGTCGTCGATCATGCGACGATAAATGTCAGAGTTGGTCGCCAGCTTGATCGATGGGGTAGGCTTGCAGCCATATGCCGAGCCCCGGCCAGTGGTAAAGCAAAGAATATTGGCGCCCCCAGCCACCTGGCCGGTGGCGGAAACAGGGTCGTAGCCGGGCGTGTCCATAAAAACAAAACCCTTGGCGCGCACGGGCTCGGCATATTCATAAACAGCCGTCATGGGCGTAGTGCCCCCCTTGGCGGCAGCGCCCAATGATTTTTCCAAAATGGTGGTGAGGCCACCGGCCTTGTTGCCGGGAGACGGGTTGTTGTTCATTTCGCCGTGATTGCGCCTGGTATAGTCTTCCCACCAGCGAATGCGCGAGATGAGCTTTTCACCGACATCGCGATTGACAGCGCGCCGGGTAAGCAGGTGCTCGGCACCGTAGATTTCCGGCGTTTCAGACAGGATCGCAGTGCCACCGTGGCGGACCAGCAAGTCAGCCGCGGCGCCAAGGGCCGGGTTGGCGGTAATTCCGGAGTATCCGTCGGAACCGCCGCACTGGAGAGCCAGAACCAACTCCGATGCGCGAATTGCTTCACGTTTCGCCGCGTTGGCTTTGGGCAGCATCTCGCGAATTCGGGCAACCCCTGATTCAATCGTCTTGCGGGTGCCGCCGGTTTCCTGAATTGTCATGGTCTGGAAGCTGTCACCTTCGGTGATGCCGTAGAGTTCCTTCATCCTTCCAATCTGAAAGACCTCGCAACCCAAACCTACCAGAAGTACGCCCGCTAGGTTCGGATTGGATGCGTATCCCCACTGGGTTCGTTTCAGAATTTCGAAACCTTCGCCGAGCGAGGCCATGCCGCAACCGGTACCATGCACAAAGGAAACGACTCCGTCGACATTGGGGTAGTCGGCGAGGATTCCCGACCGGTTGATGGCTTCGGTCATGAACCGGGCGACGGAGGCGGAACAGTTCACACTTGTGAGGATGCCGATATAGTTGCGGGTGCCGGCCTTGCCGTTGGTGCGCCTGAAGCCCTGAAAGGTGGCGCGGGAAGCTTCCGCAACCATGTCGACGGGTGTGGCTGCCGAGGCGAACGCATAGTCGCGCTCAAACTCCGCCATGGCGACGTTGTGCTCGTGAAGCCACTCGCCAGCCGGAACCGAGGTTTTTGCAACCCCAATGATCTGGCCGAACTTGATCACCGGGCTGCCTGCGGGAATGGAGAGGACAGCCATCTTGTGCCCCCTGGGCACTCGAGCGGTGGCAGTCACACCCGAAACGTGAGCACCCTTTTCGATCGGATCGACGGCGACAACGACGTTATCGGCGGGGTTGAGCCGAACCGTGCGCGGTTTGGCGGAAGGGACCGATTCGAGTTTCATGATGCGCTAAAAACCGTTTGCTTTTGTTGTTTTACATTCTAACATGTTAGCATGGAACTGGAAGCAAAATCTTATTTCTTTTTGGATAAGGTGCGCGGCCCGCGAGGGGGTGCGACAACACGGGTGTTCGATGCTCTCAGGGAAGCGATCGTATCGCTTGAGCTTCCGCCGGGTGCACCGATCGACAAGGCGGCGTTGTGCGAGCGGCTGGGCGTGTCCAGGTACCCGGTGTCGGAGGCTTTGTTGCGGCTGCAAGCGGAGGGATTGGTGGAAATTCAGCCGCAGCGCGGCAGTAGCGTAGCACTGATCCGGCTGGCGGATGCGGAAGAAAACATGTTCCTGCGCAGCGCACTGGAGGCGGCTGCCATGCGGGCACTCGCCCCGGTCATAACCGCGGAAACGATAGCAGCGCTGCAACGCAATATCCGATATCAGAAAGCGGCAGTGAGGGCGGACGATCGGGCGGGCTTTTACAAGCTCGATCTTGAGTTTCACGAGATTCTGCTCGATGCGCTGAAATTCCCAAGGGTCAAGGCGGCGGTGGAGAATGCGAGGCTGGCGCTTGAGCGCATACGGCGACTGCTGGCGTCGGCCAGGAGACACGCGGTGACGCTAAAAGAACATCAAAGGATTGTCTGCGCGCTGGAAGCAGGGGATGGGGAGAGGGCAGCGTCGGCGATGATACGCCACCTCGATGCGGTCAACCGGGAACTTAAGGCTCGCGCCAGAGCGCAACCCGAATTGTTTGCCGATCGCGAAGCGTGGACCGCCAAGAGAAAGTGAAGAGAAATCAGTTCAAAGCCCCTTCGGGGGCCAGCCTGACATTCAGCGAGCTTGGCTTCGGCGCTGCACCCATCGGCAATCTCTACCGGGCACACAGCGAAGAGGCAGCACAAGCAACGCTTACTGCAGCCTGGAACGCCGGAATTCGCTATTTCGACACAGCGCCTCTATATGGGCTCGGCCTGTCGGAGACGCGGCTTAATCATTTCTTTCGCTCGAAGAAACGAAGCGACTATGTTTTGTCGACTAAAGTCGGCCGCCGCTTCAACGTGTGCCGGCCGGAAGAGCGCACCGGCGTCGGCAAATTTTTCGATACTCCATCGCGCAAGGAATACTACGACTACAGCTATGATGGCGTGATGCGGTCGCTGGAGGATTCGCTCGAACGGCTGGGGCTTGACAGCATCGACATCCTGTTCGTTCACGACCTCGATGTGGTTAATCACAAGACCGTCGAGGAGCACGACCGTCGGATTTGCGAGCTTATGGCGAAGAGCAGCGGGGGGTATCACGCGTTGCGCAAACTGCGTGATGAAGGGGTCATCCGGACGTTTGGAGCCGGGCTAAACGAATGGCAGGCCTGTGAGCTTCTGGCGAAGCGGGGAGAATTCGACATTTTTCTGCTCGCCGGACGCTATACCTTGCTAGAACAGGACGCATTGGAGAGCTTTCTTCCGCTGTGCAGCGAGCGGGGAATCGGACTTGTCATTGGTGGGGCTTTCAATTCCGGAATTCTGGCGACGGGAGCGAAGTCCGGCGCTTTCTATAATTACGATCGGGCACCGCAGCCGATCATTGAGCGGGTGAGGGCTATTGAGAAAGTGTGCGCCGCGCATGGTGTGAAGCTGGTTGAAGCGGCGCTCTGTTTCGTGCTCGCCCATCCGATGGTTGCAACTGTTGTTGCCGGAATGAGTGCCCCAGAAGAAATCGCTATGAACGTCAGCATATTGCAGACGAGGATACCTCAGGCGCTGTGGGCCGATCTCAAGGCGCAGGGGCTCATGCGCGCTGACGCTCCGGTTCCGGAGCAGCGGGCATGATCGTCGATGCGCACCAACATTTCTGGGCCGTTTCGCGGGGAGACTATGGCTGGATGGAGTCCAATCCCGCGGTTGAGAAAATTCGGCTCGACTTCCGGCCGGAACAGCTTGAGCCTATGAGACGGAAACTCGGCATCGATCGAACCGTTCTGGTCCAAGCAGCGCCCAGTGTCGAGGAAACCGAATATCTCCTGGGAATTGCAGACTCGGTGCCATGGGTCGGCAAGGTCGTCGGTTGGGTGGATTTCGAGACTGTCGATCACCTCAAACATCTGGAACGCTTTGCCGCGCACCCAAAGTTTGCTGGGGTGCGACCAATGATCCAGGACATTCCGGATCCCGATTGGATGCTCCGAGACAACGTGCAATGGGCGTACGAAGCAATTATCGAACTCGATCTTACCTTCGACGCACTTGGATTTCCCCTTCATCTGGAGAACTTCCTCAAGGTGCTCAAGCGGTATCAGTCAATGCGGGTGGTTGTCGACCACTGCATGAAGCCGCGCATTCGCGATGACGGTTTCGATGAGTGGGCGGAAGGCATTGAAGCTATTGCGCGCAACAGCCAGGCTTTTTGCAAGCTTTCGGGGCTTGTTACAGAGGCCAAAAAGGACTGGTCGGTGGCGACGCTCAGGCCCTATGCGGAGCATGTCGTCAAAGCGTTCGGACCAGAACGGGTGATGTGGGGCTCGGACTGGCCAGTGGTGCAGCTTGCCGCAAGTTACGAGGACTGGTGGCAGGCCGCACAGGAGCTTACCAGCATTTCCGAGAAGGAATTGATTTTTGGTGAAACGGCGGCAAAATTCTACCGGCTCAGCTGAAAGGAGCAAGAGCGAGCGAATGTGACGTGAGTTAAGAACGAGTGAAGTGAAAACATCGGTTTGGGAGGAACTGCAATGAAGCATAAGATATCGAAGGTTGGGTTATTGGCGGGACTGGCCGCCGCAAGCATCGCCCTATCGGCCGAGGCTCAGTCTGCTGGGCAATACGACGGGGTAACCGTCAACATCATGACGCGTCCCGGCAAGGTAATAGCGCAACGCCTCATAGACAGGGGGCAGGAATTCACCGCGCAGACGGGCGCAAAAATCCAGGTCAGCGAAGTTCCCTTTGCGGAGCTTTTCCAGAAAATCCTAACGGACTGGAGCACTGGCACAAATTCGATCGACGTAGCGGTGTTCGCGTCGGGCTGGGCAGTTGAGCTCGCCAACTCAGGCTTTCTCGAAGATTTGACGCCCTATGTCGAGAAGGACGCGAAGATCAACATGGACGACATCGCGCCGTACTTCCGCGAGTACAACCAGAAAATCGGCGGCAAGACGATGCTCATAACGGTCGATGGCGACTTTCAAATGGTCTACTACCGCAAGGATGTGTTCGACCAGCTGGGGCTGAAGCCGCCAAAGACGTGGGATGAGTATCTGAGCAATGCCAAGGCGGCAAATGGCAAGGATCACAATGGCGACGGCCAGCCTGATTTCGGATCCTGCATGTTCAAAAAGCGGAATGCGCAGTCGTACTTCGCCGTCATGACTTTTGCCGCACCCTTCGTGCAGACGAAAGGCACAGGCCAGGGCATTTTCTTCGATCCGGAAACAATGAAGCCAAAGGTGAACAATGAAGCCTGGGCGGAGGCGTTGCGTATCTATAAGGCGACGGGTGAGTTCGGGCCGCCGGACGAGCTCAACCATGATATTGGCGACACGCGGGCGCTGGTTACCAGCGGACGCTGTGCACAAGTCATCGATTGGGGTGATATCGGAACGCTATCGCTTGACCCAGAGGGGGCAGCCATCAAGAACAAGATGGGCGCCGTCATGAGCCCAGGAACAAGCCGCGTTCTGGACGAGGCCACCGGCAAGCTCGTCGATTGCACGCCGGAGATTTGCCCCTATGCGGTCGATGGCATCAATCATGCTCCGTTTGCCGCTTTCGGCGGATGGGCGGGAGCGATCAATGCCAAGGCCGACCCGAAGGTAAAACAAGCGGGGTACGACTTCCTTTCGTATGTGAACCAGGCGGCCCAATCCAATGTCGACGTGACAATCGGCTGGACCGGCTACAATCCCTACCGGAATTCGCAGCTCGACACTACCGAGCTTTGGGTGAAGGCGGGGTTCACGGACGAGGCCGCCAAGAACTATCTCGGCGCCATCAAGGAAAGCCTCAACAACCCGAACATGGCATCCGACATGCGCATTCCCGGCGCCCAGCAGTATACGGGGGTGATACTCGACCGTGAGCTCGCGCGGTTCCTGGCGGGGGAAATCCCGGTGGAACAGGCGCTTGCCAACATTGAGTCCGGGTGGGAAGAGGTGACCGAAGAGTTCGGGCGCGACACCCAGAAAACGATGTACAAGCTCTCGTTAGGCATCACCAACTGATGCAATGACCAGCGACGGTTTCCACACCGCTGCCAAGCCGGGGCTTATCGCCCCGGCTGAGGCCATCGCCACGACCGGCCGGGCACGCCTAAGTGACTGGTTCGATCGTAATAGCAGCCAGATCTTCATCTGGCCGGCAATCTTGATCATTCTCGTGTTCTCGATCTTTCCAACGATCGCTTCCGCAATTCTTGCCGTCTCGCGGATCAAGCTAATGGGCGGGAGCTACAACATCCGTTTCGTGTGGTTGCAGAATTTCAAGAAGCAGTTTTTTGGTTCTGAGCAGTTTCACTTCCTCGGTACGTTCACCGGAATAAGTGCAGTCGGGTGGTTGGTGATTCTGATTGCTGCGCTCGCGACGGCATGGTGGCTTTTCACCTACCTGCGAAGGAACGCAACCGTTATCGGCCTTGCTGGACGTCTAGTTACCGCGTTCACGGGCATGGGGATCGTAGCCCTCTACTCCGCAACGTTGTTGAGCGGGAATCAGTTTGGCACCTTAGGGACCACGTTGTTCTACGTGATTGCCGGTTGTAGCGTGCAGTTCCTCATCGGCTTGGGGCTGGCATTGCTGTGCACACAGCCGATTCGAGGACGATCTTTTTTTCGGGTGGTGTTCTTCGTTCCGCTGATGATAACCCCGATCGGCGTGGGTTATGCATTTCGCATGATCGCCGATACGACCAAGGGCCCCTTGTCGCCGCTATGGATATGGATGGGGCTCGGAAATTTCGCCTGGGCTGCAGATCCTTGGGCAGCGCGTATCTTCATTGCGGTAGGTGAATCCTGGCAATGGATTCCGTTCGTGTTCGTCGTGCTGCTTGCAGCGCTGGAGAACGTGCCTCGCGATTACATCGAAGCGGCGCACCTCGACGGCGCATCGCGATGGCAAATCTTTCGCGATATTACTTGGCCGCAGATCGCACCCGTGGCAGCCTCGGTAATGCTTATCCGCATGATCGAGGCGTTCAAAATCGTAGACCTTCCCAACATCATGACGGCGGGAGGGCCCGGGATTTCTACCGAGTCGATGACGCTGCACGCGTTCTTTTCATGGCGCGCGCTTGATCTCGGCCAATCGGCAGCAGTTGCCTATCTGCTGCTTTTCGTAACGGTGGTGCTCTGTTCATCGTTCTTCAATCTGGTCATACTCAAACGAATGAGGGTCGCGTGAGCGAGGCAGGCCAGAAGCGTGACCGCAGAACGGCGCGTCAGCGGCTGTTCGAAGCGCCCTCGATCGATCGAATGGCACCCGTTAGCGGCTTCCTGGTCTATGCGGCGCTTGTCCTATGGACGCTGGTGGTATTGTTTCCCATCTATTGGATTCTGATTACGTCGTTCAAAACAGCGATCGATGTAAACCGCGGGCCTGTCTATCTGCCGTGGATCGACTTCACCCCGAGTCTCAATGCCTGGAACGACCTTCTGATCATCGACTTCGGCGACACGGTGAAGGCCTATACAAATTCGTTGATCATATCGACTACATCAACGCTGCTTTGCATCACGATCGGCACGATGGCGGCCTATGCGCTGGCGCGTTTCAACTATCGCCCGAAGTTCGGCAATATCTTCGCCTTTGCCATCATACTAATCGCAGCAGTGGCCACGATCGCGCTCTTCAAAGTCGATTGGCGCGTGACGAGCGCCACAGCGGCGGGGCTCTTCTTTCTTTTCATCCGTGCGGCCGGCCGAAGGATGAAAGGCACGGTGGGAAACGGCGACATCCTTTTTTGGATGATCTCGCAGCGCATCCTGCCACCCGTGGTGGTGGTGGTGCCTATTTACCTCATGTTCCAGAGTGTGAGCTTGCTCGATACCCAGCTAGCGCTGACGCTGACCTACTGCGTTGCCAATCTGCCGATTGTCGTGTGGCTAATGCACGATTTCTTTGCGACAATTCCGCTCGACATGGAGGAAAGTGCGCAGATCGATGGAGCAACTCGGTTTGCGATTTTCTGGGACATAGTGCTGCCGCTGACCAAGAACGGCCTGGTGGCAACGGCGCTGCTTATCCTCATCTTCTCGTGGAACGAATATCTCTTGGCTCTCTTCCTTTCGACCTCGAAGGCGCAGACCATGCCCATTCTTGTGGCTGCCATGAACGCCGGGGACCGCGGCATCCTGTGGTGGACGATGTGCGTGGTCATAATCGTGATGATTGTTCCGGTTGTCCTGCTTACGCTCTTCCTGCAACGGTTCATCGCCAAGGGGCTCTTGCTCGGTGCGGTTAAGGGATAGCGCTGATGACTGTCGAGCTGGAAAGAGTTGCCAAGTCGTTCGGACCGGTGAAGGTGCTGCATGAGCTCGACCTGGCAGCAAGGAATGGCGAATTCCTCGTATTATTGGGCGCGTCAGGATCAGGCAAAACCACCGCCCTGAGGATGATCGCCGGGCTCGAATCGGTTTCCAGCGGGCGCATACTGATCGCGGGGAGAGACGTCACTAACGTGCTGCCAAAGAACCGCGACGTGGCGATGGTGTTCCAATCTTATGCGCTCTATCCGCATAAAACGGTATTCGAGAACATTGGCTATCCCCTGAAAGTCCGCGGTTTGCGCAACAACGAGCTTACGGCGCGAGTCAAAGAGGTGGCCGACCAGGTGCAGCTTGGAAGCTTTCTCGAGAGGTATCCCCGGCAGCTGTCAGGCGGACAGCGGCAGCGGGTGGCGCTGGCACGCGCGATGGTGCGTCGGCCGGTGGCGTTTCTGATGGATGAGCCGTTATCGAATCTCGATGCCAAGCTGCGAGGTCATATGCGGGCCGAGCTCAAGCATATGCAACATCGGCTCGGCACCACGACCATCTATGTGACACACGACCAAATAGAGGCGATGACGCTGGCCCACCGGATCGCTCTGCTTGAAGAAGGCAAGCTACAGCAACTCGATACGCCGGCTCAGATCTACAACGATCCCGCAAATCTTTTCGTGGCGCAGTTCATCGGTTCGCCGCCCATGAACATGGTCCGAGGAGAGCTGATGGAAGGAATTTTCAAGACCAGAGGCAAGGATATTGAAACGGCGATCAAGCAGTCGCGCAAGAAGGCGGTGCTCGGGGTGAGGCCGGAAGATTGCAGCATCAGCGGGACGGAAAACGGACGGTTCAGGGCAAGCATCTATGCAACCGAACTCATCGGCGACCATGTTCTGGTAACGGTCAAAGCCGGAGAAGACATGCTGACGATCAAGGCGTCGAAAAATTTCAATGCAGCAACGGAAGCTGTAATCGGGGTTGATTTTCCCCAAGACAGGCTGTTCCTATTCGACGAAGAGACCGGAGTGCGGCTGAAGTGACGAAGAGGAGCGGATGACTGGGCGTCTGACCGGCAAGACGGCGGTGGTAACAGCCGCAGCGCAGGGTATCGGGCGGGCGGCCGCGCTTGCCTTCGCTGCAGAGGGTGCGAAGGTTCACGCGACGGACATCGCGTTGGACAAACTTGAGGAATTGCAAGGGCAGGGCGAGATAAAGCGGTCACGCCTTGACGTATTGGATGGCCGGGCGGTCGCGGACTTTGCCAAGCAGGTTGGCGGGTGCGACGTGCTGTGCAACTGTGCGGGTTTCGTGCATCACGGCACGCTTCTCGATTGCGATGAAAAGAGTTGGGATTTCTCGTTCGATCTCAATGTCAAGTCCATGTACCGGACGATCCGCAGCTTTCTACCCGCGATGATCAAGAACGGCGGGGGATCGATCATCAACATTGCCTCAGTCGCCTCGTCGGTGATCGGGGTTCCCAACCGATTTGTCTATGGGGCGACAAAGGCAGCCGTGATCGGTCTGACAAAATCGATTGCCGCCGATTTCGTGAGCAAGAAGATTCGCTGCAATGCAATTTGCCCGGGCACGATTGATACGCCTTCGCTGCGGGACAGGATGCGGGCACAAGGGGACTACGAGCAGGCCCGCGCCCAGTTCATCACGCGTCAGCCCATGGGCCGGATGGGGGAGGCGGAGGAAGTAGCGGCGCTCGCCGTCTATCTGGCGAGCGATGAATCTGCTTTCATGACGGGCAACGCATTGCCGCTCGACGGCGGATGGTCAAACATTTGAGGGGAATCATGCCATGAAGCTGGTGCGATACGGTTCACCGGGCGCGGAACGGCCTGGCCTGATCGATGCGCAGGAGAAATTGCGCGATCTGTCCGGGATAGTCGACGACATAGCAGGTAATACGCTTGGGCGTGAGAGCCTTGAAAAACTCCGGACGCTGGATGCCAGCAAACTGCCGGAAGTGAACGGCGCGCCTCGGCTCGGCGCGTGTGTGGGAAAGGTGGGCAAGTTCGTGTGCGTCGGCTTGAATTATGCCGATCACGCCAAGGAATCGGGGGCCGAGCCACCAAAAGAGCCAGTGCTTTTCATGAAGGCCACAAGCGCCATTTGCGGTCCCAACGACAATGTGATCATCCCGCGCAACTCCAAAAAGACGGACTGGGAAGTTGAACTCGGCGTGGTGATCGGCAAGGAAGCACGTTATGTGCAGCCCAGGGATGCGCTAGACCATGTTGCCGGCTATTGCGTCATCAACGATGTTTCGGAACGCGAGTTTCAGATGGAGCGCGGCGGACAATGGGTGAAAGGCAAGTCGGCCGACACATTCGGGCCGATGGGGCCGTGGCTGGTAACGCGGGATGAAATCCCCGATCCGCAGAAGCTATGGATGTGGCTCGAAGTCGATGGGAAGCGCTATCAAAACGGCACAACCGCAACGATGATCTTCGGGGTGGTGCAGCTGGTGAGCTACATCTCGCACTTCATGAGCCTGCAGGCGGGAGACGTCATCTCGACTGGCACACCGGCGGGAGTGGGTCTTGGGCAAAAGCCGATGCCCATCTATCTGAAGCCCGGCCAAACCATTCGGCTGGCGATCGAGCGGCTCGGCGAACAAAAGCAGCGCGTGGTTGCCGCAAGTTGACGGCCATGCAGGGCAGATGGCCGCGGCTCGTCGAAGTGACGTTGCCGGATTTTGGTGAGCCGACAACCGAGCCGGCATTGACCGTTGCTATCTACGAAGCACGGCTTGAGCGGGTCCGGACGCTCATGGCGAAGCGGGGGCTCGATGCACTGGTGGTCTACGGCGACCGGGAGCATTCTGCCAACATCGCCTATGTCAGTGGCCATGATCCTCGTTTCGAAGAAGCGCTTCTCGTTATCGCGCAGAACGGGACGCCGCATTTGTTGCTGGGCAATGAGGGCTGGGGCTATGCGGCACTGGCAAAGGGCAGCTTCGAGCGTGTTCTCTATCAGCCTCTAAGCCTGATGGGGCAACCGCGCGATCAGCTTCGCCCGTTTGCGGAGTTGTTGAGAGAGGCGGGGCTTAACGAGTCGATGGCTATCGGCACGGCCGGCTGGAAGGGATTCGACATTGGACATGGCAGGACCGACCCGGACTGGTTCGAGGTGCCGGCGTTCCTGGTCGATGCGCTGAAAGGCATCGCCGGAGAGCGTGGCACGGTCGTCAATGCGATCGATCTGTTGATGAATCCGGACGATGGGCTGCGCGCGATCAACGAAGCCGACCAGCTCGCGATGTTCGAATATGCGGCAACGATTGCCTCGAACTCGGTACGACGGGTGCTGTTCGGAGCGAAACCAGGAATGAGTGAATATCAAGCAGTGCAGCTCATGAAGCTCAATGGGCTGCCATGGTCGGTACATTTGATGTTGTCCGGAGGAAACCGGGCGCGGTATGGACTGCCCAGCCCTTCGATGAGGAAACTGAAGCGCGGCGAACCTTTCACGGTGGCCTTTGGAATTGCCGGCGCGCTCAACTGCAGAGCCGGATTCCTTGTCGAAGATCAATCGGAGCTACCAGACCAAATCCGCGATTATGTGGAAAAGCTCGTGTCACCTTATTTTCGTGCGGTTGTGGCTTGGTACGAGACTGTCGGGCTTAATGTGACGGGAGGGGAGGTATTCGAAGCTGTCCACCAGTATGTCGGCGATCGGTTTTTTGGCGTCGGACTCAATCCGGGGCATCTCATTCATCTCGATGAGTGGGTTCATTCGCCGATCTTCAAAGACAGCATGATTAGGCTGAAAGCAGGGATGGCGTTGCAGCTCGATATCATTCCAGCTACCGGTACCAGCTATTTCACAAGTAATGTCGAAGATGGGATCGCGCTGGCGGATAAGAGGCTTCGAGATGAGTTGGCAAGCCGCTATCCGGAAGCGTGGAGCCGAATCGAACGGCGGCGAAATTTCATGCAGGAAGCCCTTGGCATCAGGCTCAAATCGGAGGTGCTGCCGTTCAGCAACATACCGGCGTATCTGCCGCCTTTCATCCTATCGCCGCGGCGGGTGATGTCGATGGCTTGAGGACTATTCCGCCGCCTCGCGGGCGATGAAACCGCCCGACTGACGTGTCCACAATTCGGCATAAAGCCCTCCCCGACGTAGAAGCTCGTGATGGGTGCCTTCCTCAATAATACGGCCTTCGTCCATCACGACCAGGCGGTCCATTGCGGCGATGGTCGAAAGCCGATGAGCAATGGCGATCACCGTCTTGCCTTCCATAAGATCGTAGAGGCTTTCCTGGATTGCGGACTCAACTTCCGAATCAAGTGCGCTTGTCGCCTCGTCGAGTACAAGAATGGGCGCATTCTTCAACAGCACGCGCGCGATTGCCACACGCTGGCGCTGGCCCCCTGAGAGCTTCACGCCACGTTCGCCGACCTGGGCATCATAGCCGCGGCGCCCGTTCAAGTCCTCCAGCCCGACAATAAAGTCATGGGCATGGGCTCTCTTTGCCGCTGCAACGATTTCCTCAAAGCCCGCCTCGGGCTTTCCGTAGCGTATGTTGTCGAGGACCGATCGATGCAGGAGCGAGGTGTCTTGCGTCACCATGCCGATTTGCGCGCGGAGACTCTCCTGGGTGACAAGGGAGATATCCTGGCCGTCGATCACTATGCGGCCATCATCGAGATCGAAGAAGCGCATGAGCAAGCTAACCAGCGTTGATTTGCCGGCACCGGATCGGCCGACGATGCCTACTTTTTCACCTGGCCTGATGCGAAGGGAGAGACGGTCCAGCACGCCGCGACCATCTTCAAGCCTGTGCTTGCCATAGTTGAAACAGATGTTCTCGTAACGAATATCGCCACTCACCACCTTGAGAGGCTTGGCGTCCGCACGGTCGACAACATCGCGCACGCGAGCAACGGTTTCGATGCCGTCTTGAACGATTCCGATATTCTCAAAAAGGCTTGAAACCTCCCAAAGGATCCAGTGGGCCATGCCCTGCATCCGCAGAATAAGGCCGATGGCGAAGGCGATCGCGCCTGGCGTTACAGCGCCCACGTACCACAGCCAGATTGACAATGCAGAAACCGAAAATAGCAGAAGGCTGTTCAAGGTGTTGAGCAGGATGGTGAGAGCGGTAACGAGTCGCATCTGCCTGTAGACCCGATCGAGAAACCATTCCATGCCCTCGCGGGCATAAAAGTCTTCGCGGTCTGCGTGAGCAAACATCTTTACCGTCGCTATGTTCGTGTAGCTGTCGACAATTCGACCGGTAACGATGGAGCGAGCATCGGCCTGCTCTTTGGATAGTTTCTTGAGGCGGGGAACGAAGTAGTACAAAGCGGCAACATAGGAGGCGAGCCAAACGAGCAACGGCGCGGTCAAGCGAAGATCGCTCGAGGCGAACAGGAAAAGGGCGCCGGTGAAATAGATGGCAACATAGAGCAGCACCTCGGTCGCGGTCATGATCGTGTCGCGAACGCCAAGTGCTGTCTGCATCACCTTGGTTGCCACCCGGCCGGCGAAATCGTTCTGGAAGAATTCGAGACTCTGGCGGAGCACGTAACGGTGGGCCTGCCAGCGAGTCCGCATGGCAAAGTTGCCGAGAAGTCCGGTGTGGACGACCGACTCGTACAGCAGCTTGAGAAGAGGCAGGACGACGAGAATCAGAATAGCCAGGCCAATCAGCCGATGGGAATGCATTTGCCAGAAGTTTTCCCGGTCGGCGGCGCTGAGCCAGTCGACCAGCTTGCCGACAAAACCAAACAGCGACACCTCGATAAGAGCAACTGCAGTTGAAAGAAGCGAGCTAGCCAGCAACAAGGGCCAGAAGGGCCGCGAGTAATGAAAGATAAATCCCAAGAGGGAGGAGGGAGGCATCGAGGGCTGTTGGCGAGGAAAGGGTGCCCGCCGCGTTTCCAGCCAATGAAAAAGGGACGATAGCACGCGCAAGCTCCTCAAAGCGGGACGAAGGCACCTTATACAGGATTGCTCAGGCCAAGATAAAGTAACGGCTCCAGCCCGTCATGGAGGTGCTTGATACGGGGTCAAGCCCGCGAGTGACGAAGGCGGCAAGGGCAGTAGTTGCACATGTCATGGAACTCGTGCAAGCATCGGGGGCTCCGAGCTCTTCGGGCTTGCATCGTTCAACAAACTTGGGCTCGGGCTTGCCATTTCGTGAGTACCGAACATCCTTGGATGTGTGGAGTGCATAGGCTGCCGTGAGCACGTGTCTTGGCATCGATGTGGGGACATCGTCGGTCAAGGTGGTGTTGATCGATGAAAACCAAAGGGTACTCGCCAGCGCATCCTCTCCTCTCAAGCTGTCGCGACCGCGGGAAGGGTGGTCGGAACAGGCGCCGGAGGATTGGTGGAAGGCGACTGTCGCAGCAATACAAGCGATCAAAAAGCAAAGGCCAAAACATTTTGGTGCTATCGGCGCAATCGGGCTTTCAGGGCAGATGCATGGAGCGACGCTGCTCGACCCGTCCGACCAGCCGATCAGACCCGCCATCTTGTGGAACGACGGCCGGGCGGACAAAGAATGCCTTGAACTTGAGCAGCTAGAACCAAGACTTCGCGAAATCGCCGGCAACATCGCGATGCCGGGCTTTACTGCGCCCAAGCTTCTATGGGTGAAAAAGCATGAGCCTCAAGTGTTCAGCAGACTCGCGAAAGTGCTGCTGCCAAAGGATTACGTACGGCTGAAGCTCAGCGGCGACCATGCCAGCGACATGTCGGATGCCTCGGGCACGCTGTGGATGAATGTCGGGCAACGGCGGTGGTCGCAGGAGCTTCTGGCAGCCACTTCGCTGAGCGAAGAGCACATGCCGAAACTTTTCGAGGGAACGGAAGCAACCGGCCAACTGTCGCAAAGCTTGCAGAAAAAGTGGGGCCTGGCGCGAAGACCGGTGATTGCCGGCGGGGCAGGCGACAATGCGGCGGCAGCTTGCGGCATCGGGGCAGTCAAGCCGGGGGGAAGTTTCGTATCGCTTGGAACATCGGGTGTTCTGTTCGTATCGAATGAACGGTTTTCGCCCAACACGGCAAACGCGGTGCATGCTTTTTGTCACGCCATTCCCAAGACCTGGCATCAAATGGGGGTGATGCTCTCGGCAACCGCAAGCCTAGAATGGCTGTCACGGGTGATGGGCGAACCCGCTCCCCGCCTGACGAAGGCTTTGGGCGAACGGCCAAAGGGACCGGCACCACTATTGTTTCTGCCCTATCTTTCGGGAGAACGCACACCCGTCAACGATGCAAAGGCGCGAGCGGTCTTGTGCGGGCTCGGTCATGAAACCGACCGGAAGGTGCTTACGCACGCGGTGCTCGATGGCGTAGCCTTCGGCTTCCGCGACTGTCTTGAGGCCCTCAAGAAAGCCGGAACGAAAGTCGAGCGAGCAACGGCGGTGGGCGGGGGATCGAAGTCGAAACTGTGGCTCAAGATCATCGCCACGGTGCTCGGCATTCCGCTCGATGTTCCGGTTGCGGGCGACTATGGAGCCGCGTTCGGCGCAGCGCGGCTTGGACTCGTTGCGAGTGGCAGAGAGGCAGCCGCGATCCTGACTCGGCCCAAAATGTCTCAATTCATCAATCCCGATGAACGCATGCGCGCCCTTTATGAGGCGTCCTATGAAACTTACGGGAAGCTCTATCCAGCAACGAAAGGTATCATACGCCATGGGTAGGTTTTTTCGGTCGCGGGAACCAATCCCCTACGAAGGACCAAAGAGCCGGAACGGGCTCGCTTTCAAATGGTACGACCGCAAGAAAAAAGTTCTGAGTAAGACGCTTGAAGAGCAGCTTCGTTTTGCGGTGTGCTATTGGCACTCCTTCTGCTGGCCGGGCACGGATCCCTTCGGAGGGGAAACATTCCTTCGACCCTGGCATAAGTTGGGGGATCAGATGGCAAATGCCAGAGAGAAAGCCCATGTCGCCTTCGAGATGTTCGAGCTTCTGGGCGTGCCGTACTTCACGTTTCACGATCGTGATATTGCACCCGAAGGCGAGACGCTTGATGAATCAAATCGCAATGTCTGGGAGATCGCCAAGCTACTCGAGAAGAAGATGCAGGCGAGCGGAGTAAAGCTCCTATGGGGAACGGCAAATCTTTTCTCCAACCGGCGCTACATGGCAGGAGCTGCCACAAATCCCGATCCGGATGTATTCGCCTATGCCGCGGCGCAGGTGAAAAACGCGATGGACGTGACGAAATCGCTTAAAGGGGAAGGCTATGTGCTGTGGGGCGGGCGCGAGGGATACGAGACGCTGCTAAACACGGACATGCAACGGGAACTGCAGCAACTCGGACGTTTCCTAAACCTGGTCGTCGACTACAAACACCGGATCGGCTTCAAGGGAGGGCTCTATATCGAGCCAAAACCGAAAGAACCGACGAAGCACCAATATGACTACGACGTTGCGACCGTTTTTGGTTTTCTCAAAGCGCACGGGCTGGAAAGCGAGATCAAGGTCAACATCGAGCAGAACCACGCGATCCTGGCGGGCCATAGCTTCGCGCATGAAATAGCACTTGCCAACGCGCTTGGCATTTTCGGCTCAATCGACATCAACCGGGGGGATGAACTTCTGGGGTGGGACACAGATCAGTTCGCGATGGATGTAAGAGAGCTGGTTCTGGTGTTCCACCACATCATAAAGGCGGGGGGCTTTACCACCGGGGGGCTCAATTTCGATGCAAAGATCAGGCGGCAGTCGATCGATCCCGAGGATCTGCTGTACGCTCATGTGGGAAGCATGGATGCTTGCGCGCGCGCCTTCCTGATCGCCGGCGAGATGATCAAAGACAAGGCGCTCGACCAGCTGGTGGAGGAGAGATATGCCGGATGGACTAGGCCAGGAGCGAAGAAAATGCTTGGGGGAGAGATGAATCTCGAGCACATCGCGGCGCATGTGGAAAAAAACCGTGTCAATCCCAAGCCGCGCTCGGGGCAACAGGAATATTTGGAGAGCATTATCAACACCTATCTGTAGACTTGGGAGAGACAGTATGGCCAAAAACATCAAGGGACCCGCGATTTTCCTGGCGCAGTTCGCCGGTGATCAGCCACCGTTCAATTCGCTCGATGCGATCTGCAAATGGGCGGCGTCGCTCGGCTACAAGGGTGTGCAAATCCCGAGCTGGGATGGGCGAATATTCGATCTGAAGAAGGCTTCCGAATCCAAGTCATACTGCGATGAAGCCAAGGCGACGGCGAAAAAACACGGCATAGAGATCACCGAGCTATCGACGCATCTGCAAGGACAACTCGTTGCCGTTCACCCTGCCTATGATGAAGCCTTCGATAATTTTGCGCCGCCGCAAGTGCACGGAAAGCCGAAGGAGCGACAAAAATGGGCAAGTGAGCAGTTGATGTTCGGCGCGAAGGCATCGAAGAATCTGGGGCTTCGCTCGCATGTCACGTTTTCCGGCGCGCTGGCGTGGCCGTTCACTTATCCCTGGCCGCAGCGACCGGAAGGGTTCATCGATACGGCCTTCGGCGAGCTGGCGAGGCGATGGAAACCGATCCTTGACGCTTATGACGAGGCGGGGGTTGATGTCTGTTTCGAAATCCATCCCGGCGAAGACCTGTTCGACGGTGCCACCTATGAGATGTTTCTCGACAAGCTCAAGGGCCACAAGCGCTGCTGCATCAATTACGATCCATCGCATTTTCTTCTGATGCAGCTTGATTACCTTGCGTTCATCGATATCTATCACGAGCGCATCAAGGCTTTCCATGTGAAAGACGCCGAATTCAATCCCGATGGCCGGCAGGGTGTCTATTCAGGCTATCAGCCGTGGGTTAAGCGGGCGGCTCGCTTTCGATCCCTCGGCGACGGGCAGGTGGACTTCGGTGCAATATTCTCCAAGCTCGCCGCCTACGATTACGGCAGCTGGGCGGTCCTTGAGTGGGAGTGTTGCTTGAAAGATTCAGGACAGGGTGCGGAAGAGGGGGCACCGTTTATCGCTGACCATATCATCCGCGTTACCGAAAGATCGTTCGATGATTTCACCGGACGCAAGGTGAATCAGCAGCAGATCAACAGAATGCTGGGACTGTGAGGGAGGACGAAGCCATGACAATCGAGGGGCGCAGCGACAGCGTTCACGGCGGGCGCATCAGGCTCGGCATGGTGGGGGGCGGGCAGGGCGCGTTCATCGGGGCGGTGCACCGGCTCGCGGCGCGGATGGACGATCAATATGTGTTCGTTGCGGGAGCGCTGTCGAGCGATCCTCAACGCGCCAAGGCGTCGGGAGAGGAGTTGGGGCTCGAGCCCGATCGTATCTATTCCGATTATCGCGATATGGCAAAAAAGGAGTCGAAGCGAAAAGACGGTATCGAGGCGGTTTCGATCGTCACTCCCAATCATCTGCACTATCCGGTTTCGAAAGCGTTCATGGAAGCAGGCATTCATGTCATCTGCGACAAACCCCTCGTGCACAGCTCGCGGGAGGCAAAATCGCTGATGGCGTTGCAAAAGAAGTCGGGGGTGATCTTCGCATTGACACATAACTATTCCGGCTATCCGATGATCCGCCAAGCGAAGGAGATGGTCGAAGAAGGCGAACTAGGCGAACTACGCGTGGTGCAGGCCGAATATCCGCAAGACTGGCTGACAACCAAGCTCGAAGACCAGGGGCACAAGCAGGCAGGCTGGCGCACGGATCCGAAACTCACCGGCATCGGGGGGTGTGTCGGGGATATTGGCACGCATGCCTATCAGCTTGCCTGTTTCGTATCGGGGCTCACGCTTGAGTCACTCAGCGCCGATCTTTCAACATTTGTGAAGGGGCGCAAGGTGGACGACAACGTCCATGTCATGTTGCGCTTCAAGGGTGGAGCGAGGGGCATGTTGTGGGCAAGCCAGGTTGCTCCCGGGAATGAAAATGGATTGCGACTTAGGGTTTACGGGTCCAAAGGCGGGCTCGACTGGACACAAGCTGATCCCAACTATCTCTGGTTCACACCGTTCGGAAAACCCAAGCAGTTGATTACGCGGGCGGGTGCCGGGTCGAGTGCTGCGGCTGCGCGCGTCACGCGGGTGCCGCCTGGGCATCCTGAAGGCTATCTTGAAGGCTTCGCCAACATCTATGCGGAAGTGGCGCGGGCCATCAAGGCGAAGCGAGAGGGCAAGAAGAGTTGGGACAAGGCGGTCCAGTTTCCGGGGCTCGAGGACGGCGCGCAAGGCGTGGCTTTCATTGAAGCCGCGGTCAAATCGTCCAAGGGGAATGGCCGGTGGGTCAAAGTCTAGTGGGGAGCGTACTATGAAGGCGGGTTTCAATCTTCTGTTGTGGACAACGCATGTTACCCCGAAGCACAAGCCTTTGCTGCAGAAGCTGAAGAAGGCCGGTTTTGATGGGGTGGAAATCCCGGTTTTCGGAGGCGACCCTGAGTATTACGCCAAGCTAGGGAACGCGCTCGATCAAGTCGGACTAGACCGGACGATCGTTTCGGTTGTGCCAACGGCCGACAAAAATCCCATTTCGCCTGATGCGGCAACGCGGGCGGCTGGACTGGACTATCTCAAGTGGCTGATCGATTGTTCAGCGGCGCTGGGATCGAGATTGCTTTGCGGGCCGTTACATTCAAGCCTTGGAGTGTTCAGCGGAACGTCTCCCACCGCGCAGGAACGAAAACGAGCGCTCGCCGTCCACAGGCAACTCGGGGACTACGCTGGGAAAAAGAACGTTCGCGTGGCGCTGGAAGCGCTCAATCGATTCGAATGCTATTTTCTCAACACGATGGACGCGCTCGCCAACTATCTCGACGAAGTGGATCATCCGCAGATCACCGGAATGTACGACACGTTCCATGCCAACATAGAGGAAGACGACCCAATTGCTGCCATCAGCCGGAACAAGCGACACATTTCCCATGTGCATGTTTCCGAGAATACCCGTGGTACGCCGGGGCGCGGGCATCTCGACTGGCCTGGAATCTACGGCGCGCTCAAAAAAAGCCGCTATGACGGCTGGTTGACGATAGAGGCCTTTGGCCGGTCGATGCCTGAACTTGCTGCGGCGACGAGGGTGTGGCGGGATTTCTCACCCTCGCACGAAACCGTTTATCTCGAAGGAATCAAGAACATCAGGCGCGGCTGGGCGCGAGCATAAATTGAGGGACGATCCATGACGAAGGACACAGAAGCGGACACTCTCCATGGGCTCACCATTGCACTGTTCATCAAGTCCCTGGAAAATCTAGCCAGGATCCTCAACAAAGCGGAAAGCCACGCGAAGACCAACAAGATAGAGCCGCAGACGCTTCTTAGCGCTCGACTCTATCCCAATATGTTCACCTTTCTGCAGCAAATTCAGTATGCATGCTATCTACCGGTTGATTTTGCCCGTCATTTCACGGAGCAGAGCGCCCCACGAGTGGGTTATGACGAGACGAGCTTCGATGAGCTCAAGAGCAGCATCAAACAGACAATCGCTTTTCTCAAAAGGATCAAGCCGAAGCAGCTGCGTGACAAGCAGACTACGCCACTGCCGATCTTCTTCGATTCCTCGCTTGGGTTGGCGGCGGAACCCCATGCGGCGCGGATAACGGTACCGGATTTCTTCTTTCACGTGACCACCGCCTATTGCATCCTCAGACATAACGGGGTGCCTTTGAGCAAGGGGGATTTTCTCGGTGCGCACGGAGCCCAGCCTCTGAAGAAAGCCAAAAAACCAAGCGCTGCGACCTAGCTAGTGCGCATGCCCTACTGTCAGGCTGGTTGGGCGTGCTGCCGGCCCATTCGGCAGCATTGACAGAGCTGAGCGATTTTGATCGAATGGTCAAAAATCCAGAGGTGAGAATGACCAAGGCGTCTAATATTGCGGCGGGCCGGTTGGAGCCTGAAGATTATGACAAGAACTTTTCAGATATCGCGCCGCCCTTCGACCAGAATGACGCTCGCGTAGCGGCAGAGAGGTGTTTGTTCTGCTACGATGCTCCGTGCGTGCAGGCGTGTCCGACGGCGATCGATATTCCGCTGTTCATACGCGAGATTGCCGCCGGCAATCCACATGGCGCGGCCAAGACCATCCTTACGGCCAATATAATGGGAGGCATGTGCGGGCGCGTGTGCCCAACCGAAACCTTGTGCGAAGAAGTCTGCGTGCGCGAATACGCCGAGGGTAAGCCCGTGGAAATCGGGCGGTTGCAGAGATACGCAACGGACGTCCTGTTTGAGTCCGGCAAGCAGATTTTCTCGCAAGGAACTGCGTCGGGACGGCGCGTTGCGGTGGTGGGCGGGGGACCAGCGGGGCTTGCGTGCGCCCACAAGCTTGCAACGCTTGGCCATGAGGTGACGGTGTTCGAGGCCCGGGAGAAAGCAGGAGGACTCAATGAGTATGGTATTGCGGCCTACAAGACGGTGAATGATTTCGCCCAGCGCGAGGTGAATTACATCCTCGGCGTCGGCGGGATACGTATGGACTATGGAAAACGGCTCGGAAAAGGATTGAAGCTCAAGACGCTGCGAGAAAATTTCGACGCGGTATTCCTGGGGATCGGCCTTGGCGGCGTCAACGATCTCAATGAGAAGACAGACGTTGCCGGCGTGATGAACGCTGTCGACTACATCGCCAGACTCAGGCAGAGCCAGGATCTTTCCAAACTTCCGGTCGGGCGGCGGATCGTAGTGATCGGCGGCGGCATGACGGCAATCGACATTGCCAGCCAAACCAGGCGCCTGGGTGCAGAAGATGTCACCATCGTCTATCGCCGGGGTGCCGAACAAATGAGCGCCAGCGACTATGAACAGGAACTGGCGCAAACGGACGGTGTCCTCATCAGGCACTGGATGCAGCCAAAAAAGGTGCTGGCGAAAGCAGGCAAGCTGATCGGCGTCGAGTTCGAATATACGAAAGAAAAGAACGGCCGGCTCGTGGGCACCGGCGAAATCCTAAGGATGCCTTGCGATCAATTGTTCAAGGCAATCGGTCAGACATTGAATGTCGAGGACGTTGCTTCGCGGGAGGATTATGTCGAGCTGGAAAAGGACCGCATCAAGGTCGACGAAGAGCGGCGCACATCGGTTGCAAATGTATGGGCGGGAGGTGACTGCGTAGCGGGCGGCAAGGATTTAACTGTCTCTGCGGTGGAAGACGGGAAGGTTGCGGCCCTGTCGATCGACCGCTATTTGAGATCGCTGACGTCAGCGACGGCGGCGTGAGGAGCAAAGGCATGGCCAATCTCACCAACCTATTCTGCGGCATCAAATCTCCCAATCCCTTCTGGCTCGCGTCGGCGCCCCCCACCGATAAGCAATATAATGTCGAGCGGGCGTTCCGCGCCGGTTGGGGCGGGGTGGTATGGAAAACGCTTGGCGAAGATCCACCCATCGTGAACGTCAACGGACCGCGCTATGGCGCCATCCATTCGTCCGACCGACGAGTGATCGGCTTCAACAATATCGAACTTATCACTGATCGGCCTCTTGATGTGAATCTACGGGAAATCAAGGAGGTCAAGCGCGCCTGGCCCGACAGGGCGCTGGTTGTCTCGCTTATGGTTCCGTGCGAGGAGCGCAATTGGGAAGCAATACTGAAACGAGTGGAAGATACGGATGCCGATGGTGTGGAGCTCAATTTCGGCTGCCCACATGGAATGTCGGAGCGCGGAATGGGGTCGGCGGTGGGGCAGGTTCCCGAGTATGTCGAGATGGTGGCCCGTTGGTGCAAGGCGCATACGCGCATGCCGGTGATCGTAAAGCTAACGCCGAATATTACCGACATACGCAGGCCGGCGGAAGCGGCACGGCGAGGTGGAGCGGATGCGGTGTCGCTGATCAACACGGTCAACTCCATCATGGGAGTCGATCTCGACGAAATGGCGCCCTGGCCGCATACCGACGGGATGGCGACGCATGGTGGGTACTGTGGGCGGGCGGTGAAGCCAATCGCGCTCAACATGGTGACAGAGATTGCGCGGGCGCCTGCCACGCGCGGTTATTCCATTTCGGCGATCGGTGGAATCGAGACGTGGCGCGACGCGGCGGAGTTTATGGCACTTGGAGCAGGGAATGTGCAGGTGTGCACGGCGGCGATGGTCTATGGCTTCAAGATCGTACAGGAGCTGATCTCGGGCCTTGAAACGTGGATGGATGAGAAGGGCTACCGGACCACTGCCGAGTTCAGCGGTCGGGCGGTGCCGCGGGCGACCGACTGGCAGTATCTCAATCTCGACTATGCGGTGAAGGCGGTCATCGATCAGGAGCTGTGCATTAAATGCGGCCGCTGTTACATCGCCTGCGAGGACACCTCGCATCAGGCGATCTCCAACAGCAAGATGGGAGAGCGGCATTTCGAGGTGATCGACGAGGAATGCGTAGGATGCAATCTGTGCGCGCTCGTGTGCCCGGTCGAGAATTGCATTACCATGGAAGCGCTGAAACCCGGCGAGATCGACAAGCGAACGGGGAAGAAGGTGGGGACCAAGATCACTTGGCTCGAGCATCCAAACAATCCGAATGCCGCTTGTGAAGTAGCCCCGGTGAAGTAGGTTTCAGCGGGTAGATGAGGCTCTTCCTGCGCTGGCAAAGCGGATCGGGGAAGGGAGCGCCCTGGCGCGGGGCTTGCCCTAGTCTTCATCCATGTACGGATCGATACTCGAGATCCACGCCCCCCTCTCAGGGTGGCGTGTCCTCTCAGAGATTCCATGCCCTTCCATGGGCAAGGGGCTCAAGGCCAAGGTGGCTGGCCAAGGTTTGGCCGATATCGGCAAAAGTCGATCGCTTGCCGATTTCCTTCGGAGCGAGGCGCGGGCCGAACGCCAAGATGGGCACGCATTCACGGGTGTGATCGGTGCCGCGCCAGGTCGGGTCACAACCGTGATCGCCGGTGATGATGACCAGATCGTCGCTGTCCAAAGCAGCTTGCAGCTCTGGCAGGCGGCGGTCGAAACGCTCAAGAGCCGAAGCGTAGCCTTGAACATCGCGGCGATGACCATAGTCGGTGTCGAAATCGACGAAGTTGGCGAAAAGCAGGCCGCCGTCGAGCAGTTCACCTTGAGCCTTAAGCATCGCATCGAACAATGCGTCGTTGCCGGCGGCCTTGACAATTCGACCGGTTCCGCGATGAGCGAAGATATCGCCGATCTTACCTAGCGAAATGACATCGCGACCGGCAGCCGTTGCATGGTCGAGCAGGGTTGGCTGCGGCGGCGGTACGGCAAAGTCACGGCGGTTGGGGGTGCGATGAAAATCTTTCGAAGAGGCTCCGAGGAATGGACGAGCTATGACACGGCCAATATTGAGGGGGTCGGCCAACTCGCGGGCAATTGCACATATATGGTAGAGCCGCTCTAGGCCAAAAGCCTGCTCGTGAGCCGCGATCTGAATGACGGAATCAACGGACGTATAGATGATCGGTTCTCCCGTCTGCAGGTGCTTTTCGCCGAGCTCGCCGACAATATCGGTGCCGGACGCGTGTTTGTTGCCTAGAAGGCCAGGGAGGGTGCAGCGCTTGATCAGCGAATTGGTAAAATGAGAGGGAAAACAAGGAATGGTATTGGGGAAATAGCCCCAGTCGAAGGAGACCGGCACACCGGCAATTTCCCAGTGGCCGGAGGGGGTGTCCTTGCCGCGTGAGGTCTCAACCGCGTAGCCCCACTGGCCGGATAAGCGATTCGGCCGAGAGAGGCCGGTGCGCAGCCCGCTTGCGGCCTCGCAAGCATGTGCAACTCCTAAAGCAAGCAAGAACGGAATATGAGGCGAACAGTTTTGGGCGATGTGACCGAAGGTATTGGCGCCTGCATCACCAAAGGCGGCGGCATCGGGAGCGCCGCCAATGCCAAACGAATCCATCACCAGGAGAGCCGCGCGCGACATGGCCGTCAACCAATCCGTTCACGGATGACTGGACCGGCTTCGGTAGCGGCCCCAAGCCGATAGGCCGCGAGCACCATTTGCTCGGCGGTTTCGGCGGACGAAGGATCGCGGGCATGCAGCATCGCCAGCGGCTCACCCCTCGACAGCTCGGCGCCGCGCGGGGCAAGATCGGACAAGCCCACGGCGTGATCGATCGGCTGATCGGGCGTTGATCTGCCTCCGCCAAGAACGATCACGGAAAGGCCCAAGAGCCGGGTATCTATTGATGCAACCGTTCCTTGCTCACGGGCTGCCACAGGTCTGAGGATCGGCGCAACCGGCAAGTAGGCCTCCGGCTGGTCGATAAAGTCGTGGGGACCGCCGAGAATTGCCACCATACGCGCAAAATGCTCGGCAGCTTTGCCAGTCGCAATGGCCGCATCAAGCATCTTTCGAGCGTTTTGGCTAGAGGGGGCAACATGTGACAGAAACAAAAGTTCTTCGCCAAGAGCCAAAACGATTTCGTTGAGGCGCGACTGGCGATCTCCCTTGAGGTAGCTCACGGCGTTCATCACCTCCAAAGCGTTGCCGGCGGTGGGCGCGAGGGGCTCATCCATATCGGTAATGAGCGCCGATATGTTGAGACCAGCTCCCTTTCCGACACCGACCAGCGCGCCGGCAAGCTCTCGGGCTTCGGCGATTGTTTTCATGAAAGCACCGGAGCCCAGTTTCACGTCGAGGACAAGCGAGTCCAGACCGGCGGCCAGTTTCTTCGATAGAATTGAAGCCGTGATCAAGGGGATCGATTCTACCGTCGCGGTTATGTCTCGGATTGCGTACAGCCGGCGGTCAGCCGGCGCAAGCTCGTCGGTCTGACCGATGATGGCGCAACCGGCGCTCTTCACGGTCTGGCGAAAGCGCGCAAGATCGGGCGCTGTCGCATAGCCCGGAATCGATTCGAGCTTGTCGAGTGTGCCGCCAGTATGGCCGAGAGCGCGACCTGATATCATCGGCACATAAGCGCCGGTCGCGGCGAGCATGGGAGCAAGCATCAAAGAAACATTGTCTCCAATCCCGCCAGTTGAATGTTTGTCGACTACAGGTCCTGGAAAGTCCGACCTTGGCCAAGACAAGACAGTTCCTGAATCTCGCATCGCAGTGGTCAACGCAACACATTCACTTTCGGTCATGCCGCGAAAAAATACCGCCATGGCGAACGCTGCGGCCTGACTGTCGCTCAGACTTCCGCGGCTCAGGCCGTCAACCAGCTGCGAGATTTCCTGGCGAGACAGCATTTGGCCGTCGCGCTTCTTTCGAATGATCTCTTGAGGCAGCACGGTCAACCGTCACTGGGGCGTTGGATAATCGAGATGCAAGCGAGGCAACACTCAACCATCCAGTCGCTCATCCAAAAGTGAGACGATCAACCGTAACACATCGTCGGCAGCTGCTTCGCCTTCTCGCTTGGTCTGCGCATGGCTTGGCGATGAGGCCTGGATACCGGCGGCGTAGTTGGTGATCACCGATACGGCGGCAACCTTCAGATTGAATCGCCGGGCGATGATCACTTCCGGGACGGTCGACATCCCGACGGCATCGGCTCCGAGAGTCCGCGCTGCGCGGATCTCCGCCGGAGTTTCAAAGGACGGACCGGAGAACCAAACGTACGTTCCTTCGGCAAGATCAATGGCTTCAGCCTTCGCGGCGCGTCTTATGGCATCGGCCAGAGAACGATCATAGGCATTAGTCAGCGACACAAAACGCTCATCCCCCTTTTCGCCGATCAAGGGATTCATGCCAGAGAAATTGATGTGGTCGGTGATCAACATAAGGCGGCCGGGCGGTGTATTTGCCATGAGGGAACCGGCAGCATTCAGCAGAATGAGCGTGTGGACACCAAGCAGGGCCAGCGATTCGATAATGGGTCGCATGGCTGCGGCATTGCCTTTTTCATAGGCGTGAACCCGACCACTGACGAGCACTATTGGATTCTCGCCAATCGTTCCGGAAATAAGCGTTCCCGCATGGCCCGAAACGTTCGGCCTGGGAAAACCTGGGATCTTGGCGAAAGGGACAGTCAAGGGATTTTCCACCGCGGTGCTCAGCTTACCAAGACTCGAACCAAGGACGATCGCAACTGCGGGGCGTCTCGACCCCAAATGTTTCCTGAGCGCCGAGATCGTTTTTTTTGCGGCGGTCATGCGCTTGGACCAAGGTGAGTTGGACTAAAGGCAAACGGAAGAAGCTCACCCAGCATGAACGTCCGCTTCAGCACGCCCGTCTCGTCGCACGCATGAATGGTCATATCGTCGGTGGCGAACTCGCGCAGTTTCTGGCGGCAGCCGCCGCATGGAGTGATGAGGCTATCTCCGCCCCCGACAATTGCCATCTCAACACATCTCAGGCCACCTGCTAGCACCATCGCCGACAGGGCGGCGGCCTCTGCGCACACCCCTTGCGGAAACGCGGCGTTTTCCACATTGCAGCCTGCGTGAATTCGGCCGGTCTCATCCCGTAGAGCAGCGCCAACCTGGAAATTGGAGTAAGGAGCGTAGGCATGCTTCCTGGCATCGAGCGCCGCATCGATCAGATCGTTGGGCATCATCAGTGTTCCTTGACGTAGGGTATACCGCCAGCCTTGGGAGGTATGGCACGGCCGATGAACCCTGCAAGCAGCGCAACGGTGAGAATGTAAGGTACGGCATGCATCAATTGCACCGGCAGAACGCCCACACCCGGGAGCGGAGTGCCTTGCAGCCTGATCGTCAGCGCATCAAGCAGGCCGAAAAGCAGACAAGCTCCCATGGCCTGGACGGGTCGCCACTTGGCGAAGACCAATGCGGCGAGAGCGATAAAGCCCTTTCCGGCGGTCATGTCGCGAATGAAGCTCGAACTCTGGGCAATGGACAGGTAGCTCCCGGCAAAGCCGCAGAGAACACCACCACACACCACCGCCATATAGCGCTGAAACTCCACTGAAACGCCGGCCGTATCGGCGGCGGCGGGGTTTTCACCAACGGCACGGAGCCGCAAGCCGAATCGGGTCCGATAGATGACCCACCAGGTAAAGGGAACCATGAGGAAAGCGAAATAGACGAGAATGCTGTGACCGGAAATAATCTCGGAATAGAAATCGCCAATAATCGGAATACCACGCACGAGATCGGCGCCCGGCAGCTCGTTCTCCAAAAAACGCGCAGTAGGGGGGAGCTGGGGGGTTTGGCCACCCCGCTCGAACAGTGTGACGCCCAACTGAGCGGTCAGGCCGGCCGCCATGATGTTTATGGCAACGCCTGAAACGATCTGGTTGCCACGATGAGTAATCGTGGCAAGCCCGTGCAACAAAGCAAAAGCAACAGATGCAAGAATCGCGGCGAAAAGACCCGGCCAGGGTGAGCCAGTTATCGCCGCGACGGCGCCGGCAGCGAAGGCGGCGATGAGCATCTTGCCCTCTAGCCCGATATCGAATACGCCGGCGCGTTCGGCGTAAAGTCCGGCAAGACAGGCGAAGAGCAGCGGCACTGACAGCCGGATGCCTGAGTCGATGATGGTGGAAATTGCCTGAATGAGCTCCATGACGATTACCGGGCCGGCGCAACTTGGAGCCGGCGCGAAGTCAACAGGCGCTCAATATGTGGCCTAAATAGATGCTCAAGTCCACCCGCCATCATGATGACCAGGCCTTGAATGAGGACGACCATGTCGCGAGTGATGTTGGGGCTTTCGAAGGCCAGCTCGGCCCCACCCTGATAGAGCGCGCCGAAAAGCACCGCAGCAAAAATTATTCCCAAGGGATGTGCGCGGCCCATGAGAGCTACAGCAATGCCGACAAAGCCGTATCCCGAGGTATAGTCGAGGATCATCCGGTGCTGTGAGCCCATGATTTCGTTGAGCGCCATGAAACCGGCGAGCGCTCCTGAAAGCATCATGGCAATCATTATGAGGCGCGGAGGAGACATGCCGCCATACACGGCGGCATGGAGATTTGCGCCGAGAGTGCGCAGTTCATAGCCAAGCTTGGTGCGCCAGACGAGAATGTAAAACAACACGCAACAAATCAGCGCCCACAGAAAGGAGAGGTTGAGAGGCGAGGCCGGGAGCGCCACGCCCATTTCGGCGAAGATTGTGTGGAGAAAAGGCAATCGCGCGGCGGCTATGAAATTGCGGGTCTCGGGCTGCATCGAACCTGGGGGAGAGAGGTGGTTCACCAGCAGATAGACGATCAGCGCGGCAGCGATGAAGTTGAACATGATGGTGGTAATCACGATGTGACTTCCACGCTTCGCCTGCAGATAGCCGGGGATCAAGGCCCAAGCCGCCCCAAAGGCTGCGGCGGCGATGAGCGCGATGAGGATGATGAGCGGGCGGGGCAGCCAGTCCAGTGACAGGCAAACGAGAGCAACGCCGAGCCCTGCAACATATGCTTGCCCCTCGGCGCCGATGTTAAAGAGGCCGGCGTGATAGGCGATGGCGAAGGCCAGGCCGGTGAAAATGAAATTGGTGGCATAGAACAAGGTGTAGCCCACACCTTCCCCATAGAAAAATGCGCCCTCAACGATGATGGCGGCGGAGCGGAACGGGTTTTCGCCGATAGCGAAAAGCAGAAGGCCGGAAACCGCGAAGGCCGCAAGGAGATTGAGGGCAGGGATGAGAAGCAGGTTCGCCCACCACGGTAGCTGGCCTGCCTGCCTCATGCAGCTTTCTCATGCACGATGCCGGCCATCAGCAGACCAATTTCGGTCTCGGGGACGGTGGGCGCACATTCGCCGGCGATCGATCCGGCGAACATAACCAGAATTCGGTCGGACAGGCTGCGGATCTCATCGAGTTCCACGGAGACCAGCAGAATGCCCTTGCCTTGATCGCGCAAGTCGAGAAGACGACGATGGATGAATTCAATCGCTCCGATGTCAACCCCGCGAGTGGGCTGGCCCACGATCAAAAGATCCGGCGAGTGTTCGATTTCTCTGGCGAGGACGAGTTTCTGCTGATTGCCGCCGGAAAACAGCGAAGCGCGAAGGGAAGGATCGCACGGGCGAACGTCATAGGCGCGCATTTTTTGCGCCGCATCCTCGAAGACTGCCGTACGGTTCAAGAATCCCCGACCGAATTTTGGATCCTCGTGATAGCCTAGAATGGTGTTTTCGCAGGCTATAAAAGGCATAACGAGGCCAATCCGCTGGCGATCCTCGGGAACGTGCGCAACGGCCAGACTGCGCACGAGACGGGCGTTGTAGCCCGCCCTGTCCAGCGGCTTGCCGCGAAGAAGAATCTCGCCTCCGGAAGGTTCATTCATTCCAGAGAGAACGGCCAGCAACTCGCTCTGGCCATTCCCGGCGACACCGGCAATGCCGACGATCTCGCCTTCGCGGACGGCAAAGCTAATGTCCTTCAATCGGTCAACGCCGGATTGATCGCGATACGACAGATTGCGCACTTCGAGGATGGGCAGGCCGGCTTGGCGCCGCTTTTTTTCGACCTCAAGCTTGACGCTTCGACCCACCATGAGCTCGGCAAGCCTTGAAGGAGTTGTGTGGCGTGTTTCCAACGTGTCCACAACACTGCCCTTACGCATGACTGAAACAACGTCGGTCACGGCCATTATTTCACGAAGCTTGTGGGTGATGAGAATCACGGTCTTGCCTTCGGAGCGCAGTTTGCGGAGCACGTTGAAGAGGTGGTCAGCTTCCTTGGGGGTGAGAACGCCTGTCGGCTCATCAAGTATGAGAACCTCGGCGTTGCGATAAAGAGCTTTGAGAATTTCGACGCGCTGCTGCAGCCCCACCGGCAAATCAGAAATGAGACTATCTATCGGGACATCCAACCCGTAGTCGTGTTTCAGCCGTTCGAGACTTTGCCGGGCTGCATCAAAACCGCGGTTTAGCACCTGGCCGCCCTCGGCGCCGAGTACCACATTTTCCAGCACGGTGAAGTTTTCGACCAGCATGAAATGCTGATGAACCATACCGATGCCAAGAGCGATTGCCTCTGCCGGCGAGCGAATTGCGACGGACTTGCCGCCAATAATTATCTCACCGGCATCAGCGCGGTAGAAACCATAAAGTATCGACATGAGGGTCGATTTGCCGGCACCGTTCTCTCCCACGATGCCATGAATCGTCCCACGCTGAACGCGCAAGGAGACGGCGCGGTTCGCGTGAACGCTCCCGAAATATTTGTCAATGCCCTGCAGCTCGACGGCGGCTGTAAGGATATCGTCGGGTTTCATGCGGCAGGGTTAGTAAGGACAAGAAGAGTCCGCCATGTAGTCGTGAACCTTAATCGCTCCCGATTTGATGTCCTCCTCGGCCTTTTTGACGGCGTCCATCATCTCGGGAGTGATGAGCGACTTATTGTTGTCATCGAGGGCCCAGCCGACACCTCCTTCCGCAAGGCCGAGTACCTGCACGCCCGGCTTAAAGCTGTCGTTCTTCGATGCCTCAAAGACCTTGTAGGTGGCAGTGTCCACCCGCTTCAGCATGGAGGTAAGGACGAATCCGGGAAAAAGGTGGTTTTGATTGGAATCGACACCGATACCGAGCTTCTTGGAATCGGCAGCTGCCTGCAGAACACCGAGGCCGGTGCCGCCGGCTGCGTGGTAGACGACATCGGCGCCGCGATCGAATTGAGACTTGGCAAGCTCGCCACCCTTCACAGGATCGTTCCAGGCAGCGCCCGTCGTGCCGGTCATGTTTTGGAATACTTCGTCGTCGGCCTTAACCGATTTCACACCGCCGACATAGCCACAGGCGAATTTGCGAATGAGAGGGATGTCCATGCCACCGACAAAACCAACTTTGCCCGTCTTCGAGGCCATGGCGGCGAGAATGCCGACAAGATAACTTCCCTCATGCTCCTTGAACACTATTGAAGCGACATTCGGTTTGTCGACCACCATGTCGATGATCGCAAATTGGGTTTGGGGAAATTCCTCGGCAACTTTCTCAACGGCCTGGGCCTGGGAGAAGCCGACAGCAACGATCGGATTGTTACCGCGTTTGGCGAAATTGCGAAGCGCCTGCTCGCGCTGACTGTCATTTTGAATTTCGAAATCGCGGTACTCGATGCCGGTGTCTTTCTTGAACTGTTCGGCTCCGTTGTAGACCCCTTCGTTGAAGGATTTGTCGAATTTGCCACCGAGATCATAAACGATGGCGGGGCTAATCTCGGCAGCTAGGCTGGCGGCTGCCGTTGCGACCATGACCGCTGCCCATGAAAGGAGCCTGATAAACATGCATTTTCTCCCTGGATGCGAAAGGACGGGTCGCGGATGGTCGAGCTTCAGGCGTGAGGCCCGATTTCGCGGCCTTTCGGCGACTTCACGACACCGGCTCAGCATTGTCAACTCGCCAGCATTTTTATGGCCGAGCTGCCTCAAGTCATAGCTGGACGGCATCGTTCCGTCGCCATTTGACATGAACCTTGAGACCGGAGGCGCTGACGGTGCTCCAGATTTCGTCGGGAGTTTCAGCGAAGCTGAAAAGCTTAAGATCGTGAGCGGCGATCATGCCGCGCCGGAGCAGTTCGTCAAAGTTCAATACCTGCGTCCAATATTCGCGGTCGACAAGGACGATGGGGATATCGGGCATCTTGCCCGTTTGGCGAAGGGTCAAGATCTCGAATAACTCGTCGAAAGTGCCGAAGCCACCGGGAAAGACGATCAAGGCGGCGGCACGCATGGCAAGGTGCATCTTGCGCATGGCGAAGTAGTGAAACTGAAAGGTCAGATCGGGAGTCGTAAAGGCATTAGGCTCCTGTAAGAGTGGAATGGTTATGTTGAAGCCAATGGAGGGTGCTCCCGCCTCGGAGGCACCACGGTTTGCTGCCTCCATGATTCCAGGACCGCCGCCGGTTGCGATCACATTGTGACGATAACCGTCGCGCAACTCCTTGGCGCCGCCTTTTTCGGACGCAAGGAAGGCAAAACTGCGTGCCGTCTCGTACCAAGACGAGGAGCGCGTGATGCGCGCGCTGCCGAAGACAACGATGGTCGAACAGATTCGCCAATGGCGCAATATTTCCTCGGCCTTGGCATATTCGAGCATGAAGCGCACGCCGCGGGTGGAATCCCCCAACAGAAAATCCTGGTCAAGCGCCGGCAAGCGAAATGAGGATGAAGCAAGTTGCGGCGAGTTATCGGTAGGGTTCTTCAAGGACGGTGATCCGGATAGCGAGTTCTTCAGTGTTTTAGCGTCAATTGGCCTCGCTTGGAACCTCTGGTGAAAAACGCCGCAATTTCGACATGCGCCGACCACCTAAACTGGTCGATGGGGAGGACTTCCTTCAGCTCATATCCGCCGCCGACCAGGATGGCCGCGTCGCGGGCAAAGGTTGAAGGGTTGCATGATATCGCGACAATCGAGGGGATGCGGGATTGGGCAAGTTCCTTGGACTGAGCCTCAGCTCCCTGTCGCGGCGGATCGAAAACGACAAAATCGAGATCATCGAGCTCGTGGGCCGTTAGCGGTTGGCGAAACAGATCGCGGACGGTCGCGCGGACTGATTTCAAACGCTGCGTGTGACGCGCAGCATGCATCAATACGTCGATAGCTGCACTGTTTCGGTCAACGGCAAGGACCGGCAGCTGACGGGCAAGGTGAAAGGTGAACGTACCGACACCGCAGAACAGGTCGGCGGCACGCTTGGCGCTGCCAAGGTGCGCCAGAATGAAATTCAGGAGGGTTGTTTCGCCAAGCTCGGTGGCCTGAAGGAAAGGGCTCGGAGGAAGAATGATTTTTGCGCCGGCACAATCGATCAGAGGTTGGCCGAGCGTGACGGCCGGGATACCGTTGATCGATAGTCTGATCAAGCCGAAGCGCGATGAAATTGCGGCGATGTCGGCATGGGAAGGTTCCTGATCACGACTTAACCCACGGACGTCGCAATCCAGCCCGCTTGCCGTGGCAGTGAAGTGGATGTCGAAGGATGCCGTCCCGCCAATAAGCACGCTCGCAAGCGCACGGGCGGCGGGGAGGGCCTGGCCGAGTTCTGGAGCGCAGACAAGGCAATGACCGATCTCCACCAGTCGATGACTGTCAAATCCCATGAATCCTACCGAAGCCTTGCCTTCGGTTGGGCGGCGAACATGAAATGTGACGCGACGCCTTCCTCTTCCATGAGCGGCAAAAAGAGGTTGAACGAGCGGCGACAAACCAACATTCGTCAGTTGACTGATTACAAGCGACCGTTTCCATTGTTCGTAAGGAGCGTCGGCCAGATGCTGGAGTGCGCAGCCGCCGCAATCGCCGTAGTGCGGGCATGGCGGCGAGACGCGCTCAGGGGAGGCCTGTTGCAGTGCAACGAGAGTGGCTTGCGCACCGTTCACGTCGGCCTCGACGAGTTCGCCGGGAAGAGCATAGGGAACGAAAATACTGCCCGCAGGCCCACGCGCGATGCCTTCGCCACGGCGGCCCAGCGAAGTGATGTCAAGAGCGATTCGTGCCACCCAAGCTTCGGTCCCTAGTGATATTTGCCGTTTTATAGGCGTTTTTCCGCATTTTTCTGTGTTTCTCAAGCCGTAAAGGGGCCAGAACCTCTAGACAAGCGGCCAGAACCGACGCAAAAACTCCCGCATTGTCTTGCGTTTTTTGATTCTGGCTTAATGGAAACGCGGATTTTTGTAACTGAGGACAGAGGAGGAGATCAATGGCTGACAAGGCTCAGTTGACCGTGCCGCTCTCGAAGATGATTGCCGAACTGGCGGAAAAACACGAGATGCCCAAGAAGAAAATGGCCGAACTTTTCGGAGACTTCATTGATCTTACGGTCAAGAACCTGAAAAAAGGAAACAAGGTTCGCATTACAGGTCTTGGTATCATGCAGGTTCGCAACCGGCCGGCGCGAATGGGCCGCAATCCTGCCACCGGCGAGGCGATCAAGATCAAGGCCTCGCGGAAGGTTGCGTTCCGCGTCGCCAAGGAAGTGAAAGAAGCAATCTAACTAGCTCGTTCGATCAAACAAGGGACCGCCTAACCCGCGCGCAGCGCGGCTGCCTGGCGGTTCTTTTTTGGTCCAGCTCTAGGGTGCCAGCGTTCTAAAGGAACGTAATCTCGAGCAGCTCCGGTTTGTGTCCGGTCTGTTCGAGGCGAATCTCGTGCGTTGAAGTCAGGCCTTTCAATTTGCGGCCGTTTTGCGATGCCGATGCAATCGGCCTCGAGAGCCGTATGCTCCGGCCTCTTGCAAGGCCGGCCGGCAACATGACAGCCAAGCGATCGGCAATGCTGATGTGGGTCAGGCGAGGCTTGACGTCGCTCGCCACGACCAACTTGCCGGCGCAGGTTACTTCGATCCAGCCCTGCCGACGCGAGATATGAGCGGAGCCGATGGGGGTATTGACCGGTCCGAGCTCGATATCGTTGCCGGTGTTGTTCAGACACCAGCCTTTCCATGGATCGATGTCCAGAACCCCAGCCATGCCCATCAGCGGCAGAAGTGCGGTCCAGCTATAGAACGGATCGGTATCGGGTTGATCCAACCCCTCACCGGTGACGGCATTGAAGTTTTCGGGTGCAAGGCGCGATCGCCAGGAGGCAGCAAAGAGCTTCAGGCTTTTCCTGCGCAACGATTCCGCGGCGGCCCAGTGATTGTTGCGCTTCAGTCCGAGCCAGACGAGCCAGTTCAGAATTGGCCAAATGCGGCCGCGCCAATAGACGTTGTCGGAGAAGGCAGGATCGTTGCGGGCAATGGATGGCAAGCCGAACCGGCCTCCGAAAGTACGAGGGTTGGTTAAGTGCCGCAGCAGGTCACGCTCCTGGCTCGGCGTGGCGGCACCTGCGATCATCGGAAAAAAGCTCGTAGGTGCGAGGCTCTTTACGAATTTGCCGCTCCACAGTCGATTGGCAAAGATTTGGCGCGCATCGTCCCAGAAATGGGTCGAGAGCTTGCTGCGGTGAGCAGCGGCTCTAGCACGGTGATCACCTGCTTCCGTCTCACGCCCGAGAGCCGCAGCCATAAAACTCAGCATTTCGGCGTCGAGCGTTATGAGGCTGTTGAGCCCAACATCCTCGCAGTCGAGCGTGCGGCTTTTGTCGTTCCACTGGGCCTCGTCATGGACCGGTGAATTGTCCATGAGGGATTCGTTCTTGGCTGCGAGCTTGGTTCCCATGTAAAGCCCTTCACCCGCCGCGGAGGAACCATATTCGAGCACGCCGTTGGCGTTGCCGTCGCGGTTTCGCCACCACCAGGCATGATTGCGTTTGAGCGGGTCGTAGGCGAGCTCGAGGAGCTTGATGTTGCCCGTGCGAACATAGATCAGCCATATGATGAGAGAGACGAGTGGAGGTTGGGAGCGATCGCGCCAGTTGTCATTGCCCGTCACAAGGCAAGGGAAATTCCCTTCAGGCGTTTGAGCATCAAGCAGAGCAGCGATATTTTCCCACGCTTGTTCCTCATCGAAACTGGAGTGGATCAGGGCGCTTATGGCGCTGTCGGTGAGCCAGACGCCGAAGCCGCCGAATTTCTCAAGATCCCAGTTGCGCGAACAAGCGGTGTAGGGCCTCGAATTCCTGGTATCCCAGACCGTGTTCCAAGCCAGGATGTCGCGGGCGGCGGATAGATCATCGTCCGCCGGTTTCGGCATGGGAGGGGCTTGGAGGGCTACTCTCGCCCTGTCGCAGGCTTCGGCGTGGCTGCCGCCATGGGCGATGGCGATATCATTGGAGGGCATTTCCTCGAGGTTGAACCGCAAGGCCATGAAGCGCCCTTCTGAAGACCTCGAGCCCAGATACCAATATCCGTGCTCCTCAAACTCTCGCTCGAGCGCCTGGAGGTCGTCGTGGACACTTACAAGGAGTGGCGACTTGCGGCACGCGACAGCGAAGTAAGCGGGCCCAACCGAGCCGTGAAGGATGTGCTCAGTCGCATCGTAGCGCCATATCCCGCCTTCTCCGGAGGACAGGCAGAGGGCAACCCAAAAGCGCAATCCCCACTCCCCGAACTTCGTGGCCGACCAAGACGCCAGAGCGGTGTTCGGTTCGGGTTTCGAATAGCTCCAGCGTAGCTGGGTACCGGCATGAGAGAGGGTAAGTTCAACAAAGCTTGAATCGATAGCATGAGGGCCGTAGACGACGTTCCGACCGGGGGGAAAATGGGTCGCCCGGCCGAGGCTTGTTGCGTAAGCAACAGGAGTCACGCGAACCATGGAGGTCAGGTGCATGATCTCAGCAGGACGGGCAGCATCCCAAGTCGACCAATGGCGCACCAAGGGAAGCGAATGGGGGTTCATCTTTTCACCGGCACCGTATGGTCGGGGGACCAGGCAACAGTTACCGAGGCGCCGGAAGCCAGAACGTCACCCTCACGGTTCTGCAGGAAGACGACGAGCGGTTCGCCGGCAAGTGCGGGTGCCGAAATGTGATAGGTGACGCTTGCCCCTGAGTAGATCGCCTGAAGGACCTTGCCGGAGAGGCGATTGGCAAACTTATCGGGAGCGTTGCCTGAGGCAAATACAAGCATTTTCTCTGGACGGACGATGACCGTTTCCGAGGTGGCCGGAGCGGAAGCAAATATGCGAGTGCCGTCATGCAGAATAATGGCGGAGCCGCTGCGCTGCCCTGAAAAAACATTGGCATCGCCCAAGAACTGCGCGGCGAATATGGTGAGCGGGCGTTCGTAAACGTCATGAGGGGTTCCGATCTGAATGAGCTGTCCCTGGTCGATGATGCCGATTCGGTCGGAGAGTGTAAGGGCCTCCTCCTGATCGTGGGTGACGAAAATCGTGGTGACGCCAGTTTCGCGCTGAATGTCCTTCAGCTCGACCTGCATTGCCTGGCGCAAACGGCGGTCGAGAGCGCCCAAGGGCTCGTCGAGAAGGAGCACCTTTGGGCTGGTAATCAACGCGCGGGCGAGGGCAACCCGCTGCTGTTGTCCTCCAGACAACTCGCGTGGCTTACGTGCACCCAGCCCGACAAGACGGACAAGCGACAGCATTTCTTGGACGCGGCGTTCGATCTCACTTCCCTGCACGCCTCTTACGGAGAGCCCGAAGGCGATATTGCCGCTTACCGTCAGGTGGGGAAACAACGCATAGTTCTGAAACACCATACCAATCGCGCGCTTGTGTACCGGCACGCTGTCCACGCGCTCGCCATCGAAACTGATGGCGCCTTCGTCCGGTTCGACAAAGCCGGCCAGGGCGCGCAGAAGCGTGGTCTTACCTGAACCCGAGGGACCGAGAAGCCCGAAAAATTCGCCATCGAGGAAAGAAATGGACACATGGTGGAGGGCTGGCAAGTTGCCGTAACGCTTCGATACGTTTGCTACATCGACGCGGCTCATCAGCGCTCCCCGCCAAATCGATACTGACGAGCTACGAGCAGCATAAGCCCCATGGAGAGAAGAATTATCAAGGTTGAGATTGCATTGATCTCAGGGGTGAAGCCTTTTCTAATTGCCGTGTAGATTTCGACGGGCAAGGTAGATGTGCCCGGCGGAGCGAGGAAATAGGAGATCACGAATTGATCGAAGGAAACGGCGAAGGCGAAGAGTGCTGCGGCGATGATGCTGGGCGCCAGTACGGGCAGACTGACGCGCCAGAACGTTTGCCAGGGTGTCGCCCCGAGCGAGGCTGCTGCTTCCTCCAGGGCTGATCCATGGTTCTTGAGACGCGCTCCCACTACAATCATCACGTAGGGAATAGAGAGTGCCACATGGCCCAACAGGATGGCATGAAGCCCGCGGCCTATCCCCGACCAAAAGAAAAAAATCAACATAGATGTCCCGATGATTAACCACGGGATGGTTATTGGAGGTAAAAGAAGGAGCTCCAGGAGTGGGCGTGCGCGAAATTGATACCGATTTAAGCCGATCGCACCCATGGTTCCGACGGTCGTGGCAATGACCGTGTTGGCGATGGCGATCAAAACGCTGTTCAGGCTCGATTCGATTAACCTCTCATTTTTTATCAATGCTTTAAACCATATTGTGTCAAAGTGAAACGGAAACTCATAAAGGGGGGAGGCGTTGAATGCCATCAGCATCATCACGGCGATCGGCAGATAGAGAAAAACCAGTACCGATGCCAGGTAGAGGCGAACGATCAGATGGCCAAGTGCGCGTTCCGTCATTTCGCGCCTACTGCCAGTAGCGGCGAAGAATCGGGGAGGCCGCAAGCAGCAACAAGACAACAATCGTCAACATGATGAAAGACAAAGCAGCGCCGAGAGGCCAGTTGAAAACTGCGGTAAACTGACTCTCGATGATCGGACCCAACATGATGGCGTTCTTGCCACCCAAGATGCGCGGCTCCATGAACGAGCCGATCACGGGAACGAAAATGAGAATGACGGCGGCGAGGACGCCGGGAATGCTCAACGGCAGCGTGATGCGAAGGAATGCCTGAAAGCGGGAAGCGCCAAGGCTGCGCGCGGCTTCGATCAACGCGTCGTCAATCGACTGAAGAGAGACGTAACAGGTGAGGATCGCATAGGGCAGATAGGCATGAACTAGGCCGATGACGATGGCCCAATAGGTGAAAAGCAACCCTACCTCGCCGCGCAGCACCATCGTCCAGGAGAATGTCCTGACAAGGGCATTGCTCCAGAAGGGAAGGATGATCAGCAGGAACAGGGCCTCCCTCCAGCGGCCGCGGACGTGCTTTGCAAGCATAAGAGCCGCGGGATAGCCGAACAGAAGGCAGGCAATCGTGACATAGATGCCGAGCTCGAAGGAGCGCCAGGCGTTGCGCCAATAGACTTCCTTGGTGAAGAAGGCAACATAGTGAGCGAGAGTCCATTCCGCCTGCCGTCCACCAATCGGTGCCACGGTCAAGAAGCTGAAATAGATCATTGCCGAAAGCGGCAGGAACACGGTGAGCGCCAGCCAGAGATAGGCCGGCGCGGTCAACGCCACGATCGAACGGGCCTGTCGAGCGGCAAGGCCGGGCATCTTGGTCTTATCCCGCGTGCCGACGCGGCTCTCTTTTCCAAGAGTCGCGCCGGATGGATTCAGGCTACTGGGCGAAAGTGGTCTTCACCCCGTCCCAGAGCTCCTGATAGGCCTTACGCTGGTCGTCCGATAGCGGTGCCATCCATTGCAGGCGCTTAACCACCTCTGGATCGCCAAGGACGGTCCGGTTCATGGCATCTTCAGGCAAGGCGGCATTGGCCTTGGCGTTGGCTGAGGCAGGGGCGCCCACATCGGTGTCCCATTTGACGTAGAACTCGGGGCTTATCATGTAGTCGATGAAGGCGTAGGCGCCTTCAGGGTTTGGAGCATTGACGGGAACGGCAAGCCCGTCGAACCAGCCGATGGCGCCTTCCTTCGGAACGACAAATCCAACCGGAAGCTTGAAAGCCTTCTTCGAGCGCGCGGCCGATCCCGACCAGTAGGTTGAGATGTTATAGTCGCCGGCGGCAAAGTATTTATTCCATTCGTCTTCGGAAGACCAGAAGGTCTTGATCTGCGGCTTCAAGGCTTCAAGCTTGGCCCTGATCTTTTCCATGTCGGCGGGAGCGTTCATATCCTGGCCGGTGGCGAGAGCGCCGAACTGAACGGATTCCACCGCGTCATCGCGCCAGCCGACCTTTCCGGCGTTGCTGTTGTCCCACAATGTTTCGAGCGACTGGGGAGCTTCGGGAAGCTTATCGGTGGAATAGGCAATCGATGTGACGCCCCAGACCCAGGCAATAGCATAATGTTTTCCGTCCATCACAAATCGATCGGAATCGCGAAGCGATGGCGTCAGGTCGGCGAAATGGGGGATCTTTGCAGAGTCAATCGGCTGCAGGAGGCCCTCGTGCACGGCATCCATGACAAAGGTGTTGTTGAACAGGACGACATCATAGGTGCCTGGACTGGTGCGCAATTTGGTCAGCATCTCCTGTTCGGAGTTGAAGTAATCGTGGACGACCTTGATGCCAGTCTTCTGCTCGAATTGGTCAGTGGCCCATTTCTCATCAGTGCCGTATCCCTGCCAGTTCAAGACCTTTATTTCCTTCGACTGAGCCAAGGCGCCGGGCAGCCAAACGGATGTCGCCAATACCGCCCCCAAGACGGCGGCAACGGCAGTACGGCGGTGGAGCTTGAATGCGGTCATCTAATTACCTCCCTCATGATGCCGGCAGCATAGCGAAGGCGCACAACAGCGCCAACCGGGTCTGCGAGTCAAGCGCGGCTGAGCAGGCCGTCAACTTCCGAAAGTGTCGGAGCGGCTGCGGCAGCTCCATATTTCGTGGTTGAAAGGGCGCCACAGGCCGATGCGAAGCGAGCTGCCGGCACGAGGTCCATGCCTTTTGACAGTGCATAAGCGAGACCGCCATTGAAACAATCTCCGGCGGCTACCGTATCGAGCGCCTCGACCTTGAAGGGAGGAACATGCAAGCCGGTCTCAGGTGTCGAAAGATAGGCCCCCCTGCTGCCCAGTTTTACGATTACCACCTGCGGCCCGCGCCGATGGAGTTGCTTGGCGGCAGCAGCGGCCGTCGGAGCGTCGTGTGGATGTATGCCCGTCAGGATTTCGGTTTCGGTCTCGTTAGGGGTAATGATGTCGAAAAAACTCAAATCCAGATCGATGCCGGCGGCAGGTGCCGGAGCGGGGTCGAGAATGATTTTTGCACCCTTCGCGCGGGCGCGTTTAGCAGCGAGCAACATTGGCGGCCAGGGCACTTCCATTTGAAGCAGAAGCACAGTGGTCGTTTCGAGGCAATCTGCGGCGCCCGCGATATCGGTTTCGTCGATGGCAAAATTCGCTCCAGCTACAACGGTGATAAAATTCTCTCCGTTGCGATCGACGTTGATGATGGCAATCCCGGTGGAATTGCCTGGATCGATCGAGACGTGTCTTGTAACGACACCGAACTTTTGCAGCTGCTCGATCGCGCTTCTGCCGAAATGATCGTTGCCCACACGGCCAATGAAATCCGTGGCGGAACCCAGTCTTGCCGCGGCGGCGGCCTGGTTGGCACCTTTTCCTCCAAGCCCCGTCAGATAGCGGTGAGCGTGAAGGGTCTCTCCGGGCCTCGGCAGCCTGTCGGAATAGGCGGTGATATCCATGTTGATGCTGCCAAGGACGGCAATCGTCATTTGCGCCTATCGGATTTACCGAGGAGTTTGGCAACCATCATATCGAGCAGCTTGTCCTCTTCCACCGAGGTCAGCAAGACGTGGTGACCCTCACCTTCGCTGAACCGCGTCTGGCCACGGGCAGGCCCATCTTCAACACCAACGGTGATACCACCCTGCTTGAAAGAGAACAAATCCGGCCAAAGCAAGCAACCGATGACGATGGCGTCATGCAAGGCGGCGGGATGGCCATCGCTGCCAGCAAGCAGGAGCATGCGGGCGACCAGGCAGGCTGCGGGTTTTTCCGACCGCGCAAGCCTGCGAATATGAGGGCTCTTGGCAATGACTGTCCGGGTCAAATCCAAAGGCACGACAACAGTCGGAACGTCGGCTTCGAAAACCCGCTTGGCGGCGTGCGGATCAAACCAGATATTGAACTCGGCGGCAGCAGTCGCATTCCCTTTGCCCAGCGCACAGCCCATAAGCATCAGGCGTTCAATTTTCTCCGCGAGACGGGGTTCAAGCAGGAGAACCTTGGCAAGATTGGTCAATGGCGCAAGGCAGCATATGAGAATTGAACGGTCGGCAGCGTCCTTGAGAGTGCGGAGCAAGAATTCCGCCGCTCCCTCCGATACTGCACCGCGGCGCGGGCGTTTCAAGCCAAGGCTTCCATCGCCGCCCCAGATTTCGGTGCCGAAGTGGGATTTCACGCGCAGGGGATGATCGGCGCCGGCATAGACCGGCGTCTTTAGGCGCAAAGTTGCGCATAGGGAGAGAGCATTGTCGGTGACGCGCTCGATGGTGGCGTTGCCGGCAGCGGTGGTCACTGCAGTAATGTCGAGTTCATCGGCAGCGGCTGCGAGCGCCAGGGCGACGGCGTCGTCGAGGCCCGGGTCGCAGTCGATATAGATGGAGCGCTTCCTGTCGCCCTGCATGAGTTGATATCAAGTCTATACTTGCGAGTGAGCTGCGACCAGACGATCCCGAGGCTCGGTAGAGAAATGCGGCGACTCAAACCGGCATGAGCATTCTGGTAACGCAACTCCATCGATAGCGCCAGACATCTTGCATACACCCACCCTCCCGGTTACCAAGACGGGCGGCGCAGCTGGAGGTGCAGCCACATGAAAGTGATCATTATGGGGGCAGGCATTGCCGGCGTGACAGCGGCCTATGAACTCTGGCGAGACGGGCATGAGGTTTGCGTCATCGACAGGGAAGAATTGCCTGCGTCTTTCACCAGCTTTGCGAATGCTGGGTTGTTCGCTCCTGGTCATTCCTACACGTGGGCATCACCGGCAGCTCCGCGAATTCTCATAAGATCGTTGTGGCGAAATGACCAGGCGTTGAGACTGCGGCCGAATCTGGACAAATACTTCCTCCGCTGGATGGGACGCTTTGTGCGCGAATGCACAGTTGAACGGGCCTTGCTGAATACATCACGCAAAGCGCGGCTGTGCAACTACTCGCTGGAAATCTTTCACGAGACGTTGAAGGCGACAGACATAAAATACGACGGGCGGCGAGGTGGGATTTTGTATCTCTACCGCAGCGAAAAGCTTCTTAGAGGTGCGGCCGTGAAAGCGAAGATTCTCATCGACAACGGCTGCGAGATCGAGACGCTCGACCGCGATGGGATCACGGCGCATGACCCGGCGCTCGCACCGGTCAAGGAGGAGTTCGCCGGTGCACTGTTGTCCAAGAATGACGAGAGTGGGGACTGCCGGTTGTTTGCGCGAAACATGGCAAAATGGCTTACCGAACGCGGCGTGAAATTCAGAATGGGGGCTAACATTACAGCGCTGGAGACGGATCGGGGAAAAATCTCGTCAGTGATTACCGATCAAGGCAAGGAAAAGGCCGATGTGTTCATCTTGAGCCTCGGCGTTTTCAGTCCGCATCTGACACGGCTTATCGGACAGGACCTGCCGATTTATCCGGTGAAGGGTTATTCGGTGACGTTCCCGGTCTCAGGACGGAACAACCCACCCGCAATTGGGGGAATAGATGAGGAGAATCTGATTGCCTGGTGCCCACTGGGAGACCGACTGCGGGTAACGGCGACAGCGGAGTTTTCCGGCTACGGGCTCGATCATTCGCCTGCCGATTTCAGCTATATGCTGAAACAGATCCAGGCAGTTTTTCCAGACGGAGCCGATTATGAAAAGCCCGAGTATTGGGCAGGTTTGCGCCCCATGACGCCGGAAGGGACGCCGATCCTCGGCCGCGGACGGCACGACAATCTGTGGTACAATACCGGGCTTGGCCATATGGGATGGACAATGAGTCACGCTGCGGCGCGGATTACAGCTGATCTGATCGCCGGTCGCGGTGCTGCAATCCCGCTCGACGGCATGATGGTTCGCGGCTAATTAATCCGCCTACGGACTAATTTTTAACCAATGACAAATGGTTAATTTTACGACGCCAAAATGCCGGCTGCAGGCCTTATTCTCGCCGCACGCGATTTCTTAGGTGCGGCGCGTCAAAGCAAATTTGGGTTCCTCAATGCATATCAAAGGTTTTGCAGTTTTTATTCTCTTTCTGTGCGCAGTTCTTCATTGGGGAGAGAGCGCATTGGCAGCGCAGATTGGCCTCGCTTCCTACTACGGCAGCGGCAGAAAGACGGCGAGTGGTGAGCGATTCAATCCGCGAGGTTTCACCGCAGCACATCGCACACTTCCCTTCGGCACCAAGGTGCGGGTTACCAATGTGAGCACGGGAAAAGCGGTGATAGTGAGAATTAACGACCGAGGGCCCTTCATCCGCGGCCGCATCATCGATCTGGCGGTTGGGGCAGCGCACGCGGTTGGGCTGAAAAGGGTAGGCGTTGCCAAGGTTCGAATTGATATCCTGAAGTAACGTGGTCGACATATCGATCTTCTCGCCAACCTCTTGCAAAGGATGAGGTAGAAAGGCCAATCTTCACTTGATTGCTAGCGGGGTTGGCGTGATGAAAGTCGTTTATTCGGAAGACCACCGGTTTCATTTTCCGCAAGGTGAGCTGTGTTTCGGAGAGTTTGTGACGCCCTTCGAGCGGCCGTCGCGGGTTGAGTATATTCTGAGACAACTCAAACGGCGCAAATTCACGGACATCCAAGCGCCCGCGAAGTTTGCCGCGAAACCCGTGAAGCGCGTTCACGATGTGGGTTTCGTCAAATTTCTCGAAACCGCCTGGGCCGAGTGGATCGCGGACGGGCACCGCGGAGAGATCATTCCATCGGGATTCCCAGCGCGGCGGATGGGGCAGCGGGTGCCTAGAAATATCGACGGCAAGGCAGGCTACTATGCGCTTGCCACCGAGACGGCGATTACGGCTGGAACATGGACCGCTGCCCAGTCGAGCGCCGCCGTGGCGCAGACTGCTCAGACGTTCGTAGCCGAAGGAAAGGGGGCCGCGTTTGCTCTCTGCCGGCCGCCCGGCCACCATGCCGCAATCGACATGTATGGCGGCTATTGCTTCCTCAACAATGCGGCGATCGCAGCGCAGATGTTCCTCGACGGTGGAGCCGATCGGGTGGCGATACTGGATGTGGACTTCCACCATGGCAACGGCACGCAGGACATTTTTTACCGGCGGAAGGATGTGCTGTTCCTGTCGTTGCATGGGCAACCGCAGGATGCCTATCCATATTTCCTGGGATATGCAGACGAGCGAGGGGAAGGACAGGGCGAAGGGTTCAACGTCAACTACCCAATGCCGCCCGGCACACCCTACGAGATTTGGGGGCGGGCGCTCGAGGATTCGTGCAAGCGCATCAAAAAATACGGTCCCGACGCGCTGATCGTGTCGCTTGGCGTTGATACGTTCAAGGATGATCCAATCAGCTTCTTCAAACTGAAATCGGAGGATTTCTCGACATACGGCGGGCGCGTCGCGCGGTTGAAACTTCCGACGCTATTCGTCATGGAAGGCGGATACGCCATCGAGGCGATCGGCGTAAACACCGTGAATGTGCTTGAGGGTTTCTTAAACGGCTGAAGCTGGCGAGGGGCTGAAGGACACAATGGCGCGCGATCCCAGATACGATATCCTGTTCGAACCTGTGGCAATCGGCCCCAAGACGGCGCGCAACCGCTTCTACCAGGTTCCGCACTGCAACGGGATGGGTTGGAGGGATGGCACGCAGAATGCAACGATGCGCGGCATCAAGGCCGAAGGGGGCTGGGCGGTGGTGTGCACGGAGGAGGTCGAGATCCACCCCTCCTCAGAGGTTACGCCCTATGTGGAGCTCAGGCTATGGGACGACCGCGATCTGCCGTTGCATGAACGCATCGTCGAAGCGATCCACGCGCACGGAAGCCTTGCCGGCATAGAACTGTGCCATCAGGGGCCGGCGAGCGCCAACAATTACTCGCGTGAGGTACCGTTCGGACCGCATCACCTGCCGACGATGACGGCGCAAAACGAGCAGCTGCAGGCGCGCGCGTTCGACAAGACGGATATGAAAAATCTGCGCCGCTGGCATCGGAACGCGGCCCGCCGGTCGATGCAGGCGGGTTATGATCTCGTTTATGTCTACGCCGGGCATGGACTGGCGATGGCACAGATCCTCTTGTCGCGGCATACCAACCAGCGGAGCGATGAATATGGCGGAACGCTGGAGAATCGTGTCCGGTTCCTGCGTGAACTGATCGAGGATACCAAAGAGGCGGTGGGTGATCGATGCGGAGTGCCGGTGAGGATCGCGGTGGAGGAAATGCTGGGGGACATCGGCCTCACAAATTCAGAGCTTAAGGATGTCATTGGACTCATCGGCGAACTTCCCGATCTGTGGGATTTTTGCATGGGTACATGGGCGTATGATTCACAGAGCTCGCGATTCTCGGAGGAAGGTTTCCAGGACGACTTCGTGCGAGGGCTCAAGGCACTTACATCGAAACCGGTCGTGGGAGTGGGACGCTTCACCTCGGTCGACAAGATGGTGAAACAGGTGAAGTCAGGAATGCTCGACTTCATCGGCGCGGCCCGCCCATCGATCGCCGATCCGTTTCTGCCGAAAAAGATCGAGGAGGGGAGAATCGAGGACATCCGTGAATGCATCGGTTGCAACGTGTGCGTCACGGGCGATTCTCTGGCGAGCCCGAGCCGCTGCACGCAGAATGCAACTTTCGGCGATGAGTGGCGGCGGGGGTGGCATCCGGAGAAATTCGCCCGACGGGGCAGCGAGACCCGTGTGCTGATCGTTGGCGGAGGGCCGGCAGGGCTCGAAGCTGCACGGGTGGCGGCGATGCGCGGATACGAGGTTGCGCTGGCAGAGGCGGGCGATGTGCTTGGCGGGCGCGTGGCAAAGGAGCGGCGGCTGCCAGGGCTTTCGGCCTGGGGACGGGTTGCCGATTACCGGACTTTTCAGCTGTCGCAGCTTGCAAATGTGGAAACCTATCTGGAAAGCAGGCTCACGGCCGACGACATTCTAAGTTTCGGTTTCGAGCATGTGGCAGTCGCTACGGGAGCCACATGGCGGCGGGACAGCGTGGGGCGCTTCAACCTCAGACCGATTGAAATTGCCGAAGCGGCGCCGGTATTCACGCCAGACGATGTGCTGGAGGGCAGAATGCCGCAGGGACGGGTGATCATCTACGATGACGATCACTACTACATGGCCGGAGTTTTGGCCGAGCTGCTCACAAGCCGCGGCGCTTCAGTGACCATCGTGACGCCATCGACCATGATTTCCGATTTCACCCAGATGACCCTGGAACAGAAATTCATTCAACGGCGGCTGCTTGAGGCAGGGGTGAATCTCAGGCTCACACATGGGCTTGAGGCGATTGCGCGGGATCATTTACAGATCGCCTGCGTCTACACGGGCAATACCGCGGCAATCGAAATGGATGCAGTCCTCATGGTGACTGCACGGCTGCCCAACGACCAGCTGGCGCTCGAGTTAGGAGGGCGAAGGGCCGAATGGAAAGATCGCGGCATCCTGTCGGTTCGGACGATCGGTGATTGCCTTGCCGCAGGAACGATAGCGCACGCGGTCTATTCGGGCCATCGGTTCTCACGCCAGCTCGATCGGGAGGAAGACCCCGACACGGTATCCTTCCGGCGTGAGGTCACACAACTTGATGCAGATTTTCCGCAGAGCTTTGGCTGATACGGGTGTGCTTGAGGCGGTCCCCTTGTGCAGCAGGCCAGGTTCTTGCAACTCAACTTGGCCTACAGGGGGTGGTTACCGGCGCTGATAAACAGATGCGGAGCGGCCCGCTCGTAATTCGCAGCGGCACGAAATACCGTTTGGTCATCGTAGGTACGCCCAACGATCTGTATGCCCGTCGGCACACCGTTTCCGGCAGAGCCTGAAGGCACCGACATCACCGGGCAGTGATGCAACATGTTGAACTGATACGTTAGTATCCAGCCATTTTCAGCATCGACCCTGACGTTGTTGATGCGGAAATTCTCATCCCAGGGGTCATGATCGGCCTTGACCGCGGGCACACCGTTGGTCGGACAGACAAAGACATCGTACTTCTCCAACAGGGGGCCGAAGGTTTGATACATCTTGTGGACTTGCTCCCACGAACGGGGAACGTCATCGAGAATGGTAGCGGTTTCGCAGTTTCTGGCGAATTTGAGCGAGTAGTCACACATGACATTGGCATGGCGGCGGGCATGCCAGACGGTCTGGCGACCGAAATGCATGGAGTTGTACCAGTGCACGGCCCATTTCTCGCAGTCGATGGTCCAGCCGAGATCCACCTCCTCGACGATGCAGTCGAGAGAACGAAAGATATCGAGAGCGGCGAGGGTATTCTTCAAGACATCGCGGTCGATGTTCATGTAGCCCAAATCAATCGAATAGGCGACACGCAGGCCGGCGAGAGGTTTAGCATTCTCGGGAATAAGCAGGCGGTCGCGAAGGGAAGCGTGATCGAGGGGATGGGGGCCTGAGACGACATTCTGCGCCAGCGCGCATCCGGATACGGTGCGGGCCATGGGGCCGCAATGATTGTAGGGGTCGAGGTTCCCTGGGGGGCCATCGGGATTGCGTCCGCGCGGGGGCTTGTAGCCAACGATGCCGCAGGCGCTGGCTGGAATTCGGATCGAACCACCAATATCAGTGCCAGTGGCGAGTATGGCTGTTCCGGCCGCCAGCGCCGCGGCAGACCCGCCTGAGGAGCCGCCTGGACCGTAGTCGAGGTTGAATGGATTGCGCGATACGCCCCACATACGGCTGTAGCAAACGCCGGACAGGCAGAATTCGGGGGTCGTGGTGCGGGCGTGGACGATGGCACCTGCTTCCTCCAGCCGCTCAATCATCGGATCGGATCGGTCATCGATATTGTCCTTGAAAATGAGCGATCCATAGGTGGTGCGCTTGCCGGCGATCCGCTGGGCGTCCTTGACCGCTACAGGCAAGCCCTCGAGCGAACGTGGGGACCCGCTGCGCTTCGCATATTCGGCCTCGGCGATTTCTGCTTTGGCCAGGGCTTCATCAAAATACGTATCGGCGAAGGCATTGATGGCGGGATTCACCTTCTCGGCGCGCTCGATCAGAGCCTTGACAAGCTCGACAGGGGAAAGCTTCCGCGCGCGAAAAAGAGATAAAGCCTCGGTGGCGGAGAGATAGCAAAGAGCTGGATCGGACATTGGAAATAAGGCCGATCTCGCTTCGAGTTGAAGGAGATCGGCCGCTCGCGATTGGATTCTACTTAGTCAGTTCGGTCCAAATGGCTGTATAGAGCTCTTGCGCCTCGGGAGGGCAGGTGACGGCAATTGTGCCCATCGGCTCGAACTCCTTGGGGATGTTGACCTCGGGAGCCGTCTTCATGTCCTCCGGCATGAACGCCTCGGAGCCCTTGATGCTATTGGCATAGCGGGCAAAGGCGGAGATCATGGCGGCGTTTTCGGGAGCCATGATGAAGTTCTGAAAGAGCTTGGCGTTCTCCAGGTTCTGGGCGTCCTTGAGGACGGCAACGTTGTCGATGAAGATCGGATAGCCCTCTCTCGGAAAGCCATAGACGAGATTGGGGTTCTGTAGCCTGGCGCGGAGGGACCAGCCATTCCAGTTGACGCCGGCGGCCAAGTCTTCCTTGGAATATTTCTCGGGATTGGAATAATCCATAGAAATCCAGTGCGGCTTGGCGGCCATGAGCTTGTCGCGAACTTTCTTCAGCACTTCCTTGTCGCTCGTGCAGGGCTCACCGCCGACATAGCGTATGGCGAGATGCATGATCTCGGCCATCTCGGGCACGACGTTTATGCGACCCTTGAGCTCATCGGGCGGGTCGAGGAAGATTGCCGAGGTATTGGGATCGCCCTTGTAGAACTTGGTATTGACAAGGATGCCGTTCACTCCCCACTGCCAGGGAACCGTGTAATGGCGGCCGGGATCGTAGGCGACATCGATCCACTTGGGATCCATGTGCTTGAAGTTCTCCATCTGGTCGGGTCTCGTTTCGGCGAGCAAACCTTCCTGAATATAGATCGGGACGAAGGTTGCGGAGGGAACGACAATGTCGAAGCCATGGCCACCCGCCTTTATCTTCGCCAGAGCGGTATCGTTGGAGTCATAGTCGGTGACAGTGACCTTGACGTTGTAGGTCTGCTCGAATTTCTTGATGAGCTCGGGGCTGGTGTAATCGCCCCAATTGTAAATGTGGAGCTGGCCATCAGCATGGGCGCTGCCGACTAAGCCGCTCATGCCGAGCGCAATGACAGATAAGGCAATTTTCCAATTCATGTTACGTCCCCGTTCGATCAACTGGTTATTTGGTAAGGTCCGTCCAGATGGCGGTGTAAAGCTCCTGCACATCGGGCGGGCAAGTGACGGCGAATGCGCCAAAGGCCGCGAGCTCCTTTGGAACAACGATTTCTGGAGCAGTTTTCATGTCCTCCGGCATGAAAGCTTCAGATCCCTTGATGCCGTTGGCATAGCGGGCAAAGGAGGAGATCATTGCCGCGTTCTCGGGATCCATGATGAAATTTTGGAAGAGCTGAGCGTTCTCGACGTTCTTGGCATCTTTCAGCACAGCCACGTTGTCCATCCAAATTGGATAGCCCTCTTTCGGGTAGCCGTAAACGATCTTCGGGTTCTGCAGCCGAGCACGGAATGAGGCGCCATTCCAATTGACGCCGGCGGCAATGTCTTCCTTGGCATATCTGTCGACGTTGCCGTAGTCGATCGACAGCCAATGGGCTTTCGCGGCCAGAAGTTTGTCGCGCACCTTTTTCAGTACTTCCTTATCGCCGGTGCAGGGGGTGCCGCCAACGTAGGTGATGGTCAGGTGCATGACATCAGCCATTTCCGGAACGACATTGATCTTCCCCTTTAGCTCGTCGGGAGGGTCGAGGAAAATCGCCGATGTGTTGGGGTCGCCTGAATAGACCCCGGTGTTGACGGTCACTCCCGTCGTGCCCCACTGCCAAGGAACCGTATACCTCCGACCGGGGTCGAACGGGACATCGATCCAGCGAGGATCCAAGTTCTTGAAATTGGCCATCTGGTCCGGTCGACTTTCGAGAAGCAAGCCATCGTTTATCCATATAGGGATGAAGCTGGCGGAAGGAACCACGATGTCAAAGCCGTGTCCGCCGGCCTTGACCTTGGCCAGTGCCGTATCGTTCGAGTCGTAGTCGGTTATGGTAACCTTGACCTTGTACTGCTGCTCGAATTTCTTGATGAGATCAGGGCTCGTGTAGTTGCCCCAATTGTAAATCTGCAGCTCTCCATCGGCCAGCGCCGTGCCTGCAAGGGTGAAGAAAGCGATGTTAACGGCCGCGAAGGCAAATTTGCACTTCATCGATAACCTCCCTTTTGACTTTTGCCGGCAAGTCTACTGCTTCTTTCTGCTCAAGAAGAAGAAAATTGTGACCATTAACACTGAGATTAAGAGAAAAACACTGGAGATGGCGTTCATTTCCGGCGTGACGATGCGGCGAAGCTGACCGAGCATGTAGGTCGGCAGGGTGTCCTGGCCTCCCGATTTGACGAGCTCGGTGATGACCACGTCGTCGAGCGATATGACAAAGGCCAACATGGCGCCGGCGAGGATGCCCGGCCATAGCAGTGGCAAGGTTACATAGCGAAAGGTTCGCCAAGGGGTTGCGTAGAGGTCTGCGGCAGCACGTTCGAGCGAAATATCCATGCTTTCCAGCCGTGCCCTGATCGGCAGGTAGGCAAACGGAATACAGAACGCAGTATGGGCCGACAGGAGATAGGCCAGTCCGGTGTAACCCGTGTAGATCTTGATCATTGCAAAAAAGATGAGCAGCGACACGCCGGTCACGATTTCGGGAACCATCAGCGGCTGATTGATGAAGGCATAGATGAAGGTGAGGCCCCTGAAGGGCTTGGTGCGGGTGGTGGCGATCGCGGCCATGGTGGCAACGACGGTTGAAACGACTGCGGCGGTCGAAGCAATCACAAGGGAGCGTAGCGAAACCTCCTGCACCTGCTCGTTCTGCCAGGCTGCGAGATACCAGCGCCACGAGAAACCCTCCCAGATGGCGATCGACGTGCCGGCATTGAAGGAGTAGACGACGAGGGTGATGATCGGCAGGTAGAGCAGGACAAAGCAGGTTATGGCGATGGCGCCGAAACCGGGCTGACGTTTGACGGCGAACCCTCGCTGATGGGCCAGGCGTTCAATCACGACCCATCTCCGAGCGAGACGCGTTTTTGACGTAGACCAATAGAGCAATCATAACCACGATCATCAAGGTTATCGCGAGAGCCGCACCAAGAGGCCAATTGCGTCCCTGGCCGAACTGCAACTCGATGAAGTTTCCGATCATCATGTTCTTGCCGCCGCCGAGGACGCGGGGCGTGACGTAGGCGCCGAGAGACGGGATGAAGACCAAGATAGAGCCAGCGACTATCCCGGGCTTGACAAGCGGAACGATCACCTTGCGCAGAACCTGAAAACGATTGGCATAAAGATCGTAGCCGGCCTCGATGAGGCGGAAATCTAGCTTTTCCATGCTGGCGTAGAGCGGCAAGACCATCAGCGGCAGATAGACGTAAACCATGCCCAACATGATGGCTAAGTCGGTGAACATTATTTGAAGCGGCCGATCGATTATTCCCAGGCCAACCAGGAACGAATTGACGATCCCCTCGTTGCGGATCACTTCCATGATGGCGAAGGTGCGAATGAGAAGATTGGTCCAGAATGGAATTGTAATAAGGAAAAGCCAGACTGCGCGGGTGCTCTCGGAGCGGGTGGCGATGAAGTAGGCGGTGGGAAAGCCGAAGACCAGGGCGAGGAGTGTGGTGGCCGTGGACAGCTTCAACGAACGCCAAAAGATCGACAAATGCGCATCGGCGAGCGTGACGGTTTCATCAAAAATATCCGTCTCGAAAAGCACCCGGTACCATCCGTCGGTGGAGAATTCCCAGATGACGCCGCCGTAGGGTCCCTTGGTAAGGAAGGAGTAGACAGCCATGATGAACAAGGGGCCGACTGCAGCGAAGGCTATGATGATCAAGGCCGGAGCCGACAGGAGCCAGCGATTGCGCGTGTCCTTGCGTTGGGCTTGTGCGGCGGCGACCGCGGCACGACTGCTCGCATAGGGGAGGGCGGTATCGACCATCTCAGTCGCTCAGTACCTGAGCAGCATGTTCATCGAAGAGTATTCCCGTTTGCATTCCCTTCGACCAGCGGTCGGTGCTTCCCCGGTCGTTCTGTTCGCGAACGATGAACTCCGACCCATTGTTGAGCCTCACGTGATAGTGGGTATCGGTGCCGAAATAAACGATGTGCTCGAGTGTTCCGCTGAGAGTGGCTGCAGTACCGGACGGGACGAGAGAGGCATGCTCCGGACGGACGACAATGGTGACATTGCCTGCGGGGTTTGAGCCCTCCGCAATATTGGCGGATACGACGGTTCCAGAGGAAAGCTTCACCTGCGCGCGGCCATCGAGGGTGCCGGCGATGCTGCCTTCAAGGAAATTGGTCTCACCGATGAAATTGGCGACAAAACGGTTTTGCGGACGATCGTAAATGTCGTGCGGCGAACCGATTTGCAACACTCGACCGCCGCTTATCACGGCCAGTCGATCGGACATGGTGAGAGCCTCCTCCTGATCGTGGGTCACAAAAATGAAGGTGATACCGGTCTCGTGCTGCAGCCGTTTGAGCTCGATTTGCATTTCCTTGCGAAGCTTGAGGTCGAGCGCAGAAAGGGGTTCATCGAGCAGCAGGACCTTGGGGCGCGGCGCCAAGGCGCGGGCCAATGCAACCCGCTGCTGCTGGCCACCGGAAATCTGGCTCACACGGCGATTCTTAAGTTCCTCCATGCGGACAAGACGCAGCATCTTGGAGACGGTTGCATCGATCTCGCTGCGGGGTCGTTTGAGCATTTCCAGGCCGAAGGCGACATTCTGGCTGACGGTCAAGTGCGGAAAGAGCGCATAGTTCTGAAAAACGGTATTGACCGGACGTTTGAACGGCGGCAGCGGCGAGATATCTTCCCCATAGAGAACGATCTCGCCCTCAGTTGGATGTTCGAAGCCGGCGATGAGGCGAAGGAGCGTGGTCTTGCCGCAGCCGGAAGGACCGAGCAGAGTAAAAAACTCGTTCTGGCGAATGGTGAGCGATACGTCGTCCAAAGCCTTGACGCTGTAATCTGCGGAACCGAATACCTTACTGACGTGACGTGCTTCGACCGCGGCCGGCAGGGTCGACATCTGCAGGATTTCCGGTGGAGCGTCAGGCGAGATCCCGAACGTTGAACGTGGCAATGGTGTCGAGTCCCCCCTTTGTCGGGTTCGACGTCAGCTTATGTGCACTGGCGCCGGCAATCAAGAATTGGCTAGTATCGCGCAGGCGGGTGCGCGCAAGCGACCCGTCTGCCAACACAGGGAGGAATTAATATGGCCCTCGTCTCAAAATCCTTCAGATTCGCGGCCGCGGCGGCGGTCATGGCTCTTGCTCTCATTGCCGGGTCGGCGATCGGCACCGCTGCGGGAAAAGTTCGCGTGGCGCTGGGCGACGTCGTCTCGGTGGAGACGCTGGCATTCATCATCGCGCTTGAACGTGCCAAGGAGCGCGGTGTTGATTATGAACTCACCTCCTTTGCCAAGGAGGAGCTTGCCATACAAGCAATCGTCAATGGACAGGCCGATGTCGGCGTCGGTACGCCCTATTCGGTCATCCAGAAAAGCAAACTGCCGCTGCGGATACTGTTTCAGGTTTCGCGGCTGGTCTTCTTTCCGGTCGTTTCGGTCGAGTACAAGAGCTGGAAGGACCTCGACAAGCAGCCTTTCACCTTTCACGCACGTGGCTCGGGGACGGAGGCAATCGGCAACATTCTGGCCAAGCGCAACGGCATTACATTCGGTGAGCGAAGTTACGTGCCAGGCTCCGACAACCGCATCATCGCCATGATGAACGGGCAGATCAAGGCCACAATCGTCGACCTGGCCAACAAGAACAAGCTGATGCAGATGGCCGGTGACAGATTCCACGTACTGCCGAGCGTCGACAATCCGGCGAGCGATGAGGTGGTGTTCGGTAGCGCCGAATGGATCAAAAACAATGCGGAACAGGTGCAGATCCTCACCGAGGAGCTGTTGAAGCTGTGGCGGGAGATGGCGAGCAATCCGCAAATCATCGAAGCGGAACGTGCCAAGCGCAATCTTCTTGCGGATCAGCCCAAGGAAGTGCTGGAGGAAGTCGTACCTTTCTACACCGAAGGAGCCAAGGAGGGGCTGTTCGACCCGCAAGGCGGTGGGGCGGCGGCAGCCAAAGCTGATTTCGAGTTCTACACCGAGGCCGGCCAACTCGAAGGTGCGGCGGGCGATCTCAAGGTTGAAGAGTACTGGGACCTGGGCCCGCTTGAAAACGCGCGCAAGGCGCTTGGCGGTTGAGTTACGATGGGGAGCAGTCTTTCGCTGCTCCCCAGGTTCGGTTGGCACAGGATCACGAGTGCAGGACCATGACGAGCCTTTCGGAAAGACTGGTTTCCCATGCCCCGCGCGCTACAAGAGACCTATTCACCCATCCCACGACGCTGCGGGTTCTGTCCGTGCTGGTGGTGCTAGGGACATGGGAATATGCTGGGCGAGTTCCCATAAGTCCCGCATTTCCGACATTCCAGGAGACGTTCGGTGCGTTCCTCGAAATGGCAGGAGACGGCACTCTTGCAAAGGCCGCCTGGATAACACTGCAGCCGCTTGCTCTCGGTCTCATGGTCTCGGTGATCGGCGGAGTTGCGCTTGGCACGCTCATGGGACTGAACCGCTTCGCAGAGTGGCTGGGCGCGCCGGTGTTCATCATCGCACAGTCTGCGCCCCTTGCCGCACTCATTCCGATTCTTACCTTCGCCTATGGCATCGGCCTGACGTCGAAGGTCCTCACCGTGTGCATCATGGCGATGCCGGTGATCGTGCTCAATTCGCTCAATGCAGTGCGTCATACGCCGGCTTCGCTCATGGAAATGGGACGTGCGTTTCTCGGATCGCGTTGGCAACTCATACGAAAAATCATTTTGCCAGCGGCAAGCCCGATGATTTTTGCGGGACTGAGGCTTGGATGCGCGGCTGGTTTCATCGGAGTGATTCTGGCGGAATTGCTGATCACGCCAACAGGTATTGGCGATATCATCACCTACAATCAATCGATTGCCGAATATGCCAAGATGTATGCGGCCATCGCCTTCGTGATTGTGTTTTCGGTATTTTTCATCGAAGCGATCGAGTGGACCGAGCGGGCACTTTTTGGACATGCAAGACGGCGGATCAATGAATAGCGGCGGGAAAACATCCACCGCACCGAAACCCATGGTCGAAATGTTCGGCATATCGAAAACATATGAAGGCGGGGTCGAAGCCCTGAATGAGATCAACCTCGATTTTCCGGAGGGACAACTCACGACTCTGTTGGGGCCGTCAGGGTGCGGAAAGACGACACTGCTCAAGATCGTCGCAGGACTCATTTCCCCAACGAGCGGCGAGGTTCTGGTCGAGGGACGACCGGTGACAGGGCCGGGGCCTGAAAGGGCCTTTGTCTTCCAAGATTTCGCGCTAATGCCATGGGCATCGGTGATGCGCAATGTGGGCTTCGGCCTTGAGCTTCGGGGTGTGGGCAGGGCAAAGCGGGAAGCGATCGCGGAGAAATATATTGCAGGTGTAGGTCTCAAAGGTTTCGAGTCAGCTTATCCACACGAACTGTCGGGCGGCATGCGGCAACGCGTCGGTCTCGCACGGGCGCTGGCGGTCGACGCCAAGGTGTTGCTGATGGACGAGCCGTTCTCGGCAGTCGATGAGCAGACGCGACGAAAGTTTCAGGAAGATCTGCTCGAGCTGATCGGGCGCGAGCGCAAGACATTTATTTTCGTGACTCACAGCATAGAGGAAGCGGTTTACGTATCTGATCGGGTGGTGCTGTTGTCGCGGCGGCCGAGCCGGGTTTCGGCCGTCATCGAGCCTGATATTCCCCGGCAGGGCGATCCGGAAAAAATCCGGCGCAATTCCACGTATCTCGATACGGTTGAAAGCATCTGGCAGGGGCTAAAGCAGTATGTCGAGTAGGGGAGAAAGGATGTGACAATCGGACGACTGCGGATTCCCATGTTCGCCTCGCTGCTGGTGTGGGCGTTGATCTGGGAAATTGTCGGGCGAAGCGGAGCAAGCCTCGTGATACCGCCGCTCTCAAGCGTTTTCGCGCGCATCGTCGAAATCGCGCCGACCCCGACATTCATCAACGCGCTATGGATCACAGGGCGAAGTTTCCTTCTCGGCAATGCCATCGCAATCCTGCTTGGCGTTCCCCTGGGAGTCATGATGGGCCGATCGGTGGTCGCCGACCGCCTTCTGCTGCCGTGGGTCAACATGTTTCTATCGGCGCCCCTAAGCGCACTCGTGCCGGTCATCATGGTGCTGTTCGGATTGGGCGACACGACGATCATTCTTACCGTGGTGTTGTTCGCCATCTGGATCATCGTACTTGATGCTCGCGCTGGCGTGCGTGGAATTTCCCCTTCACTTGTCGAGATGGCGAAAAGCTTCGGAGCAAACCAATGGCAGGCGTTCAGCAATATTTACGTGTGGGCGGCGCTGCCGGAAATTCTCTCCGGCATCAGGCTTGGCATGATCCGCGCGGTGAAGGGGGTGGTCATCGGCCAGCTGCTCGTGTCGATCGTGGGATTTGGCAGCCTGTTCGAGCTCTATTCATCGCGCTTTTTGATGGAGCATTTTTGGGCGCTGCTGTTCATGCTGTTTGTGTTTGCCTTCCTTCTCAACGAAATTCTGGCGTGGCTTGAGCGCAAGGTCGAGTATTACGCCAGTTCCCGCCAGTAGCCCACTCAACACAAGGATCCCGCAATGAAGTATGCTGTCGAGCCATCGCCTGTCTCCGTGGTGCGAATCGACGGGCAGGAGAGCGTCTTTCCGGTGCATCGGATTTATTGCGTCGGGCGCAACTACGCCGCACATGCCATCGAAATGGGAGGCGATCCGACGCGTGAGGAACCGTTCTTCTTTCAGAAGAATCCCGATAACCTGATTGTCGAGGACGGGGATTTCCCGTATCCGGCAAAATCGAATGATGTGCACCACGAAATCGAGCTGGTCATCGCGCTGAAGGAGGGCGGAAGCGACATTCCGCTCAGCCGGGCGCTGGACTGCATTTTCGGTTATGCGGCTGGGCTCGACATGACGAGGCGCGATCTGCAAGGAGAGTGCAAGAAGCATGGCAGACCGTGGGAAATAGGCAAAGCATTCGAGCATTCTCTGCCGATCGGCAGGCTTGTGCCGGCGACCCGTTGCGGCCATCCGCAAGAAGGCCGCATCTGGCTCAAGGTCGATGGCGAGTTGAAACAGGACGGTAATCTCGACCAGCTCATCTGGAAGGTGCCGGAAATCATCACCATTCTGTCGGGGTTTTTCACGTTGAAGCCTGGCGATCTTATCATGACTGGAACGCCCGCTGGCGTGGCGGCGGTAAAGCGCGGCAATGTTCTGCAGGGTCAAATCGAGGGGGTCGGCAGTATTCGAACGAAAGTTGTGTGAGAATTGCTGTCACATTGTTATGCCGGGAAGCTTTAGCCCCTGTTCGGTGGCACAAGTCACGGCGGAGTCGTAGCCTGCATCGGCGTGGCGCATGACGCCGCTGGCGGGATCGTTCCAAAGTACCCGCGCAAGCCGCCTGTCCGCTGCTGCGCTTCCGTCGCACACGATGACCATGCCCGCGTGCTGGGAATACCCCATTCCGACGCCGCCGCCGTGATGCAAGGATACCCAGGTCGCTCCGGAGGCGGTGTTCAGCAACGCATTGAGAAGAGGCCAGTCGGATACGGCATCGGACCCATCGAGCATGGCTTCAGTTTCGCGATTGGGCGATGCCACGGAGCCCGAATCGAGATGATCGCGGCCGATCACTATTGGAGCCTCGAGCTCGCCGCGACGAACCATTTCATTGAACGCAAGGCCCAGGAGATGGCGCCGGCCAAGTCCGACCCAGCAGATACGCGCGGGAAGGCCCTGAAATTTTATGCGGCTTTTGGCCATGTCGAGCCAATTGTGCAAGTGCAGATCATCGGGAAGCAGCTCCTTGACGCGCTCATCGGTGCGATAAATGTCTTGCGGGTTCCCCGACAGCGCCGCCCAGCGAAATGGACCGATGCCGTGGCAGAACAGGGGTCGAATGTAGGCTGGAACGAAACCGGGGAAGGCGAAAGCATCCTTCAAACCCATGTCGAATGCCACTTGGCGAATGTTGTTTCCGTAGTCGAGCGTCGGGACGCCTTCGCGATGGAATTTCAGCATGGCCTCGACGTGGGCACGAATGGACTGCTTAGCGGCAGCAGTGACCGCAGCGGGATCTGTACGTCGCTTTTCCTGCCATTGGGCAAGCGACCAGCCGGCCGGCAAATAACCGTTGGCAGGGTCGTGGGCGGAGGTCTGGTCGGTCAATGCGTCTGGCCGTATGCCGCGCTCGAACAGCAGCGGAAGGAGTTCGGCGGCATTGCCGAGAAGGCCTACCGAGATGGCTTTTCCCTGGCGATGGGATACTTGGATCATGTTCAACGCTTGATCGAAATCGTTGGCGGTGGCATCGAGATATTTGGTCTTGAGACGCATCTCGATGCGCGAGGGCTGACACTCGATTGCGATCAGCGATGCCCCGGCCATGGTTGCGGCTAAGGGCTGAGCGCCCCCCATGCCGCCAAGTCCGGAGGTCAAGAACCATCTGCCCTTGAGATTGCCGCCATAGTGGCGGCGGCCCACTTCAGCGAAGGTTTCGTAGGTGCCCTGAACGATGCCCTGGGTACCGATGTATATCCACGAGCCCGCTGTCATCTGACCGTACATCATCAAACCTCGCCGATCGAGCTCATTGAAGTGATCCCAATTCGCCCAGGCGGGAACAAGGTTGGAATTGGCAATGAGCACGCGGGGAGCATCGAGGTGGGTGGTGAAGATGCCGACCGGCTTTCCCGACTGCACGAGCAGGGTTTCGTCATCGGCTAGCGTTTTGAGCCCCGAAACGATGCGGTCATAGGCATTCCAGTCGCGTGCGGCGCGCCCGATGCCCCCATAGACGACAAGCTCCTCCGGATGCTCGGCGACATCGGCATCGAGGTTATTCATCAACATGCGCAATGGGGCTTCCGTAAGCCAGCTCCTGGCGTTGAGCCTGGTGCCAGTCGGCGCCTTGATGCGGCGGCTGTTGTCGAGGCGCGGAGATATTCGAGACATCGGTTTTTCCATCGATCAGTCTATGGAGGAAACGGAGGCGATACGCCCGGAAGGCGACGTGCGATAGCGACTGCGAAGTTCGTAGCGCCCGGCAGGGTAGGTGAGCGTGACTTCGGTTACGACGTCACCGCCGGACCAGCTGCGACGATGAAGCTCAAGGCATGGCTCGCGAGCGCTTATGCGCAACAGCCGTTGCGCCTGCCGGTCGGGGAGGACGGCGCGCACGTGATGTTCGAGCTCGTCTACGGGAGCAACGGACAGCAGATAGGCAGTGGGTGTCAGCTTGGCGAAATTCTGCTGCAAGAATAGTGGTGCCGCCAAGCTGTTGATATGCCGGCGCTCCAGCTGAACGGGTACGCCGTTTTCCAAGTGCACTGCAGTTATGCGGTAAAGCACCGTGCCGGGGCGTGCCTCGAAGCGCGCAGCGAGACGCCTACTCGACTTGAGCTTGCGCAGCTCGACGATTTTGCACTGGTGGCGGTGGCCGCGGCTAGAAATTTCGTCGGCAATATTGCGCAGTTCGATCAGGCTTGACTGGTGAGGCACTTCGTTGACGAACGTGCCCACCCCCGGTACGCGATCGAGATAACCATCATGTGTCAACTCACGCAATGCTCTATTGGCGGTCATGCGCGACACGCCGAACTTCGTCACCAGCTGGTTTTCGGAAGGCACAAGGCTGCCCGGCGCCAAGGTGCCAGAACGTATTTGGGCGAGGATGTGATCCTTCACCCGACGGTAGAGCGGTCGGCGATGGGGGAGGGTGTGTTTCATGGCGAAACTTCCCTGCCATTCTTGAAGAGCCGGTAAAGAGGATTGAAGCCCAAGGGATATGCCAGGTGACCAGGGGCCTCGATATTCCAAACGGCAATATCTGCCTTTTGACCAACAGCGATGCGGCCGCGATCGCTAAGCCCCAGTGCGCGAGCGGCATGCAGCGTCACTGCGCGCAGCGCTTCCTCGGGTGTGAGACCAAAGAGAACGCAGGCCATGTTCATTGCGATGAGGAGTGAATGGAGCGGGGAGCTTCCGGGATTCAGATCGGTGGCAATGGCGATCGGAACGAGATGGCGACGCAGCAATGCGACGGGGGGAAGCTGCTTCTCGCGCAGAAAATAGAACGCACCGGGGAGCAATACGGCCACGGTTCCGGATTTCGCGAGGGCGAGCACCCCGTCGGAATCGAGATATTCCAAATGGTCGCAAGATAGGGCACCAAACCGGGCTGCCAATTTGGCACCCCCCATGTTCGAAAGCTGCTCGGCGTGCAGTTTCACGGGCAGACCGTGGGCCGCGGCGGCCCTAAACACGGCCTCAGTTTCCTCTAGGCTGAAAGCTATACCCTCACAGAAGGCATCGACTGCATCGGCAAGTTTGGCGTTGGAAACCGCCGGCAAGGCCTGGTCGCAAACCAGTTTGACGTAGGCAGCCCGGTTCTCCCTGTACTCGGGCGGCAGTGCATGGGCGCCAAGAAAACTTGTCACGACATCCACCGGACATCGGGTAGCGAGGGAACGGGCGACGCGCAGCATCTTCATCTCAGTGGCGACGTCGAGGCCGTAGCCTGACTTAATCTCGACGGTGGTGACGCCTTCGGAAACGAGTCTCGCAAGCCGAGGCAGTGCTGCAGTAGCGAGCTCGTTTTCGGAAGCGCTGCGAGTCGCGCGTACGGTAGAAATGATGCCGCCCCCGGCCTTGGCGATTTCGGCGTAAGAAACACCGGTGAGGCGCTGTTCGAACTCGTTGGCACGATTGCCGCCGTAGACGAGATGGGTATGACAATCGATGAGACCGGGCGTGACTGTGCGATGCTCAACATCGATCTTGCGGCGGGCGCGGGGAGCCTCAGCGACAGGGCCAAACCATTGGATGGCGCCCTTGTCGATGAGCAGGGCGGCATTGTCGATCAGGCCATAGGGTACTGATCCGTCCATGGTGGCGAGGCGGGCGTTGTAAATCAGGAGCGGGACGGCGGCCGTTGTGGCCATCACAACTATCCTGTACAAGGTTGTATATACAATATAGGGTCAGTGCATGCCGGGATGCAAGCTACGTCTGTCGAAGGCTCTGTTGCCGGATGGGTGGCGGGAGGACGTTCTGGTCAGCATCGACGCAGGCGGCATCATCGACTCGATCAAGGCGGACCACAAGAGCAGTCAAGGCGAGACAGTTGCGGGAATCGCCATCCCAGGCATGGCCAATGTTCATTCGCATGCTCATCAACGGGCAATGGCCGGGCTGGCCGAGGTTCGGGGGGGCGGAGAAGACAGTTTCTGGACGTGGCGGGAGGCAATGTATCGGTTTGTGCTGCGGATGCAGCCCGACGATCTTGAGGCGGTGGCGGGGCAGCTTTATGTGGAGGCGCTGAAGGCCGGCTTCACCTCGATCGGGGAATTTCAATATCTGCACCATCAACCTGACGGGCGGCCTTACGCAGAACCGGCGGAGATGTCGCTGCGCTGCATGGCCGCGGCGGAAACAGCGGGCATCGCGATCACCATCCTGCCTACGTTCTACCATTTCGGCGGATTTGGCAGACAGCCGGCACAGGGCAGCCAAGCACGGTTCATCACCAGTGTCGGCCAGTACCTCGAAATAGTGTCAAGGCTCAATCGGGAGAAGAAAAGATATCCGCATGCGCGGCTGGGGATTTCGCCCCACTCGCTGCGGGCCATCACAGCAGAGCTGCTGCACGACATCCTAATCGAATATGATGGGATGAGTTCCGAAGGACCAATCCATATCCACGTGGCGGAGCAGATCAAAGAAGTTGAGGACTGCGTCAAATTCAGCGGCAAACGGCCGGTGGAGCTGCTGACGACAATGCAGACCCTTTCGTCGCGCTGGTGTCTCATTCACGCCACTCATATGAGTGATGCCGAAACTGACAAACTCGCCCAATCCGGCGCGATCGTAGGACTATGTCCGACAACAGAAGCAAACCTTGGCGATGGCATTTTCAACGGAGAAAGATATCTTAGGGATTCGGGCGCCATCGCCATCGGATCAGATAGCAACATAAGCGTGAGCGTGGCGGAAGAGTTGCGCCAGTTGGAGTATTCGCAGCGCCTCAAATTACACATGAGGAATGTGCTAGCGGACCAAAGACATCGCTCCACGGGCCGTCGGCTCTTTGACGCCGCTGCAAGTGGCGGCGCGCGCGCAATCGCCCAGCCGCAGGGGTCCATTGCAAAAGGCTTGCGTGCCGACATCGTGGTGCTGGATGCCGATCATCCAGCGCTCATTGGCCGCTCGGGAGATGCAATCCTGGACAGCTGGATTTTCTCAGGAGGCAACGAGTGCGTAAAAGACGTATTTGTCGGCGGAAGGCATCTGGTTAAAGACAGAAAACATGTTCACGAACGCGCAATCACTCAAAGATACAGAGAAACCCTGGCCCGGCTGCAGGACTAGCGAGGAGAAAATGACTTCCCCGTGCTACTTCATTCCTGCGGGCAGATTCACGGCTCAATTCTTCCCGGCAAGGTTGCCGGGCAGGAGCTCATGATGGTTCATGCCCCAATCCAGATCGGCAGCCGGGATTTGTCGCTTGCCGACCTCAGGCTGGCATTGGACGGCGCATGTCAGGCGGTGCTCAGTGCGGAGGCGGTGCGGGCGATTGAAAGGTCTTACCAAGCGGTGGCCAGGATCATCGAGAGCGGGCAGGCGATCTATGGAGTCAATACCGGATTCGGCAAGCTCGCCACTGCCAGAATCGCGCCGCAGGACCTGGGCCGCCTGCAGGTCAATCTGGTGCGATCGCATGCGGCGGGCACCGGAGAACCGCTCGATCCTGCAACGGTGCGCCTCACAATGCTTTTGAAACTTGCCTCGCTCGCACGAGGGTATTCCGGGATCCAGCCGGCTATTGCCGCAGCGCTGATGCAGATGATTAATCATGACATTATTCCGATCGTTCCCTCGCAGGGATCGGTTGCGGCCTCGGGCGATCTGGCGCCACTTGCCTATCTCGCTCTCGTCCTGATCGGCGAGGGAGACGTCTTGTTCAAGGGTAGACGCATGACAGGCGGTGCCGCTCTCAAGGAAGCAGGCATCAAGCCGTTGGAGCTTGGGCCGAAGGAAGGGTTGGCGCTTCTCAACGGCACGCAAGTATCAACTGCGGTTGCACTTCACGCGCTCATCGACGCGGAGCGCACGATGCAGGCGGCAATCGTCGCTGGCGCAATGTCGGTCGATGCGATCAAGGGCAGCGATACGCCGTTCGATCCGCGCATACACGCGCTTCGACCGCATCCCGGGCAAGTCATGTTGGCAAAACTGTATAGCCGGCTGCTTCAGGGCAGTGCCATACGTGCCTCGCATCTTGTTGGCGACGACAAAGTGCAGGATCCCTATTCGTTTCGATGCCAGCCGCAGGTCATGGGTGCCGCGCTCGATGTGCTGCGCACGGCTTGCCGCACGCTGCTTACCGAAGCCAACAGCGTCAGCGACAATCCGCTCATTTTTGCCGAGGAATTGGAGGTTCTGTCAGGCGGCAATTTTCACGCTGAGCCGGTGGCGTTCGCCGCCGACATGATGGCATTGGCGATTGCCGAAATAGGCTCTATGGCAGAGCGGCGAATCGCGGAACTCACCGACACGACGATCAGCGAGCTGCCGCCTTTCCTGGTCAAAGAGCCGGGGCTCAATTCCGGCTACATGATCGCCCATGTGACCGCGGCGGCCCTTGCGTCGGAGAACAAAATGCTTGCCCATCCTGCGAGCGTCGACAGCCTGCCGACGTCGGCAAACCAGGAAGATCACGTCAGCATGGCGATGCATGGCGCGATGAGGCTCAACCGGATGAACGCCAATACCCAAGGGATCATCGCAATCGAGCTCCTGGCGGCGGCGGATGGAATCGAGTTCCGCCGGCCGCTTGAGAGTTCCAAAGCGCTGGAAAGGGCGCACTCCATTCTCCGCGCGAAAGTTGACAGGCGGGAGTCAGATCGCGAGTTCGGAGGCGACATCGAAAAGGCGCGCGGTCTCATTCGAAGCGGCGCGTTTGCCGACCTCGCAGGGCCATTGCTAGAATAGCCCGATGTCCGTCCGGTCGCATTCTTAAGTTATGAGCACGCCCGATCATCCGTGGCTGCAGCTGGAGGCGCTGGCCAAATCTCGCAGCGATGAGCCGGCACTGGTTTTTCCGGAACGCAACCGGCACATAACGTTCAAACAGTGGTTTGCACTATCGGCTCGGTTCGCCGCCGGCCTGAGCAAGATGGGAACGGTCCCCGGTGACCACGTGGCACTGCTTGCGGAAAATCGAATCGAATGGCCGGTGGTGCAGCTTGCTACGGCGGCTCTGGGCGCGGTTCTGGTGCCTCTCAATACGCACTACCGCAAGGATGACCTCGAATTCGCCCTCAAACAGTCGCGCGCCAGAACGGTTGTCTTATCGCGGGCTTTTCGCTCGAACAGGTATCTGGAAAACGTGACGGCGCTCAAGGGATCACTGCCCGACCTAAACCACGTCATCTCTCTCGACGAGAGTGGCGATGCGCCAGATTTCGAGACGCTTATTGCCGATGCAGGCTTACCCGCCCAGGCTCCAACTGAGACCGACGTGCCGGCAGCGCTGCTCTATACATCCGGGACCACGGGCTTTCCGAAGGGAGCAATGCTCAGCCACCGGGCGATGGCGTTCGTTGCACGGACCGCACCGGCAAGACTCGGACTGAGAGCGGGTGACAAGTGGACATCGGTGATACCGTTGTTCCACTGTGCCGGTTGTATTCTCAATCTGCTCGGGTGCCTTCACGCTGGGGCGTGCTACGTGGGGGTATCGCATTTCGAGCCCGAACTGATGTTCAAAATCATCCAAAGCGAGCGGGCAGATTTTTTTTCCGGGGTTCCGACGACGTATCTTGCAATGCTCAACCATGCAGCGCGCAGCCAGTACAATCTGACGAGCCTTAAGGGCGGCACTTGTGGAGGTGCAGACTGCAACCCCGAAGTACTTCGTCGGTGTGCGGAGGAGTTTCCGGTGCCAGGGCTTGCGCAGGTTTATGGTCAGACCGAATGCGCGACGCTGTTTACCGTGCCCACGGCAGAGGATCCGCACAGATTCGACACCGCAGGCCTGCCGCTGCCTGGATGTGAGCTAAGGATCGTCGATCCCGACACCGGAAAGATACTGACGCCCGGCATTATCGGGGAGATTCAAGGCAGGGGACCGAATCTCATGCTCGGATATCATGAGGATGCCGAGGCGACGGCGCTGGCGCTTACGGCGGACGGTTACTTGAGAACCGGGGACCTGGGATACATTACCCCCGAAAGCCGGCTTGTCATCGCGGGAGGCCGACTCAAAGATATGATCATCCGAGGCGGGGAAAACATCTATCCTGCCGAGATCGAGAATCTCCTCCAGGACCATCCGGACGTCGTGTCGGCCGCGGTATTCGGTCTGCCGGACGAATATTATGGCGAGATCGTCGCTGCGGCACTCATGCTCGAGCGTCCGGTTAGCGCTGAACAACTCAGCCGCTTCTGCCTCGACCACATCGCGAAATTCAAGGTGCCGGAACGCTATTTTGTCACGGATGTATTTCCCCTGACCTCGTCGGGGAAGATTCGCAAGATTGAACTCAAGGAGTGGGTGGAAGCAAACCGGCTGGAGGTTTTGCGGTGACGCTGACCTTCTGGTTCGACGTGCATTCGCCATGGTGTTATCTGGCGTCCACGCGCATCGACGCCTTGGCCAAGCACCACAGTTTCGAGGTCAAATGGCGGCCGCTGCACCTGCCACGGCTTATTGAAGCGATCGATGGACGAAGGCCGCTTGAGGAGAATTCAGCTTTTGTCGATTGGTACAAGAAGGACCTGGCTGACTGGGCTGCGCGATATGGTCTCACGATCACCTATCATCCGAAGTATCCATTGCGGAACTCGCGAGCCCTCCGGGTCTGCCTCTATGCCGCGGACCGGGGTGCGGCGCACCGCTTCGTGCCGCGCCTGTTCAAGGCTTACTGGGCTGACGGGGCCGATATCACCGACCTGGATTTGTTCAGCCGGCTGGCAGAGGAGGTCGGCCTAGATGCCGGGCAGGCGCGTGCCGCTGCGGTGAGCGAAACGATGAAGGCGAGAGTGGAAAGCAACACAGCAGAGGCAATTCAGCGGGGGGTGTTCGGGGTGCCGACAGTCGACACAGGCGAGAAGCTCTATTTTGGCAACGACCGGCTGGAGATGCTCAATCTGCACCTGGAGACCAGATGACAGATCGCATCTTGCTCGATGGCCATTCACTCACGCCCGCAACCGTGGAGCGAATTGCAAGAACCGATGTCGCCGTCGAGCTCAGCAGCCTGGCGGGCATCGAGGTGAAAAAAGGACGCGAAGTCGTCGAGACATATCTGAGAGAGGGTATTCCGGCTTATGGCCTTAACACCGGTCTCGGACTGAGGGTGACGGAAAGGCTTCCGCCGGAAAAACTCGACGATTTTTCGTATCGAATGGTCCGCGCGCGGGCGCAAGGGCTTGGCGAGCCGCTACCGCAGGAGGTCGTTCGCGCCATTATTGTCGTCCGGCTCAATACGATGCTCAGCGGGTCGGCAGGGCAGAGCGCATGGATTGCTCCTTACCTTGCCGAGATCCTCAACCGCAAACTTATACCGATCATCCCGCGTCTTTCATCGGTTGGCGCTGCCGACCTCGTCGGAATGGCGGGGTTGGCGCATGCCCTCATCGGGGAAGGAGAGATGATCTTTCAGAATCACCGCATGGGATCAGGGGAAGCCCTGAAACGTGCCGGGCTTGAACCGCTGAAGCTCGGTCCGAAGGACGGCCAGACATTAAGCAACAACACAGCCTTTACAACCGGACAGGCGGCCCTCGTGGCAGTCGATGCACATCGTGCCGTCAAAAGCCATCTTGCCGCGGCGGCATTGGCCCTGGAAGGGTTTCGCGGCAATCTCTCACCCATCGCAGAGGAAACGGCCGCCTTAAGGCCGCTCCCCGGTCAAGTCAGGGCGGCTGCGGACCTGCGCGGCCTATTGCACGGCAGCCTGCTGTTCACGCCGGGAGCCGCGCGGAGACTGCAAGATCCGCTATCGTTTCGCTGCATTGCCCAGGTTTTTGGTGCCGCCTACTGGGCGCACTCTTCGCTTGAGGAAACGATCTCGGTTGAACTCAATTCATCAAGCGACAATCCGGTAGTGCTGCCGAGCAAAGGCAGGATCGTCACCACGGGAAATTTTCATCAGCTGCAGCTTGCCTTGGCGGCAGATCAAATGGCGCGGGCGCTCGGCTGGTGCACGACGGACAGTATCTCGCGGGTGGCACGACTCATGAACCCGGTATTCTCAGGCTTACCACCGTTGCTCTCATCGGAGGCGGCAGAACGCGCCGGCTTCGGCCCGCTGATGAAACCGGCCGAGGCCTTGCGGGCGGAGATCGTTCATCTGGCGACGCCGGTGCCCATCATGCCCAGCTATAATGCGGATGGTCAGGAGGACTCACTGAGCCATGCGCCACTTGCGGTGCATAAGCTTGCCGATCTGCTCGTGCGCTATGAGCTGATCGTCTCTTTCGAACTCCTCGCCGCGGCGCAAGCTGTTGAACTCGCCAAGCCTGAAAAACTTGCGCCGAGGCTTGCGGAGGTTCATCGACTGGTCCGGGAGATAAGCCCGTTCATCGATGAAGACAGACCGCTGGCGCGAGATATCGAGGCAATCTCCGACAAACTGGTCCGTAGCGGGAGGTTGGCTCAGCTGTAGGCAAGGTTCTGCCCTATATTCAACTCCTGAGCCCGGCGAAGCATGGCTGCCGCCAGAGAAATGTCCGACAAGGAGAGACCGCGATGCCAAAATAGGATGGTCTCATCGTCGCGCTCGCGGCCAGGCTTCTTGCCGACAACGATTTCCGCGAGTTCGGCGTAGACCGTTTCCTCGCTCACCAGGCCTTGATCGATATGGGGACGCAGAGCCCCCAATTTTCCAGCACGAAACTGACCGAAATCGTCGATGACGATCTTGTCCATGATGGCCGGCAGCGACAATTCCAAGGCGCTCACCGTTCCATAGGGAATCACGAGAGAACCGCGCTTCACGAAATCGCGCTTGAAATGTTCGACCGGAACTTCGAGGCGGGATGCTTCCACCATGATGTCGGCGCCCGAAAGGCAGTCACGCCAATTGTCGGTCACAATGATTTTCTTGCGGAGGTCGTTTTCGAGCCTCGATGCAAAGGACTGTCGGCTCTCTGGACGGCGAGAATGAACCCGAATCTCCGAAAAATCGAATAGCCGATCAAGCAAGCGGACGTTCCAATAGGATGTCCCGCGAGCACCGACATGGCCGAGGCGTGTCGAGTTCTTTCGCGCAAGATATTTCGCACCGAGGGCGGTAAGCGCGCCGGTGCGCATTTCGGTTATAGCGGTCGCATCGAGAATTGCCCGCGGCATGCCGGTGCGCGGATCGAACAAGTTGAGCAGCGCCATTTCCGATGGAAGCCCCTGTTCATAGTTATCGAGAAAGTCTCCGACGATTTTCACGCCGGCGAGATCCACCGGGGCGACGTAACCACGCAAGATGTTGAAATGTCCTCTGAAGACGGGATCAGGCGTAAGGTGAACGCGAGGCTCGATGACGGCTTGGCCATTGCCTTGGGCGATGAGGCCCTGTTCAACGGCAGAGAGGATTTCATCGTCACTGAGGGCGATCCGTTCTATGTCGGGTGCGTTGAGATAGAGGAGGCTGATCGAGGGCATCGCTCACGCCGGAGGAGGCGGCGAAAGATGACCGTATTTTTCGAGATAAGCAGAGATGACGCGGGTTGCCTCGGCAGCGCTGAGACGTGTGGTGTCGATCGTCAGTTCGGCGTCGTCGGGGCGCTCATATTCGGAATCGATACCGGTGAAATTTCTGATCTCGCCGGCGCGAGCTTTCCTGTAGAGCCCCTTGGGATCGCGCTGTTCGCAGACCTCCAAGGGAGTGTCGATGAAGATCTCGATGAACTCGCCACTTTGCATCAGCTCACGCGCCAGCAACCGTTCGGAGCGGAAGGGTGAAATGAAGGAAACAAGCACGATAAGGCCTGCATCAGCCATCAGCTTCGAGACTTCGGCAACACGCCTTATGTTCTCCACCCGGTCGGCTGCGGTGAAGCCCAAGTCCTTGTTGAGGCCGTGACGAACGTTGTCGCCATCGAGCAGGTAGGTCATGTGCCCCTGGGAATGGAGCTTCTTCTCGACCAGATTGGCAATGGTCGACTTGCCGGAGCCAGAAAGACCGGTGAACCACAGGACGCACGGCTTCTGGCCTGCCTTGGCGGCGCGGGCCCGCTTGTTGACGTCGAGTGCCTGCCAATGAACGTTGGTCGAGCGGCGTAACGCAAAATGAATATGGCCCATGCCCACGGTGTTGTTGGTGAAGCGATCGATGATGATGAAACCGCCGAGCTCGCGCGATTCCAAATAGGGGGTGAAAGGCACGTGATGGTCGAGTTCGAGATTGCACACTCCAATCTCGTTGAGCTCCAGCGTCTTGGCGGCAACATGCTCAAGTGTATTAACATTGATCTTGTACTTGGGCTGCGACAGGGAGCCGTGAATGCTGCGGGCGCCCAGCTTTATGATATAGGGCCGATGCGGCAGCATCGGCGCGTGATCCATCCACAGGACATGCGTCTCAAACTGATCAGCCACCGACACGGGCTGGTCGGCAGTGCACAGGATATCGCCGCGGGAAATATCAATTTCGTCGGTGAGGGTTAAGGTAATCGATTGACCGGCAAAGGCCTCGGCCAGATCGCCACCACGAGTAACGATCCGGTCAATGTGCGATGTCCGTCCCGATGGCAGGACCCTTACTTCGTCGCCGACGGCAATGACGCCGGCGACAATCGTGCCGGCATAGCCGCGGAAAGTTTGGTTCGGCCGGTTCACCCATTGCACCGGCATGCGGAACGGTCCATCGACCACGGCCTGCTCCAGGGGAACATTTTCCAAGTGACGCAACAGAGTCGGGCCACGATACCAGGGCATATTGGAACCGTGGGTAACAACGTTGTCGCCAATCAGCGCCGAGACGGGGATGCAGGCGATGTCGGTCAAGTGAAGGCTCGCGGCGAAAGCGATATAATCGGCTTCAATCGCGCGAAACGCGGCTTCCGAATAGTCCACCAGATCCATCTTGTTCACGGCAAGCACGATTCGCCGGATACCGAGGAGCGAAACGATGAAGCTGTGGCGGCGGGTTTGCGTGAGTACGCCCTTGCGGGCATCGACAAGGATCACCGCAAGTTCGGCCGTCGAAGCGCCAGTCGCCATATTCCGGGTGTACTGTTCGTGCCCGGGCGTGTCGGCGACGATGAATTTTCGCTTATCGGTGGTGAACGTCCGATAGGCGACGTCGATGGTTATTCCCTGTTCGCGCTCGGCGGCAAGACCATCGACCAACAGGGCGAAATCCAGCTTGCCGCCCTGGGTGCCAAGCCGCTTCGAATCGCGCTCGAGAGCGGCCAGTTGATCTTCGAACAGCAGCTTTGCTTCGTAGAGGAGCCGGCCGATCAAAGTGGACTTGCCATCATCGACGCTGCCGCATGTGATGAAGCGCAGGAGACCCTTGCTCTCCTGGGATCGGAGGTAGGTCTCGACCTTTGAGGATGGCGCTGTCTGCCGCAGCATTAGAAGTAGCCCTCCTGCTTCTTTTTCTCCATCGATGCCGCCTGGTCATGATCAATAACCCGCCCCTGTCGTTCGGAGGTTGTTGCGACCAGCATTTCTTCAATGATTTCCAGGAGCGTTGAAGCGGTGGATGAAATGGCGCCGGTCAAGGGATAGCAGCCGAGAGTCCGAAATCGAACCATCCGCTGTTGCGGTTGCTCACCTGGGGAGAGCGGCATGCGATCGTCATCGACCATGATCAGTGAACCGTCGCGATCAACCACCGGGCGCTCGGCAGCAAAGTAGAGAGGAACGATCTCAATTTCCTCCTGAAGGATGTATTGCCACACGTCGAGCTCGGTCCAGTTCGACAGAGGGAATACCCTGATGGACTCTCCCTTGTTGATTCGCGCGTTATAGAGCGACCAAAGTTCGGGGCGCTGGTTTTTCGGATCCCAACGATGGCGCGTATCGCGGAAGGAGAAGATGCGTTCCTTGGCACGCGACTTCTCCTCATCCCGACGGGCGCCGCCAAAAGCGGCGTCGAATCCATACTTATCGAGCGCTTGCTTCAGGGCTTCGGTCTTCATGATCTGGGTATGCAGCGCCGATCCATGAGTGAAAGGGCCGACGTTTTTTTCAATACCATCGGGATTTATGTGAACGAGCAGTTCGAACCCATGGGTTTTCGCCATGCAGTCGCGGAATTCGATCATCTGGCGAAACTTCCAGCGCGTGTCGACATGAAGCAGCGGAAAGGGAAGTTTGGCAGGATAAAAGGCCTTGAGAGCCAGATGAAGCATGACGGAAGAATCCTTGCCGATCGAATAAAGCATCACCGGGCGGTCGCATTCGGCGACGACCTCACGCATTATGTGGATGCTCTCGGCCTCAAGGCGTTCGAGATGGCTCAGTTTTCTTTCAACCATGAAGGCCTTTTGCTGCAGGTGCGCCCGCCTTGTCAATCGAGGGTCGATAAGGGCGCTTCGCACAGCGCCAAAGAAAGAGCGCCGGCGGTGGGCCGGCGCTCTCAAGGGAGGCAAAATCGAGGCGAAACCCCTAGATGTAGTAGCGGTCGATCGAGGCGCGGGTCTTGTCCCCGCGCGGATCGGCACGCAGCTCCTCTTCAATGCGTTCGGTCTCCTGGCGGGTTTGGATGATGTGCCAGCCGATCCAGAACGCGAGGCCCAGGATGACAAAAAGCACTTCCAAGCCCTGGAACGGGTATATGGCACCGATGTCCTTCAGGTCGACGGCCCACGTTGTCAAACCATTCGTCGTCATTTGTCGATTCCTTTCCGGCTACTTCACCATGGCTTTTTCGGCGGTCGCCAGTTCAGCGATCGCTGCCTGGAAGGCTTCATTGGTGGCGAAGTCGAGGCCCTCAAGCTCGACGCGTTGCGGCACGCGGAGAAGACCCGCGCCGTCGAGGATTTTCGCCAGCACATAGACTGGAACGAAGCCAAGGGCGAACATGATCACGGCTCCGATGAAGTTGCCCAAGGGATTGACGTGGGCGAAACCTTCATAGGGGGAGGACGGAGTGCCCCACAGCATGAAGCCGGCAATGACGACACCCAGGAATCCGCCGTAGCCATGAACCGCCACGGCGCCGACGGCATCGTCGATCTTGAAACGGCGCTCGACCCAAAAATGCAATCGATAGACGATTGCCACGACGATAGCACCAATAAGCATCGCCTGAATCGGGTGATAAAGATCGTTGCCAGCCGAGGCGGCGATCACCCCGCAGAGGCCGCCGGAGAAGGTCCAGAAGGGATCTCCCCGCGAAACGAGATAGCCAGACATCAGGCCGCCGGACAATGACATCAGGAAGTTGAAGGTGATGGCCGAAAGAGTGGTCGGCGTCAGATAAATGGTGGTGGCAGTCCAGGTTTCCCCGGTGATCTGTCCGGCAATACCAGCAGGACTGATGATCGGGATGTTGCAGGCGGCATAGAAGCCCCAGAACCCGGTGTAGATCGACAGAAGACCGATACATACGAGCCAGGTGTTGTGGGGAGGAATATCCCTTGGAGTGCCGTCGGGCCGGAACTTGCCGAGGCGAGGGCCAAGCACGATGAGAGTGGCCAGGGCCGCTCCGCCGGCAATGGCATGAACCACGCCCGAGGCGTAGGCGTCATGATAGCCGAGATACTTCACCATCCAGCCGAGAGGATGCCAGCCCCAGGCGGCATCGAGAATCCAAAGCACCGAACCCAAGAGAACGGCGATCAGCCAGAAGGCGCCCATGCGGATGCGCTCGATGATCGACCCGGAAACGATCGAGGCGGTGGTGATGGAAAAGAGCAGGAAGGCACCCCAGAACACTCCGTTGAGCCGATGCCAATAGGCGGCGGTTGCGGCTTCAACGCCTTCGGAGGGACCCGAGAGATGAGCACCCATTAGCGGACTCCACGGCCTTGCCTGTAGGGCTGTGGATGGGTCAGGGGGACCGCTGGGAAAGGCAAAGTAGATCCACCAGCCGAAGAAGAAGAAGGTAACGGTGACCAAGGGAATGGCCATCGTGTTTTTCATCAGCGTCGCGATATGATTGCGGCGACGGGAGGCGCCGACTTCGTACAAGCAGAAACCGATGTGGATCAGGAACATGAAGACAATCGTCACCCAGTAGTAGAACTCGGTGAAGATCACGATAGTGGCGTCTATGTTGTTACCCATGGGGCACCCCTCTGTTGCCGTGTCGGGCTATCCGAACTTGCGGCACTTCATGCAGTCTTGACGGCTGCACTTGTCCGTCATCCAACCCCCCGGAATTTGCGTGACGGGCAACATTTTTTGCTGCAAGGAAAGAAGACTATCGGGGTGAGCAAAAGTCAAGTTGCCGCCAAAAGTCACCCACAGCATGATTGACTGCAACTATAGGTAGTCTTAATGGAGCGAAGCCGAAAAAAGCAGGGGCGGGAGACCTCAGCGGCGGCCGAGTTCCCTTACCAGGATCCGCATGCCGGAGCACGGGTCCGTCGCCTTGAGGAAGCAATTGGCCACGAGGTAAAGCGCTTCCGGGAGCAGCTCAATATCACAATCAGCGAACTGGCGAAGGCAGCAAACATGTCGGCCGGAATGCTGTCGAAAATAGAGAATGGGGCGACTTCGCCATCCCTGTCGTCACTTCAGTCACTGTCGAGGGCGCTGCAGGTGCCGGTTACCTCTCTGTTTCGAAGCTTCGAGGAAGTGAGGGATGCCACGTTCGTTAAGGCGGGCGAAGGGCTGAAGATCGAGCGCCGCGGCACACGGGCGGGCCACCAGTATCAGCTTCTCGGACACACGCGCGACGGGCCGCTTATCGTCGAGCCTTACCTTGTCACGCTGACCGAAACATCGGACGTGTTTCCGGTGTTCCAACACGAGGGAATTGAGTTTCTGTACATGCTGGACGGCGAGGTGGGATATCGGCATGGGGACAAGGTCTATCTTCTGACGCCCGGGGATTCGCTTTTCTTCGATGCCGATGTGCCGCATGGCCCCGAAGAATTGCACAAGCTTCCAATCAGGTTCCTGAGCATCATCTCCCACCTTCGGGACGGGTAAGCCCCTCTTATTCATATGAGGAAATATTTGTTCCTAGCAGTTGAGAAGTGAGTTCCTAGCTGCTACATGTATCCCGTTCACCATTGCCCTTTCGGAGCTAAGAAGAAGGGAAAACCATGTGCGGGATTGTCGGTCTCTACCTGAAGAATCCGCGGCTCAAAGCCCAGCTTGGAAGGATGTTCACCCCAATGCTGGTGGAGATGACGAGCAGGGGGCCCGATTCTGCGGGGGTCGCGATTTATCGCGACACGGTGAAGAAAGGATTTATCAAGCTTACCCTCGCGCATGAAAACGAGGCCTATCCCTGGAAATCGCTCGCGAAAGCCATCCAAAAGGCCTTGAAGTGCAAGACGACGGTGAAGGTGATCGGCAATCACGCTCTGCTCATTACCGATGCCGAGGAGAGTCCAATCACCCGGTGGCTTTCGGAACGCCACAACGATGTGAGAATCGTCGGCTCCGGTCAGACCATTGAAATCTTCAAGGAGGTGGGACTGCCGGTCGATGTTGCGAGAAAATTCAAGTTGGCGGAGGCGAAGGGATCACACGCCATCGGTCACACGCGCATGGCGACGGAAAGTGCCGTGACGACCGCCGGATCCCACCCTTTTGCGACGGGCGCTGATCTTTGCCTCGTGCACAACGGTTCCCTATCAAACCACAACCGGCTCAGGGAGGAGCTCAAGCGGCATGGTCTGACTTTCAAGACGGAGAACGACACCGAGGTGGCGGCGGCCTATTTCACCTGGCAGCTGAGGCAGGGAAGGAGCCTGAGGCAGGCCCTCAAGGACGGGGTTGAAGATCTCGACGGTTTTTACACCTTTTGCGTGGGAACGGCCGACGGGTTCGCCGTGGTGAGAGATCCTATCGCCTGCAAGCATGCGGTTCTGGCTGAAACCGATGATTGGGTCGCCATGGCTACCGAATACCGCGCGATTGCCAATCTGCCGGGGGCGAAGGGAGCCAAAATCTGGGAGCCCGAGCCGCAGACGATCTACACCTGGGGGACTGCGTGATCGAATTCGATCTCGAAAAACACGGCGTTCGTGCGCTGAACCAGCGACTGCATTCTCTGCCTGAAGACACGAATGAGCGGCATTGGATGATCAAAAATCCAATGGGCGAGCATGCTATCGCCTGCGGTCTTGAGCTGCCGCTGTTGGTGGAGGTCGACGGCCATGTGGGATTCTATTGTGGTGGCATGAACAAGCAGGCTGCAATCATCATCAATGGGCATGCGGGCCCAGGGGTTGCGGAAAACATGATGTCGGGCACGGTGCGTGTCAAAGGCAATGCCAGCCAGTCGGCGGGGGCGACGGGAAATGGCGGACTTTTGGTCATTCACGGCGATGCCTCATCACGCTGCGGCATCTCGATGAAAGGTATCGACATCGTGGTCGGCGGTTCGGTCGGTCACATGTCGGCATTCATGGCGCAACGCGGCAATCTTGTCATATGCGGCGATGCCGGGGAGGCGCTCGGTGATTCGATCTACGAGGCGAGACTCTATGTGCGCGGGCGGGTGGACGGCCTGGGAGCGGACTGCCGCGAGAAAGAGATGCGGGAGGAGCATCTGAAAGATCTTGCCGAGCTATTGCAGCGGGCTGAGATCAGCGCCAAACCGGATGATTTCCGTCGTTACGGCTCGGCGCGCAAACTCTACAACTTCAATGTCGACCACGCCGATCAATACTGACGGTAACAACCCATGGATGCTCATACCCCTCGAACAACACCGCGCAAATCCTACACATTCGACGATTACACGCTGTCGGAAATCCGGCGCGCCGCGACGACCGGGATTTATGACATTCGCGGGGCGGGAGCGAAGCGCAAACTGCCAACCTTCGATGATCTTCTGTTCCTCGGCGCCTCCATCTCCCGCTATCCGCTCGAAGGGTACCGGGAGAAATGCGGCACCAACGTTGTGCTTGGTACGCGCTTCGCCAAGAAACCGGTCGAGATCAAGATTCCCATTACCATTGCCGGGATGAGCTTCGGGTCACTTTCCGCCCAGGCGAAGGAAGCGCTCGGGCGCGGTGCGACGATCGCTGGAACCTCGACCACGACCGGCGATGGCGGCATGACAACAGAGGAGCGCGGGCATTCGCATATTCTCGTCTATCAGTACCTGCCGTCGCGATACGGCATGAATCCCGACGACTTGAGAAAAGCCGACGCCATTGAGGTGGTTGTCGGGCAGGGCGCCAAGCCCGGCGGGGGCGGAATGCTCCTGGGGCAGAAGATCTCCGATCGCGTGGCACAGATGCGCTGTTTGCCGAAGGGCATCGATCAGCGTTCCGCCTGCCGACATCCCGACTGGACGGGACCAGACGATCTCGAGATCAAGATCCACGAGCTCAGGGAAATCACCGATTGGCAGAAGCCGATCTACGTGAAAGTCGGGGGCGCCAGACCTTATTACGATACGGCATTGGCAGTGAAATCAGGGGCCGACGTGGTGGTCGTAGACGGCATGCAGGGCGGCACGGCGGCAACGCAGGAGGTGTTCATCGAACATGTAGGGCAGCCTACGCTGGCGTGCGTGCGTCCGGCAGTCAAGGCGCTGCAGGAACTCGGAATGCACAGAAAGGTGCAGCTCATCATCTCGGGCGGGATACGAAGCGGGGCGGACGTGGCGAAGGCCTTGGCACTCGGTGCCGATGCAGTTTCGATCGGCACGGCAGCCCTGGTTGCCATCGGGGACAACGATCCGGCACTCGAGGCCGAGTACCAAGCGTTGGGCACGACGGCCGGGGCATATGATGACTGGCATGAGGGGCGCGACCCGGCCGGGATCACAACGCAGGACCCGCAACTGTCACGACGGCTCGATCCCGTTCTTGCCGGCCGCAGGCTTTCCAACTACCTGAAAGTGATGACCCTGGAGGCGCAGACCATCGCGCGAGCGTGCGGCAAATCGCATGTGCACAATCTCGAGCCGGAAGACCTCGTTGCGCTCACAGTCGAAGCAGCGGCAATGGCACAGGTGCCGCTCGCCGGCACGAACTGGATACCGGGCAGAGAGGGCCAGTGAGACATGGCAAGCTATACCGCCTCCATCAAATGGAACCGCAATGGAGAAGTCTTCACCGACAACAAGTATAGCCGAGGGCATGAATGGAGCTTCGACGGTGGGGTAAGCTTCCGAGCGTCGGCCTCGCCCCATGTGGTTCCGCGCTTTGCCGATCCTAACGGAGTCGATCCGGAGGAGGCTTTCGTTGCGAGTCTCTCAAGCTGTCATATGCTGACGTTTCTTTCGATGGCAGCAATGAAGCAATTTACGGTCGACAGCTATGTGGACGAAGCGATAGGAACGCTTGCAAAAAATGCAAAGGGCAAGCTCGCAATGGTCGACGTCGTATTGCGGCCGAAGGTCGTCTTCTCCGGGGCAAACCTCCCTAACCCCGCGGACATCAATCAGCTGCACGACAGGGCGCATGAGGAGTGCTTCATAGCGAATTCGGTGACGACGAATGTAAGATGCGAACCGGTCAAGTGAACAGGGGAAGGGACATCGGCAAACAGGGGTGCGGATAGGCGAACTGTGGTAATGGCAGCACGCTGAACGAACGGTAGACGATCAGAGGGAGTTCAATATGGCGGGCGATCTCGCAAAATATGCCAAGGACAACAACGTTAGGTTCTTCCTGTTCAATTTCACGGATCTCTTCGGAACACAGCGGGCAAAACTCGTACCGGCAGAAGCAGTCGCGGGCATGCAGAAATCGGGAGCCGGGTTTGCGGGTTTCGCCACCTGGCTAAACATGACCCCTGCTCATCCGGATCTGTTCGTGATGCCGGATGCGGCAAGCGTGCTGCAACTGCCGTGGCGGCGCGAGGTGGCGTGGGTGGCGGGCGATCCGTGGATGGAAGGAAAGCCCGTGGCACAAGCGCCGCGTATCGTGCTGAAGGATCTCGTAGAGAAAGCCGCAAAACGCGGTTTAAGACTCATGGTTGGAGTGGAGCCAGAGTTTCACCTCATCAATGCCGACGGATCGAACATCTCCGACTATCGCGACACGCAGGAGAAGCCTTGTTATGACCAGTCGGCGATCATGCGGCGGTTCGATGTGATCTCGGAAATATGTTCGACCATGCTGCAGCTCGGCTGGCAGCCTTATCAGAACGACCACGAAGACGCCAATGGTCAGTTCGAGATCAATTGGAATTTCAACGATGCGCTGACGACGGCCGACCAGCTTTCGTTCTTCAAGTTCATGGTGAAGTCAATTGCGGAAAAACACGGCTTGCGCGCAACCTTCATGCCAAAACCGTTTTCCAACCTGACAGGCAACGGCTGCCATGTGCATATCTCCTTGTGGGACAAGGACGGCAAGACCAATCTGTTTCATGACGGGAAAGGCGAGCTTGGGCTGTCGGCTACCGCCTACCATTTCCTCGGCGGGCTCATGCACCATGCCGAGTCGCTCACCGCCATCACCAATCCGACGGTCAACAGCTACAAGCGCATCAATGCGCCTCAGACATTGTCCGGTGCCACATGGTCGCCCAATACGGTAACTTTCGGCGGCAACAACCGCACCCATATGGTGCGCGTGCCAGATGAGGGTCGAATCGAATTCCGCCTCGCGGATGGGGCGGCCAACCCGTATCTGCTGATGGGGGCGATATTGGTGGCGGGCCTACACGGGGTTGAAGAAAAAATGGACCCGGGCAAGCGGCTCGACATAGACATGTATGCTGAGGGACACAAGGTAAAGGACGCCAAGAAGCTGCCGCTCAATCTCATGGACGCAATCCGAAGTTTTTCCAAGGACGGCTATCTGCAAAGCGCGCTGGGAGCGGAATTCTCGGAATCGTACATCAAGCTCAAAACGAACGAATGGAACAGCTATTGCCGACATTTGACCCAGTGGGAACGCGATACGACGCTGGACTGCTAGCTTGAACTGAGCACGGCAGATCATGCGTTATTCGATCTTCACCCTCATCTCCAACGCGTTGTCCGACCACAAGAAGTGGCAACCTGCCTGGCGAGAGCCTGAGCCCCGGCGCGAGTATGAAGTGGTGATTGTCGGGGGAGGCGGGCACGGGCTATCGACCGCCTATTATCTCGCCAAGGAGCACGGAATCACCGATGTGGCGGTGCTGGAAAAGAGCTGGATCGGCTCGGGCAACGTCGGGCGCAACACAACGATCATCCGGTCAAACTACATGCTTCCCGGCAACGAGCCGTTTTACGAATGGTCGTTGAAGCTTTGGGAAGGGCTTGAACAGGATTTTAATTTCAACGCGATGGTCAGCCAGCGAGGAGTTCTCAATCTGTATCACACCGACCCGCAGCGAGATGCTTTTGCGCGACGCGGCAATGCCATGCGCATTCATGGGGTGGACGGTGAACTTCTTAGCCGCGAGCAAGTGCGTGAAATGGTGCCGTTCCTCGACTTCGACAATGCGAGATTTCCGATACGCGGTGGCATATTGCAGCGGCGGGGAGGAACCGTCAGACACGATGCGGTTGCCTGGGGCTATGCGCGGGGGGCGGACAGACGCGGAGTTGACATCATTCACAACTGCGAGGTGACAGGCATCCGCATCGAAGACGGGCGAGTAAGGGGGGTGGAGACGAGCAAAGGATACATCGGGTGCAAGAAATTGGGCCTTGCCGCGGCGGGAAATTCCTCGGAAGTGGCGCGCATGGCCGGGCTGAAGTTGCCGCTTGAAAGCCACGTTCTCCAGGCCTTCGTATCGGAGAGCATCAAACCGTTCATTGACCACGTGGTGACGTTTGGGGCGGGACACTTCTACGTATCGCAATCAGACAAGGGCGGCTTGGTGTTTGGTGGCGATCTCGATGGCTACAATTCTTATGCAAGACGGGGCAACTTGCCGATGATGGAGCATGTGGTGGAAGCCGGTGTGGCGATGATACCCGGTATCTCACGAGTGAGGCTGCTCAGGTCTTGGGGTGGAATAATGGACATGTCGATGGACGGCAGCCCGATCATCGACAAGACGCATATCGATGGGCTCTATCTCAATTGCGGCTGGTGCTATGGGGGGTTCAAGGCCACTCCGGCGTCCGGCTGGTGCTTTGCCCATACGATTGCACGGAACGAACTGCATAAACTCAACGCGGCCTACCGGCTCGATCGCTTCAGGCGCGGCGCCATGATCGATGAAAAGGGACAGGGCGCGACACCCAATTTGCACTAGGGAAGTGATCATGGAATTTGGGGATTAACCCATGCGCATCAGGTGTCCCTATTGCGGCGAGCGTCCATCGGAGGAATTCACGTATCTCGGAGACGCCGCGCCGGAACGGCCCTTGAGCAACGAGCCTTCATCGATGGATGAATGGTTCGATTATGTCTATTTGCGCGACAATCCGAAGGGAGTGATGCAGGAATATTGGCACCATTCGGGCGGCTGCCGCTCCTGGATCGTCGCCGTGCGCGATACCGAAACGCATGAAATCAGCTCGACCGTGGCGGCACGCGACTTTGCCAAAGGACGCGGGCGATGAGCGGTCATCGTCTCAGTCAGGGCGGCTTGATCGATCGATCGGCACCACTCAAATTCACTTTTGACGGCAAACCTTATCAGGGATTCAGGGGCGACACCTTGGCTTCCGCGATCCTTGCCAATGGTGTGAGCCTGGTGGGGCGCAGCTTCAAATACCATCGGCCACGCGGCATCATGACAGCCTCATCCGCGGAGCCCAATGCGCTTGTCGAATTGCGCGAGGGAGCACGCACAGAGCCCAACACGCGCATGACGATGGTCGAGCTCTATGACGGGCTTATCGCCAAAAGCCAGAACCGCTGGCCATCGCTCAATTTCGACATCGGGTCAATAAACCAGCTGGCATCCCCGATTTTTGTCGCGGGCTTCTACTACAAGACCTTCATGTGGCCAAAGGCGTTCTGGGAAAAGCTCTATGAGCCAATGATTCGAAGAGCGGCAGGCTTGGGAAGGGCCACTCATGAGCCAGATCCAGATCGATACGAAAAAGCCTATGCGCATTGTGATGTCCTGGTGATCGGCGCAGGTCCTGCAGGTCTCTCGGCGGCCGTCACTGCGGGGCGGGCGGGCGCCCGGGTGTTGCTGGCCGACGAAGGGCCGGTGCTGGGCGGGTCACTGCTCTATGAGAACGAAGAGATTGACGCAACAAGCGGCAGCGATTGGGCGCAGGAGGTGGTGGCAGAGCTTGTGTCTCTTCGGGACGTTACACTCATGCCGCGGACAACGGTGTTCGGCTGGTATGACGACAACATATTCGGGGCGGTCGAACGCGTGGCCGACCACAAGATGGTTCCGGGACCCCATGAACCGCGACAGCGCTATTGGCGAATTCTGGCGAAACGAGCCATCCTTGCAACGGGGGCCGAGGAGCGGGCGCTGGTCTTCGGAGGGAATGATCGACCAGGAGTCATGCTTGCCTCAGCGGTGAGAAGTTATGTCAACAGATATGCGGTGTCCCCGGGACGGACAGCCATCGTCTTCACCAACAATGCGTCAGGCTACCGCACGTCTCGCGATTTGAGATCGAAGGGAATCAGGGTCGCGGCCGTCATGGATTCGCGCAAGGATGCGCCAAAACTTGACAGCGGCGGGGCGCCCATTGTCGCTGGCGCGGTGATAACCCGGGTTGAGGGCGGCCGCGACATCGAGCGCGTCGCCTTCGAGCGGGGCAGGGGCCAGGAGCGCCTTGAATGCGACTTCGTCGCAATGTCGGGTGGGTTCAACCCAAATGTTCACCTTGCCTGTCATCGCGGAGCGAAGCCCGAATGGAAAGAGGACATCCAGGCCTTCAGTGCGCCCCGCAACGGCTCTCGGTTCGTGGCTGTGGGAGCGGCGAACGGCAGCATGCTCATCTCTCAATGCTTGCGGGAGGGCGCCGAAGCGGGTGCGCAAGCTGCCAATGAGGCAGGCTTTCGAAGCAAAGCGGCCCCCACTCCACTGACGAAGGACGAGAGTTACAACATCAAACCACTCTGGTGGGTGAAGGAAGGCTCGTCGAAAGCCTTCGTCGACTTTCAGAACGACGTCACGGCGAAAGACATCCTCCTCACGGTGCAAGAGGGCTATCGTCACGTGGAGCTGACGAAGCGCTATACCACACTCGGCATGGCGACCGACGGGGGGCGAATGTCGGGTATCAATGGAAGTGGCATTGTGGCCGAAGCCACCGGCAAATCCATTGCCGAGGTGGGAACGACAACCTTCCGCCCGTACTATACGCCGGTTTCCTTCGGCGTAATTGCCGGTCCCTTCAAAGGTCATCACTTCCAGCCGGTTCGCCAGACACCGCTGCACGAATGGGCGGAAGAGAATGGGGCAGTCTTCGTCGAGACGGGCCTGTGGATGCGGTCGAGCTGGTTTCCCAGAAAGGGAGAGAGCGACTGGCTTGAAAGCGTCATTCGCGAAGTCAAGGCAACGCGCGAAAGCGTGGGACTATGCGATGTCTCGACGCTTGGAAAGATTGACATCCAGGGTTCGGACGCAGCGGAATTCTTGAACCGAGTCTACTGCAATGGCTGGAATACACTTGAAGTCGGCAAGGCGCGTTATGGGTTGATGCTCAGGGAAGACGGCATCGTCTTCGACGATGGAACGACCTCGCGGCTCGGCGAGGACCATTTCTTCATGACTACGACCACAGCCAATGCCGCACGTGTCATGTCACACCTCGAATTCTGCCATCAGGCGCTGTGGCCCGACCTCGACGTTCAGTATGTATCGGTCACGGAGCAGTGGGCGCAGATGGCGGTGGCAGGGCCGATGGCGCGGCGCAGCTTGCAGAAGATCTGTGAGAACGTGGAGCTCAACGACCAAACGTTTCCCTATCTGGCGGCGAAAGAAATCAAGATCCTCGGCGGGGTCACCGCGCGGCTGTTCCGCATTTCGTTTTCGGGAGAACATGCCTACGAGCTTTCGGTGCCAGCCGACTACGGCAATATGACGGCTCGCGCACTCATGCATGCCGGTCGGGAGTTTGGCATCACGCCCTATGGGGTTGAAGCATTATCTGTAATGCGCATCGAGAAGGGGCATGTCGCCGGCGGGGAACTCAACGGCACGACGACAGCGACGGATCTCGGTCTTGAACGGATGATGTCGAAGAAGAAAGACTATATCGGACGGATGATGGCGCAGCGGGAGGAGATGACGCGCAAAGATCGGGAAATGGTCGTGGGCATCCGGCCGGTGAACCAAAACGACCGGTTGCGGGCAGGCGCTCATATCCTGAGCAAGGGCGATGCCGCTTCGATGGAAAACGATCAGGGATATGTAAGCTCGGTTGCATTTTCGCCGATGCTCGGCAGATGGGTGGGGCTCGCACTGTGCAAACGAGGGCGCGAACGGCATGGTGAAATCGTGCAGCTGTTCGACGGTGTATATGGAGTTCACCTAGAAGCGGAACTCTGCGATCCGGTGCACTACGACAAGGAAAACAGGAAGCTCTATGCTTAGTCCCACTTCGCTCGATCGAAGCCTGCCGTTGAAAAGGCACCTGAAGCAAGGGCGTTACGGAACCGTATCTGCGGATGGGCCCGGCGTGCGTCTGTCGGTCCGGCATCCGCTGGCGATCGCAACCATTATCGCCCGCAAGGGGCAGGAAGACAAAATGTCCGCTTTGCTCGAGACCCATTACGGCATCGCGGCTCCCCAACCGGGGCGCATGGTCAAGGGCAAGGAGCTCGTGCTGCAATGGTGCGGAGCGGATCAATATTTCGCAATCACCGAGGGGCGGGGAGAAGGCGCACTGTATGAAGACCTCAGATCATGCCTTCAAGGCTCCGCTTCCGTGAGCGATCAAAGTCACGGTCGGGTGGTAATCGAGGTTTCGGGACACAAGGCGCGGGCTCTGCTGACGAAGGGCTCTGCGGTTGATTTCCACCCACGGGAGTTTCCACTCGAGGCGGCGGCTATGACGCAGATGGCGCACATCGGCGTTCACGTCACGCGGACGGCGGAGGACTCGTTTGAGCTTTCGTTGTTCCGTGGCTTTTCTGAACATTTCTGGGAATGGCTCACGGAGCAGGCGCAGGAATTCGGCTATGAAGTCGTATAGGGCAATCAATGTTGAAGAAGGCGGCGAGAAGTTCTCGCCGCCTCATGGTTGGGAAGGCTAGATCAGCCGGTTCCGCCGAGGTAGCGGTCGTGAGTCCCTTGCGCGGCCGAACGAGAGTTCTTGTAGGCAGTCGTCGAGTTGGAAATGGTCGCAGTGCCCGTGACCTGTGTGTTGGTCGAAGCCACCGTCGTGTCGTTCTGGATCAAAACTATCCGCGGTGTCGCGGCAAGGGAGGCTACGGTAGCTGGCTTGCTGGAGGTGCAGGCGGAGTTCGCCTCGCCGGGGCCGATCCTATTCGATGCGCTGTCAGCAGTACCATCGATGTTCTTGTCGTAATCGCAGACCGTGAGCTGGTATTGATTGTCACCGATCTTGGTTGCTGCGATGCGCACCAAGACAACGCCGTTGAGCGTAATGTCGTGGTAGGCTGTTCCCTCGATCTCCAGCGTGCCATTGAAATTGTAGTTATTGCTGACGCTGAGACTCATGACTCCGCCGTCGACCGTCAGAGTCCCGTTCACGGTGAAGGTGCTGGCGAACTGATTGTGGAGAAAACCGGAATTGATGAGAGTGGCGCCGCTATCAACGGAAATCTCGCCATTGCTCAGGATCCTGCCTCCACGCTTGTTGACGAGAGATCCGCCGCTGCTTACGGAAATCCGGCCCTTGGGATGGAGCGGCAACAAGATTCTCCCAAAGTTGGCTATCGAGCCGGAACCCTCGATCGTGCCGGCGACCTTCAAGGTGATATTGGAGGGAACGGTGAGCGTGTCGCCGGTGCTGAGGGTCAAAGTGGCCCCGTGGGGTATGGTGCATCTTGCAGCAGTCCATTTCGAGGTGCCGCCTGCCAATTGCAGTGCGCTACAGCCCGCCTGATCTACAACCGAATAGGCGGCTGCCGAGGCTGGGCTCTCTGCCGGAGCGACGGCAATCACTCCGAGAATCGTCAAGAACGTTGCGTTACGCCAACAATTGGCGAACCGAGACAATGCAGTGGCCAAAGATTTGTCGATGTGCATGTGGATAGCTCCTCAACAACGGTCGGCCCCGATGCTTACGACCTGTAGTTTCAGCCCTCTGGCCTAAACTATCCTTAAAAGTTGCATAAAGCAACTTATACTTGCTGATACCCGTCAATACAATCATATGGATGCTACTGCACCAAGCGGCGGGCAAAGCGCGTGATACGTGTCAAAGCTTCCCTGAGTTGGGGTTCACTCACAGTGAGGCTTATGCGGAGGTGCCCGCGCGCGGCATTGCCGAAGGACTCACCCGGCATTGTGGCCACGTTCTCCTCGTTGAGAAGACGCAGCGCAAATTCGTTTCCGCTGAGGCCCGTGGAGCGAATGTCAGCCATTACAAACATTCCCCCTTCCGGCATATGAACCGAGATTCCCGGTGCGTTGCGCAGGCCTTCAACCAGCAGTCGGGCGCGAGCGATGTAGGCATCGCGCATATCGTTACATTCCTCGAAATCGTGGCTCAGGGCGAAGGCCGTTGCGTCCTCAAGGAAGGGCTGCGAGCCGAAGAGCATGGTTTCGGAGAGGGGCAGCAGGGCGCGGCTGAATTCCTCAGGACCGACTGCCCAACCGCAACGGAACCCCGGCACAGCATGAGACTTCGAGATCGAAGAAACAACGACGGTGCGATCGCACAGCGCGGGATTGTCAAACGGGGAGGCGAAATCTCCGGCGTATACGAGGTTCGCATAGACCTCATCACAGACGATCCAAAGGTCGCGCTTGATGCAAATCTCACCGATCGCTGCGATTTCATCGTCAGACAAGACTGCTCCGGTGGGGTTGCTGGGAGTGTTCAAAAGCAATGCGCGACAGTGTGGCGTTACGCACCTGTCGAGGACGGCTGGTTCGAGATGAAAGGATTTATCCGGATCGAGCGGAACGGGAACAACGCCGGCGCCGGTTGCTGCGATCACCCCCTCATATGTGGCATAATATGGATCGGGAATGAGCACTTCATCCCCGCTTTCAACGAGAGTCATGAAGCTCGCGAACAGCGCAGTCTGGGTGCCGGGAAGGAAGGTGATCTGGTCTAAGGAGATCTTGCGGCCCGTCCGCGCAGAATAATGACGGGAAAGGGCGTTCAGAACTCCCGGTTCACCGCGTCCGCTGGAATAGCGCGTGCGGCCCGCGCGGAGCCGGCGCTCGACAAAGTCCAGGATGGCAGCCGGCGGGGGAAAGTCGGGCTCGCCAATCGACAGCATGATGACATCCTGGCCGCTGGCACGTCGCTTTGCGCCCTCGATATGGACAAACCACTTGTCGGAACCAAGCCCTTTCAGCCGTTCACTGATCGATGCAAAACGCATAACTGCCTTTCCCCGGGCGGCCTGTTTAGCCAATTCGTCGAGCGCGGTCGAGGCCCGGCATGGACTCACGGGTGAGGGCGGCACGGCGCGTGCTTGACACCCGCCACCGTTTCATAGCCTCTATTGATCGCTGCCAGTGACGAGTGCCCCTGATGAAGCAACTGCCGCGAGTTACCTATGCAAACATCGGGGCTGACTTTGCCCCCTTGCACAAATTCATCGATGTGAAGCTCCCTGACTTCCGCAAGAACATGCTCGGGAGAGTCTGGCCGAATGTGATAGCCGGACGACAAGACGTATCGGGACGCGCCTATAAAGTTTCTTGTCCATTCGATCGCGAGCTCGTCGTTGCGCGCCTGATTGAGGCCGACAAGAGAGCCGTAAGAGATGCCGTATCTTCGGCGCGAAGCGCCTTTCCGGCCTGGTCAGAGCTGCATTGGAAGGACCGCGTGAAGGTGATGCGGAAGTGGGCAAGTGAGATCGACAAACGGAAATACGATCTGGCATTGGCCGCTCTTTATGAAGTCGGGAAGTCGCGGCTCGAGGCGATTGGCGAAGCGGAGGAGGCAGTCGATCTCGTGAATTGGTACTGCGAGGAAATGGAACGCAACGAAGGCTTCAACCGCCAAATGCGCCGAGCGGTTCCCGAGGAGGAAACAGTCTGCGTGCTAAGACCGGTCGGTGTGTTCGCTATCATCGCACCGTTCAACTTCCCGGTCGCGCTTCCCTGCAACATGCTCGGGGCATGCCTGGTCGCCGGCAATACGGCGATTTTCAAGCCATCACCGGGATCAGGGCTTAGCGCTTCACTGTTGCTCGAGGCTGCCGACGCGGCCGGTCTTCCGGATGGAGTGCTCAACATGCTCTGCGGGGAGGATGCAGGCCGGCTCCTCATCGATAATGAGGGGATTGATGGCGCTGCCTTCACCGGTAGCCATGAGGTCGGGATGAAGCTCTTCCGAAAATTTGCGCTCGGGCCGTTCGCGCGTCCGCTCATCTGCGAGATGGGAGGCAAGAATCCGACCTATGTGACGCGGACGGCCGATTTGGACACGGCAGCAGAAGGGTTGGTACGTTCGGCGTTTGGTTTGCAAGGAGAGAAATGCTCCGCATGCTCGGTCGCATACGTGGACAGGCAGGTGTATGCGACGTTCCTGGCGCTGCTCAAAACGAAAGCCGAGGAATTGAAGGTGGGCAATCCGGAAGACTCATCGGTATTCTTGGGCCCGGTTATCAATGAGACGGCGGTTGAGCGCTTCGAGAAAGCATCAAAGGCAGCAAAACAAAAAGGCCAAATGATTGCGGGGGGCGAACGAATTCAAACGGGGGCGTGCGCCAAAGGCACATTCGTGCAGCCGACAATTGTGGCTGACCTGCCGGAGGACCACTGGATCAACAAGGACGAGCTATTTCTGCCATTTCTGTCGGTGCAGCCGATGACGTCGCTGACGGAGGGAATTGCTCGAGGCAATTCAATCCTGTATGGGCTCACGGCAGGAATTTACAGCGAGGATGAGAAGGATCTCGACCAGTTTTTCCGCTTGGCAGAGGCGGGGGTGCTCTATGCAAACCGGCGATCGGGAGCGACGACTGGCGCCTGGCCCGGATACCAAACGTTCTGCGGCTGGAAGGGCTCAGGCGTAGACGGGAAGGGCGGGCTTGGGCCGCATACCATCCCGCGCTACATGCGCGAACAGAGCCGCACGATAATGCGCAAAGCATAACGATCGCATGGCTGAGCGCGCAGAGGTGAAACGACGACGCGCACGACCGCATCGCGCATCGCGCGGGACGCAAAGCCGTTACGAGGCGCTGGGCCCGGTCAGCAATCCATATCCACCTTTCAATATCCTGGAGGAGGAAGGGATAAGGCGCATAATCGATGGCGCCTATAGGCTCTTGGAAGAGGCGGGGCTTGAGTTCCGATCACAACGAGCGCTGGCGATCTTGAGCCAGCACGGCGCAGAAGTGGATCACGCAAGCCAAATTGCATGCATGGACCGAGCTCTGGTGCAGCACTATGTGTCGCTGGCCCCAGCGAGATTCGATGTTCATGCGCGCAATCCCGAGCGCGATACCGTGATGGGAACGAATCGCATCAATTTCAACACTGTCGGCAGCCCGCCAAATGTTTCAGACTTGGAACGCGGCCGCCGGCCTGGCACCTACCAGGATCTTTGCGATCTCATAAAGCTCAATCATGCGCTGGGGGTGATTCACCTGGCCGGCGGAGCGGTCGTTGAGCCACTCGATCTGCCGGTTCCGACGCGGCATCTGGAAAACATCTACGCCCTTTTGCGCTACACCGATCGCCCGATCATGGCGCGCACCATCAGTCGGTTTCGCGCTGAAGATGCAATCGACATGGTGGCAATAGCACGCGGGAAGACGCGGGAGGACATCAGAGGCGAACCCTCGGTCGTCACCTCATTCAACACCAATTCGCCGCGGCGGGTCGATGAAGAGCTGCTTGATGGGCTCATGTGCTTTGCCGAATATGGGCAAGTCAACATGATCACGCCCTTCACGCTCGCCGGAGCAATGGCGCCGGTAACGGTTGCCGGGGCATTGGTTGAACAGACCGCCGAAGCACTCGGGGTCATTGCCTTCGCGCAAATGGTCAACCAAGGTGCGCCGGTGATGTTCGGCGGATTTACCTCCAACGTGGACATGAAATCGGGCGCGCCCGCATTCGGTACGCCGGAGTATGTGAAGGCGACGCTGGCCGGGGGACAGATCGCGCGGCATTTCAAACTTCCCTACCGTGCTTCCAACGTGAACGCGTCAAACGCGGTTGATGCGCAGTCGACCTACGAAAGCGCAATGTCGCTCATGGCATGCGTACTCGGCCATGTGCACCTCGTACATCACGGCCTAGGTTGGCTGGAGGGCGGACTTACCGCGTCGTTCGAGAAAACCGTGGTCGATGCGGAGATGATTCGTGCCTGGGCCGAGACCCTGAAACCCATTGCCGTCGATGATGACTCGCTTGCGGTGGAGGCGATCAAGGAGGTGGCGCCGGGCGGACATTTTTTTGGCTCGAGCCACACGCTGTCACGATACGATACGGCCTTCTACGCACCGATGATCTCTGACTGGCGAAACTACCAGGCATGGGAGATAGATGGGGCAAAGACCGCAACTCAGCGGGCGCATGAGACCTACAAGCGGCTTTTGGCGGACTATGAGCCGCCGCCGATCGATCAGGCCATCGAGGAGGCGCTTGGGGCGCACATGCGAAAGCGCAAGGAAGAATTGAAAACCCTGACCATGTAAGAGTCGCGAGGCTGCCAGTGAGGGTCGGTGGAAGAATTGAAGGGACGATTGTTCACCACTTAGCCGAGACGAGATCAGAGGCGGACTTCGATCGATCCGTCCTCGAAGATAGAAAGGTGCGAGGCCGCCGCCAGGCGCTCGTAGTCGGATGGGCAAACGGAAACCACGGGACAGCGGAGACCGTATAGTGTGGCGGCAATGAAACTGCCGATCGCGACATTTACATCTGGCTTCAATAGGACAATTCCACTCGGAGCGGTTTTGCGGCGAATCGATTCGGCGATGGCACCTGGGGTACTGCCGGAACCGCGGGTCTCGGGCATCAGCACTATGCTGCCCGTGAGACTTGCACCGCATTGCGGGTGATGAGTGTCGATAATAGTGCCGGTTGCAGGATCGTACGCGCCCCAAAAGCTCAAAGGCTCAAGAAGAACAAGCGGCGGACCCGCAGCAGTGCCGGGACTGAGGACGCGGCTGGTTATCTTCACGCCACATGTTTCCATAGATTCGGATCGCGCCATACGTCTCCCAGTACTGCCGATTCCACACATTCCTTCAAACTGCCGAACACGACCTCCACGCCCAACATGCCCGGCGCGTAATAGGCCCATTTTGCGGCGTTGGTCATGACTCGGCCACTCATGCCGCGGACAGCGGGGGAATAATAGGTGCAGGTATCAACGACAATCGTGGCACCGGCGCCGACCAGCGATTCGATCCAGCCGCGAGAGGCGGCGAGGTCGCGAACGAAGCGGCTGGTGGAAATGTACAGCTTGAGACCAGGCTTGATCCGACGCCCTGCCAAAAGAGAAATCAACTGGGCGAATTCGGTGAAGGAGAAATGCGGGGTGCCCAAGGCGACCATGGCGAGGGGGCCGTCGCGAGCAGAGGAAAGCTCGTGGTGAGCGTTGATCAAGTCGTTCTTCGTCACCTTGAAGGCGGTTGGGGGGACGCGACCACGAAAGGCGCGTTCGAGGTCGGCGGCCTCCGGCGTCCGGCCGACGGCATGCCACAACTCGACACCACCCGATGCAGCGGCGGCCGCACTTACGGCCTTGAGATTGTCCTCAGAGGCATCGCCAAGCAGGCCCAGAACCACGGGAATGCGCTGACCGGCACGGCGGCCAACATGATGGCCGAGCAATTGATAAAAAATATCCTGCCGGCGAAGCTCGGGCGAAATCGACGTTACATCGAAGAGCATTTCACCGGCGCGTGCTTCGTCCAAATGGAGCCCGGCAAACGGGGCCTTGCCGATCATCGCGCAGGCAACGTCGAGGTAATCTCCGTATTTGTTCGTACGGGCACCGATGACCGCATTGTAGAAAGCGACGGCGTTCGATTCACCGGCAACGATATGATCGCCAAGGCGCGGACGATTGGGCAACTGATAGGGCGCACAAGTCCAGACGGGTTTTGCTCCGAGCTTTGCATAAAGCTGCATCAGCCGGCGGGCTCCGCTGACGGCTTGCGGAGCCTCATTTTCCGGCCGCAGCGTCTCGTCGGCCAAGCTTACCAGGCCCACGTTTGTCCAGGTGGGGACCGAGAATGAAGCGCCATTGTCAAGCAGGTGCTGGGCAAAATCGACATGCGCTTGACCGGCATAAAAACAGGCATCGAGATGGGCAAAGGTGATTGGCACTAGTCGCGCGGCACCCATGATCTGGGCAGCGCGCAGCAGCGTCTCCATGGCGAACTGCATCGCCCGACCTTGTTTGCCGGCAAGCCTGGCGCGGTCAATCTCATCGAGTCCAGGGGCAGTGCTCATGCAGCCATCTTCTCGCGAACAAAACGGGTGAGGGCAACATAGTCGGTCTTGCCAGAGCCCAAAACCGGAAGAGGATCGAGGTGAAGGATTGTGCGCGGAATCATCAGATCGGACGCGCCATGCCGCTTGAGCCCATCGGCAACCTCTTTGCGGTCGAGATGATTGCTGGTCGTTACCAGCACCAGCTGTTCGCCTTTCTTCTGATCGGGAAGAGCGACGACGGCATGAGCGAAATCGGGGAACGCGGCAGTAAGCTTTGTCTCGATGGAGGAAAGCGAGACCATTTCTCCGGCGATCTTGGAGAAGCGTTTTGCCCGCCCAAGGATGGTGATGTAACCCTGGCTATCAATTTCGACAATGTCGCCGGTATCGTACCACCCGTCGGGTGGCGGTTCGAGCCAGCCCGGGTTGTCGGCGCGCAGATACCCGAGCATGACGTTCGGCCCCTGGACGATGAGACGGCCGCCTTGGTCGATCCCGTCGACCGGCTCGATGCGGTAACTGATGGCGTCGAGCAAGCGACCGGTCGTGCCGGGCTTGTATTGAAGCGGAGTATTTACCGAGAGCACGGGTGAACATTCGGTGGCGCCGTAGCCTTCGAGGATGCGAAGCCCGAGCTTTTCCATCCACAGTTGGCGCGTTTCGTCCCTTACCCGTTCGGCCCCTGCCACGACGTAGCGAACGGCGTAGAAGTCGTAGGGGTGCGCATTGCGCGCATAGCCCGCCAAAAAGGTGTCGGTGCCGAAGACAATCGTTGCGTCGGTGTCGTAGACCATTTCCGGAACGACCTTGTAGTGCAGGGGAGAGGGGTAGAGGACTGTCTTGACGCCCGAGAGAAGCGGAAGAAGCGTGCCGCCGGTCAAGCCGAAGGCATGGAACATGGGCAGTGCGTTGAACGCGATATCCTGAAGATTGAAGCTTATGCGGGCAGCGATCTGGTGGCGATTGGCGTTAATGTTGCGGTGGCTCAGCACGACGCCTTTCGGCACGCCTTCGGAACCAGATGTGAAAAGAATGACGGCGGCAGAGTTGGGATCGGGATTGCAGCCGGAGAACTTGAGAAAGCGGTAGGGGAAGATCGAGGCAAGAAAGCCGTAGATCTTGTCCAAGGGGCCGATGCTCTGGCGGATGTCTTCGAGATAAATGATTCGAACGGTCGAGGTTAGGACCTTGACTGCATCCTCAAAGCCGCCCTGCTCGATGAAACGGCGAGATGAAACAACCGTGCGCACCTGACAGGCGACGCAGGCAGCCGCCATATTAAGCGCGCCAGCCGAGAAGTTGAGCATCGCAGGGCTACGACCGAAAGCCATCAAGCCGAAGATCGTGATCAAATTGGCGTTTGCGTTGGGCAAGAGAACGGCCACCACATTCTCGCCGGGCGTCAACCGAGCGAGGCGGCGGCCCAGGACGAAGCTTCCCATGACTATGCGGTTGAAGGTGATTGGATCTCGCTGTGCATCTTCGAGGACCTTGCGGCGGCCGCCGTGCACCGATCGTGCCGTTACAAGCGAGTGGAAAAGATGCTCGTCGATGTTGCTGGTGCGAAACACCATGTCGGTCATGGTGACGTAGAGTTCCTGGGACAAATGCTCGCGCAGCGCGGTGCTTTTAAGGCCAGCGGGAGGGTTTATTCTCACGGGCGCGAGGAAGGTTATCGTGATTTTGGGGAACGGCCGCAGCTTCAATTTACCGTGCATGCGCGAGAGGAGGGAATATTGCGCGCCGTCGATCCGCACGGGAAGAATTCGGGCGTCGGCCAGATGAGCGATCACACCCGGTCCGTCATAGACCTTCATCAGGGAACCGGTGACGGAAATGCGCCCTTCCGGAAAGATCACGATCTTGCGGCCCCGCTTCAGCACCCGTACCAAACTTTTGAGAGCCATTGGATTGGTGGGGTCGATGGGGACGATGTCGAACAGCCAGCCGGTCGGCTTCATCCACCATTTGGCGGCAACAAGTCTATCGACGGCAAAGTGAATCCGGCCGGGGACGAACATCGACAAAAGAGGACCATCGAGGAACGATTGATGGTTGGCAATAATGACCGCCCGACTTCCGGCGGCGTGATAGTTCTCAATACCTTTAACCTCGACGCGGTACAGGAGTCGCAGAAGCTGCCGACCGATGCCCTTGATCAGCTCCTGAGGTAACAGAAATACACAAAGAGCAGCGGCAACTGCATTAAACGCGGCGACAACCAAGAAAAGGGTGGGGACTTCGATATCGATGCGAAAAGCCTCTACCGCCAATAGCGAGGCGGCAGTCATGAACAGCGCGTTCAGGACATTGCTGGCGGCAATTACACGGGCGCGGCGCGGCGGGGAGGCGCGATGCTGCATCAGGGCATTGAGCGGAACGACATAAATTCCGGCGAAGAAGGCCAATAGAAATAGATCGACGACGATGCGCCAAGCTGGAAAGCCGTGCAGAAACTGGGAAAGCGAACGCAAGCCGGCGGTGCTGCCGGCCGCGGTTGAGAGACCAGTCGCCAAATACAGGTCGATAAGGAAAGCCGTCATGAAGATTGCCGATATGGCAGCGAAACGGGCGGACACTTCGCCTTTCAAAAGGACATTGGCAATCAAAGATCCGGCGCCAATTCCCACCGTGAAGGTGGCAATGAAGAAGTTGGCGACGGAAGGGGCGGATTGCAGAACGTCCTTGGTGAAAGGCGGCAAGAGGGTGAGCATCATTACGCCCACGAACCAGAACCAGGAAATGCCGAGGATTGCCTCAAAGACATCGCGCCGCTCGGTGGCGTATCCCAAAATGCGCCGCGTCTCGCTGATGATATTCCAGTTGATGTTGAGATTGGGAGCCGGCGGAGGAGCCCACGGAATGCGCCGCGCCATAAGATATCCGATCACCGCCAGGCCGGTGATGGTTCCGCCGACCATCGCCTTGCCGAGAGGGTGAAGTACGAAGCTGCCGCCGAACAGCGTGCCCAAGAGGATCGAAACGAAGGTTGTCATTTCGATCAGACCATTGCCGCCGATCAATTCATCTTTCATCAGGTGTTGTGGCAAGAGGCCGTATTTCACCGGACTGAAGAATGTCGCCTGGGTTCCTGCAAGAAACAGGACGGTCATGTGCAGCCAGATCTGGTCGAGATAGAGAGTTGCCCATCCCAATGCCATGACGCCAATTTCGAGAGCCTTGATGCGGCGGGCGAGGACCGCCTTGTCGAACTTGTCGGCAAGCTGGCCGGCGGTGGTGGAGAAAATGAAATAGGGAACGATGAATAGAGCGGCCCCCAGGGCAACGAACATTCCGCCGTCAATTCCCGCCTTCGCTGCAAGATCGTAGACAATAAGAATCGTAATTGCGTAGCGCAGCGCGTTATCGTTGAAGGCGCCGAGAGCCTGGGTGGCGAAGAGCGGGAAAAACCGCTCGGTCTTAAGGAGAGAAAGCTGAGTCTGCTGCACGGAGCTCTGTATCGCCAATTGTTGTCTTTCCTACTATAGGCACAGAGAATCAGCCGGTTCGCAATGGTTCTGCTCGTGGAGAGTCACTCGCCGATGAATCGGGGTTCGCGCTTTTCCAAGAATGCCCGCATGCCCTCGTGCTTGTCGAAAGTGGAAAAAAGGCTTTCGAAGGCGCGTCGCTCCAAATGAAGACCTGCCTCGAGTGACATACTGTCACTCAACAAAATGGCCTGCTTCGCTGCCCGCACCGCCAGTGGCGGCAGCGCGGCAATTCGTTCAGCGAGCTTCCGTGCTTCATCTTGGACGTCAGAGTCCGGCACGAGCCGGCTTACCAATCCCATGGCAAAGGCCTCTGGTGCCGAAATGATCTCGCCGGTCAGAATCAGTCGCATTGCCAGGTATTTGCCAACTGCGCGGGGAAGGCGCTGCGTGGCGCCCGCGCCTGGAATAATCCCCAAGCGAACTTCCGGCTGGCCGAACTTGGCGTTTTCACCGGCGATGAGAATGTCACAACTCATCGCCAGCTCCATGCCGCCGCCGAGAGCGTAGCCGTTCACGGCGGCGATCAATGGCTGCGGCACTTTCGCAATGGCTTGCCAGTGGCGCTCCTCGCCCTTCCGCATCAAGCCTGCCGGAGTTTCATCGACGAACTCATTGATGTCGGCGCCGGCGGCAAACACTTGCGGTCCGCCGGTCAAGACAATCGCCCTGATCTCGGTGTCCGATGAAAGTGCGATTACGGCGTCAGCGAGCTCCTGCCGCATGGCTGAGGTCAAGGCATTCTTCACCTGCGGACGATTGAGCCTGACCGTTGCCGTGTTATTTCGATGACGCTCGATGATTACGGTTCGATCATTGCTCATGGCAGGCTTGTCTCCAGGCGAGCGCTTTCCAGCAAGGGCTTGAGCAGTCGCCGAGTGCCCATGTGGTTACTCACCACCAGTTCAGCCCCGTGATTCCTCAAAATCCGTCGCTGCTCGCGCTCTGTCGAAAAACCGATGAAATGGCCGGCGACACTATGCCCGGCAGCAACATCGTTCAAATTGTCGCCGATGTAGATCACGTCGCCCTGCCGCAGACCCAGCCTCGAAACGAGATGGGCAAGTATCTCTTGTTTGGGCCCACCGTCCTCGGCGCCGCTGGCATAGTGAATGTGGGGCCAAAGGCCAGCGCTTTCGAGCCTGATCCTTGCGGCATCAATGATGTTGGCGGTGGCAATGCCGGTGATGACCCCTGAGGCTGAGAGATCGCGCAACAGATCGAGAGCGCCGGGGATTACTTCAACGGCGAAGACCCGACGGGCGAGCCAGTCGCGGATAATCTCCAAATAACGCTGGCGCCAGGCCGAAAACTCGTCTGGTTTCAAGGGCCGCTTGAAGTGAGTTTCTATGATCTCCTCGACGATCAGGACGTCGTTGCGCGTGCGGTAGCTATTCCAATCACGCGATAAACCAGTCAAGCCATAGATCTCGCGAAAAGGTTCGAAAAATCCATCGACTTCGGGTGGCGTCAGGTTCAGCAAAACTCCGTCGACATCGAAGATTACGGCCTTGGGCATGACATTACTTCACTTCGCAATCGACGGACGCATTTCTATGAGTGTGGGTCCGCGTGCTTTTAGGGCTTTCGCGATCGCCGCTTGGAGATCGTCGATGGACCGCGGCATTTCAGCAGTCGCGCCATAGGCTCGCGCAAGCGCTTGAAAATCGGGGTTCCGCAAGGTCACGGCATTGGGCTGGATGCCCTTGTTCACCATGTCATCCCGAATCTGCCCAAGGGCGTCATTGTTCCAAAGCAAAATCAGAAGCTGCTGCCCCAATTCAACGGCGGTGCCAAGCTCGTTCAGGGTATACTGAAAACCGTAATCCCCAAGCAGGGCGGCTACCGGACGAGCGGGCAGGGCAGCTTTGGCGCCAATCGCGGCGGGCAGGGCGAAGCCCAAAGTGCCGAAGCCTACCGGATGAATCCAGCTGCGCGGCATATTGATGTCGAAGATTTCATTGGCTGCGTAGGCAATCTGAGTCATGTCGGAAGCGATGATCGTCTCTTGAGGAAGGGAGGCGCGGATGGCACCCAAGACCTTGCGCAAAAGAACGCGCAGTTCATCGTCACCTTCCGGTTCGCTGCGAAGATAGTCGGCGATGAAGGTCTCGCTGTGCTGTCGACGCTTGGAGGACTCCATCTTCGGCAGAGCCTCCGCAATAGCGGTGAGGGCAACTCGCGCGTCGGCGAGAATTGGAACATTGCTGCGATGAGGGCGTGCAAGATTTTCGGGGTCGAGGTCGATTCTGATGATTTTCCCCGGAAGATCAATCGAGGCTTCCCAAAGATCGGTCTCGGAAATCTCGGTTCCGACGGCAAGAATGACATCGGCATCGATCATGAGCTTCTTGACGGGCGGCTGGGCCATGCGGGCGCCGAGACATAAGGGGTGGCGCGCCGGTATCGCTCCCTTGCCGGCGATGGTGGTGAGAACGATTGCGCCCAGTGCTTCCGCTATTTCCAGAGCCGGCTCTGTCGCGTCGAGTGCTCCGCCTCCGAGGATGAGCAAGGGTTTCCTGGCCGAGGCGAGGAGGTTGGCGGCCTTGGCAATATCCGGCGCATTGGGAGTAGAGCGTGCTGGGAGTGGGCGGGCAACCCAGCCTTCGCCGCAGGGCTGCTTCAACAGATCTAGGGGCAGCTCAAGATAGGCGGGGCGGGGTCTTTGCGATCCGAATGCTGCAAAGGCCGTGGCCATTGCATCCTGCACGTCCTTGGGGGTGAAGGCGGTAACGCTGCGGGTGGCGATACTTGCCGCGGCCTGTCTCTGGTTCTGCATTTCATGCAGCCGTCCACGGCCCTGGGCGTTGTCGCTGATGTCGAGGGCGCTCGATATAACATAAATCGGACTTGAGTCCGACCAGGCTTGGCCCATCGGCGTGAGGATATTCAACAGGCCGGGACCGGTGATCGTGAAGCAGACACCAGGCTTGCCAGTGGCGCGCGCATAGCCATCAGCCATGAACCCCGCGCCCTGTTCGTGTCTCGTCAGGATATGGGTTATCTTCGAGGCGGGGAGCGCGCGATACATCTCGACATTGTGAACACCGGGAATGCCGAAGACGACGTCGACTCCATAGGCTTCGAGCAGGCCCACAAGAGCTTCCCCGGTGGAGAGTTCTGCGCGGCGCGACATGGGCGGCTCCAATGATTGTTCGTCAAGCAGCCTGCGTGCCGCGAGCGAGTTTCGCCGCCGTTCTTGCCTGTTCTTCAACCGCATGGCAAGCAACCAGAGAGCGGCCTACCGGCAAGAGCAACGGCACCTCGCGGGGACACCGTTCGAAGGCTATGGGACAGCGGGGGTGAAAAGGGCAGCCCGTAGGGGGATCGAGTGGAGAAGGCAGCTCTCCCTTAAGGACAATGCGTTCCTTCTTCCGCCCCGGATCGGGAATGGGAGTGGCAGAGAGGAGCGCGCGCGTATAGGGATGGCGGGGAGTAGTGAAAATCTCATCGCGTGGCCCGTGTTCCACCGCCTTGCCGAGATACATCACCATCACATCGTCGGCGATGTGTTTTACCACCGACAAATCGTGGCTGATGAATAGATAGGCGAGCTGGAGCCTCTCCATGATATCACTCAGGAGGTTCAAAACCTGCGCCTGGATGGAAACATCCAGCGCTGAAACGGGCTCGTCCAACACCAGGATCTGGGGCTCCAGCATCAGCGCGCGGGCGATGGCGATACGCTGGCGCTGTCCGCCGGAGAACATGTGGGGATAGCGATCATAGTGCTCGGGCCGCAAACCGACGTTTGCCAGCATGGAGAGGGCCCTCTTGCGCCTCTCCATTTTGCTGAGCGAGGTGTTGACGAGAAGCGGCTCCTCGAGGGTGGCGCCGATTTTCTGGCGGGGATTGAGCGAGCTGTAAGGATTCTGGAAAACAATTTGGACTTTCGGCCGCAGCGATTTCAAGGTCTGAGTGGAGGCTCCGAGGACCGGTTCACCAGTGATGGTCAGCTCACCGTCGGTTGGTTCCTCTATCATAGTGACGAGGCGCGCAAGGGTTGATTTCCCGCAACCCGATTCACCGACCACGGCGAGGGTTCTGCCCTTGTGCAGGGAGAAGCTTACGCCGTCTACAGCCTTGAGAATGGAAAAGCCCTGCAACCGACCACGGGAAACGCCATAGAAGCGCTTCAGATTTTTTGCGGTGAGGACGGGTTCCGCGTTCATGCGGCTCGCTCCCGATCCGTGCCAGGATGATTTTGCGGCTTGCCGTCGACGAGCGGGTAGTGACACAGCGCCAAGCCCAGATGCGGCGGCTGCTGCGGAGGAGACACCTTGTGGCAGAGATCGGTGGCGAAGCGGCAGCGCGGAGAGAACAGGCAACCGGACGGCCGATTAAACTGACCCGGAACCACGCCTGGAATCGAAGGAAGCTTCCGGGCGGTTGCTCGCTCCGGCAATGCGGCAAGGAGCGCTGCCGTGTAGGGATGGTGCGGGTCGTTGAAGAGGTCCGCGACGGGCTGCTCTTCGGCTTTTTGTCCGGCGTATTGCACGCTCACTCGTTCGGCTGTCTCGGCAACCACTCCCATTGAGTGGGTGATCAGCACCAAGGCCATACCCGTTTCACGCTGAAGTTTCATCAGAAGGTCGAGAATCTGCGCCTGGATGGTGACGTCGAGAGCAGTTGTCGGCTCATCCGCGATGAGCAGCTTGGGTTTGCAAGCAATTGCCATCGCGATCATGACGCGTTGGTTCATGCCGCCGGAAAGCTGATGCGGAAACGAATCAATCCGCCGCTCGGGAGAGGAAATACCAACCTCGCGGAGAAGTTCGATTGCCCGGTTGCGCGCCTGCTTCTTGTTCATCCCGAGATGCAAACGCAGAGACTCGATGATTTGAAATCCGACAGTAAAACAAGGATTGAGGCTGGACAGCGGCTCCTGGAAGATCATCGTCATGTCCTTGCCGATGATGCTGCGGCGTGACTCTGCGTCGAGCCGAAGCAGGTCATGGCCGTCGAACTGGAGCCGGTCGGCGGTTACGTTTGCAGTCCATGGCAAGAGACCCATCACGGCCAGCATGGCCACGGACTTGCCAGATCCAGATTCACCAACGATGGCCAGCACCTCGCCCTTGTCGATGCCGATGGATACGCGGTCGACGGCGCGAAATGGACCATGCGCGGTTGTGAACTCGACGGTCAAATTGCTGATCTCGAGAAGGGCCATGCCACTAGCTGCGCTTCAGGCGCGGATCGAGCGCATCGCGCAGGCCGTCGCCCATGAGGTTGATCGCGAGTACGGTAATCAGGATGGCCAGACCGGGAAAAGTCACCACCCACCAGGCACGCAGGATGAATTCGCGCGCTTCAGCCAGCATCGTTCCCCATTCGGGAGTAGGAGGCTGGGCGCCCATGCCGAGAAAACCCAGCGCGGCAGCGCCGAGAATTGCATCGGAAAACGAAAGAGCGGCCTGAACGATGAGGGGTGCCATACAGTTTGGCAGAATGGTGCGGAACATGAGACGCAACGGACCAACACCGGCAACGCGAGCTGCTGTGACGTAGTCCTTGGTTTTCTCACCAAGCACCGATGCGCGGGTGAGGCGCACATAGTGCGGCTGCTGAATAAGCGCGATGGCGATCATCGCATTCGTAAGGCTTGGGCCGAGGATCGCAACCAGTGCCAAGGCCAGGAGCAGGCTGGGAAAGGCAAGAATGATGTCCATCAGGCGCATGACGAACGTATCGAATGTTCCGCCGATGAAGCCGGCAAAAAGACCAAGCAGGATGCCAACCACAAGAGACAGCGATACGACGATGCAGCCGATAAACAGCGAATAGCGGGCGCCGAAGAGGAGCCGAGACAGCAAATCCCGCCCGACTGCATCGGTGCCCAAAAGGAAGCGTGCGGTTCCTCCTTCCTGCCAAACCGGTGGCTTGAGCAGAGCGTCGCGAAACTGTTCGCTCGGCCCATAGGGGGCCAAGCCACTGGCGAAGATCGCCAAGAGGCAAATGATGAGAAAGGCCGTCAGCCCAAAGACGGCGCCGCGGTTTTCGCGAAAATAGCTCCAGAACTCAAGAAACAGGGCAAGCCGCCCACCGCGCCTTCGGTCGATGACTACATCGCGAATGGTGTCTACGGTCATCGAGCGTGCCTTATGCGGGGGTTGATGACGCCGTAAAGCACATCAACAATCAAATTAACCACCATGACCATAACAGCGATCAACAGCAGCCCTCCCTGGACGGAAGGATAGTCGCGGCGGAAAATCGAGTCGACCATCCATTTGCCGATTCCAGGCCACGAAAATATCGTTTCGGTCAAAATCGCACCCGCCAGCAGCGTGCCGACCTGTAAACCCAAAGTCGTAATAACCGGGATCATGGCGTTGCGGAGGGCATGGACGCCAATGACTTTCGAGGGCGGTAGCCCTTTGGCACGGGCGGTGCGCACATAATCTTCGCTCAGCACTTCCAGCATGGCGGAGCGCGTCTGCCGGGCAATGACGGCAAGGGGAATGGTACCGAGCACCACGGTGGGCAAGATTAGATGTGACAGGGCGGAAGTAAATGCCCCCTTCTGACCGGACAAAAGGCTATCGATGAGCATGAAGCCTGTCACCGGAGGGAAGAAATACATGAGCGAGATGCGCCCGGAGACCGGCGTCCACTGCAGGATGCCGGAGAACAGGATGATGAGAAGCAAGCCCCACCAAAATATCGGCATTGAAAAACCAACGAGAGCAGATCCCATCACCATGTGATCCCATGGCGAGCCGCGTTTGACTGCCGCAACACTGCCGGCGGGAACGCCGAGAACAACGGCAAACAGCATGGCACACAGGGAAAGTTCGATCGTGGCCGGGAAGAGGGTGAGAAACTCATCGAAAACCGGGCGTTTGGTAACAAGAGACCTGCCGAGATCTCCCGTCACGGCATCGCCGAGGTACTCGAAATATTGCTGCCAGAGCGGCCGGTCGAAGCCGAACTGCCGCATGAGTTCGGCATGGCGCTCCGGAGAAACGGTGCGCTCACCCGCCATAACCAAAATAGGATCGCCGGGTAGAAGACGGATAAAGCTGAATGCGGCAATGGTGATGCCAATGAAGGTCGGAATCAACAATGCCAGACGGGTGAAAAGAAAGCGGAACATCCAGTGTTCTTATCCTCCCCATGCCGGGTGACCCGGGGTGGCCACCTATGCAGCTGCGGGAGAGAGGCCTGCGCCGATGCGGCGCAGGCCAAGCAGAAAGTGGCTACTCAGCGATGTCAACACCGTCGAAGCGATGGGAGCCCAGAGGATCCATCTTATAGCCCGTGACCTTTTTTGACATGGGCATGAAAACGACGGAATGGGCGATCGTTGCCCATGGAGCCTCGCGCTTGAACACCTCTTGCGCCTTCTTGTAAAGCGGCTCGCGCTGATCGTTGTTTGGCAACGTCTTGGCTTTCTGGATCAGATCTTCGAATTCCTGATTGCACCACTGAGCGCGGTTGTTGCCGCCCACCGCATCGCAGCCAAGCAGGACGGCGAGGAAGTTATCGGGATCGCCATTGTCGCCGGTCCAGCCAAGCAGCACGGCCCCGTCGCGGTTTTTCTCCTTTGACAGCTTGAGATACTCGGCCCATTCGTAGGAAACGATCTCGGCCGTCACTCCAACTTTGGCAAAATCGGCCTGGATCAATTCGGCCATGCGACGGGCGTTTGGATTGTACGGCCGCTGCACAGGCATCGCCCAAATCTTCATTTTCAGATCCTTCACGCCGGCTGCCTCGAGCGCTTTCTTGGCGGCGTCTGGATCGTAGGGGTCGTCCTTGATCTCATCGTTGTAAGACCACATGGTGGGCGGGATCGGGTTCTTGGCGATCTGTCCCGCACCCTGGAACACGGCATCCATGATCGCCTGTTTGTTGATCGCCATGTTCAGAGCCTTGCGCACTTCCGCCTTGTCAAAGGGCGCTTGCAGAGTGTTGTATGCAAGATAGCCAACATTCAGCCCTTCTTGTTCCATCACCTGCAAATTGGGATCGGCCTTGAGATCGGCGAGATCGGCGGGATTGGGGTAGGGCGCCACGTGGCACTCGCCCGCCTTGAGCTTCTGCTGACGGACCGAGGCGTCAATGGTGATGGCGAAGACCAGATCATCAATCGCCTGCTTGCCACTCCAAAAGTCGGGGTTGGCCTTGTAGCGGATGACGGCATCCTTTTGATAGTCGACGAACTGGAAGGGGCCGGTCCCGACCGGCTGCTGATTGAGCATTTCCTTCTTGCCTTCGGTGTCAAGCTTGTCGGCATATTCCTTCGACACGATTGAAGCGAAGTCCATCGCCAGGTTGGCAAGCATCGGCGCTTCTGGCCGGTTCAATACGAACTTGACCGTATAGTCATCGACCTTGACGATTTCCTTGAGAAGGTCGGGCATCGACATGCCATCGAAATATTCCCATGCCGTGCCAGCGGTGTACTGATTCCAGGGATGCTCCTTTTTCCATTGCCGCTCGAAAGTGAACAGGACATCGTCGGCGTTGAAATCACGGGTCGGAGTAAAAAAATCGGTGGTCTGAAACTTTACTCCCTTGCGCAGGTGGAAGGTGTATTCGAGGGAGTCCGGCGAAATCTCCCAGCTTTCGGCAAGGCCGGGGACGACATTGGTGGTGCCGCGATCGAACTCGGTGAGGCGGCTATAGATCGGTCTGGAGGAAGCGTTGAACGTCGTACCGGCCGTATAAAGCGCCGGATCGAAACCTTCAGGCGAACCTTCCGAGCAATAGACAAGCGTTTTTGCCTGAGCGGCGCCGCCGACAAGCATCGAAGCGCCCATCAGCGCCGCTACCAAGAGCCTGTAGCGAGTCATGAACTAACCTCCCTTGTTTGCATAAGGACGTGCCCCGAGCGTGCAGGGCGACTTCAGGCATCTAAGCAGCTTTTCTTCGCAAAGGGAACTGCTCGGGGGTTAACGCAACCTATGCGGCGAGAGTGCGTCGGCGGTTATCCCGAAGGCTGAAAACGGTTGGGGAACCAAGCCTGTTTCAATAAGAGACGCCGCTATCAGCGACAAGGCGGGAGCGGTCTGGATACCATAGCCTCCCTGGCCGACCAACCACCAGAAACCTGGAAAATCCGGCTCTTCTCCGACCACCGGATTGCCATCCGGGGCGAAGGTGCGAAGCCCGGCCCAGCTGTGCTGCAAATGGGTGACCTCGACGTTCGTGCAGGCTTGCATGCGCTCTATGCCCTCTGCAATGGCCATATCATCGGCAAAGGCGTCATGAGGTTCAACCGGAGTCGCGTCGGCGGGAGAGATCAAAAGAGCACCGCCGGTCGGCTTGAAGTAAAAAGTTTCCGCCACGTCGCAGGTCAGGGGCCAATTGCGACTGTCGTGGCCATTTGGGTTTGGGAGAAGAGCCGCGCTGCGTCGCTTGGGAACAAGTCCCAGTGGCCTTGCTCCAACTCGACCAGCGACGACATCGCCCCACGCGCCCGAAGCATTGACGATCGTGCCCGCTGCGAAGTCGCCGGCTCTTGTTCGACAGTGCCAGGTGCTTTCTTGGCGGACCAGTTCCACCACTTCCGCGTTGGTGACAATCTTCCCAGAACGTTGGCGAAGTGTCCGCAAATAGCCCTGATGCAAAACGTCAACGTCGATGTCGGCGGTTGAACGATCAAAGTAAGAAGCGATCAGGGCACCGCTATGCAGGATGGGAACCAATGTTGCCGCGTCCTTAAGCGGAAGGCTTTCCGCATCCTGAGCGTGCAAGAATTTCGTTTCTGCTGCCTCTTGACCGCGAGGAACAATGAAGAGCGTCGGCCGAGGAGAAAGAATTGGTGACTGCGCGAAACCGTCTGGTGGTGCGTCGAACCAAGATTTCGAGGCGCGTGACAGGGCCTGGACGAGGGGTGGCCCATAGTTCTGATCGTATTGGGCGGCGGAGCGACCGGTGGCGTGGTAGCCCGGACGGTCTTCCATTTCTAGCACAATGACAGAGCGGCGCGCCGCCAGGTGAGCTGCAACCGAAGCGCCCCCGATCCCCGCACCGATAACCAGAATATCTGCGCTCGTGATCATGACGTAGTATTATCGCTGTCTCAGTCTCTTACTGCTCGAGCCAACCAGGGAACGACGATGGACAAGGAAACGGGTGGCCGCCCATTCAATCAGCCACTGTCAAGCATCATCACACCACGTTTTGCCGGCATTGCAACGTTCATGCGTCTGCCGCATGTGCCCATCAACAAGGCGAAGGGGATCGATATCGGGCTGATTGGCGTGCCTTTCGATGGCGGTACTACCAACCGGCCCGGCCCTCGCCACGGACCGCGGCAGGTGCGCGAGATGTCACAAATGATCCGGCGGGTCAATCCGGCGATGAAACTTTGCCCCTACGATCTCGCCAATGTCGCCGACCTCGGTGATGCAGATGTGAACCCAGCGGATCTGAAGGACTCAGTGAAGCGGATCGAGCGATTCTACAACAAGGCCGTATCGATGGGCATCAGACCTCTATCGGCCGGCGGCGATCACCTCATCTCCTATCCGATCCTGCGAGCGATCGGGCGCGAAGAGCCCGTGGGAATGGTGCATTTCGATGCGCATACGGATCTTTTCGACAGTTACTTCGGCGGTTACAAGATCACTCACGGCACTCCCTTCCGCCGGGCCATCGAGGATGGTGTTCTCGATCCAAAGCGAACCGTGCAAATCGGTATCAGGGGATCGATGTATGATTATGAGGATCGCGACTTCGCTCGACAAACAGGGGTAAGAATTATCGAGATAGAGGAGTTCGCGAAACTCGGCATCGAAAAGACCATGGACATTGCCCGCAACGTGGTTGGCAAGGGCCGCACCTATGTGAGCTTCGATATCGATGCGCTTGATCCTGCCTTTGCGCCGGGCACCGGAACTCCCGAAGTGGGCGGTTTCACCAATCGGGAAGCGGTGTTCATGCTGAGACTCTTGCGAGGGATCAACATCGTCGGGGCGGATATGGTCGAAGTTTCCCCGCCGTTCGATCCTTCAGGCTACACTGCATTCAACGGCGCCAATGTGATGTATGAGCTTTTGTGCATCATGGCGGAGACCGTGGCGAAGAAGCGGAGCTAGGCGCTCATCGCGGTGCGGGCAACGTGAACAGCTTGCCGTATTGCGGCAAAAGGTCCTCGATGCCTGCAAGACGCAGGGCGTGCCAGGCCATAGCGTGATTGGATGAGGTCACGGGAATTCCAATACCCCTTTCCAGATCAGCAGCCGCTTCGGCCAACCTCACGCTCGTGCAAGACACGAATACGGCATCGATGGCCGCAATCTTCGTGATGCTTTCAATGCCATTCTTGATCGAGGCAGGGGAAATGCGGGCAACAGTGCCGTCGTTTTCTTCGTTGAAGGAGCCGAATACCGGAACGTCGAAGCCGCGGGCGCGAATGTAGTCGGCCACGATGCGATTTACATCGGCTCGATAAGGGGTGAGAACGCCGATGCGCTGTGCACGGAAGGCACGGAAGGCAGCGAAGGCGGCGGTTATCGGCGTTGTGCAACGCACTCCCGGCCGTACCGATCGGATGTTGGCGAAGACTTTTTCTTCGCCGATCGCCATGGAGGCGGAGGTGCAGCCGTAGGCGACGACATCGAGGGTCGAACCCGGAAGGATGAGGTCGACGGCGGCGGCAATGCGCGGTTCCATTGCACGCAGAGTTTCCGGGGTGATCTGTGTGTCATTGAAGATGCGGCTCTCATAGAGTGCCACGCCTTCAAGGCTACTCATGATATATCGCCATTCGTGTTCAATCGTGTAGTCGGTGGCGAGAACGACCAGCCCAATCGTAGCCCGGGAGGCGATGCCGCCGTCCAGATCGAAGGGCAAATGTTCTACAAGGTTCGTTTCGCCGGAGGCTCTACGCAGGGTGCTTGTCGTGGCCATCGCCTTTTTCCCTCTAAGCCGATCAGAGTTGACGAACCGCCCTAGAGAGCAGCGGTCACCATGATTTCAACCTTATACTCCGGTGCGGCAAGTTTCGCCTCAACAGTTGCGCGCGCGGGCGTGCGGCCGGGTACGACCCACGCATCCCAGACGGCATTCATTTCGCCGAAGGTCGAAATGTCGGAAAGCCATATGTTGGCGGTGAGAATACGGGTCTTGTCGGTCCCGGCCTTGCGCAAGACCTGGTCGATTTCAGCCAGGACCTCGGCCGTCTGCTCGCGCACCGAGCGACCTTTGCTGCGCTCGGCAACCTGTCCGGCGAGGAATACGCGCCCATCGTGAATTATCGCGTCGCTCATGCGCGGGCCAGGGTCAATTCTGGTCAGGTCGTCTCTTTTGCGCGGCTGCGTCTTCTTGGCCGATTTCTTCGCGGCTTTGCGTTTGGCCTTTGCCATTGTCGCCTCCTTGGCATTTGCTGGTTCGCAAGCATATGTAGGGAATAGCATTGCGCCAAGGGCCGCGGCCCGATAGAGATCAGCGGATCAAACAACCTCGGAGGGTAACAAATGGCCTTTTCGGCGGCCCGCACACGCCGGAGATCAATTGAGGTCAAGGTAGGAACGGTGGCAATTGGGGGAGGCCAGCCGATTGCCGTCCAGTCAATGACAAACACCGATACCGCCGATATCGAGGCGACGGCCAGTCAGGTCGCCGAGCTTCACCGGGCGGGGTCGGAACTGGTGCGCGTCACGGTCGACAAGCCAGAGGCAGCGGCGGCGGTTCCTCATATCCATGACCGGCTTCGCTCGAAGGGCATCGGTGTGCCCCTGATCGGGGACTTCCATTATATCGGCCACACGCTTTTGAAGGAGCATCCGGCCTGTGCGGAGGCCCTCGACAAATACCGCATCAATCCCGGCAACGTGGGCTTCAGGGAGAAAAAGGACAGAAACTTTTCTCAAATGGTCGAGACCGCCATCAAGTTCGGCAAGCCGGTGCGCATCGGCGTCAATTGGGGCTCGCTCGACAAGGCCATGCTGACGGAACTCATGGATGAAAACGCCAGATCGCCGGATCCCCAGGATGCGCGCCTCGTCATGCACGAAGCGGTAGTTCAATCCGGGCTGCGCTCCGCCAAACGAGCGGAGGAGCTTGGTCTTGGGGCCGACAGGATCATCATCTCGGCGAAATGCTCAGAGGTTCAGGATCTCATCGCTGTGTATCGAATGCTCGCGGAACGCTGCGAGTATGCCCTGCATCTCGGCCTCACGGAGGCCGGTATGGGCTCAAAGGGTATCGTCTCTTCTGCAGCTGGGCTTGCGGTGCTCCTGCAGGAGGGTATCGGCGACACGATCCGCATTTCGCTTACCCCTGAACCCGGCGGCGACCGGACGCGAGAAGTCATCGTCGCGCAAGAGATCTTGCAGAGCATGGGACTTCGGGCGTTCGCGCCCATGGTCATCGCCTGCCCGGGATGCGGGCGGACGACCTCGACCGTATTTCAGGAACTGGCGAGCAACATTCAGAGCTATGTGCGCGGGCAGCAGGGCGCGTGGCGTGAAAAATATCCCGGCTTCGAGACGTTGCAACTCGCAGTCATGGGCTGCATCGTCAACGGTCCGGGAGAGTCGAAGCATGCCGACATAGGCATTTCCCTTCCGGGCACAGGTGAAATTCCCATCGCGCCAGTCTTCATCGACGGGGAAAAGGCAATGACTCTGCGGGGCGAAAATATCGCCGAACAATTCCGCAAGATTATTGATGACTATGTGGCGCGTCGCTGGGGCGGAAGAGTTCAAGCATGAGGACTCGGCAAGACCTGGTTGCCAGACCCATGCTGCGTACCCCCACGAGCGCTTATTGTCGAAACTCAGCAAGCGGCTAGCATGGAAACATCCTTGAGTATTGCCGGCGACTATGGAGTGAGGCTTGTCGTTGCAGCTTTGTTGGGCGCGGTGATCGGCTTCGACCGTGAGCTTAGAAAACGGCCGGCGGGCTTGCGAACCCATATGGTGATGTCGCTAGCTGCGGCACTGTTCACCATCCTCACTCTTGAATTGCATGCCGAGCTAGGTACGCAAAGGACGGGTGCCGACCCGATCCGCATCATCGAGGCGATCACGGTGGGCGTCTCGTTTTTGGCGGCGGGAACGATCATCCAATCCGGACGCAATGTGCAGGGACTGACGACGGGCGCAGGAATGTGGCTCGCCGGAGCAGTAGGCCTTGCCTGCGGGCTCGAGCGCTACGCTCTGGCGGTCATGGGTGCCGTTCTTGCCCTTCTCATTCTCGTGCTCCTAATACCCGTTGAGAGCTGGATTTCGCAAAAGATGAACGCGATACCGGAGAAGAGCGGAGCTAAGGAAAAACAGCGCTAGCGCCTCCTGCGGGCGGAGCGCCTGGCTTTTTTCGCGGCAGACTTCTTGGCTTTCTTCGCGGCTGGCCGCCTGCTTTTCTTCGCCTTCGATTTTGTGGCTTTCTTCGCGACCGCCGGCTTGGCTTTTTTCGCAGCGGCGCGTTTGGGGCGCTTTGCGGCCTTCCGCTTTGCCGCACCACGTGAGGGTCGGGTCTGCGGGGATTGCGCGGGCTGCTCGGCCCGGGCAGCGGCCCGCTCTTCCTTGTCCAAGCGCCGCTCCAACGTAACAAGATCATCAGGAAGCGGCAGGCCCATCGCTCTGATCTCTGCCAGCTTGCTGCGAATGCGAGAATGCAATTCGTGGATATCCTCGGGCTGTTCGTCCATCTGCTGAACCAGCATGGCAATTTCAGCCTTCAGTTGTTCAAGCGCCATTGGCGAATTCTCCTATCTACTAGTGTTGCCGATTAACAATGAATCTGCGCCGCCTTGCGCAGTCTCTTCGGCCTTGTCGCCGTACCCCACCATTGGCGTGGCGGCTTCGGCAGCGTGAGCGTAGGCAGGTGCTTACGCATTCTCAAGACCAAGAATATCAACAAATGAAGTTTCCCTCCCTCGACCTGCTCCTTATTGCTGCTTGCAAGATGGGATTTGTCGAGTGGCCGAGAATGTCATCGGCAATTGGAAAGGCAAGCGCAATTTGGAAAGGCAAGCGCAATTTTTTCAATCTGCGTTTCAACAGGTGCGCAGAAAGGATGCGGAAGCGTTGTTCGATGACCTGCGGCGCACTTGCGTCGGGCGTTCCTGATCTTGGAGAAGGGCTTCGCAACCCAGCTTCCTATGTCGCGGATGTCGATGGAAACTCGCATAGGGGAAATCCCCTCGCCCCCCGCGACAGCGAGTACCATCACTTGCGGCAGGCGCCCACACACCTGGTAAGGGTTGAATTTGATGAGATTTCAATGGGTAGCTCCATCGCTTTAGCTCGCGCAGGTAGCCCTGAGGTCATTGCCAACGTTCAGTCGTGGCGGCTTAGGCTTGCATAGGGGCTGGTGATAGGTCGTTGCGCCTTGCCTGGAGGAGGGTCGGGGTGTGATAACGCGACGAGAGGCAGGCAAAGCGCTGGTGATTTCACTTTGGGCATGATCAGGGGAGTCACAGAGAGAATTGGGGCGGTGGGGGAGCGGCGAGCATCGCACCCCTGGCTGTGCGCAATCGGTCTTGGCGCTCTTGTCTTCTTAAGCATCCCGATCGTACTCAGCTTGTACTATACGGTGCTGCCGCCACCCGCCAGCAGCCTGATGATCGGACGGGCACTGAGCGGGTATGGGATCGACTATCGATGGATGCCGCTCAAATCCATTTCACCCGAGTTGGCCAAGGCCGTCGTTGCGGCGGAAGATGCGCGGTTCTGCGAGCATCACGGCATCGACTGGCAGGCGGTTCAGCTTGTTGTCGAAGAGGCACTTGAGGACGATGAACAGCCGGTCCGCGGCGCCAGCACAATTGCAATGCAAACGGCAAAGAACCTGTTCCTGTGGAACGGAAGGTCGGTCTTGCGAAAGATCATTGAGGTGCCGCTTGCCATGTGGATCGATGCGATTTGGACCAAAAAAAGGCTGATCGAACTCTATCTCAACATCGCTGAATGGGCGCCTGGCGTCTATGGTGCGGAAGCGGCGGCGCACAAGCACTTCGGCAAACCCGCCAGTCGCCTTACGAAGCGAGAGGCAGCGCTTCTTGCCGCAGTGCTGCCAAATCCAATCAGGCAGCAGGCGGGCAAGCCATCGGATGCGGTAAGGCGCAAGGCCGGTCTTATCGAGCGGCGGATTGCCGGAATGGGTCCTTTGCTCCATTGCCTCTGGCCTTAGAAGAGGCTGGCAATTTTCGGTCGGTGCTTGTATAAGCGCCACCGAACCGCGGCCGCCAATTTCGCCTCCTGCGACCAAGCCGCTAACAACTTGAAATTCTTGGAGCTTACGCATGGCAGTGCCGAGAAAGAAAACCACGCGGATGAAACGCGGACACCGCCGTTCCGGCCATAGGAAAGCGATTGTGACCTATGTGGAGAACAAGCAGACGGGTGAGCTGCATCGACCACATCACATCGATCTAAAAACCGGCCTGTATCGCGGCAAGCAAATCTTACAGCCGAAGAGCGAATTTTAGTCGTTTCGGGCGATTGGGACAGATCACGCTCTCGGCTACCTGCTCGAAAGGAATTCTTAGCGAGTCCTCCGTAGCCTCGGCGGATGGAATTTTTGCTGCGCAACATATCGTTGCGTGTTCGCCCTCACGCAAAACCTCTTGAAAGTTCGGCGCAAAGCACTTCCGTCCCGCGCGCGGCGATGGTTGCGCTGTCGATCAGGATGGGGTCGGCAGCCATCGCCTTTGTGAGTCAGATTCTCCTGGCCCGCTGGCTTGGCGGCTTCCAGTTCGGCGTTTTCACCTATGCGAGTGTCTGGCTCAATGTGGTGGGCTCGCTCTGCGCTGCGGGATTTGCAACGTCAGCTCTAAGGTTTTTGCCCGAATACGGCGAAAGACAGGATGCAGCGGCCGCGAGGGCATTTATCGCCGCCGGGCGAACCATTGCGATCGGTTGTGGTATCGTCGCAGGCGTTGTCTTGGCGGCAATTGTCCTTGCTGGACGTAAATGGGTGGATCAAGCCTATATTGTCCCGTTCCTGTTGGTCGCCATCAGCCTTCCCGCCTATGCGTTGACGGACTTTCACGATGGCGTCGGCCGATCACAGAGCTGGATCGGCCTGGCGCTTGGTCCATCCTATGTCCTTCGTCCGCTGCTGACGCTAATCTTAACCTTCGTGCTGGTTTTCTGCGGTGCTGCACAAGGTGCGACAGCTGCGGCGGGGAGCCTCGCGGCGGCAAGCTGGATTGCGGCCTTTCTTCAGTATGTCAAACAGAAGCCGTTGCTCGCTGCGCGTTTTGGCGGGTTGGAGAGAAGATCCGACCTTAGGGTCTGGGTTGGCGTTTCGCTGGCTCTGTTGCTGGTGGATGGTTTCAGCCTGATGCTTGCAAACCTCGATCTGTTACTGCTGGATTTATGGGCTGAACCGCAGGTGATCGGGCACTATTTCGCCGCCGTGAAAATCATCTCACTTATTGCCTTCATCCAGTTTGCGGTCAGCGCCTCGGCGACCGGGCGATTCTCGGCGTTGCATTTCTCCGGACGAGCAACCGAGCTCGATCATTTGCTCGGTCGCACCCAGCTTTGGACCTTGGTGCCCACGATCGGCTGCGCCATTGCAATACTTGTCGTCGGCCAATGGATGCTGGGGCTGTTCGGTGAGGATTTTGTCGATGCCTATCCTGTCATGTTCGTCATGGCTTTCGGGCTTATCGTCAGGGCGGCGGCGGGCCCGTCGCAATGCCTCCTCATGGCAACGGGGCGGCAGAAGGCGGTCTGCACCATTCTCGTCGTCACAGTGGCGGTGAACCTGGCGCTTTGCCTTTTGCTCATCCCGCGCTTCGGAGCAATGGGCGCTGCCTTCGCGGTGTCGTGTGCCTTTGCGTGCGAGTCCTCGGCCTCGATGATCGTGGCAAGGCGAATGCTGAAGCGAGCCTAACTACTTCAGGCTCACCAAATATTCCGCGATAGCTCTCACGTGATCTTCGGGCAGTTTAGCAAGATTGGCCTGCACATCGCCCATTCCGCCGCTCGAGAGACGGTCATATCCCATCATCTCGCCGAAACGCATGGCCGAGGTCAGGTCATCGACATCGGTGTAGCGCCCACGGCCGACCAAGTTGCGCAGCGAGGGGACCTTGTCTTTCCCTTCGGGGTGCGGCGCACCGGCGAGGTGGCGGCGCTCGTCAGGGACCATGAAAATATTTCGTGGGGTATGACATTCGCCGCAATGCCCCGGTGCATTGACCAGATAGGCGCCGAGGTTCCAACTTGGGCTTTGGGCAGCGTCGGGCGCGAATGGAACATCCGACAGCGCCAATTTTTTCCATAGGCCGATGCCGCGACGGACAAAGGATGGCAGCGATGTTACGGGAGCGGTCGGAGTGGATTTCACCGCCGGCAGAGCGCTGACATAGGCTTGGAGATCGATAACATCCTGAAGCGGCATCCGATGGTACGAAGCATAGGGGAAGGCTGGAATGTAATGGCGTCCTTGAGGGGAAATGCCGAGATGGACCGCGTTGATGAAGTCGAGCGCGCTCCATTTGCCGATACCGGTTTGGGGATCGGGGGTGATGTTGGGGGGATAGAGAGTTCCGACGGGAGTGGCCAAGGGCTTGCCGCCCGAGGGGAGGGTTGGGTTCTCGACCTTTGCTTCGGCAGGAGGCTTGTGACAGGAGATGCAGCCGCCGATGGTGTAGAGGAGCTTGCCGCGCTCGACATCGGCCGTATGGGAGGGGAGATCAGAGGACACGAGCGGCGCTGGTTCGGTCAAAACAAAAAAGACACCGCCACCGAACAGGCATAGAAGCACGCCTGCGGCAATGGTCCATCTAAGACGGTTGGAAGCCAATCAGTCCTTGGGCCGGCGATATTTGTCGTGACAGCCTTTGCACGCCTCACCGGCGGCACCAAGGGCAGGTCCAAGCTGCGCTGCCTCAGTGACAGCGGCCACCGCTTGGGACGCCTCGACCGCCTTGTTCGCTGCAGCGGCAAAACCATCCGGATCACTCCAGATTTCGGGTTTGGCATAGGTCTCGGGCGGGCCCTGCTCGCTTCCCGGCGGAAACAGGGTTTTCGCCTTCTCAAACCGCGCTGCCATGGCTTCTCCCTGTTCCTTGACGACAGCGGCATCGAACGGGCTCTCGCCTTGCGCCATTCCACCCAGCAGCTTCATCGTCTGGCCGTTGGCCTTCATCAGTTCCTGGCGATCCTCGATGGGTCCGGCCAAGGCAATGGAGGTGAACCCAAGCACGCAGGCAAACGCAACTGAAGCGAGAACGCTGTTCTTCATTATCGGATCTCCCAAGGACGGGTAACTGTAAGAGACTGCGTTACCAATTACGGCAGAAATTCGCGAAATATTCCAGCCCCCGGCGGATCAAGTTTTTTTGAAGTTTGCTGTCTTGCGGGCGCGTGATGCAGATCAAACTTAGGCTTTTCTTAGCCCATCAATGCGAAAATTACTCCTGTTTAGGACAAATCGATGCGCAAACGGCAGGGCATCATGACCAACGGGGTTAGCGAAGATCAAATGCGGAAGTTGCGCCGACGGGTGAGCCCCGACGTTGCGGAAGTCCTCCATATGCTCGAGAGCCTCGAAAGCCGCGATAATTCCGAGATACAATCTCAGTCCGGTTCAGTGGCGGCTCGGTAGTTCCCAACTTTCCCGCTTACGGTACAGCGTCGAGGGGCTGACGCCCAAAATCCTCGCCGCCTTCGGCACGCTGCCGCCGCAGGCTGTGACGGTTTCCTCGATTACGTCGCGCTCGATGCGCCAAAGCTCGCGCGCAAAGAACGAAGGCGGCAAATTCAGGGCGGGGTGAACCTGCGGCAAGCCCGAAATGCTGACGGGGTCGCGGTCGGCCCGCACGCCGGGACCAGCGGAAATGGGATGTACAGGAATCGAAAGCATTTCGGCTGTGAGCTCTTCGCCATCATGCAGGACAACGGCTTGGCGGATCACATTCTGCAATTCACGAACATTTCCGGGCCAGTGGTGCCCGAGCAGAACGGTTTCGGCGCTCCTGGACAGACGACGGAACGACTTTTTCTCCTCACGCGCCATGGAAATGAGAAATCTCGCGGCGAGGGTGGTGATATCACTGCCCCGATCGCACAGTGGCGGCATGGTTATGGAAAGAACATGCAAGCGATAGAAAAGGTCTTCGCGAAGGCGGCCTGCCTTGACTTCCGCCATGGGATCCCGGTTGGTGGCACAAATAATGCGAACGTCGATTTGCTCCGTGACGGCGGAGCCAACACGCTGGATCTTTCCCGTCTGCAGAAACCTTAGCAGCTTGATCTGCAAGGCCTGATCCATCTCGCATATCTCATCGAGGAAAAACGTGCCGCCATGGGCTAATGCTGCGGCCCCGGGGCGGTCGGCTATCGCGCCAGTAAAGGAACCCCTAAGATGGCCGAAGATTTCAGATTCGATCAGATCCCTGGGTATGGCGCCGCAATTGATGGCAACAAAAGGCGCATCAGGGCGATTTCCGGCGGCGTGAACTGCCTCAGCGCAGAGTTCCTTGCCGGTCCCGGTCTCGCCGGTGATGAACAAGGGGGCACGTGATCTGCCAATCGCGGCGATGCGCCGGAATACCTCCAGCATCGGCGGGCTTTCGCCAATCATGGCGGCAACGGCTGCGTCGAACGGCTTGCTATTCAAATGGCCCTCAAAAGTGAAATGGCAGCGAGTGTCCGGTCGGTGCAGGTTCTAAGTTCAGCCAAGGCAGCGGATAAGTCGTGGTGCATGCCGCTGAACGCTCGCTCCTCGAGGTCGCCGGCGATGTGAGCCATCTGCGGTGCGGCAAAGGTGCGGGCTATACCCTTGATCTTGTGGCAATGATAGCGCAGGCAGTCCCAGTCTTTGGCCATCAAGGCGGATTCAGCGAAGATAAGACTTTCGCGAATTTCGCCCAAGGCCGTATCGACGAGACCGGTCCAAACAGGTTCGGGAAGGTTCGATCGCACCTGTCGAATTCCATCCGTATCAACGAGGTAATCCTGACCCACCGTCGTGTCCGGTTTTCGACTAACGATCAGCGGCGGAGCGCGGTTCGACTTCTTCTCGCGCAGCGCTCGTTCAAGCGTTGTTCTGATCGCCTGACGACCAGCCGGCTTTGCCAAGGTTTGATCGAAAACCGACTGAACCGAACCCGATTTCGCGGTATCGGCCAGAAAGGCGGAAAAGGCGACAATGGGTGTTGTGGCATTTTCGCCGCCCAAGGCGCGTATCTCCTTGGCGGCGGCTACTCCATCCATGATCGGCATCTCGATATCCAATACGATGATGTCGTAATCATTGGCACGAGCGCAATCGACCGCTTCCTCGCCATGTTCGACTGCGTCCACTTTGCAACCCATCCGGCTCAGCAGCGCTGCGGTCAGAATACGGGCAGCACCAGAATCCTCTGCAAGCAACACGCGTGGCGCCGATCCGTCGCTGCACAACAGACGATTGTTGTTGTTCTGGAAACCTTCCTGCGGTTCCACCGATCTACCCACGCCCAATCTCCCACTCACTTCCCCAATCGATGAGTTTACCCAATCGATTGTCAATTTCGAAACTATGCCGAGGCGATGAAAAAGGAGTTTATTTCCTGATCAACCATCATCTTTAACTCGGCATTTGCGTCAATTCCCGCAAAGCAATCCTTAAGCCTGGTTAATCAACTCTAAAACTACGGCCGGATCACTTCGTACCGAACATGCGGTCACCTGCATCGCCCAACCCCGGTACTATGTAGCCATGGCTGTTGAGATGGGAATCAATTGCAGCGGTAAAAATGTGAACGTCAGGATGGGTGCGAGTAAGATGATCGATGCCTTCGGGGGCGGCCAGCAGAGTGACGAGCTTGAGGTCGCGGGCGCCCTGGTCCTTGACCCGGCGGATCGCAGCAACAATTGAGTTGCCGGTGGCCAGCATCGGATCGACCAAAACAACGGGGCGTTCGGCGATGTCGGTGGGGACCTTGAAGTAATACTCGACCGGCTGCAGTGTTTCGGGATCGCGATAAAGACCGATGTGCCCAATGCGGGCTGAAGGAACGAGATCGGTCAATCCATCGAGCAAACCGTTGCCGGCACGCAAGATCGACACGAAGACGACCTTCTTGCCGAGAAGAATCGGGGCTTCCATGGCGGCAAGCGGCGTCTCGATGGATATTTTGGACATCGGCAGATCGCGCAAAACCTCGTAGCCAAGAAGCAAGCTGATTTCACGCAGCAGTTTGCGGAAGATGGCGGAAGGAGTGTTCTTGTCGCGCATCAATGTCAGCTTATGCTGAACCAGCGGATGATCGACGACAGTGAGATTGGGCGCGGTTGTGATCATTGCTGGTCCTTTTCCTTCGCCGTCACGTGTCGCCGGTCGACGGACTTGGGCCGTCCGGGCAAGCTGAGTTCAGCTGCGGATGAGCGCATGCGGGAAACAACCTTGCCCTTGGACATGACGGCGAGCCGTGTGGCGCGCAGCCTTATGGCTTCGATCGGGTCGGATGCCTGAAGCAGCACCATGCTTGCGGTACATCCTTTGGCGATTCCATAGCCGCCAAGCCCCATGATCCCGGCGGGAGCCGAAGTCACGAGATCGAAACAGCGACGCATATCGGCAGGGCTTGTCATCTGCGCCACATGCAGACCCATGAAGGCGACATCCAACATATCGGCTGAACCCAACGGATACCAGGGATCGAGGACGCAATCCTGCCCGAAAGCGACGGGAATGCCCTGTTTCAACATTTCCGGCACGCGTGTCATGCCGCGCCGCTTGGGATAGGAGTCGTGGCGGCCTTGTATCACAATGTTAATGAGCGGGTTGGGTATGGCAGCAACGCCCGCTTCCGCAATGAGGGGCAGGAGCTTCGAGACGTAGTAGTTGTCCATCGAATGCATGGAGGTAAGGTGGGAGCCCGCAACCCTGCCCGACAGGCGCAAGCGTTTGGTCTCCGCCGCCAAGGTTTCGATATGGCGGGAAAGAGGATCGTCTGTTTCATCGCAATGCATGTCGACCAGAAGACCGCGATCGGCAGCGAGTTCGCACAGAGCACGCACCGAGGCGCGACCTTCCTCCATGGTTCGCTCAAAATGCGGAATACCGCCGATGACGTCGACACCAAGGCTCACGGCGCGAAGCAGATTGGCTTCAGCGCTGGGACTGCGGTAGAAACCGTCCTGAGGAAAGGCGACAAGCTGGAGATCGAGATAGGGAGCAACCTTCTTCTTGACATCCAGGAGGGCTTCAACGGCAAGAAGACGGTCATCGCAAATGTCGACGTGGCTTCGAATTGCCAGCAACCCCATGGACACCGCCCAGTCGCAATAAGCAAGAGCGCGATGGACCACGGCCTCATGGGTGAGAAGCGGCTTGAGTTCTCCCCAAAGCGCGATGCCCTCAAGCAGAGTGCCAGAGGCATTAATGCGTGGAAGACCATAGGAGAGCGTGGCGTCCATGTGGAAATGGGCATCGACAAAGGGCGGGGAAACCAAACAACTGGCAGCATCGATAATTTCACCGGCGGGAGCATCGATGCGGGTTTCTATCGCGGCAATCTTATCCCCCGAGATGGCGATATCCCGACGCCGGCCATCGGGCAGGGTGGCGTTCTTTACGATAGTATCAAAACTCATATCAGCCCCCTCAACGCTTCATCGTTCGCCCTTGTGATAGGCGACCATCAGGGCGCGCGGATAGGTGGCACGGCGCGACATGGCAATCAACGCCAGAATTGAAAGAACAAACGGCAGCATCAGGAAAACCTGATATGGGATAAAAGCGCCGGCCAGTTGCTGCAGGCGAAGCTGATAAGCATCAAAGGCAGCAAAGAGCAAGGCGCCAAGCAGTGCCTTGCCGGGACGCCATGAGCCAAAAACGACGAGAGCGATGCAAATCCAGCCGCGACCGTTGATCATGTCGAAGAAGAATGAATTGAACGCCGACATGGTAAGGAAGCCCCCGCCGATGCCCATAAGGGCGCTCCCGGCGACGACTGCCGACAGGCGCACCGCCGTGACGCTCAACCCTTGAGCTTCGACCGCGGCCGGATTTTCGCCTGCAGTTCTAACCGCAAGTCCCGCAGGGGTCTTGTAAAGAAACCAGGCGACAAGCGCGGTCATCACAAAGGCAAGGTAGGTCAGGGGCGTCTGACGAAACAGGGCGTCTCCGAATAGGGGGATCTCGGACAAAAACGGAATCGGCAAGGGCGAGAAGGGGACGATTTTGGGCGGCGTGGTTACCTCGGGCAATATGAGGCGATAGCAGTAGTAAGTGAGGCTTGTGGCGAGAAGCGTGATGCCGATTCCGGTAACGTGTTGAGAGAGACCGAGGGGCACGACTAAAATTCCATGAAGAAGGCCGAACGCCGCTCCGGCAGCGGCTGCAACGAGAACGCCCAACCAAAGGTCGCCTCCCAGATAGACGGTAAGCCAGCCGGCAAAGGCGCCAGCCGTCATGATCCCTTCGATGCCGAGATTCAAAACGCCTGCTCTCTCACAGAGGAGTTCTCCCATGGTGGCAAATATCAGGGGAGAGGCAATGCGAACTGCAGCGGCCCACAAGGCGGCGGTGGAAAGGATTTCGATCGCCTCCACTTTACCTCCAACGCAAGCGGTAACGGGTAAACATTACGGCGGTCACCATGCATAGCAACGCCGTGGCAACCATGACCTGGGCGATGTAGCTGGGAACGCCGGCCGATCTGCTCATGGCATCGGCACCGACGAAGATTCCGGCGACAAATATGGCGGCGGCGATAACACCTAGAGGATGAAGAAGCGCCAACATGGCAACAACGATTCCGGCGTAGCCAAAGCCCGGTGACAAATCGAGCGTGAGGTTGCCTTTAAGCCCGGCAACTTCCGACATGCCCGCCAATCCGGCAAGCCCACCGGAAAGCAATGCCGTCTTCACCATCACTAGATCGATCGGGATGCCGGCAAAGCGCGCCGCTTTGACGTTATAGCCCACGGCGCGCATCTCGTACCCGGTCGTGGTGCGGGCGTTGATCACCCATATGAATAATGCTGCAGTCACGGCCATGAGAAATCCGAGATGCAAGCGCTTGCCCTGCACGAGTTTGGGAAGCTGGGCTTCTGAGACAACCCGAGGGGACTGCGGCCAACCGAGGCCCAGAGGGTCTTTGAGCGGGCCATCGAGCAAGAGGCTGACGAACAGGATAACGATGAAATTCAGTAGCAGCGTGGTAACGACTTCGTCGACACCGAAGCGAATTTTCAAGAAGGTCGGACCAAGCAGGGTGAGGGCGCCGGCGATGATTGCCGCCAACATGAGGAGCGGCAAGAGAGCCGGTGCGGGTAAGGAAAGGGCGCCCGTGCCCAATGCTACAGTGGCGACGGCTCCCATATAGAACTGGGCCTCGCCGCCGATATTCCAAAGCTTGGCGCGGAAGGCAACGGCCGCTGCAAGGCCGGTGAAAATGAGAGGGGTGGCGCGCGTCAATGTTTCCAGAAACGCAAAGGTCGAACCGGCTGCTCCTTTGGCCACGAGATAAAATACTGCGAAGGGGGATGCGCCGCTGAGGAGAACGAGCAGTGCTGCAATCAGCAAGGAAACAAAAACCGCAAGAGTTGGATAGAGGACGAGGAGGACGATAGGGAGATCAGCCCTCGGCTCAAGCCGCATGCTCTGCCTCCGCATCTGCAGCGTGGTCAAAACCGTGACCAGCCATCATGAGGCCAAGGTCCCTGATGGTGACATTGGCTCGAGCCACTGGCACAGAGATGCGGCCGCGATAGGCGACCGCGATTTGGTCGGACAGGGAGATGATTTCATCGAGGTCCTCGGACAGGATGAGAATGGCTGCTCCCTCGGCGCGGGCTGCAAGCAGCCTCGCATGGACATAGGCGACCGCGCCTACATCGAGCCCGCGACTTGGCTGGTTGGCGATGATGATGCGAGGTTTTTCAGCCAAGACGCGCCCCAGGATGAGTTTCTGCATGTTTCCGCCAGAAAGAAGCCGCACGCTCGTCGCCGGGGAGGGGCATTTCACGTCGAATTCGCGAACGATCTCTATGGCGAAGTCACGGGCGGCGTTCCAATCGAGAAAACCGAGGCGTGAAAATTTGCTTTCACGGTAGCGTTCAGCGATCAGATTCTCGACAACGGACATATCGACTATAAGCCCCTGGCTCAAACGGTCTTCGGGGATGCGGGCGAGCTTCAATTCGAGCGCCAGGCTAGGTGTCAAACTGGGGTAGTTGTGGTCTTCGATCCGCACGTCCCCTTTAGTGGGGAAGGAGAGCCCAGAGAGCAAATCTGCCAAGGCGCTCTGCCCGTTTCCAGCGACGCCCGCGATTCCCAGGATTTCGCCGGAGCGAAGCTGCAGGCTCACCCTGTCGAGCAGAAGCTTGTCGTCCATTCGCAGCGATACGTCGAGAAGCTCGGCCATCACGGCACCAGGCGTCTGCTTGGTGAGCTTTGGTTCGGGGATAGTGCGGCCGACCATCAGTTCGGCGAGCTCGACACGATTGGTCTTGGATGTCTCGCGTTCAGCGATAAGTCTACCACCGCGCAGCACGTAAACGCGATCGCTCACCGCCATGACTTCATTGAGTTTATGGGAGATGAAAATCACCGAAAGCCCCTCGTTCACAAGACTTTTGAGGGTGCCAAAGAGAGCTTTCGATTCCTGCGGCGTAAGAACGGCGGTCGGCTCGTCGAGAATGAGGATGCGCGCGTTTCGGTAAAGCGCCTTCAATATTTCAACGCGTTGCCGTTCGCCGACGGAAAGCGTCGCGACCGTGGCCTCGGGATCGACATGCAGGCCGAAGGCTGCGGACAGCTTCTTTATGCGACGGGCCGCGACCACGCTCTGAGAATTGAGGCGCCACGGGGATTCGGTCCCGAGGACGATATTTTCCAGGACGGTCAGGTTGTCGGCGAGGGTAAAATGCTGATGCACCATTCCGATCCCGGCGGACAGCGCCGCGCTCGGCTCGCCGGGAGGGAGGGGGCGGCCAAAAACCTCAATCGTTCCCGCATCGGCAACGTAGTGGCCGAACAGGATGTTCATCAATGTCGTCTTGCCGGCCCCGTTTTCGCCCAGCAGCGAAATGATCTCACCACGGCGCAGCGTTAGGCTGATCGCATCGTTGGCCAGAAGCTGCCCGAAACGTTTGTTGATGCCGCTGAGCCGAAGCACCACCTCCGGCTCGGCGGATGTCGCAGTGTCGTCAGCTCGACTTTGGCTCTTCGTCGTTGATTTCGACAACAAAACTACCGTTCTTAATTGCTTCTTCGCGCGCCTTCACCTTGTCCTTCACATCGGCCGGCACCTTATCTTCGAAAGTGCCAAGCGGGGATATGCTGCAGCCTCCATGCTTCATGAAGGAATAGCTGCCATAGTCCTCCGCTGTGAAAGAGCCATCCTTCACTTTGGCGATAGCATGATCAAGAGTGGGTTCGAAGTGCCAGAGAGCGGAAACGATAACGGTGTCGGGGTAGTCGGACTGCGTATCTATGACGTTGCCGACCGACAAAACGCTGCGCTCCTTGGCGGCGTCGGAGACGCCGAAGCGCTCGGCGTACATTAGGTCGGCGCCAGCATCTATCTGGGCAAGTGCGGTCTCCTTGGCCTTCGGCGGATCGAACCAGCTGCCGATAAAGGCCACCTGGAACTTCACGTCCGGAGTGATTTCCTGCACGCCCTTCATGAAGGCATGCATGAGCCGGTTCACTTCCGGAATAGGATAACCCCCCACCATGCCGATGTTCTTCTGCTTGGTCATTGCGCCGGCCACCATGCCGCTGAGGTAGGATGCATCCTGTATATAGTTGTCGAAGACCGCGAAATTCGGAACTGCCGCATCGGGCTTGAAGCTTGAGCCAATGAGAAAGGCACGGTCCGGATAGTCCTTGGCAACGGCGCGGGCGGCATCCTCGACAGCGAAAGCCTCGCCGACGATGAGTTTGTGGCCCGCTTCGCAATACTCCCGCATCACCCGCTCGTAGTCGGTGTTGGAAACTTTCTCCGAGAACGAATAATCTATGTCGCCCCGCTCCTTGGCAGCGTTGGCAGCCTTGTGGATGCGGCTCACCCATTGCTGTTCAACGGGGACCGTGTAAATCGCCGCCGTCTTGATCGGGTCAGCGGCGAGGGTTCTCCGAGGCAGCGAACCTATGAGTGCGGCCGCGGCACCTACACCACCAATGCGAAGGACATTGCGGCGTGAAATATGGGGTGGCAGGGCAGAAAGCTTCTCTTTCATTCGATTCCTCCCGTGTCGGACGCAAAACAATGCCTCGAACGACAAATCGGCTTGCCGAGGCGTGTATGAACCTTAAACCAAGGAGGCGGGAAGAAGGAACAATTTCGATCGGCACCCTGTTGACCAACGCAAGAGGCCGAGTTGCGAGAGATGCCCACTACTGTCTATATGTAAGCGGCAAGGCTACAACGTCAGCGAGATGACTCAGTCGAGCAAAACCATACCGCCTGGAACGAAGATCGGGCATGTGCATCTGAAAGTCGCCGATCTCGATCGGGCGTTGGGCTTCTATTGCGGCGTCCTGGGATTCGAGTTGATGCAAAAATACGGAAGCCAAGCGGCATTCGTTTCGGCCGGCGGATATCATCATCACATCGGGCTCAATACCTGGGAGAGCGCCGGAGGCTCACCCCCTCCGCCGGGAGCTACGGGGCTCTATCACTTGGCGATCCTGTATCCGACGCGCGCAGATCTTGCCAATGCGCTTCAACGGCTGATCACAAATGGCATCGAGCTCGACGGCGCCAGCGATCACGGGGTGAGCGAGGCACTTTATCTGCGGGATCCAGACGGCAATGGAATAGAGCTTTATTGGGACAAGCCTCAATCAGAGTGGCCGCGCACGCCGGAGGGGAAGCTTGCCATGCATACGCGCCGCCTTGATATCGACGGCCTGCTGCAAGCTTCGCAATAGCGAAACCGCACAACGTTGTTTAGATTTCGAGGGGCGAACGGAACAAAGACAGCGTGTGGGTTTCCATGCCTTCATTCATATTGGCCATCGATCAAGGAACGACGTCGTCGCGCGCCATCATTTTCGATCAGCGATACAAGATCATGGCAGTCGCGCAGCAGGAATTCAGGCAACATTTCCCCAAACCGGGATGGGTCGAGCACGAGCCGGAAGACCTGTGGCGGAGTGTCGTTGCCACCGGCCGCGCCGCCATGCGCAAAGCCCGCGTGCGCGGGAAGGAATTGGCAGGCATCGGCATCACCAATCAGCGCGAGACCACGATTGTGTGGGAACGCCAGAGCGGCAAGGCGATCCACCGCGCGATCGTTTGGCAGGATCGACGGACGGCGGACTACTGCGCCAGGCTGAAGAAAGAAGGACGCGAGGCAGAGGTGGCAGCCCGCACCGGGCTGCTGCTTGATCCCTATTTTTCCGGCAGCAAGCTGGCCTGGATTCTCGACAACGTCGATGGTGCCCGAGAGCGGGCGGAGAGGGGCGAATTGGCGTTCGGGACGGTCGACAGTTTTCTCATCTGGCGCCTGACCGGTGGAAAGGTGCATGCGAGCGATGCCACGAACGCTTCGCGCACAATGCTCTACAATATCCACACCGGAAAATGGGACGATGAGCTGCTTGATCTGCTGCGCATTCCGCGAGCGATACTGCCGGAGGTAAAAGACTCCGCCGCCGAATTCGGCACGACTGAAATTTTCGGCAGCCCCATTGCAGTTCGTGGGGATGCCGGCGACCAGCAGGCCGCTACCGTCGGGCAGGCATGTTTTTCGCCAGGCATGATCAAATCGACGTATGGAACGGGATGTTTCGCCGTGCTGAACACGGGTGAACTGGCGGTTCAGTCGCGCAACAGGCTTCTTACGACCATCGCTTATCAGCTCGGCGGAAAGCCCAGCTATGCGCTCGAGGGATCGATCTTCATCGCAGGGGCGGCCGTCCAGTGGCTGCGCGACGGGTTGAAAATCATAAAGAAGGCGTCCGAGTCGGCAGCGCTGGCGGCAAAGGCCGACCCGCATCAGGCAGTTTATCTTGTGCCTGCCTTTGTGGGCCTCGGCGCACCCTATTGGGACACCGACGCGCGCGGTTCGATCCACGGTCTGACGCGGGGAACGACGCGAGCGGAGCTTTGCCGCGCCGCGCTGGAATCGGTCGCCTATCAAACCAGGGATCTGCTTGAAGCAATGCAGGGCGACTGGCACGGCGGGCAAAAGGGGCAGACCGTGCTCAGAGTCGATGGCGGCATGGTCGCTTCGGAATGGACAATGCAATTCCTCTCCAACATCCTCGGCGCGCCGGTTGACAGGCCCAAGGTGATGGAAACGACGGCACTGGGTGCCGCCTTTCTGGCAGGCTATCAAGCCGGCATTTACCCATCGCCTGCCGATTTTGCGAAGAGTTGGCGATTGGACAAACGATTCACGCCGAAAATGAAAGACGACGAGCGAGCGCGCAAATATGCGGGCTGGAAGGATGCGGTCGCGCGGACAATCAGTCGAAAATAAAAAGGCTGAGCGGCCCCGAAACCGCTCAGCCTGCTTTGCTCAAGCCCCTGCCTGGTTTTAGGCCCAGGCGCCCTAGGTTCCCCTTCAAATTGGTCTTGGGATTGTGGACGATTTTGAATGGATGAAAACGAACCAAAAGTTGCATCTTTCATTTCTCTGAGGGATGTTGCGCCGCCAACACAGTCGCAGAGGCGTAACCAAGACTTAACCGCCGACCAACATGCAGCGGTCGTGATTCAGCAGATCGCAGGAGGCCACAGGCAGTTCGAGACGAGCGGCGGGGTCTCAAGGCCTTTTGCCAATTGCCACAAATGAAACTATGCATTTGGGGAGAAAATACGGCGCGGTGCTCATTGAGAGGTATTTAGAATTGCTCTAGCGGGCGAGCCAGCCTCCGTCGACCGGGATGACGGCTCCGGTTACGTAACCGCTCGAAGGCGATGCCAGAAAGACCGATGCGCTAGCCAAATCCCGGGGATCACCCCAACGGCCCATCGGAATTCGCGCGAGAATCTGTGCCGAGCGTTCCTTGTCGGACCGCAAGGGAGCGGTGTTGTCCGTTTCTATGTAGCCCGGCGCTATGGCATTGACGGTGATCCTATGCACCGCAAGTTCGTTGGCCATGGCGCGGGTCAACCCGGCGATGGCGTGCTTGCTTGCGGCATAGGATGCAACACGCACGCCGCCTTGAAACGACAGAACGGAAGCGAGGTTGATGATTCTGCCTTCGCAATGCCGTTCGACCATGTGCACTGAAACGGCGCGGGACATGAAGAACACACTGCGCAGGTTCAGAGACAGGACGTCATCCCACTCGGCCTCGGTCATCGTCAGAACGTCGTTGCGCCTAATGATGCCGGCATTATTGACGAGGATATCGATTCGACCGAACCTGCCGACGGCATCGGCGACTAGGCCCGCGAAGTCGGCCGCGTGCGCCAAGTCGCAGCGAAGCTCAGAGAACCTTCGCCCTTGGCTCGCTACACGTCCGGCCGTTTCAGCCATGGCATGAGGGCCGAGACCGACAATGTCGGCGCCGGCGCCGGCAAGTGCTTCGGCGATCGCCTGACCGAGACCGCGCCGTGCGCCGGTAACGAGGGCAACGCGGCCGGTCAGATCGAACAGCCCGGTCACCGCACCTTGCCGCGCGCGGCGACGGGCCATGTCACTTCGACATGCCCATTGCGGATACCGTAGACCTCGTCAACCATATTACTCACCACGCAACAGTGGTTGGGGATGACATTAACCACCTCGCCGATCCGAGGCCGATCGATGGAGCCCGACAGATCGACGATGGCATGCTCTTCAGATAGCGCAGTGATAGCGGCATCGGGATATTCGACGATGCGCCCGTGGTTTTTCACATAATACTGGTCGGACGTGAGCACTTTTGAACCCGCATCGATAATGGCGCGATCCTTGGCCGGGCGGCTCACCACCGTTGCCCTAACGAACATGGCGCAATTCTCCCAGCCTGCGACACCGGAGTGAACCATCATCACGTCATTGTAGACGTAGGTGCCGGCGCGATGCTCTGTCATCATCGGGTAGTTTGCCAGACTCATGAGCGCAGGACTGCCGCCGCCGGAAATGACGTGTAGGGGAATGCCCGCGTCGTGGAAAATTTTCAGTGCCCGAGTCAAGAAATCGGTGGTGTGCGGTGCGGAGTTGGGGAAAACCAGCAAGCCGTCGAAGCGGATACGCGGTAAGCGCACCGCCATGCGGGCCAAGTCAAGCGCTTCGTCCGGGCTTTGTACCCCGTTGCGGCCAAAACCTGTGTCACATTCGATCAACAGATAAATGTCATGGTCGTGGCGTCGAGCTGCGTCGGAAAGCCCGCGGACGACGATCTCGTTGTCGGCCACGACAGCGAGACGCTTAAGCCGCTTGGCGAGGCCCATTAGCCGATCGGTCTTGGCGTCTCCAAGAATGTTGTAGGTGATCAGGATATCGTCACAGACGGCCTCATCCACGAAAACTTCAACTTCGCCGAGCTTCTGGCACGTAATTCCACAAGCACCGGCTTTCATCTGCATCTTCCCTATGGCAGGTATTTTGTGGGTTTTGATATGGGGCCGGTTGGCCTTGCCGTGGCTGGAGATGAGCTTCTGCGCTCGTTGGATATTGTCTTCCAGACGATCGAGAAGGATCGTGACGGAGGGCGTGTCAAGCTTATCAACTGCAAGCATGTGGCGATCCTAACAGTCAATTGCGCGGGCGGATGCGGGACCCCTGCATATAGCGAAGGAAACTCGCGTCCACCACCCCTTGCCAAGCCGAAGCTCGTTCCCGGGACCTGGCTTCTATCAGGCCGAGGACCAGCCGCCGTCGACAAGCAGGTTCGCGCCGGTGATCAGCGAGGCGGCGGGGGAGGCGAGAAACACCACGGCGCCAGCGACATCAACCGGATCGCCGATGCGGCCTAAGGGAATATGTGCGAGGGTGCGTTCACGGAACAGCGGATCGGAGAGCGCAGGCGCAGTTCCATCGGTAAAAATGAAGGTCGGGGAGATGCTGTTCACGGTGATGTTGTGGCGCGCCCACTCCACGGCCAGACAGCGTGTAAGGTGGTTGATTGCGGCCTTCGTCATGCAGTAGATCGACTCGCCGAACAGGGTGACGGTTCCCGCCTGCGAGCTCATGTTGATAATGCGGCCCGACTTTTGATCGATCATTTTCCGGCCGATCGCCTGCGTTACAAAGAATGTACCCTTGAGATTGGTGTTCACGGTAAAATCGAAGTCCGCCTCGGTGACGTCTTCGGCAGGATTTTCAGGGCCCACCCCAACATTGTTGACGAGAACGTCGATGCGACCGAACTCGGCAATGATCAAATCGACGGCGGCTAGCGTGTCGGAGCGACTGGTGATGTCGAGTTTGACCGGCAGCGACCTGCGACCGAAGGATTCAAGCTCGGTGATCAGGGGAGCCGCGGTTGACATGTCGCGCAGGCCGACGACGACATGGGCAGAAGCTCCGGCACAGGCGAGAGCGCAGGCGCGGCCGATACCGCGGCCGGCGCCGGTTACAAGGACGACCTTGTCTTGGAGATCAAAGCGCGGCAACCGAGCGTTTGCGGCACCGTTCATGTGAGGTCCTTGCCCTAATTATATTATTATCATATAATTATACATCGCTTGTCAAGTTGAAGGCTCGTCCTTAGGGCATCACGCAATGAACACACCTGGTTTTCTCGATCTCGGACGCGCGCGCAAGCGCAATCTGTTCGGGCACGTGGTGGAAGTGCTCGGCAGCAGAATCGTGCGCGGCGATCTTAGACCTATGGAAGCGTTTCCGAACGAAGCCGACCTCGGGCGCGAGTTCGGCGCCAGCCGCTCCGTTATCCGCGAGGCGGTCAAATCCTTGGCGGCGAAGGGCCTCATCGAGTCGAGAACTCGCACCGGGATCCGGGTTCTGGCGCCGGTCCACTGGAATCTCCTGGATGTGGAGGTTCTTGCATGGCGCTATAGTACGATGCCGCCAGCGCAATTTTATCATGAACTATTCGAAATCCGACTGATGATCGAACCGCAGGCGGCGTTCCTGGCGGCGCAACGAGCGACACCACGGCAAATTGCCGAAATCAGCACCGCTTTTGATGAAATGGTTGCGGCCAGCGAAGCGGGGGTTTCGGGAATAGAGCAGGACTTGCGGTTCCATCGTGGAATACTTGCGGCAGGACAGAATCCTTTGCTTCTGCAGATGGGAAGTCTGATCGGAGTCGGCCTCTACATCAGCCACAAGATATCGAGCGAGTCCTACACGGTGTTTCTTCCGCTGCACAAGAAAGTGCTCGACGCCATCATCAAGCGGTCGCCCGACACCGCCAAGAAAGCAATGCAGCGGCTTTTGTCGGAGACGCTCGAATTTGTAAGCGGACATCTGCGCAAAGCCGAGGCTGTGCGTCAGCGTGCCCGCTGACGCACATCAGAAGACGTTGTCGATCGGGAGCCCGAGAGCGATGGAGCCTGCGTAGAGGGCCTGCTGCCCGGCCTGGAGGGGGTGATATCTCGCTCCCTGGATATCGCGGAAGCGGCGTTCGAGGCCCTGGGCGCGGTAGAACCCGGCACCTCCAGCCGATTCCATGGCAAACTCGACAGCCTCGATGGCATGGTGGGCTACCAAGTGCCGTCCCATCATGACTTCGTGGACCGATTGAGGACCGGGCGAATTCTTGCGCACTGCTGCGAGCATTGCCTCATGAGCAAGGGATGCGCCGAGCAGTGAGGTTTCCATCTTTCCAACCAGCTCGAGGACATGGTGGTCGGGGCGGCGTTTCTTAGCGAGGCTCACGGCGACATCGCGGGCGCCTTCGGCGACGCCGAGATACACCGAGTAGATCAGTGGCATGGCGATGGTGGCTATGATCTGATACAGGACATGCCACACTCCGGCCGGGCGTTTCAGCACTATGGCCGCATCGGGAATTATGAGCCCATCTATGACAACGTCATGCGATCCGGTGGCACGCATCCCCAAGGTCTTCCAGTTGTTCATCACTTTGACCTGAGGAGCCTTCATCGGAACGGCAAAGTGCAAGACTGTCGGCGGCTCACCCTCGCTCTGATGGATGGCACCCGTCATGAGCAAATCGCCCACCGGTGCGGCGGATGTGAATACCTTGCGGGCGGTTATCTTGTAACCGCCATCGACCCGCTCGGCAGTGCCGGAACCTGAGATCCAGTCCGATCCGCCGCTCGACAGAAGAATGATCCGTTCCTGGGCAACTCGCCTCAATAGCGGCTCGACGGCCTGTATCTTCTGGTGGCGCCAGCGCCAAGCGGGAATGGCGACCTGATGGGTGTGCATGGAAAAAGCCAAGGCGGTCGAGCTGCAGTGGCGGGCGAGAGTTCGAAGCATCAGCGCCAGTTCATCGACGTCGGCGCCGGCCCCGCCAAGCTCTTTCGGCACCCCCGCCTCGATAAGACCGCTTGAGCGAAGCATATCGTAGTTTTCGGTGACGAAACTGTCGGTCTCATCATGGTGCTCAGTACGAGAGGCAAAAATCTTGCCGAGGTCAGAAGCGATGACGGCTATCGAGGGAGGGTCGCTCGAAAAGTCCTGGCGCGAAGCGAGAGTCATGATGGCATCTCCGGCAACACATAGTGAGGTTAGACGAGATCATGTGTCCTTTGAGCAAAAGCGTCCAGTATCAAAACTGTACTAGACGCCATGTCCGTCCGGCCATAGGCTCAAGACTGGTGGAGGAAAATAGCAGCGTGAAGGAACGAAGCGGTTACGGACAGTTTTGCCCCGTTGCCATGGGAGCGGAAATCCTGTGCTCCAAATGGACGGTGCTCATCATCAGGGAACTCTTGTGCGGTTCCACCCGATTCAACGATCTCAGGCGGGGAGTGCCCCGGATGTCTCCCACATTGCTGTCGAGACGGCTGAAGGCACTTGAAGATGCTGGCGTCATAAGATCGGAGCAGCGGGGAAGCAAGGGTGTGGAATACCGATTGACGCGCGCAGGAGAGGATTTGCGCGGAATCGTGATGGACATCGGTCGCTGGGGCCAGCGTTGGGTAGAACGAGATATTTCGCTCAAAGCCATTGATCCGTCGCTGCTTATGTGGGACATGCGCCGACGGCTCAATCCAACGCACATGCCGCCTGGAAGGTCGACACTCAAGTTTCACTTTCCAGAAGCAAAGCAGGGCCAGCAGGATTGGTGGCTGGTTATCGATCGCGGCAAAGTGGATCTGTGCGGTTTCGACCCGGGCTTCGATGTTGACCTGTACATTGCCGGATCGCTCAGAGCGATGACGGCAGTCTGGATGGGGTTGGGTTCGATGAAGGAGGCCGTGGCAAAGGGCGAGCTTGAACTCGTCGGCGACAAGACACTGTCGCGGACGGCACAGGAATGGCTTGGGTTAAGTGTTTTTGCCAAGGAGAAGAAACTCGCGGCTGCCTGAGGTGGGGGCAGGGCGAGAGGGCATAGCTTCCGGTCCATACAGGAAACATTCCACCTCGCTCCCATCCGGCAAGGAGGTCGGCGTCGGCATGACTTTCCGACACACGTCCATGGCGAAATTGCAGCGCGGATGGAAACGGCAACCTGCAGGGATGTTGCCGGAGCCGGTCTGATCCTCGCGCAGCAAGATACGCTCACGTTTCGCTGCTGGATCGGCATCCAGAATCGCGGAGACGAGGGCCTGGGTGTAAGGGTGGCGCGGATATCTGAGCAAGGTGTCGGCGGGGCCACGCTCGATTATGCGCCCCAGATACATCACGGCAATTTCGTCGCTCAAATGTTCAACGACCGATAGGTCGTGGGAGATGAAGATATAGGAAAGACCGAGGCGTGCCTTCAGGTCGAGCAACAGGTTTAGTACTTGCGACTGGATCGAAACATCGAGCGCGGAGACCGGCTCATCGAGAACAAGGAGTTTCGGTTCCAGAGCCAGCGCGCGGGCGACGCCGATCCGCTGCCGCTGGCCACCGGAGAACTCGTGCGGATAGCGGCTGGCAGCCGATGGATCGAGGCCGACCAGTTGAAGCAAATCAACAACGCGCCGCCGCCGCTCGGAGCGATCACCGATGCGGTGGATGACCAGGGGCTCAGCGATGATTGATTCGATCGTCATGCGAGGATCCAGCGAGGCGTAGGGATCCTGAAACACGATTTGCATATCGCGTCTACGGCCGCGGAGCCGACGGCCGTCTAGTGCGAGAAGGTCCTCGCCATCAAAGTGGATGCTCCCCGACGTCGGATCAATCAACCGCAGAACGAGTCGCGCCAGAGTTGACTTGCCGCTGCCGGACTCACCGACGATGCCAAGAGTTGAACCTTTGCGGAGGGCCAAACTCACACCGTCGACAGCGCGCATGGGATGGTTGCCGTCACGGGAGGGAAATATCTTGACGAGGTTGCGTACCTCAAGCAGTGGCGTCATGGAAGCGGATTCCAGCAAGCGGCATCGTGCCCAGCTCTCAGTTCCACAAGGCGAGGTATCGAGGTATGGCAGGTGGGCAGAGCGCGCGGGCAGCGCCGAGCGAAGCGGCAACCGATGGGCTCCGTTCCAGGCGCGGGCACGCTTCCGGGTATGGTTGAGAGCCGATCGCCCTTGCGGGCGCGGCGCGGAGAGGCAGCGATCAAACCGGCGGTATAGGGGTGCAAAGGGTTCGCCAAAACCTCAGTGGCGCTGCCGCGCTCAACGATCGTGCCAGCATACATCACGACGATCGTGCGACATATCTCGGCAATCACGCCGAGGTCGTGGGAGATCAGCAGGATCGAGAGCTCCATGGTTCGCTGCAGCGATTTCAACAACTCGAGGATCTGAGCCTGGATGGTCACGTCGAGTGCGGTTGTCGGCTCGTCGGCGATGAGCAGGCGCGGACCGCACACCAGTGCAATGGCAATCATCACACGCTGCCTGAGGCCTCCGGAAAGCTCGTGCGGATACTGCCGCAAGCGGTGCTCGGGGCTTGCAATTCCCACCTTGCGCAGAATATCGGCGGCAAGCGGGCGTGCGGCGCGGGCCGACATGCGGCGATGCAGGCGAAGAGATTCCAAGATCTGCTCCTCGACGCGCATCGTCGGGTTGAGGCTGGTCATTGGTTCCTGAAAAATCATGCCGATGCGGTCGCCGCGGATTCCCTGCATTTGGCTTTCGCTGAGCAGAAGGAGGTCGTTTCCCTCAAAGACGATTCGCCCACCGTCGATCCGGGAGGGCGGCGCGGGCAGCAGGCGCATGATCGTCTGGGCTGTAACGCTCTTGCCGCAACCCGATTCACCGACGAGGCCAACGGCGGAGGCACGGGGAACGTCGAAGCTCACCTCTTCGGTGATACGCACGGGGCCGGTTTCGGTATTGAAGCCGACGCTCAGCCGCTCGACGCTGAGTAGCGGTTCAACACTCATTCGAAAACGACACGGGGGAAATAGAGCGACACCACCCAGTTGGGCATATCGACGATTTCGCTGATATGCAGATCGGCGCAGACGCTGCACAACATATAAGCCTCAACGGCGCTCATGCCATGGCGCTTCGAGAGAAGATCGATCATGCCGCGGACGGCATTTTTTGCCGCATGCATCAGGTCGGGTCCAATTCCGATCGTGACCTCGTATCCCTTGACGTCAAAATGGCGGGCAACGGCGCCATGCGTCGTGAATCGCGGAAATGCCAGGTTGGCGTCCTTTACTAGGTCGAAGCGCGCCGCGAGCGTGCAGGGGCTTTCGATGGCGGTTCCACAGACTTCCCCATCGCCTTGGGTGGCGTGAGTATCCCCGACGCTGAACAAGGCCCCCTCCACCTCGACGGGGAGATAGAGTTCGCTGCCGACCGACAGGTCGCGAATATCCATGTTGCCGCCCACGCGACGAGGCGGGACGATCGAATGGACTCCAGATTCGGCGGGTGCCAAGCCGATGGTGCCAGCGAAAGGCTTAAGCGGGACTTTGCCTCCCGGCCCATACATGGCGGGCGCCAATTTATCGGCATCATATTTCCAGATGTGAAGGGCGGGATCGGGGAAATCCTCAGCCAATAGACCGAATCCCGGAATATTGGCGGTCCATCCCCAGCCCGAGGGGGTGAAGGACAGGAGAGTCACCTTGATAGCATCGCCCGGCTTTGAGCCGTCGATATATACGGGGCCGGCAACGGGGTTCACGCGGGCAAAGTCGAGCTTGGCAATATCCTGGAGCGTGGATTTCGGCGAAAGCTGGCCGCCGGAAGAATCGATGGGATGAAACTCCACACTTTCTCCCGGCGCTATTGTGACGGCAGGCGGGTTGGCATTGTTCCAGCCGAAGTGGCTCTGCCGCTCGTGAATCGTGTGACCGTACTTGTGCATGAGCGCCTCTCGTGGAGCTACCGGCCGAGCCAGCAATGACTCGGCCGGTATGTCCCTATTGGACGTCCTTGGCGTAGATGTAGTCGTAGTTCACTGGAATATGAATCGGGTCGGTGAACAGGGACGGATCACCGCCGAGGCGGGCGGAGTGATAGGTGAAGCGCTTTTCGTTGAAAATCGGCGCCCAAGGCGCATCCTTCAACACATCATCGAAAATTGCTTTCCATTCCGCGATGCGAGCGGGTGTCTGATCCGCCTTTACCAACGCATCAGCCTTTTCGGCGCGTGCATCCAAGTCCTTGTTGCAATATTTGGACCAGTTCCAGCCGCCTTCCACTGCCCCGGCACAGCCGAGAATGCCGTAGTAGAAATTTGCCGGATCGGGGAAATCTGCAATCCAAGCCATACCTCCAGACCAGATCATGGGCGCGTTCCCCACGCCTCCTGCGGCGATCACCTCGGCCTGGGCGAGGGAACGGATCTCGGCCGTGATGCCGACAGCCGCCAGATCCTGCTGGATCGCCTGGGCGATGCGCGGGTTGGGATCGACGTTCATTGCGTAAATCTCGGTCGAGATAGTACTGGCGCCTGCCTCGGCCAGAAGTTTCTTCGCTCCCTCCGGATCGTAGGCATAGCCCTTATTATCGGGGTTGTAGCCAGGCATCGCCGGCGGCAGGGCCTGGGTTGCCGGAACCCCGCGATTGTTGATGAGCCGGACAACGCGATCCTTGTTGATGGCCATATTGACCGCTTGGCGAACCTTCGGGTTGTCGAAAGGCGGCTTGGTGACATTCATCGTCACGTAGCCGGTGTGCAGCTGCTCGCCTACGGCAATCAAATCCTTGTTCGCCGGATCCTGCATGACCTCGGCAAACTGAGCGGGTGGAATGCCGTCGCCGACGATGTCCACTTCACCTTTCTTCAGCCGTAACACGGCAACCGTCGGATCTTGGCCGAATTCGAAAGTGATCTTATCCAGATAGGGCACGCCTTTGCGGAAATAGTCTTGATTTCGCTCAAGCGCAATGTGCTGGCCTGGAACCCACTCGATGAACTTGAAGGCGCCGGTGCCCACGGGCTGCTTGCCCCAGTCGGCGCCAGACTTCTCGACCTCTTCCTTGGGAACGACATAGCTGAAATTGATGGCCATAAGATGCAGGAAGGTGGCGTCCGGACGAGTCAGCGTGAGCACGACCGTCCGGTCATCGGGCGTTGCGATTCCTGCAAGCTCGGTCGCCTTGCCGCCCGCCACATCGTCATAGCCCTTGATCATGCCGAAGTATCCGCCGCCCGGGCTTTGCGTTGCCGGATTGATCACACGCTCGAGCGAGTATTTGACATCGGCCGAAGTTACGTTGCGGCCATTGTGGAATTTGAGACCATCACGCAAGGTGAAGGTATAGGTGAGGCCGTCATCGGAAACGGTGTAACTTTCCGCCAGGTCCGGCTCAAGCTCGGTGGTGCCTGGCTTGTAGTCCATGAGCCCGTCGAAAATGGACTTGATGACCGACCAGTTCTGCCAGTCGTAGCCGACGTGCGGATCGAGGGTGGTCAAGTCGTTGTTGAAGGTAATGACGGCAGCACCGCCCTGCTTGGGCGCTTGTGCAAAAGCGTACGGAGCCGCGGCAACGAGCGCCAATGCGGCGGCGGCCGAAATCAAAGTGCGTTTCATGTGGCAAATCCTCCCTGAGCCCACTTGATGCCTACAAGCCGGAAAGAAAAGGCACATATCAGCGCAATCGGATGCGCGGGTCAATTAGCGGCGCCAGGAGGTCGGCCATCAGGTTGCCGAGGACGATGAACACCGCGGCGACGGTTGTAACTCCCATGATGATTGGAATATCGAGCGACTGGATGGCCTGCCACATGAGCTGACCGACCCCCGGCCAGCCAAACACATTCTCAACCACCACCACGCCGGACATGAATATCCCGATATCGAGCCCGATCATCGCGATGATGGGCAACAGCGCATTGCGAAATCCGTGGACCAGCGTCACGCGCCATTCCGGCATTCCCTTGGCGCGGGCGGTACGAATATAATCCTGACGAAGCACCTCGATCATCGAGGACCGCATCATCCGGGAATACCAGCCACCGCCGGCCAAGCCCAAGGTCAAGGCCGGAAGAATGAGATGACGGAGGCTTCCATAGCCGCCAAGCGGAAACCATCCGACCAGATACGCAAACACATAAACAAGGGTCAGCCCCACGACGAATTGCGGCGTCGATATGGTGAGAAAGGAAAGTGTCATTGCAAGCTTGTCGGCGAAACGCCCGCGTCGCGTGGCGGCGTAGATGCCGGCGGGGAGACCGATCAGCAGTTCAGCGCAGATCGCTCCCAACATCAACAGAAGCGTGGGCGGCAGGCGCGATGCGATGAGGGGTGCTACGTCGGACTTGCGTGCGTATGACTTGCCCATGTCGCCTTGCACGAGGCGGGATAGATAGGCTGCGTATTGCACATGCAGAGGCCGATCGAGGCCGAGCTGGCTGCGAATTTGCTCGCGAATTCCAGGAGTGGATGTGCGTCCGGCAATCATGGCGACGGGATCGGCAGGTATCATGTAGGTGAGACAAAAGGTGACGATGCTGACCCCGAGCAGAATGGCCAGGGAAGCAAGGATGCGCCGTGCCAAATACACCAACATCAGGTGCGTCCCCGCTGGGTTGGATCAAGAGCATCACGCAGGCCATCACCAACAAGATTGAACGACAATGCCAAGATCATGATGCAGGCGCCCGGAACAAAAACGAGCCATGGTGCCGTGAGAAAATAGGACTGGCTTTCGAAGATCATCATGCCCCAGGCGGGGGTGGGCGGCTGGACGCCCCGACCAAGAAAGGAAAGCATCGATTCAAGCAACACGGTGGCAGCTATTCCGAGTGTTCCATAGACGATCACGGTGGGAATGAGGTGGGGCAAAAGATGGCGAGCCAGTATACGCGCAGGCCCGGCGCCAGCTGCGCGCGCGGCTTCGATATACTCCCGCTGCGACAGCCCGACGGTTTCGGTATACACGACGCGCGCCACCTGCACCCAATTGACGAGCGCAATCACCAGAATGACGATGCCGAGACCAGGCTTGAGGATGGCACTCAAAGCAATAGCAAGAAGCAGAGGCGGAAAGGCCATCATCAAATCAGTGAAGCGCATGATGCCGGCTCCCACCCAACCTCGCAGGTAACCGGCGGTGATGCCCAGCGCAGTGCCGATGGTAACGGCAATGCCATTGGCGAGAAGGCCGATGATGATTGAGGTTTGCGCGCCATAGAGAAGTCTCGAGAACTGATCCCGGCCGTTTGTGTCGGTGCCAAACCAGAAGCGCAGACTTGGAGGAAGAGGGGAGCCCTCGAGCGTCAAGCCCTCGAAAAACTGTTCGTTGGGATCAAAGGGAGCGAGCAGGGGAGCGAAAAGGCCGGCCAATATGAGGAACAAAACGACCACCAGACCTGCCAAGGCAAGTTTGTCCTTGCGAAACTGCGCCCAAAAGGATCCCATCGATTTCCCGAAAAGCTGAGGAATTGCCGTAACGGCGGCGCCTTGCAGACGACTTAAGACCTTATCGTCTGCGGCGAAAAGAGAAAATACAAAGCAAACGTTTTTTCAAAAGCGACTTGCCGCCCAATCGCCTCGGGCGGCAAGTCGGACTTCCCCAAACGGCTGGTAAGCGGTAGCTACTTGGACAGGTAAAGCTCGCTGATCTGCGTACCGATCTCGGCGAACACCGTTTGCAGTTCGGAGTTGCTCGGGGCGTGGAAATACTTCTCCGGGTCAGTCGCGCACGCCGTCATCAGGGGTCCAGCGTTGGAAGCGAGTGAGCCAAAGGTGATGGTGTAGATGGTGATCGGCCGGTCTAGATTGGCATCCTTCGCCTTCTGACAGGCCACTGCGGTACGATCGTTGTAGACCCCGTCACGGTCGGCAATGGTGGCCATGCCGAGGCGGGTGGAGGACTGGCTCGTATAGCCGTAGCCGCCATAGTAGGAGCCGTTCATGTTCGTCAGAACGCTGCCCCAGTCGTTTTCACCATCCGTCATGATGATCATCACCTTGTTCCAATCATCATCGTCGTAAGCAACACCCTCGGTGAATGGAACGGTTGGCGACAGCACCCGCAGACCCCAGCCCACCCCGGAAGCGATGTTGGTGCCTCCGTCGGCGGTCATTATGTTGATGGCGTCGAGAATCGTCTGTTTGACGCCGGTCAAGGGGGTCAGTGGCTTGATGCCGCACTGGTAGCCGGGACCGGCGCCGGTGGGCGAGGTTCCGACGTATTTCTGATAGCGACGTTGTCGATCGCTAAGCGATGTATTGCTCTTCGTCGTGCTGGAAACGCTCTCGTTCGATCTCCAGTCGGCTAGATAGGAATTCACGAAGCCGCCACCCCAGCCGGGTTTGCTCGAGGCATTGTTGGAGTTCGTGGGTTCATCGGGCGCGAAGTAGATCGGGAAAAGGGTGTCCGGCGAGGCGATGCTGGGCGTCGTATCGTCGACATCGTAGTTTACCCCGGCCGCCACCTTGCGCTGCTCCACACAACCGTTCCACTGCATGTTGGCAAGTTGGCTCCATGCCCAGCTGTTGTGCTTGGTGGCATCGGAAAAGTGCAGGTGCGAGATTGGATTGAGACCGGTGTGATCGAGCCAGGTTTCGGTCGTATATTGCGGCCCCACATTGACCGCGGCCGAGAAGGGCACCACTGCCATTTTCACGCCGGAGGAAACTTCGACATCGCCGAACAGCATCTCGGTCAAGTCGGTTGCCGCCGTTTTCAATGAGGCAAGCTTGCCGCCACTGTTCATCGAACCCGTGTTGTCGAGCACCAGAACCACCTCGAGTCCGGAGGCACGCCGTGTCACTTCGGAAAAGGCGCCGAGGTCCATGGTCTCGATGCTGGCGATTTTCATGAAGGTGGTCGGCATCAGCTGAGTGGCGGTGATCTGGACGATGTTTTCAGTGACCACAACGTTCAGATCGAGATCGGATCCTTCATATTCGAGATTACTGAAGTTGGCGCTTATGTAGTCGCGCGCAAGTTGTTCGAGCTCGGCGATGTCGGTCTTGCCGGATGCGGCAACGGCCAAGGCGGCAGCATCGATTGCAGTGGCAAGAGCCGTTTGCTGATGCGCACCGCGCACATAGTCGACCGCGGTGCCGGCACCAAGCGTGAGCATGATGAAAGCTAAAACCGCAACGAGAGCTACGACACCTTGCGTATCATTCCTGAGATGGGCGGCCTTTGTTCGAAGACGACGATAAAAGCGGCGGGCGAGAATGAACGTGCTCATAGCGTGTCCTATCAGCTAACATCGTCTATGCCCCGTGGAGCGACTATTGCAAAATTCCCTACCGAAACTCCTAAAATGGATAGGAGAACGCTACCGAATTTTTTAACGTTCGATTATCCAAGTCGTGAGGCAAGGCGGTTGTGGATTTGGCGAGCAGGTTAATTGAGGAGGGGCAATGCCACCGGACCCATCAGCACCATTCGGCTGAAAGGAAGCACTTGCTGGTGGTGCTGGTCTTAACCAAGAAAGGTCGTTTCCCCAGCTGCGAGGGAGTTTCGACCTTGGCTCGTTCAATGCTCGTCTTGAGCGCAAGCGCAGCCTGTTCACGGTTGTGACGTTTCTTGAGTTTTTTTCGCGGCTGGCTCGGCGCGGGTAGCGCAATAGACGCCTCTTTGGCCGTCTCAGCGCGCACAAGTTGGGAAGGAGCGGGAGCGACATTCACATCATCGGCCGGCTTGCGCTGTGCTTTCACCTTGGTTGGTCGAGTGCGACTGGACGAATCGGCAGAGTCTTTCGCTTGAGTCGTGGTCAAATGGACTTGTGCTTTTGGCTTGACCTGCATTTTCAACTCGGGGATGGCGGGTGCGGGCGTCGGCGGCAAGAGGGCCGCGGCTTCTGACGGTAAGCTGATCGAGAGTAGGTCATGCGCCCGGCGCAGCCAAGTCATTTGGAGCCGATTGATCTCATTAACGAGAGGGGACTTGACTTCCGCGGCATAGGTTTGGATGGCTTTTGCAGCATCGAGCCAGCAGGTCGTGGCATCAGTTTCCCCGATGGCTTCCTTTTCGATGCAAAGATCCGTCCAACCTTGGACCAGAGCGGGGAGTTGCGCGAGGGTCAGACTATCCTCCTCGCTGCTGGTTCGACCGAAAGCAAGACTGTCGGTTTTTCCCAGGGTTCGAGAAAAGAGATCGGTGCCAAGCTCAAGGGGCTTGAAAACGCAAACGGCCGCGAGATGTGCTCCACTGTGTTCAAATCGCAGATATCGGGGACCGCTGAGTGCTTGGCAAAGAGCAAGGAGATCAGTCTCCTGCTCAGATGTGTCGGGGAACCATTCCACATAGCAGGCCCGATCGTCGGCTGCAGCGAGCGGACCAGGAGGGGGACCGAAGCTCGTGTTAGGATACAGGTTTCCGCATTCCTCTGCGGGTTGTGAAAGCCCCGGCGCGATTGCGGTGCAAAGCAGAGCGAGCATCGTTGCCGATGCAAAACCGACGCAGATCGGTCGTTTCACCGGATAGGACCCCAAATCACGCCGCCTGATTCCTTAGAATCGGCTTTGACGGCACAAATATGGCGAACTGGCATTGGCCGAGTTGCGCTATATCGGTCCTTAGTCCCCCCCGATGCCGGCGCCGGCACCCACACCCGCGTTCACGCCGCCTGCGCTTATTCCGGCATTCACTCCTGCGCCTGCCCCCACGCCGTCCGAGCCAGCGCGTGCCCCGGCATTGGCGCCCACGCTCGCGTTCACGCCGCCTGCATTCACTCCACCGGAGACGCCGACGTTTGCGCCAAGCGAGCCACTTTCTGACATGCCGGATTGATCCGACGTTCCCGGCTGTGCTGCTGTCTGTCCCTGGGTTTGGGGCGCAGCCGGTGTCTCCGGCGCCAGACTATTAAGAAGGTTCTCACCTGGAATTGCCAGCGGACAGTTGCGCGGATCTTTACAGGAAAGTGCCCATTTGCAGGCTTGGGTATGCTGGGGATATCGAGCGAAGCCGCCGAGCAGGCCGCAATTCAGATTGAAATTGCGAATCTGCGCACTCTGTGCCGACAAACTCAGAAGCAGGGCAAGACACCCAAAAGCACCACCGACGGATACGATCTTCTGCATCTTTTGCTCCGACCACAAGGTTAGGTGCGATCGGCCGTCACCGTGGGGGCTCGCGCAGGCTTGCGGGCGCCACTCCTCGGTCAGCGGTGTCGTGACGCAATCCTTGCAGGTGATCGCGCATGGCTTCGAGACACTGCAACAACACCTCAAGCTGGGCTTCCCCGCTATCGGCCTTTAAGCCGTGCCGCTTCAACCGGGCTACGAACTCTCTCTGCTGATCGGCTCTGGCCATCGCCAGGTCTACGGCCGCCTGGGCACACATAAGCCTATCAAGGCTTTCGGTCACGTCGGCCTCCTCACCTCGGAAGTACTAACTTTAACTTCGGGATGAGTTCTAAAGTTCCGGATCGGGCAGGCCCCTGGCGTGGCTTTTTTTGAAATGGGATTGGAACCAAACGCCTTGCCAAACGTCGCCGTTCTTCCGCCGACCAAGCAGGCGGATCGGCGCTTGCGGCAGAGTATTGGCAACAAGGTTTCGGGTAGGAGCGGGCGGTCGGAAATGACCGCCCGTAGTGTAGGCTAATAGCCCTTCTTCTTGCGCTTAAAGTGATGGCGCCGACCATGATGGTCGTCATCATCATCGATAAAGATGCCGAAGCCAAAGGTCGGCGCTCCGTAATACCGGCTCGAGTAGCACGCCTTGCGATGTCGGTGCCAATATTTGTCACCTCGATACCAGCCGAACTTTCTACGACAGTGCCAGCCGTGGACTTTCTGAACCAATCCCTCGCTGATCTCCGACGAATTTCCTCCAACCGACCCACCGGCGAGCGGACTGGCCGACACTGGCGGGGCATACATCGCAACACCGCCGATAGCCACGGAGGCAAGAACATAAAAGAGTCTTTTCATGGGACATTCCTTTTCGAATACCCGCCGTTGGCACTGTCTTGCGCCATTGGTTCTACGTTTGACGCGCAGGCTGGTTCCTTATTCAGAAAGGTCCGCAGAGGAAAAAACCAAGGAACCAAGGGGTAAGGGGGAGCGTTTTGCCCAGTTGGCGTGAAGCCCCGCGGGCGTCGGCTTCAGAACAATTCAACTCCAAGCAGCGCCATCCCTCCCAGGAACAAAACGCCTACGACTAGAATCACGAGAATTGCAATCAGCACTCGCGGCAGAGAGGAGGGTGACTTAAGCGAAGACGTCATATCCAATCGGGTCTTCTCAAAGGTGGGTCCGTTACCAGGTGCCCGGGTTCAGTTGCCGACGAAATCGGTTCGAGTTAATCCTATTCCTATTCTTAATCGTGTTTGCGCGACAGTAATGAGAAAGAATACATAACGGGCGCTGGGTTTCAATGAGATGAAGGTCACATCAAAAATATATCCCGTCGTTCTTTGTGGGGGATCAGGTCTGCGGCTGTGGCCTCTCAGTCGCCGCGATTTTCCGAAGCAATTTGCCGTCAGCAAGGGTGGAAAATCGCTCTGTCAACGAACTTTCGAACGCGCGGACAGCTACGCTCTTGCCGATGCGATCATAGGCGTTGGTCACCAGGACTACCGGTTTCTGATCAAGGACGTCATGGGGAAAATTCGCAAGAGTAACCTCCTGCTTCTGGAGCCCGCGTCCCGAAACACGGCGCCGGCGATTGCATCGGCAGCAGTTCATATCGCCAAAAAATATCCTGATGCTGTTTTGATCTGCATGCCATCCGACCACCAAATCGGTTCGACGGCAGGTTTCCACAGAACCCTGACAAGGGCGGTACGGGCTGCCGCAGCCGGCTGGATCACGGTGCTCGGCGTAGCGCCAACGTATCCCGCTACATCCTTCGGCTACATAAAACCAGGTGAGCCGATCAAGGAAGCACCGCATGCGAGGAAAGCAGACGCTTTCGCTGAAAAGCCCACTAGAGGCAGAGCCCTACGATATCTGCGAAAGGGCTACCGGTGGAATTCGGGGGTGGTTGTCGCGCGCGCCGATGTGCTGCTCGACGCCTTGGCTCGCCATGTCCCGGACGTATTGTCAGCCTGCGAGGCTGCACTTTCGGGAGCTGTTGAGGACAATGATCAGATCAGTCTGAAGGAAAGCGCGTTTCTGGCATGCAAGTCGATCTCTTTCGACTATGCCGTCTTGGAGAAAGAGGAACGTGTGGCGGTTGTTGATTTGCAGGCCGGGTGGAGCGATGTTGGAAATTGGGAAGAATTGGCGAAGTCGATCAAACAGGATGCAGATGGAAACCGGACGGTGGGGGACGTACGGGCCGGCTCCTGCACGGGGGCGTTCATCTACAGTCCGGAACGATTCACAATGGCATTAGGGCTGCGCAATATTGTCGTCATCGATACTGCCGATGCACTCTTGGTTGCCGAGCGGTCGAAGCTCGATGACCTCAAAACTGTCGTGGGCGAGCTGACGGTGAAAGGTCGGCCAGAGATGGTCCATCATCGCCGCGTTGCGAAACCGTGGGGCAGCTATCAGGCAGTCGATCGCGGCGAGATGTATCAAGTCAAGCGAATTACAGTCAAACCGGGTGGCGTGCTGTCGCTGCAATATCATCACCACCGAGCGGAGCACTGGGTCGTCGTCAAGGGCACCGCATTGGTGACGTGCGGGGAGCGGCAATTTCAGCTGAAACAAAACGAGAGCACCTACATACCGCAAGGGGCAGTGCATCGGCTTGAAAATGCGAGCTCAGAACCTCTTGAGATCATTGAAGTTCAAACAGGGAGTTATTTGGGTGAGGATGATATCGTGCGCCTGAGCGACAACTATGGTCGCAAGGTCGAAGTTAAAATGCCAGGCTAGCCGCGATGTCCAAACCGCAAGTTGGCCAAGCCAAACCGGGAGATCCTGAGTCTCGAACAGTAATCCAACCTAAGGGCTTTCGCGAGTATGACGCCCGCTGGCTTTATCCCGACGAAATAAACCTGCGTGGCGCACGAGAGCTCGGATTGGGATTCGGTACCCTTCTTTACGAGCGAGGAGCAAAGCCCGAAGTCGTTACCGGCCACGACTATCGGAGCTACTCCGCGGCCGTCAAGGAAGCTTTGATCGAGGGGCTCATTGCGGCGGGAAGTACCGTGTACGATATCGGCCTGGCCATCACGCCTGCGGCTTACTACGCACAATTTGCCCTCGATGTTCCTGCGGTTGCGATGGTGACGGCATCGCACAATCCAAACGGCTGGACCGGAGTCAAAATGGGTCTGGTTCGTCCGTTCACGCTGGAGCCGAAAGAGGTCAACGACCTAAAAAATATTGTGGTGGAGGGGCGGACCATGGCCCGCGATGGAGGCCGACTCCTCGATGCGGCTAACATTAGAGAGCGCTATATCGCCGAACTAACAGCGCGACCACGGCTCAAGCGGCGTCTCAGGGCCGTGGTGGCCTGCGGCAATGGAACGGCGGGAGTTTTCGCTCCGCAGGTCTTGAATGCCATAGGCTGTGAGGTGGTGCCGCTCCATTGCGAGCTTGACGACAGCTTTCCCCACTACGATCCAAATCCAGAAGATCTGGTCATGCTGAAGTCGCTCTCGCGAGCTGTTCTTTCTGCCGAAGCGGACATCGGATTTGCCTTTGACGGCGATGGCGATCGCTGCGGTGTGGTGGACAATGAAGGCTCGCCGATCTTCGCTGACAAGGTGGGCGTTCTGTTGGCAAGGGCAATTGCTGGCGAGCATGCCAACGCCCGCTTCGTGGTGGATGTCAAGTCGACGGCGTTGTTTCAGAGCGATCCAGTTCTGCGAAGCCATGGCGCAACAACCGAATACTGGAAGACTGGCCACTCCTACATCAAGAGGCGCACCGCTGAAGTGGATGCCATCGCCGGATTTGAGAAATCGGGGCATTTCTTCTTTCGACACCCATTGGGGCGAGGCTACGATGACGGGCTCTTATCCGCGATTGCTGTATGCAGCCTTTTGGATCGTGCGAACGGCCGGTCAATGGCAGAGCTTTATCGCGATCTACCGGTCACTTGGGGCTCGCCTACGATGTCGCCACACTGCTCTGATGAGACCAAATACGGCGTGGTTGAAAGGGTGATGCGCCATTTTCAAAACCTGTTGAGAAAAGGTGATCCATTCGCAGGAGCGAGATTGATTGACCTCAATCTCATCAATGGCGCGCGAGCGACGCTTGAAGACGGAAGCTGGTGTTTGATACGAGCCTCATCAAACAAGCCCGAGCTCGTGGTGGTATGTGAAAGCCCGGTTTCCGAAAAAAGGATGCGGCAGGTCTTCGCCGCGGCTGAATCGCTCTTGAGCAGCTTTTCGGAGATTGGCGAATTCAATCAGAAGCTCTAGCTGGCGGAACTTGCGCCAAATCCTGCTAAGCTCGGACATTGTCCAGACATAGCCAGTGCTGCTAGTGTTGGGCAGTCGAGTTACAGGAGACAGGTCACATGTCTAAGCTTCGTCTTTCGCGCCGGTCGCTCATTGCGGCAATGGCCGTAGTTTCGGGCGCCGGTATAGTTCAGCGTTCGTCTGGTGGTAACGCTCAAGCTGCAATGTCCGGCGGTCAGGTGCCGTTCTTCTATCGCTTCAAGCTCGGCGATCTGGAAGGGACGGTCGTGTCCGACGGTTCCCTCGGGCCCCTCCCCAGCTCTGCCCTTTACTCCAGTGCACCCAAGGAAGACCTTGCGAAGCTCCTGGCAGATGCATTCGTGGGTGAGCAGATCGCTCCCGATGAGAACGTGTTGGTTTTGAAACTCGGCGACCGTCAGGTCTTGTTCGACACAGGCGTTGGAGAAGCGAAGATATTCGGGCCCAATGGCGGGCAGTTGCTCAAAAATCTTGCGGCGGCGGGCATCGAGGCGGGTTCGATCAGCGCTGTCGTGCTCACCCATGCCCATCCGGATCACTGCTGGCAGCTTGTCTCAGCTTCCGGTGCGGCGAATTTCCCGAATGCGCAAATCTTCATGACCGAAGCGGATTTCAATTTCTGGACCGATGAGGGCAATCTCAGCATCGATGCCATCAAGGGAATGGTCGAAGGCACACGAAAGATTCTGCCTCCTCTCAAGGATCGCATAACGTTTATCCAGGATGGAAAGGAAGTTCTTCCCGGCATCCAGGCCATGTTCACTCCCGGACACACGGTCGGGCATGTGAGTTATGTTCTGACGACCGGCGGTCAGAGCCTGTTCCTGATCGGCGACGTTGTGCACCATCACATCGTGTCAATGGAGCGGCCGAAATATGCCTTCGGATTCGACACCGACCCAAACTTGGGGATCGAAACGCGGCTGAAAACGCTCGACATGCTGGCAACCAACCGCATGCCGATTCTGTCGTTTCATCTATCCTGGCCAGGAATCGGACATGTCGGGCGATCGGGCGATGCTTTCCGGTTCCACCCGTTGCCGATGCGCATGACTCTATAACTCCCGCCTGAGGTTCTCAGCGAAGGGCAGCCAACCTGCCCAGCGGAGCAGTAGCAGCTCGTCAGCCGGTTTCATAGACTGTGCCGAAGGAGCTGCTTCATGATGGTTCGTTCCCAAGCGCAACTGGAAAATCTATCGTCGGCGATTTCCGATCTCGTTGAGAAGATCGCGCCCTCCATTGTTTCCATTCACACCTCCCGCTCGCGCTCAAGCGGTTTCGTCTGGCGGGAAGGGCTTGTCGTTACGGCAGATGAGTCTCTTCCCGATGACGGAGACGCTGCCATAACGCCAATGCAAGGCAACACCGTTCCGGCCAGCGTTGTGGGCCGCGATTCAACAACAGATGTGGCCTTGCTGCGGGTCGAAAGCCCAAGCCTTCCGCCCGTTACGCTGGACTCATCACCAGTCAAGACCGGTCAAATTGCAGTGGCTATTGGAGCCGAGGAGGGTGTTGCCCTTGCCGCATTTGGAATAGTTTCGCGCACTACCGGCTCCTGGCGCTCGCTTCGCGGTGGTGAAATTGATGCATGGATCGAGCTAGACCTTCGCTTGCCGCGAAACGCTGAAGGGGGACTTGCGCTCAATGCCTTTGGACGGCCAGTTGGCATGGCAGTGTTCGGAGCCCGCAAGCGCGTGCTGGTCATTCCTAATTCGACGGTGGAACGGGTCGCGGCGAAGCTTGCAAGTCATGGGTACGTAGCTCGCGGCTATCTGGGCCTCGGTCTCCAACCGGTGAGCATCGAAGGCGGCGAAGGATGGGGCGCGATGGTCATGAGCGTAGACCCGAAAGGGCCAGCGCGCGCAGCAGGTATCCAGCAAGGCGATATTCTTGTGGCTTGGAACGATGAGCCCATACCCAACATCAGGTTCCTTTCGCGGGTGCTCGGCCCCGACAGCGTCGGCAAGGAGGCTATTTTTGACTTGCGAAGAGGCCAAGAGACGCGTCAGGTTCGATTGACCATTGGTGAAAGGCCTGCTGATTGAAACAAGACGGGTCGGCACCCATCCGGCTGTCGATCGAAACCGGTGATCCAATGCTTGCTGACCGACTGGCCGAGCTTCTTGCGGAGGTAGAGGGCTTACAGCTGGTTGGCCCGGAGGATGCCGCCGATGCCCTTATCGTGACGACCAGCAGGAGCCAGCCGATCGAGTCGGAGATGCCTTTGACTGAAAGAGAGCGTCAGGTGCTGACATTGCTGGCGGAAGGAGCGTCCAACAAGCTTATCGCCAAGCGTCTCGGGATTTCGGTCCATACGGCCAAATTTCACGTTCGATCACTCTTGGACAAACTCGATGCCGTAGGTCGCACGGACGCAGTCGCCCATGCCGCTCGCCTCGGCATAATTATCCTGTAAAGGTGATCATCGCAGCTCGGCATTTATGATCGATTCAATTTTCGCGTTGACGACTTCATGGACGAGAGCGCCAACATAAACAATCTCCTTGACCGTGCAGGCAATATATTCGCGTTTTCTTGGGCGGACGGAGTTGCCAATAGCTGGATGCGCTCAGGACGGACAGCAATCGTAACCAATTCCCCCTCTGGGACTGATGCGCGTTGGTTGCCAGCAGCCGAGATCCCGCGCTGAAATGCACGCGTCGCCCGAACAAGCACCCGTGAATTGAGCCTGTTCATGGCCGTGGGTGCTGTGGGCGGCGAACTTACCCGAAATCCCCGGGATCTAAACCGATCGCCCGGAGCTTCCAGTGGCGGTTCAGCTGCAGCCATAACCTAAGCCAAGGCGGCTGCCGTGGTCGCAGCGAACGCCACCCCCGCCGTGCCACAAATCCTTTGCGACGAACGGCACGCCACAGAAAGGCGCAGACAAATCCTTATCAGCCGCCGCCGCTGGTGGGTCGATGCGGCCGACCGCGGCAAAAATCTTATCATCTACGATATCGATCGCTTGCAGAGCGGCCTTCGTGAGTTCCGGCGCAGTCACCTCGCCTGTGCGCACGAGCTCCGCCAATCCCAGCCCGTCGTACTCAACATACTCGGATAGTTTCATCGGGTATCCTCGCCGATATGGTCGTGAACTATGAGCTACCTCCGTCCTCCAACCTCGTCGATATGAACCAACAGGTCGGCGGGATCCTCATAGACACGGAGCGCTCCCCATTGCTGCAATTCTCCTAATCCGTAACCGCCACAGAGCAAACCAACACCTAGCGCACGGCATCGCGCTGCGGCGAGCATGTCCCATATACTGTCGCCCACGACAACGGCCGTCTCGATAGGCGAATTCAATCGCTCTGCGGCAGCGACAAAAAGATCGGGATCGGGCTTGGCATATTTGACCTGGTCGCGGGTGACAACGGGGGTACGGTCGGGATCAACACCCAGCGCTGCGAGATTGACCGCAGCCGTCTCCATGCGGCCACTGGTTGCGATGGCCCAAGGGATTTTCTCTTCGGATAACCATGACAGCAATTCGCGAGCGCCCGGCAGCGGTCGAATCTGACTCGCCTGTCGCTGAAAAGCTGCCGTATGACGATGATGCAGCCGCTCGATTCGTTCTCTGCTGATGTCAACTCCGGTTTCGCGAAGAAGCTGATCGGTGAATAACCCTCCGCTCATCCCAATCTTGCGATGGATGCGCCAGACAGAGAGTTCTAGGCCCTCCGCATCGAGCGCTTCTTTCCACGCCAGGACATGCTGATAAACACTGTCCACCAGCGTTCCGTCGAGATCAAACAGGAAAACAGGTTCGATACGCATCGCATTCCCCTAGCCTGAAACATCTGCCCTTGAAAAAAGATTGTGCAGACCCCGAATTCAAGTCATTGAACATATGGAAATCAATGAAATTGATGACCGTTCGCATGCCAGTTGATGGGTGCTGTAGCTACGAGGTGGCTTAAATGAAGGCGCGCATAAAGTGGGTAGAAGGCCGCACATTCATCGGGGAGTCCGGAAGCGGCCACAAACTTGTGCTTGGAACGGCCTTCGGGCCAGAGGGGAGGACGCCGGGAGCCAGTCCTATGGAGCTGGTGCTGATCGGCACAGGAAGCTGTTCGGCGTACGATGTGGTTCACATTCTGGAAAAGGGTCGCGAAGCGATAGAAGACGTCGTCGTCGAGCTTGAAGCTGAGCGAGCGGAGCAGGACCCGAGGGTGTTCACCCGAATTCACATGCATTTCGTGGTGAAGGGACGCCGGCTTTCGCGAGAAAAGGTCGAGCGCGCCATCCAGCTCTCGGTGGAAAAATATTGCTCAGCATCGGCGATGATCGCCAAGACGGCGACGATCACCCATGACTTCGAGGTCGTTGATACCGCTATTTGATGCTATGAAAAGGCAAATCTGATCAGGCACCAACGAACTTCAAGGAGTCCGCATCGTTCAATTCTCTCAGGTTTCCCCAGTCGATCCTGCTTGCCGTTGCGGTTGCTGCGTTTTCAATCGCTGCCATCGCACAAGATACAGACCAAGTGACAAAGGCATTCAAAGAAGCCATAACAAAATGCATCAGGCAATGACGATGGAACCGTCGGGAGATGCCGACAAAGACTTTGCCATGATGATGGTCCCACATCACGAAGGTGCAATTGATATGGCAAAGCTTGAACTACAGCATGGAAAGGACCCACAGTTACGAGCAATGGCGGAAAAATCATTGCCGCCCAAGAAGCCGAAATAGCTGAGCTGAAAAAGTGGCAGCAAGAGAAAGGAATGCAAAACGACTGCCGAACCGTAGAAGCGGAACAAGGAGTAAATATTCTCCGGGCCTTTTCCCCAAACTTGCATTTTGCCCAAGGAAAAGTGGGATTATGGCGACCCCGACAGGATTCGAACCTGCGACCCTCAGTTTAGGAAACTGATGCTCTATCCTGCTGAGCTACGGGGTCCATGCCGTCACATGATATAACCCGTTCGGAGCCATCGGCAAAAGGGCAAACAAACCCTCAAGACGGAACTCCGGTTGGTCAACAGCGGGGGTCTTGCGGCTAAGCGGCCTTTTCGGCAGCGGCCTCTTCTGCGGCCTTTTCATTCTTGCGCGCGGTTTTGTCGAGAATCTGCTCGATCTCCGTCACCGCTTCATCATCGCTCAGCTTCTTCACCGCGGCAATCTCGCGCGCCATGCGATCGAGCGCTGCCTCGTAGAGCTGTCTCTCGGAATAAGATTGTTCCGGCTGCCGGTCGGAGCGGAAAAGATCCCGCACGACCTCCGCCACCGCTATCAAATCACCGGAGTTGATCTTCGCTTCATATTCCTGCGCCCGGCGCGACCACATGGTGCGCTTGATCCGCGCACGGCCCCTCAGCACCTTCAACGCCTGTTCCACAAGGGGTTTTTCGGCGAGCTTGCGCATTCCATAGGCTTCGCACTTGGCGGTAGGAACCCTGAGGCGCATCTTCTCTTTCAGGAAGTCAACCACGTAAAGTTCAAGTTTGGCGCCCGCGATTATTTGCTCTTCAATGCTCACGATCTTTCCCACTCCATGGGCGGGATAGACGATGAATTCGTTCGTCTTGAACTTGAACTTCTTCTGAGCGGGAATTGGTTTTTTCTGTGCCGTGGCCATACGCCTATACCCTGTTATTTGCCGCAACCCTCAACCTAGTATCAGACTCATCCTTTTTCGCGCCGCAGCACGACAGCCCAGGATGCCCATCCCCTGTATGGAAACCAGATTCACGCTCCACTAGCTGTTGCCGCGCCCGTAAGGCATTGAGCATCTGGCTGTGGTCGACTCCTGGTGCAAAAAATCCGAGCGTGGGGCTCGGCCTGATACCGGTTAAAGTTTAGCGAAACCATGGCTTATATAGCACAGGTTCGCGGAAATTTAAAGCGGTTCAACCGGTTGAGCAACGTAGAAGCGACAAAAAGCCCCTTGAATCCCCCGAAACTAGTTAAAATTCCGACTCGAAAGCGTCGACAATCATTACGTTAACGTAAAGGTTAGTCTCCCTCGCCCGGATTTGGGGAGAAATGTTCGGCGAACTTGTTCTGGATGTCCTCCCATTGCTTGGCATCGGCGGGAGGCTCCTTCTTCGTGGTGATGTTTGGCCATTTCTTCGAATATTCGGTGTTGAGCTCGAGCCATTTCTCGAGGCCGGGTTCGGTATCGGGTTTGATGGCATCGACAGGGCATTCGGGCTCGCATACCCCACAGTCAATGCATTCATCGGGGTGGATTACCAGCATGTTCTCACCCTCGTAGAAGCAGTCGACCGGGCATACCTCGACGCAATCCATGTATTTACATTTTATGCAGTTGTCGTTGACGATGTAGGTCATCTGAAAGCCAGTTTGGCAAAGGATCACGCGTGCCTTTTAGCAGGACCGTCCAGAGAACGCAGCAGTTTTCCGGGGTGGTCGAAGCTCAATTGCCAGGGGCGAGCTCCTCATAGATGCGGCGCGCTTCAGCGGGCGGTCCGCGTCTGCGCGGGATCAAGTTTACACGCCACACATGCACCCGACCGGACCATACAAAGGTCAGAACATCGCCCGGCTTCAGGTCGTGCCCAGGCTTCAGGACTCTCGCATTGTTCAGTCGCACCGTTCCCTCTTCAACCATCCGGCGCGCGAGGTCGCGGGTTTTCACGATTCGGGAATACCAGAGGAATTTGTCGAGGCGAATGGCGGGATCAGGCATTCTTCTTGTCAACAAGCTTCGAGCGCAAGCTGCCCAGGACGGCGAACGGCGAATCGGGGTTGACCGGTTTGTCGGCGCTCTTCCTTGGCCGGGTCTTCGGCGGACGACGCGCCTGAGTTTCGGAGGGGGGGCTTGACGGCTTCTTGTCGTCACCGCGGGAGTGCTTTTGCTTGGGCTTGCGGTGGTGGCGAAAGGGTCCGGTATCCTTGGGCCACCAGATCTCGAGGAATGACGGTGTCCCTCTGAGAGTCTGATGCGAGGCGCAAGAGGCTTCGGCAAGAGCCTCTCCCTGTGGTGATGGGGTCATTTCCGGCGCAGTTACCGGCCCGACGGGGTCAATTGTTTCAGCAGGGATCCCTGGCTCGACGGGCATCGCTTTTTCCGCCGAGACCTCAGTTTCTGCCGGCACCTGTTGATCGTTCAGGGCAGGCGCGGCTGCACCTGCGGGCTCCAGTTTTGTCGCCGATTCCCCGTCTGCTGAAACCGGCGCGAGGGCTTCGTGTTGTTGCGGTGCTGGAGCATTCGATTGGTGCACGGGACGCTGCAACATGCGAAACCCGAGCGAGCGCAGGATCGCTGCGAATTCTTCGCCTGAGCAACCCACTAGCGACATCATATCCGGCACAATGGCAAAGCCGCCGCCTTCAATCGATCCGGCGGGCCTCGCCTCGCCTTCGAAGCGCGGCTTCCAAAAGACGCGGTCGCGGATCAGGTCTCCCAGCCGTTCAAGCATATCGATGCGCACTGCCCTTGAGCCGCAAAGGCGGAAGCCGACCATGCGATAAAAACCGCGCGGCGTTGAGCGGTCAAAGGCAACCGAAGTAAGGCCTTGACCGGGTGGTTCGGGTAATTTTGAGCGATCGAGCCGTCCCTGCTTTTCGAGCGACAATGCCCACAGCAAGAGCCGCAACATTGTCGGAGCGGGTTTCAATAGAAGGGGAGCAAAAATGTGGAAGGCGCCGAAGCGAACGCCATGCTTGCGCAACCCGGCGCGCTCCTGCTGAGACAGGGCCTTGACGTCTTCGGCGACTTCTTCGCGGGGCAATACTCCCAAGCTTTCCACCAAGCGGAAGGCCAATCCACGTGCAAGACCCGAGATCTCCTCGTCGTCCTCTAGCCTGATCAGCGGTTCAAGCAGGCCTTCCACGTGGCGCTTCAGCCAGCGTTCCAGGCGAAGTTGTACTGCATCACGATCGGTTCCGGTCAACTGGTCGGGAGCGTTGAGTACCACACGGGGCTGGAGAATGGATACGCCAGCCTCCAGTCTGGCAATCGGAGCGGACTGCCAGATGAGCTGACCATCCTTCGACAGCGCAAAGTCGGGATCGGGTGCCGCAGCAATGGCTTGGGCGCGGGCCTGGATTTCCTGAGCAACCGCTTTGAGCGAAGCAGCCTTGAGGGTGCGTTCATGAGCAATACCGGCGACACCATCGGGAATGAAGTGAAAGCCCTTCATATGCCCGACATATTCGCCTTCGACGTGAATGCCTCCATCTTGTTCCACCGTCGACATCAACCCTTCCCTTTGATTGAGCCGTTTCATCAACACGCTGGTGCGTCTGTCGATGAATCTCTCTGTCAATCTTTCATGCAATGCGTCCGAAAGTTTGTCCTCGATCTGGCGAGCTTTCGATTGCCAATGGATCGGATCGTCAAGCCATTCCGAACGATGGGCGACAAAGGTCCAGGTGCGGACGTGAGCTATTCGGTTGGAAATCGCGTCGATATCGCCGTCGGTGCGATCGGTAAAAGAGAGCTGACGTGCGAACCAATCAGTCTCGATACGGCCTGAGCCGGAGCCCAAAAAGCGGAAGATACGGCCGACAATTCCCGCATGCTCAGCACTGGAAATATTGCGGTAGTCCGGGATCTGACAAACATCCCAAAGCAACTCCAAATTCTTTGCGGTGCGGATCAAGTCTGCGATATCGGATTCGGCAGTGACAAGCTCCAGCGCAATCACGTCCGGGGCGGGAGGTGCGCGGGTTAGGGCGGGATGGTTGGGAAACGCGTTTAGGGAGGCCTTGAGCTCATCGAGTCTGTTGAAGCATAGGTTCCGGTTGCGCCACTGCAGCACGCGCACCGGCTCAAAGCGATGATTTTCCAGACGCTCGACGGTTTCCTGGTCGAAAGGATCGGCATCGACGGTGACACCGAATGTTCCATCGTTCACATAACGCCCGGCGCGGCCCGCGATCTGACCGAGTTCGGCCGGGTTCAGTTCCCGGAAACCATAGCCGTCAAACTTTCGGGTGGCTGCAAAGGCAACATGGTCGACATCCATGTTGAGTCCCATGCCAATGGCATCGGTTGCAACAAGATAGTCGACATCTCCGGACTGGTAGAGGGCGACTTGGGCGTTGCGGGTGCGGGGGGAAAGTGCGCCAAGAACAACGGCCGCCCCACCACGCTGCCGACGCACAAGCTCGGCAATCGCATATACGGTTTCAGCCGAGAAGGCGACAACGGCGGAACGGCGTGGCAAGCGGGTCAGCTTCTTGTGGCCGGCATATGACAATCTGGAAAACCGCGGCCGGGTAACGAAATTGGCCTCGGGCAGAAGAACCTCGAGGATAGGGCGCATCGTGCCGGCGCCGAGCAGCATCGTCTCATCGCGGCCACGACGATGAAGTATGCGGTCGGTAAAGACATGGCCGCGCTCGAAATCGGTGGCCACTTGGACTTCGTCAATCGCCAAGAATGCTGTTTCCACTCCAGGAGGCATGGCCTCGACAGTGCAAACCCAATAGCGCGGCGATGCGGGGATGATCCGTTCTTCGCCTGTTACCAGAGCCACTGCATGGTCACCGGCGCGCAGGCGGGCGCGGTCATAAACTTCGCGCGCCAGCAATCGGAGCGGCAGGCCGATCATTCCCGATTCATGGGCGAGCATGCGCTCCACCGCCAGGTGGGTCTTGCCGGTGTTGGTCGGGCCCAAGATGACAGTCGGATGACGAGGGGCGGAGGCGGCGCTCATAGATCGAATATCCACAATGACTTTGCGATCGGCCGCGCCGAAAAATTGAAAACCCTACTCAACATGAAAGACTTCACCCGTGAGATGCTGCGCTGTTTTGGCACATGAGAGTAATGGTCGGAACATGAGCGGAACGAAGATTGACCGAATCGCACACGCTGCCGAATTCCTGTTTTGGTCCCGCAAAAAACGAATGAAATTTGGAGGACATGATGGCGCAAAAGTCATGAAGTGGGCAGAAAGACGGCGAATGCATAGCGCAATTCATCCTCGGTAGTTAACTCGCAGGCGTTGTTGGTTTCCAATAGGTAACATCACCGGTGCTCGCATGGCACAGCGGAATTAGTAATGTGAAGGAACCAAGAACAGAGCATGATCGAATCGGTTCAGCCCCAACTTCGCTGTTCGTTCACGGCGCAATCAGGACGTTTGGAGAGGTTTGTGCCGCAACGGCTATGCCCACATCAATGCCCTCCGGGAGCTGCGCGCCAATGTTTGGGCATCCCAATTAACCGGCTGATGCACAATGGCGCAAGACTAGTCGTTTGGCGAAGACAAAGCGGCGAGCGGCTGACCACTCATCTCCGCATCCAAGGCGAGGATCTTGAAGTTGCGTCCTTTGGCCTTGCCCACGGCCTGTACCGGGACCAAAAAACTGGTTGACGTTGTGGGAGACATGATCCGAGCAAGCCAAACCACGTAGGTCGGCGGGTTAGCGAGGTGCTTTCGCATCTTGGTCTCGCTATAGCCGGCGATAGGAACGAAAACCACTTTGCATTTGTAGGCCGGTCCCGAGTAGACGCCGTTTTTCGACTTTTCAATTACTTCTTCCCCCAGGAACGTAAGCTTCAGATCGTAAACCTCCGCGCCGTTGTAAGACCGCAGGGTGCGCGAGCAGGGGCGATCGGTGGCCAAAGAGTGATGCAAGATGGACGTTAGCGGATCAAGCATCTGCGGCTGCAAGACTTGTACGAGGGAAGAGAGGCGGGCCTGGGGCACCCTGAAGGAACGTTTCGCCTTGGGCAGGTCTTTGAATGACCAGTTCAGGGATACTTTCTTGTGCTCGTCTTTCTTGGTCGATTCCATGGCGAAATCGACTGGTTGCGGCTTGCCGTCACTTAGAGTTCCGGTTGACGTCATCTCAAGCTTGAAATCGGCGAACAGGGCTCCCAATCCCTTCGGGCCCATCGAGACTGCCGTGGTGTATCCATCCGGCGTGATCGACGCGCTATAGTTGATCTTATAGATGCGGGCGCCCGATACGTAGATTCCATAGCTCAAGGTCAAGCTGTCTGCTTCGGCAGCGCCAAGCGGGGCCGCCGGAAGAGCATAGAGAAAAGCTGCCGTCGTTGCTGCCAGAGCAATAAGAGGTCGAGAGACTTTCCCGCGAGGGTTCATGACCTTCTCCTTCAGGCCCCCTTCAGCCACTAAATCGGCAATAAGGCCGGATTTCGGCATTGGCCACTTGGCTTGACGGTCTTCCGGTAACCCCCTATAGGGACCATCTCGCGTGGGGCGGCCATCGGCCCAAGCGCGGGGTCTTCGCCACCCAAAACATCTGATTGATCGGAGCATACAATGGCCCGCCGTTGCGAGTTGACCGGGAAGGCTGTTCAGGTTGGCAACAGAGTGAGTCACGCCAACAACAAAAGCAAGCATCGCTTTCTGCCGAACCTCTGTTCGGTCAGTCTCTTGAGCGACGCGCTGGGGCAAGCCTATGCGTTTCGGGTCAGCGCAAACGCTCTCAAATCGGTCGAACAACGGGGCGGACTTGATTCCTTCCTGCTGAAGGCAGATGACGACACCCTTTCGCTAAAGGCGCGCCGCATAAAGCGGCGCATCAGAAAGAAACTTGCAGAGCCGGCTTCGCAGGCAGCGTAGGTTGTCAAGGCATCAGAGCGAATTGAAACAACACGGTCTGCTGAACGCCGTGATTGTAGTTATCGTCTGAAATAATGGTTATTCGCTGCTCCTGGCCCACCTTATGGGCCGCGATACCTTCCATGTTGTCTATTCGATAGAAGGGTTGGCGCCCTCGGAATAGAAGATCTGGAAAGATGGTCGTGTCAGCTTTCACACCGCTCAAGGAAAATTTTCGAACCGCCATGCCGACGAGCGTGCCAGGCGAATAGCTCCGCTCAAGGGTGAGGATGTTTCCATCGGGCAAAACGGCGAGGTCGGTTATGTCGTAGTTCTCATTTCGAGCGATGGCGAAGGAGATGCTTTTGCCTCCATTGATGATCCACGCCCTAACGTTTCCGGCGCCATCGAGATTTTTTTCCGAGATAGCAAGCAAGGATCCCTTGAAGGGACCGCTTTCCAGCCTCCCCAATGCCTCGAGTTCAGCGTTATCGGGGCCGGCAGCGAGGCTGTCGGGGATAGAAATGCGAACCGGTCTAGCTGCAAGGCCTTTTGAGCGCATGTTGAATTTCTCGATGCGGGTGCGCCTTTCAAACCCGACATATACGGACGCATTCATCTCGCCGGCAGGCTCGACGGCCAAGGCTTCGGCATCTCGGCGCTGTTTAGAGCGGGCGCGATTGCCCGCGCGGTCGAGAAGCGGCGCCATGGCAGCATTGGCCAGCGCGGATAGTCGAGCCCCGTTGTATTCAATATCGGCTTGCAACCACCAGCCTTCATCGCTCACAGCCATCAAACGTTTACCGTCCGCCGAAACGGCGAGCCCGGAGAAGCCGCCGAAGCGGCTCTCGGGGCTGGAAAGGACAAGCCCACCGCGGAACCTAAGTTTGCCGAATGTTTCCCCCGCAATTGGCAGGCGCGAGAAAACCAACGATGTGGTTTGCAGTTTAATCGGGTCACGGATATTTCCCGCCGGCGAGGGGACAGCGCAGGCGCTGAAGGTTGCACAGCAGATAATTGCGACTCTCAGGCAAGCGAAGCCACTGATTTGCATGGCTTAGGCCGGAACCCTGCGTTTGAAAATTGCAGGCCGCCTTTCCGTCTGCGAGTGCTCGTCGAACAGTTCCGCCAACTTCTCCGTCATAGCACCCCCTAATTCTTCTGCATCGACGATGGTGACGGCGCGGCGGTAATAGCGCGTGACGTCGTGCCCGATGCCGATGGCGATCAGCTCGATTGGTGATCTGCCCTCGATGTCAGCTATGACCTGACGGAGGTGGCGTTCGAGATAGTTGCCGGAGTTCACCGACAATGTCGAATCATCGACCGGAGCCCCATCGGAAATTACCATCAGAATGCGACGCTGTTCGGAGCGCGCCAGCAGACGGTTGTGGGCCCAGATCAAAGCTTCGCCGTCAATATTCTCCTTCAGCAGACCCTCGCGCATCATCAGCCCAAGGTTTCGGCGAGAGCGCCGCCACGGGCTATCGGCCGATTTGTAGACGATATGACGCAAATCGTTCAGACGTCCGGGAGCCTGCGGTTTCGAAGCGGCCAGCCATTTCTCGCGCGATTGCCCGCCCTTCCAGGCGCGAGTGGTAAACCCAAGGATCTCAACTTTTACCCCGCAACGCTCGAGCGTACGCGCGAGAATATCGGCGCAGGTGGCAGCAACGGTGATCGGTCGACCGCGCATGGAGCCCGAGTTATCGAGCAGAAGTGACACGACGGTATCGCGAAATCGCATATCCTTTTCGATCTTGAATGACAACGCGTGGAGGGGATCGACGACGACACGTGAAAGACGGGCAGCGTCGAGCAGGCCTTCCTCAAGGTCAAAATCCCAGGAGCGATTTTGCTGCGCCATCAACCGCCGCTGCAGGCGGTTGGCCAGTCGCGACACCACTCCCTGAAGGCTCGACAATTGTTTATCGAGATAGTTGCGCAGCCGGGCAAGCTCATCGCTATCGCAGAGATCTTCGGCTGCGACGATCTCGTCGAACTGGTTGGTGTAGACTCGATAAAAATCTTCGTTCGACAGGGTCGAAAACGGCAACTGAGGTCTCCAGGGCTCATCACCGTCCGGCTCGTCCTTGCTTTCAAGCTCGTCGGTCACCTCGTCGGTGTCGACTTCAACCGAATCCTGAACCGCCTGTTCGGTGTCGCTTTCCCCCTGTTCCATGTCATCGCTTTCGGCGCTTTCAGCCTGCTCTTCTGTCTCACTGCTTTGATCCTGGTCGCCAGTCTCTTGATCCTCCTCATTCTCCTCGGCCTGGTCGGGGTCATCACCAAGCTCGTCGGCCATATCAAGGGAGGCGATGAGGTCGCGCGTCATGCGAGCAAAAGCAGATTGATCGTTGAGGGCATCGAGGAGGTGATCGAGCTGGGCGCCGGCCTTCTCCTCGATCCACGGCCGCCAGAGATCCACCAACCGCTTGGCGTGCTGGGGCGGACCGACGCCTGTCAGTCGTTCGCGCACCAGGAGTGCAACTGCTTCGTCAAGCGGTGCATCCTTGCGGTCAGTCATTCTGGCAAACGGCCTTTTCTGGTAGCGGTCTTCCAGCATTGCATCCAGATTTCCAGCCATGCCCCGCATCACCCTTGCACCTATAGCCTCAACCCGGGCCTGCTCGACGGATTCAAAAACGGCGCGCGCGTTACGGCCTTCGGGCTGATATTTGCTGTGCACGGCAGAATCGTGATTGGCGAGGCGCAAAGAAAACGAATCGGCGAGCCCACGCGTAACCGCCACTTCGCGCTGGGGAAGATCAAGGCTCAGCTGGGGCAACTTAGCGCGATTGCCCTGAAGGCTCGGAGCTTCGGCACTGAAAGTGACGCTGAGTTCAGGCTCATTGGCAATCGTCTTCATCGCCAAAGTCAGCGCCCGCTTGAAAGGGGCCGTGGGACCTTCACGATCCTGTGGCATGATCGGTGGCTTCCCGCCGGACCTTAAGAGATCGAAACATGGGCGGTCGACTCCGGCAGTTCCTCGCCAAAGCAGCGCTGATAGAATTCAGCCACGAGCCCACGTTCCAACTCATCGCACTTGTTAAGAAAGGTGAGGCGGAAGGCAAAACCGATGTCTTCGAAGATTTCCGTGTTCTGCGCCCAGTTGATGACCGTGCGCGGGCTCATCACGGTCGAGAGGTCGCCGGAGATGAAGGCATTGCGGGTTAGATCGGCGACGCGGACCATGTTGGCGATAATCTTACGGCCACTATCATCATCGAAGGATTTGCATTTCGCCAGGACGATGGCGAGTTCCTGTGCATGGGGGAGGTAATTCAGCGTGGTTATGATCGACCAGCGATCCATCTGCGCCTGGTTGATCTGCTGTGTGCCGTGATAGAGGCCCGTGGTGTCACCGAGGCCGATGGTATTTGCGGTGGCGAACAGCCGGAAGGCAGGATGCGGACGGATAACGCGGTTCTGGTCAAGCAGAGTCAGGCGGCCAGACGATTCGAGCACACGCTGGATAACGAACATCACATCGGGCCTGCCGGCATCATATTCATCGAACACGAGGGCCGCATTGTGCTGGTAACACCAGGGGAGAATGCCTTCGCGAAACTCGGTAACCTGTTTGCCATCCTTCAGGACGATGGCGTCCTTGCCGACGAGATCGATACGGCTGATGTGACTGTCCAGGTTGACGCGAATGCATGGCCAGTTGAGACGCGAGGCAACCTGTTCAATGTGAGTCGATTTGCCGGTTCCATGATAGCCGGTAATCATGACGCGGCGGTTGTAGGCAAAGCCAGCCAGGATCGCCAGAGTGGTCTCGCGGTTGAAAACATAATCCTCGTCAAGATCAGGCACCTGATCGGAAGGCTGTGAAAAGGCCGGAACTTGAAGACTGCTTTCAAAGCCAAACAGCTGGCGGACCGACACTTTGATGTCGGGCAGGATATCGGCTCGACCGTTCATGGCATCAGACATATCGGGTCTCTGGCGGGACTCTCTTACCTGCTACGGGTTCTAGTCCTTGCACCCCAAACCGGCAAGCTTAGACAGGGCGACACACTTACTGGCAGAAGCCGGAACTGCACAAATAATCATAGGCCTGAATGACTTCCTTCAGCTTGTCTTCAGTCTCGCGACTGCCACCGTTTGCATCGGGGTGAAGCCGCTTCACCAACGTTTTATACCGGGTCTTAACCTCCTCGGAGGATGCGCCTTCCTCAAGCCCTAGGCTGTGAAGCGCCTTCAATTCTGCGTTGCGGGTGGTTCGCGCAGGACGGGAAGCGTCTTCATGGGCCCGATCTGGCTTGCCGAAGAGGCCAAACGGATCAACTCGGCGCGCATTGTGGCGGAAGCCACCGGACGGCGGCTTCTTGCCGGATTTGCTGGACGCCCAGGAGTTTTCACCCAGGCGCCAGGTCGGCCGGTGTCCGGTCACGGCGTCCTTCTGGAAAGAAGAAACGGCTGCATCGTCAAGCCCCTTGAAAAAATTGTAGTCGCGGTTGTAGTCGCGGACATGGTCAAGACAGAGATTGAGGTACTGACCTTCGAATTCGCGGCCGCGCGGAGCCCGGTGGGTGCCAGGACGCGAACAGCCTGGCCATGCGCAGACAGGGTGGTGTTCGCGCCGCTCGCGGCCCTCAGCCGGCTTTACGCGAACACTATCGAAATATTTCGAGTCGAGTTTCATCCGAATATCATCATGACCGAGCGCGGCCTCTATCGCAATAGCGCGAGGGCACCTAGCATAGATAGTGTTTGACGGACAATTAACAAAGTATGAGAAGCAATTTGCCCTTGGGGCGGGTAGGACAGCGAATCGAGCAAAAGCTTCGCAAAGCTTTGTCGCCTCATGCGCTCGAGGTCAGTGACGAAAGCTCACTGCACGCCGGCCATGCGGCTGCCAGGGCGGAGGGTGAGACGCATTTCCGCGTGCGAATAGTTGCCCGCTTGTTCGAGGGAAAATCGCTTCTTGAACGTCACCGGATGATCAATGAGGTGCTGGCCGAGGAACTTGCGGGGCCAGTCCATGCACTTGCCATTACGGCGCTGAGCGAACAGGAGGCGGCAAAAGGGGGCTAGCCCGCAACACGAGCGGCGGGCGTCTCAAGGGGCCGACGCCCTGGCGGGCAGGTGGCCTTTGGCTTTGCGCGTCTTGAGGGGCGTGATTCTAAGCGAAGTGATCTGGTGGCGACGCTTGCGCAACACCTCGAAACGAAAGCCGTGAAAAGTAAAGGCCTGACCTATTTCCGGAATCATCCGCGCCTCGTGGATGACGAGACCCGCGACGGTCGTCACCTCGCCGTCGGGCAGGTCCCAGTCATTGAGACGATTGAGATCGCGCACCGGAACGATGCCTTCGACAATGTAGGAGCCGCCCGGCTCGGGGCGGACGCCCGGTACAACGACATCGTGTTCGTCGGCGATGTCGCCGACGATCTCTTCGATGATGTCTTCCAGGGTAACGAGGCCCATGACCTCACCATATTCATCTACCACCAGAGCAAAATGGGTCTTTCGCCTTAAGAAAGCGTTCAACTGATCGGCCACGGGACGGGTGTCGGGCACGAACCAGGGTGCAAAAATGATCTCCTCGAGATTGATCTTGCTCACGTCGCCCTTGTGCTTTTGCAATTCCTTCAAGAGATCCTTGGCATGCAAAACGCCCAGGATATTTTCGGGGGTGTCCTTCCAGACAGGTATGCGGGTATGCCCACTCTTGAGGACCTCTTGAATAATGGTATCGGGGGACTCCGAACCGTCGATCATCACCATGTTGGTACGATGCACCATGACATCGCTCACAGTCAGATCCTGCAAATCGAGGATGCCACCCAGCATGTCGTGGTCCTTCTTCACGACACCTCCCTCGCGGCGATGAAGCGCAATCGCCCCGCGCAGTTCATCATGGGCGGAGAGAACATGAACAGCTTTGCTGATATCGGCGCCGAACAGGCGCAGAGTGTGTTTGACAAGGTATTCGATGGCCATGACAACGGGTCCGAAAACGGTCACAAACACATTGATGATGGGCGCCACCACGAGCGCCACCTTATCGGCGTTGATAATGGCATAGGTCTTGGGCAGCACCTCGGCGAACAACAGCACAAGCACGGTCATGACAATGGTGGCGTAGATGATCCCTGCCTCTCCAAAGAGCCGCAGGAGTACGCTGGTGGCGAGAGCGGATGCAGCAATGTTGACAAGGTTGTTGCCGAGCAAGACCGTACCAATGAGTCGTTCGCGCATGGCAGTCAATTGCTGGACGATGGCGGCGCGTTTGTTGCCGCGGCGTTCAAGCTCGTGCATGCGGGCCCGAGATGTAGTGGTGAGCGAGGTTTCGGAACCAGAAAAGAACGACGACAACAACAGCAAAAGGACGATCACGACGAGGGTGATGACAATATCGTTGCTCATGGCGAGCTCAATTCCTGCTCAAGAAAGTTCATGACGGCTTTCTCTTCAACATCCTTGGCGATGAAAGCTCGTCCAATTGAGCGGGCGAGAATAAAAGTCAGGCGACCCGCCTGCGCTTTCTTGTCCTGGCGCATGAGTTTCATCAGACCGGCAGCCCCGCGGAGCTTCGAGGCAATGCGTTTGGGCGAGGCGGGAAGGGCCGCTCTTTCCAGATGATTCGCCACGCGAGCAGCTTCGGCCTCGGCGCACAAGCCGAGGCGAGCCGAAAAGCGGAAGGCCATACCCATGCCAATGGCCACCGCTTCGCCATGCAGCAGGTTTGAAGAATAGCCTGCGGCAGCTTCCAGCGCGTGACCGAACGTGTGACCAAGGTTGAGCAACGCACGCTCGCCCCGTTCGGTCTCATCGGCGGCAACGATGCGCGCCTTTGCTTCACAGCATGTTTTGACGGCGTACAGTCGAGCCGCTGCATCACCGAGCATCAGCGCATCGAGATTGGCGTCGAGCCAGTCGAAAAAATCAGAATCGCCGAGAAGGCCGTATTTCGCCACCTCGGCATAGCCGGCGCGAAACTCGCGCTCGGGCAGTGTGTTCAAGAGGCTAATATCGGCGAGGACCGACACAGGTTGGTGAAATGCGCCGATCAGATTCTTTCCCAAGGGCGTATTTATCCCAGTCTTGCCACCAACGGAGCTGTCGACCTGGGCAAGGAGCGTGGTGGGCAACTGGACAAATGCGACCCCGCGCCGCAGAACCGCGGCCGCGAAGCCCGCGAGGTCGCCGATCACGCCGCCGCCAAAGGCTGCGATCGAATCGTTGCGTTCGACCCCGGCGGCCAGCAAACGGTCGCATAGATTTGCCAGGTGCTCGAAACTCTTGGACTGCTCGCCGGCCGGTATTACGATTGATTCGCTGTCGATTCCCGATTGCCGCAAGGAAGAAGCGAGAGCCGATAGATGCAAGCGGGCTACGTTCTCGTCGGTCACAATGACCAGCCTGGGACGTGAGAGGAAGCTGCCCAGAAGCGAGCCTGCTTGAGCCAGGAGGCCCGCTCCAATCTGGATGTCGTAGCCGCGCCCAGCCAGTTCGACGCGGACGGTATGCTGCTTGTTCATCGCTTGCCGTCCGTGGCAGGCCTGCGACCGCGCCCGTGAGCGGCCAAAGCGCGGATAACATCGGAGACGATTGAATTGTGGGGAACATCCCGACTTTCCACAGTAATGTCGGCCAAGCCGTAGACGGGATACCGCTCAGCCATGAGTTGTCGCATGACTTCCTCTGGATCCTCCGACTTGAGGAGGGGGCGATTATCACGTCTGCGGACGCGCTTCATGAGCAGCGAAATATCGGCCTTAAGCCAAACAGCGATGCCCATCCTTTCAATATTTTCGCGGGTTCCCTTGTTCATATAGGCACCGCCGCCAGTCGCCAGAACCTGGGAGCCCGATTCGAGCAGACGGGCAATGACCCTGCGCTCTCCCTCGCGAAAATAGTCTTCGCCATGGTCGCGGAATATATCAGGCACGCTTTTTCCCGCCGCCCGCTCGATTTCGGCGTCGGCATCGACGAAAGCCAGGCCCAGTTTTTGCGCCAGCCGGCGGCCAATCGTGGACTTGCCGGCGCCCATCAAGCCGACCAACACGATCGAGCGGCCGTTAAGCGAGCGCTTTACTGTCTCCACTTCCTTTGTGATAGAACGGCGGGGCATTGGGTTCGTCAGTGCTTAAGGAGATTATGTAAAGCTTGAGACTATGGCCCGCAAAGAATTTCGGAGCGGGTTGATGCGGAATCAGGGTTAAGGAATTGCCAGAAAGTCTCAGATTGCTAGTCATACTCGCGCTCCTGGCGGGAGCGATCTACGGCGGCCTCTGGGCGCTTTCGACGTTTCCGCCTGAGCAAAACGATATCGTCAAAGAGCTTCCGAGTGACAAACTCAAGCAATAGACCTGCTGGCAAGCTGGACAGCAGGCTCATCGAGCAGTTCCTGGAGATGATGAGCGCAGAACGAGGCGCTTCATCCCATACGCTTGAGGCCTATGGACGCGATCTTGCGGATTATGTGGAATTTCTTTCCCACACGGCCGCCGCCGCCCAAAGCGCACGACCGGAGGATGTCAGAGCCTTCCTATCCGCGCTTGCGCAGCGACGGCTGGCAAAGACATCGGCCGCAAGAAAGCTCTCCGCGGTGAAACAATTCCACCGGTTCCTGCTGTCGGAGGGCCTGGCGAAAGACAATCCGGTTGCAATAATTGAGGGTCCCAAGTTGGGCCGCCCGCTACCGAAAATCCTAAGCGTTGCAGAGGTGGACCGCCTGCTCAGCCGGGCGAAAGAAGATGCAGCGCGAGCGACCGGCCGAGAACAGTTCCGCCTTGTGCGGCTCTACTGTCTCATCGAAGTTCTCTATGCCACGGGTTTGCGCGTTTCAGAGCTCCTGGCGTTGCCGGTCAGCGCGGCAACCAGCCGGGAAAGGGTGCTTCTGGTGCGCGGAAAAGGCGGTCGCGAACGGCTCGTTCCCTTGAACGAGGCAGCACAGCGGGCGCTTGAGCATTTTCTGGCATTGCGCAAGGCCCAAGGTCCAGTTGAGGGAACTGGGTATCTGTTCGCCTCGCATGCCGGCTCAGGCCATCTCACCCGGCAACATCTGGGCCAAGAGCTGAGAGCTCTCGCCGCGGCGACGGGCCTTCCGGCGAGGAAGGTCTCGCCGCATGTCCTTCGGCACGCATTTGCCAGCCATCTGTTGGCAGGGGGAGCCGATCTAAGGGCAGTACAGCAGATGCTTGGACACGCCGATATCTCCACCACGCAGATCTATACGCATGTTCTGTCAGAACGACTGAGACGCATTGTCGAGACTCACCATCCACTCGGCAAGCGGCCAAGCGGAAATAGTCTCGGTTGACAGACCCGTCGGCGACGGGCCACTTTCCGATAAAGGGCTAAATTCTCACGGGCTTCAGCGCCGCTAATGCCGACATATCTGGATTTTGAGACAAGCGTTGCCGAATTCGAGGGCAAGATCGCCGAACTCAGGGCGTTGGCCTCGCAAGACCAGACAATGTCAATTTCCGATGAGGTGCGGCAGCTTGAGAAAAAAGCAGCCAAGAGCCTGGCGGATCTCTACCAAAGCCTCACCCCCTGGCAGAAGGCGCAAGTGGCTCGTCATCCGGATCGGCCACACAGTGTAGATTATGTCGGGAAGCTTTTCACTGAATTCACAACTCTCGCCGGGGATCGAACGTTCGGCGATGATCAGGCAATTATCGGAGGGCTCGCGAGGTTTCGGGGCGATCCGGTGATGGTGGTTGGACAAGAAAAGGGGTTCGATACCCAATCGAGGATCAAGCATAATTTCGGCATGGCACGGCCGGAGGGCTATCGAAAAGCGGTGCGGCTCATGAAAATGGCCGATCGATTCGAACTTCCGATCATAACTTTCATCGACACACCGGGCGCCTACCCGGGCATCGGTGCCGAGGAGCGCGGGCAAGCCGAGGCGATCGCGCGCTCGACCGACTTCTGCCTGTCGGCCAGCGTCCCGATCGTCGCCGTCATCATTGGCGAGGGAGGATCGGGGGGCGCGGTTGCATTGGCGACCGCCAACAAGGTTCTAATGCTTGAGCATGCAATCTATAGTGTCATCTCGCCCGAGGGAGCGGCATCAATTCTATGGCGCGACAGCCAGCGGGCAAAAGACGCCGCTACAGCGATGAAGATCACTGCTCAGGACTTGCGGGCACTGGATGTCATCGACGAGATCATTTCCGAACCCGTTGGCGGGGCGCATCGGGCGCGGGAAAGCGCAATCGACGCCACCGGGGAGGCGTTGGCGCGTGCGCTGCAAACCCTTGCGAACATGGGCCCGGAGGAGCTTAGAAAACACCGCAAGGACAAGTTCCTGGCCATTGGGAAGAAGCTCTAGCTTTTGCCAAAAAGCCGCCGCTATTAGAGGGCATTCGGCTATTGTCGGTTCACCGGCGTACCTCAAACCGGTTATAGTGATCGGGGTTGTCGATTCGGGAGAGGGGCTTGCAAGCATCTTCGACAGCTGTCGCATTGCGCTCGCTGATTGGCGGGACGCTTCTTCTGTTGCTTGCGGGATGCCTATTCTCTGCCTCAAAGGCCTATGCGCCACTTCCGGAGGAGGCCAAGACCGAGCTACAGCAAATGGGCTTGACGCTCGGCTCTCCGCTGTACATCCGCATCTTCAAACTCGAGGCCGAGATGGAAGTATGGATGCGGCGGCCGGCAGGAGATTATGCTCTCTTTCGAACCTATCCGATCTGCAACTGGTCGGGCGATGTGGGGCCGAAAATGCGCGAAGGCGACAAGCAGGCACCGGAAGGATTTTACAATGTCACTGCGCGGCAAATGAATCCCAACTCGGAGCACTATCTGTCATTCAACATAGGCTTTCCCAATGCCTACGACAGAGCGCACGAATACACGGGCTCCTATCTGATGGTGCATGGGGGGTGTCTGTCGAAGGGGTGCTACGCGATCACAGATGAAGCGATTCAGGAGCTTTATATCCTGGCGCGTGAAGCCTTTGCGCAGGGACAAAGAGAATTTCCGGTGCATGCGTTTCCCTTCCGCATGAGCAAAGACGCCATGGCCTTCCGCAAGGGGCATAAGTTCGAGGCGTTCTGGCAAAACTTGCGAGAAGGATATGACTTCTTCGAGAAGACGCGGCGGCCACCAATCGTCGGCGTCAAGAACAAGCGTTATGTATTCTTCGCAGACGCGACTGCTGTTCCGGAGGCTTTCAAAACGGCAACCGCAAATGATCCCTTGGCGCCGCAGCTGATTTCTGGTTGGCAGAACTGATCAGGACGGGAACGCGTCTGCGACCGATTGGAAGCTCGAAGTCACCGCAGGACCGACCATGCTTGCTCCGATGGCGGTGGCCGTGCCAATGGCGCCGGCAATCAGCGCATATTCGATTGCGGTCACACCCTCTTCTGCGGAGAGAAATCCCAACGCAGACTTTATGACTAGGCTCGCGATCATTTGTCTTCCGTTTCGGGTAGCAATCGTGACACCGAAAATGGCATGGCAATTGCCTACCATCCGTAAAGATGACGATTTAAAATTTAGCAAAAATACGCATCAATCTAAGGCAAAGGCGAAAAATTGGTAAATGGGTGGGTCAATTCGGTGACGGCTGTCCGCAGATGGCGCCTTGCTGCTCGGTGCTCGACCGAGAATTGTGCAAAGGAATTTCAAAGAACTAGGGTGATTAAGAGAACGTTGGACATATTTGGAAACCAAGCCTGCACCGGCGTTCGGGCTGATTGGCGCTGATCACCTTGATCTGGGGAGCTGGCGTTGCACGGTGCCCATTTCCGCACCGCGATAAGGGTTGTTACGGAGTCTTCAGCAGAGCACGCAGCCGCTAGGCGTACGAGCCATGGCAATGCTTGTACTTCTTCCCCGAACCGCATGGGCAGAGATCATTGCGGCCGACCTTTCCCCAGGTGGCCGGGTCTTTCGGGTCGATGGAGCGGCGGGGTTTGCGGGTCCTCACTGCAAGAGCCAGACCGCCATGATCGGGCTCCGGCTGGGCCATGTCGTCCTCTCCGGTAAAGGGATCGAAGTGCCTTCCGACCATTTCGGGCATGTCTTCCTCATGCGGTAATTCGACCGGGGGTCGTTCGGCGATCTCCACGCGCATGAGCTGGCCGGTAACCATTTCCCGCAAGCGCTCGATCATGTGTTCGAACAGGTTGAAGCCTTCGGTCTTGTATTCGTTGAGAGGATCTCGCTGACCATATCCCCGCAAGCCGATGACCTGTCGAAGGTGATCGAGAATTATCAGATGCTCGCGCCACAGATGGTCGAGCGTTTGCAACAGCACGGCTTTTTCCACCTGCACCATGATGGCGGGGGTGTACTTGGCGCGCTTAGCCTCGTAACGCTCGATGGCCGCCTTGAGCACACGTTCGCGTATCTCCTCGTCGGCAATCCCCTCTTCCTTGGCCCAATCGTCAACCGGAAGATCGAGACCGGTGACCTCGCCCAGACGCGCACGGAGAGTGGTGGTGTCCCATTGCTCGGCGTAGGCGGTCTCGGGAATGTGCTTGGTAATGAGAGAATTGATCACCTCCTGGCGCATGTCATCGACAGTGGCAGATACCTCCTCTCCGCGCATGATCTCGATACGCTGTTCAAAGATCACCTTGCGCTGGTCGTTCATCACGTTGTCGAATTTGAGAAGGTTCTTGCGGATATCGAAGTTACGCGCCTCCACCTTCTGCTGGGCTTTCTCCAGCGCCTTGTTAATCCATGGGTGAACGATCGCCTCGCCTTCCTTCAATCCGAGAGTTTGCAGCATCTTGTCCATGCGTTCGGAACCGAAGATGCGCATCAAGTCGTCTTCGAGGGAAAGGAAAAAGCGGGAACGCCCAGGATCGCCCTGTCGGCCGGAGCGGCCGCGCAGCTGATTGTCGATGCGACGGCTTTCGTGACGCTCGGTTCCGATTACGAACAGACCTCCCGCGCCGACGACGATTTCCTTATTGCGGGCTATTTCGTCGCGGATGACTTCGATCTTCTGTACCCTGAGGGATTCTTCGGCAATGTCCTTCAATTCGGTTGCAATGCGCATGTCGGCGTTGCCGCCCAACTGAATGTCGGTGCCGCGGCCCGCCATGTTGGTGGCAATGGTCACCGCCCCAGCAACACCGGCCTGCGCGATGATCTGGGCTTCCTGCTCATGGTATCTGGCATTCAGAACATTGTGCGGGATATTCATCGACTTGAGCAAGGACGACAGCTTCTCCGATTTTTCAATGGAGGTGGTGCCGACAAGAACCGGCTGCTTGCGCTTACGGCAGTCTTCTATGAGGGCAACAATGGATTTGGTCTTTTCGTTGTAGGTGCGATAGACCTCGTCGTCCTCGTCGCTGCGAGCGACAGGGAGGTTGGTCGGGACTTCCATCACGTCAAGGCGATAGATGTCCATGAATTCCTCTGCCTCGGTGGCGGCAGTGCCAGTCATTCCAGCGAGTTTTTTGTACAGGCGGAAGTAGTTCTGGAAGGTTATCGAGGCCAACGTCCGGTTCTCGGGCTGAATGGCGACGTGCTCCTTGGCTTCCAGTGCTTGATGCAATCCTTCGGAGTAGCGCCGGCCCGGCATCATGCGGCCAGTGAACTCATCGATGATGATGACCTGACCGTCCTTGACAATATAGTCGCGGTCACGCTGGAACAGTGTGTGAGCGCGCAGCGCCTGGGTTACGTGATGCACGACAGTCACATTGTCGCTGTCGTAGAGAGACTGGCCCTGGAGCAAGCCGGCCTCTTTCAATACCTGTTCCAGATGCTCGTTGCCGGTCTCGGTGAGAGTAACCGTGCGATGTTTCTCATCAAGCTCGTAGTGCTCCTTGCTCAGCTTGGGGATGTAGCCGTCGAGTGCGTTGTAGAGGTCGGAGCGATCTTCCACCGGACCCGAGATGATGAGAGGTGTGCGGGCCTCGTCTATCAGAATCGAGTCCACCTCATCGACGATCGCAAAATTGTGGCCGCGCTGAACCATCTCCTCGAGATGGTACTTCATGTTATCGCGCAGGTAGTCGAAACCAAGTTCGTTGTTGGTGCCATAGGTCACATCGCAGGCATACTGGTCCCGGCGTTCCTCGTCGGAAAGGCCGTGGACGATGCAGCCCACGGTAAGGCCGAGGAACTTGTAGATGCGGCCCATCCACTCGGCGTCGCGCTGAGCGAGGTAATCGTTGACGGTGACGACATGGACACCTTTGCCGGCCAGCGCGTTGAGATAGACAGGGAGAGTTGCGACAAGCGTCTTGCCTTCGCCGGTTTTCATTTCGGCTATGCGGCCCTCGTGCAGAACCATGCCACCGACGAGTTGGACATCGAAATGACGCTGACCCAGGGTGCGTTTGGCCGCTTCACGGACGGTGGCGAAAGCAGGAACAAGCAAATCGTCGAGCGAGGCGCCTTGGGCGAACTTGGCTCGCAAGTCGGCGGTACGTGCCTGCAGCTCAGCATCGGACAGCCTTTCGATTTCGGCCTCCAATGCATTTATTGCCGGGACGCGGGCGTTATACTGCTTGACTTTGCGGTCGTTAGAAGAGCCAAAAATCTTGGTGGCGATCGAGCCTAGACCGAGCATTTCAAAATTTTCCTTCCGCCGGGCCATGACTTGAGCCGGCTAGCGATCAAAACGCTTCCCATTGCCCTTTCGAGACTTGTAGTCAACTCACGCTTCAGGAGCAATCGGTGCACTTGGGCAACAGTGGGCCGCCGAAGTGAGCGAACGGCCTTCGCTCAATTGGGGCTCAAGGCCTGCTATTTCAATGGCGTAGCTGCGTCAACTTGTGCAGGGCGCGGCCAAACAGGGGGCTTGAAACGAGGTGACAATGCGACCATTGTGCCGCGGCCAAGGGAAGGGCCCGTCCAGCCCCCAATGTATCTTGGCGCGGCGGCTAGCATATTGTTGCCGGAATTCAGCGGCAACAAGCTTGGTCTAGGGGCAGGGCGATGGCGGTCAATCGGTTCGGCAAGGTGAAATCGATGAAGACACTGGCAATTTTGGCGTTCGCGGTTTCGGCACTGGCCTTGGCCTCATCAGGGGCGCCGGCACAGGCCGAGGACAAGGTTATCGTCGTCATCAACGGCCACGAGATCAAGACATCGGAAGTCGAGATCGCCGCCGAGGACATCGCGCTGCAGCTTGGCGACCTGCCGGCCAAGCTTCGCTATCCTTTTCTGATCGAATACCTGGTCGAGCGCCATCTTCTGGCACAGGCAGCGGTGAAGCAGGGCGTGGCCGACACGGATGAATACAAGCAGAGGCTTGCATTTTATCAAGCAAAGGCCTTGCGGGACGCTTATTTCAACTCGGCCATCAAACCCACCGTCACCGATGAGGAAGTTAAAGCCGCCTATGAAAAGGAGGCCTCGAAGGTCAAGATATCCGAGCGAGTACGGGCGCGCCACATACTCGTGCAAACGGAGAAAGAGGCCAAGGACGTGCTCGGCAGGTTGAACAAGGGCGAGAAATTTGAGGACATCGCCAAGCAGGTCAGCGTGGACGGTTCGAAGGACTATGGGGGAGACCTGGGGTATTTTTCGGCTGAAGAAATGGTGCCGGAGTTTTCCAAGGCGGCCTTCGCATTGAAAATCGGCGAAATTTCCGCTCCGGTCAAAACGGACTACGGCTGGCATGTCATCAAGCTGGAAGACCGCAAGCAGGGTGGGGCGCAACCCTTCGACCAGGTCAAAGCCGGCATCAAAGCGGTGTTAATGCGCAAGAAAGTCCAGGAGGTCGTCACTGAACTGCGCAAGCAAGCCAAGATCGATGTTGTCGATCCTGACCTGAAGAAGCTGCAGGAAATCGGAGAGAAAAAGCTCGAAGAGATGAAGAAGAAGCAGCAGTCGGGTGCAAGCCAGGGGAGTGGGGAGACCACGACGGGCGGCAAGCAGGACCTGCAAACCCAACAATAGACTTTCAAAGCCAATCGGGGAACAGTGGCTGATGGCGGGAAAGATTTCGCCGTTTGCGCCATCGCAACGTCCGGAACTGCCAGCAATCAGGGGTGTACGGCTGGCGGCGGCGGAAGCTCAAATCCGTTATCGTGGCCGGCCGGACGTGATGCTTGCGTTGCTTGACCCTGGGACAGCAATCGCGGGAGTGTTCACCCGTTCGCTGACGCGCTCCGCACCTGTTGAATGGTGCGCCCAAAACATCGGCAAAAGCCCCGCCCGAGCCATCATTGCCAATGCCGGAAACTCCAATGCATTTACCGGCAAGGCCGGCATCGCGAGCGTGAAAGCGGTTGCTGGAGCCGTTGCGAAGGCGATCGAAAGCAAAGCATCGGAAGTTTACGTTGCATCGACCGGGGTTATCGGGGAACCACTTGATCCAGGCCCCATAGTGAAGGTGGTACCGCAGCTCGTTGCCAATGCAAGGCCCGACAGGTGGAACGAGGCAGCCGAGGCCATCCTGACAACCGATACGTTTGCGAAAATGGTAAGTGTGCAGAGCCGATATGGAGGCAAGACGGTCACGATCAACGGCTTTGCCAAGGGATCGGGCATGATTGCGCCGGACATGGCGACAATGCTCGCCTTCATGTTCACGGATGCCGATGTTCCAGCCAGATTGCTGCAACCCCTTCTAAAGGATGCAACGGCGGAAACGTTCAACTGCATTACTGTCGATGGGGATACATCGACGTCGGATACGGTGCTGTTGGCGGCGACCGGCCAAGCCGGTCCGGCCCCCGCTGGCCTTAGGTCGCAACACGACCCGAGACTTCGAGGATTCAAAGAGGCTCTGGGCAATGCGGCAAAGGAGCTGGCTCTGCTGGTCGTGAAAGATGGAGAGGGAGCGGAGAAGTTGATTACCGTCACTGTCGTCGGCGCGGCCACGGGAGCGGAGGCACGAATGATCGGCATGAGCATCGCCAATTCGCCCCTGGTCAAGACTGCGATCGCAGGCGAAGATGCGAATTGGGGACGCGTAGTCATGGCCGTCGGCAAATCCGGGGCAAGGGCCAATCGCGACAGGTTGAAGATTTGGCTTGGCGAGACCAGGGTCGCCAACAACGGGGCCCGGGATCCTGAGTATCGCGAAGACCAGGTCGTTGCGCACATGAAGGGACGATACATCCACATCAAGGTTGACGCAGGCGTTGGACATGAGAAGGCCACCGTATGGAGCACCGATCTCACCCATCGCTACATCGACATAAATGGCTCCTACAGGACCTAGCGTCCCCGGGGATCGCTCAAGGCCAATGAGCGAGAAACCCCTCCTAATCGTCGCTGCCTGCGCGCTCATCGATGCCGACGGGCGAGTGCTGATCGCCAAACGACCCCACCACAAAGAGATGGGCGGGCTGTGGGAGTTTCCGGGCGGCAAGGTGAATAGCGGGGAACGGCTGGAGACCGCGCTCATCCGAGAACTCAAGGAGGAGCTCAACATCGATGTCACGGAGGCGTGCCTCGCACCCTTGAGCTTCGCCAGCCATGAGTATGAGGATTTCAATCTGCTGATGCCGCTCTATGTGTGCCGGCGCTGGGAGGGAACGGTGACAGCAAAAGAGGCCCAGGATCTGAAGTGGGTGAAACCGCAACGCCTCAGAGATTACCCGATGCCCCCAGCCGATGAACCGCTCATTCCCCATCTGCTCGACATGCTGTGAGCGGCTATTGCACTGCTATTCGCGCTTGAGTTTTTTCTCGTCTACACCCAAGGCCTCGGCCAGCCGCAGTTTTGCGCTCCCCGGCCGCAAAGGTTTGGGCTGGCTTTCATGGGGAGACCATCCGCTGAGATGGATGATTTCGAACGTTGCAGGAATTCGGCCATCGGGCGCAGCATAGCGGTCGAGGTAACACTGGGAAACACGCTCAAGCAATCGTCGTGACAGCGGGATCCTCGATCGTTCGGACATGACGTTCGTCAAACCGAGGGCACGCAGGTCGTGCATCAGTTGGATTACGCCCGAATAGCGAACCGTGTGGCGATCCGCATCCACCACCGGCAAGGCGAAGCCGGCGCGCTGAAGCAAGGCCCCCCATTCGCGTACTTGAACAAAGGGAGCCACGCGGGGAGTTGCTCCGCCGATCACTTCCGTTTCCGCCTCGAGCCAAGCCTGACGCAATTCGCTCAGCGTTTCCCCGCCAAGCACCGAGGCCAGGAAAACACCGTCGGGCTTGAGAGTCTGCCTGATTTGGGCAAATACCCCCGGGACGTCGTTTACGCTTTCCAAGCCCAAAGCGTAAACAAATGCCTCGAGCGTGTTCGCTGCAAGGGGAGGGGTCTCGTCGTCGAAAACGAAGTCGACACCGGGGGAGGGAAGGATATCGCCGAGAATGATTTTCGAATCGGGACGTGCCTGCATCAACTTCGCTTTCAGGGGAACGGAGGCTGGACCAGTGAGGAGGATGGTGCGAAGAGGGCGATTGATGACAGCCAAGCGCTCGGCAAGCTCCGCGGCGATCAGATCGTTCAGAAAGCGGGCTCCGGAGCGCGTTCTGAGCCGGCGCCAGCGCAGCAGTTTTCGATCGAAAATGGCAGGTGGAAACGCCATGGTGCCATTTGAGCCCTATGGCGCAGGTTGCGCCAAGATCAATCTTCGTCGCACGATGCTGTGCGGGATCCAATGAAGGCACTGCAAGTCGGACGGCGATTCCTGGGTGCGGCAGTCGACGTTATCATGCCGCCCATGTGTCTTAGCTGCGGAGCCAGAACAGCCCAGCCTCGATCACTGTGTGGGGCCTGCTGGTCACAGCTTGCCTTTATCGAAGATCCCCATTGTCCGGTTTGGGGGGAACCTTTTGCTTTTGACGCAGGGCCGGACGTCCTCTCGGCCAGGGCGATCGCAACGCCTCCCCCTTGGACGACGCTCACGGCTGCGGTGGCCCTCAACGATCGAGCTTCGCACCTTGTTCATGCATTGAAATATCATGATCGGCTTGAGGCGGCTCGATTCATGGCCGGACTGATGCACAGGGCGGCAAAGGATACTTTGATGCAATCCGATGCCTTAATTCCCGTGCCGCTGCACTGGCTGAGACTGTGGCGACGGCGATTTAATCAGGCCGCACTGCTCGCGCTGACACTCGGTCGGCTGTGCGGGAAGCAGCCCCTGGCGCAGGGTCTGATCCGCGGCCGTCCCACGCCGAGCCAGGTGGGACTCAATCAGAAAGAGCGGCAGGAAAATATGCGGGGTGCTTTCGCCGTTGCCGGGGCGGCGCACATGGCGATTGCCGGCAAACGCGTAGCCCTAATCGACGATGTGGTTACAACAGGGGCCACGGCCGGCGCGGCGGCCGAGGCATTGCTTAAGGCGGGTGCGAGACAGGTCGATGTCGTGGTGTTCGCACTTGTGCTCTTGCCAGGCCAGGACCATATTTGAGCTAGCGGTGACGTGGAGAGCGTACGGTGCCACGAGCTCACGGTCCTGTTACCTAACTTGCAATGAGACGGTCGACTGAAGCTCTATGTCTCGGCCTCGTCCAAATGTGCTCCGGTTGCAAGGTCGAGCAAAATATCAAGCGTGCGTCATCGCTCATTCGTGCCGCTCACGCGGCCGGAGCGCGATTTATCGCAACCCCCGAAATGACGAATATTCTCGCCGAGCGCGAGAGGGTTGTGGCTTCCGTCAAGCGGGAGGATGAAGATCCAGCACCTCGCTTGTTCGGTGAACTCGCCAGCGAGCTTTCAATTTACCTGTTGATCGGCTCCGTGGCCTTAAAGTCTGAGGCCGAAGCGTTGGTCAATCGTTCGCTCTTGTTTGCGCCCGACGGCAAGATCGCAGCGCGATACGACAAGATCCACATGTTCGACGTAACGCTGGGGGACGGTCTGAAATTCCGGGAATCGGACAGCTATAGGGCTGGGAGCAAAGCAGTCGTTGCTGATATTTCCTGGGGAAGGATCGGAATGACGATCTGTTACGATGTGAGGTTTGCGCACCTTTACCGATCGTTAGCCCAGGCGGGCGCATATATTATCTCCGTGCCCTCGGCATTTACCCAACCTACGGGCGAGGCTCACTGGCACTTGCTTTTGCAGGCGCGGGCCATTGAAAATGCTGTTTTCATAGCGGCCCCGGCGCAGAGCGGACAACATGAAGGCGGGCGGCAGACTTACGGCCACAGCCTTGTTGTAGGCCCATGGGGCGAGATCCTTGCCGATGCCGGGACCGAGGAGGGAATTGCAGTGGTTACGATTGAACCAAAACGCGCGGCTGAAGCGCGGAGCAGACTTCCAGCGTTGAGTCATGATACAAGTTGGGAGCTTGTGCAGGTTGCCCGCAGTCAAGTAATGAAGAGCCATGATCCATTATGATCTCAAGTGCAAGGCGGGGCACGTTTTCGACGGCTGGTTCCAGAACAGCGCGGCCTATGACGAGCAGCGCCAAAAGGAGGTCGTGAGGTGTCCTTCATGCGGAACGCATGAGGTCGACAAGCAGGTCATGAAGCCCGGCATTCCGCGCAAGTCCAACAAAAAAGACGAAGGACGAAAGCAAGTCTTCTCTGCTGGTGCCGATCCCAGAGCCAAGTCGTTGATCGAAAAAATGCGCGAACTCAGACAGCATGTAGAAAGCCATGCCGACTATGTGGGCGACCAATTTGCCGACGAGGCGAGGCGAATTCACTACAAGGAAACTGAAGAGCGGGGAATTTATGGGGAAGCCACGGCAGAGGAAGCGCGCTCGCTCATCGAGGAAGGGATCGAGGTGCAGCCGCTCCCAGTATTGCCCGAAGACCGCAACTAGACTTGCTATGTATCCTTCGGCCGGACGGCCAGGATCAGATAGTTGACATCAGTATCGCGCGACTTCTGCCAGGCTCCGCTGAAGGGATTGTAGACGACCCCGGTGGTCTCGAGCGGTTTCAATCCGGCCGCTTCAAGCCCGGCCAAGAGTTCCTCGGGTGTGATGAATTTTTCCCATTGATGGGTACCTTTCGGCAGCCACCCGAGCACATACTCGGCGCCGATGATAGCCAATGCGAAGGATTTGAACGTGCGATTGATGGTTGCCAGGAACATCAATCCCTCGGGTCGCAACATCGATGCGCAGGCGCGCACAAATTTTCCTGGTTCATTCACATGCTCGATGACCTCCATGTTCAGTATCACGTCGAACGTTCGCCCCTCGGCGGCGAGCGTTTCAACTGTGGCGACCCGGTAATCGATAGAAAGGGCCTGTTCCTGGGCATGGACCATGGCGGTCTTGATGTTTCGTTCTGAAGGATCAATCGCAGTGACCTCGGCTCCCAGGCGCGCAGCGGGCTCGGAGAGAAGTCCGCCGCCACAGCCGACGTCGAGAAACTTAAGCCCGGCGTAAGGCTGGCGCGCAAATGGATCGCGGGCAAAGCGGGCGGTAACCTGTTCGCGAATATAGGCCAAGCGGAGGGGATTGAACTTGTGAAGGACGGCGAATTTTCCTTGTGGATTCCACCAATCGGCGGCCAGGGCGGAAAACTTTTCGATTTCAGCCGGTTCTACGCTTGGGGAAAAAGTGTAAACAGGGTGAGTTGCCTTTACCATTTTCCCCGGGTTCAATATTGCATCGCCGCGAGTCGGCTATTATGAGTACGCTTGCGCCCTAAAGGGGGCGCGTTCCATTTGAGATCACATTATGCAGGTTCTTCGGGCCACTCTCCAGGCTTTTGGCCTGCCGCAGGCTGGGTTGCCATGAGCCGCTTGGTGATGAAATTCGGCGGGACTTCGGTTAAGGACGTGGAGCGAATCCGCAATGTCGCTCGGCATGTCGAACGCGAAGTCAAGGCAGGTCATCAGGTGGCGGTGGTCGTCTCGGCGATGGCGGGTACGACGGATCAACTTATCGGCTGGGCCAGAGACGCAGCCCAGGTGCACGACGCGCGCGAACACGACTCCATCGTAGCATCGGGGGAACAAATCACTTCGGGCCTCCTGGCGATAATCCTGCAAGACATGGGCATCCCGGCGCGGTCGTGGCAGGGATGGCAAATTCCGGTGAAGACCGACGGCGTGCATGGCGCAGCGCGGATACAAGACATCGATGCGACAGAACTGGCCAAGCGGCTGGATCAGGGCCAGGTGGCCGTCATTGCGGGCTTTCAAGGGGTAGGGCCCGACCGCCGGATTACGACGCTCGGTCGGGGAGGATCGGACACGAGTGCGGTCGCGGTGGCCGCCGCCATCGGCGCTCGGTGCGACATCTATACGGATGTCGATGGGGTGTATACGACCGACCCGCGGATCGAGGCGAAGGCGCGCAAAGTGCCCCGCATCACATATGAAGAGATGCTTGAGATGGCATCGGCGGGCGCCAAAGTGCTGCAGAGTCGTTCGGTCGAGCTTGCGCTCGTCTATGGCGTGCCGCTGCAGGTTCGCTCGAGTTTCGAACCGCCCGATTCGCCCTATCAAAATGGAGCGGACGGCACGGGTCCCGGCACATTGGTTTGCGAAGAGGAAAAAATCGTGGAGCAGCAAGTCGTCACGGGAATCGCCTATTCCAAAGACGAAGCCAAGGTTTCGATCCGCCGGGTCAGGGACAAGCCGGGTGTCTCGGCCAGCATTTTCGGCCCGCTGGCTGAGGCGGACATCAGCGTCGACATGATCGTGCAGAACGTATCGGCTGACGGAGAGACGGCCAATATCACCTTTACGCTGCAGCGCAAGGACCTGCGGCGCGCGCTTGAGGTGCTGGAAAGAGTGAAGGACAAAGTGGGCTTCCAGGAGCTTACGTCTTCGGCGGATGTGGCCAAGATATCGGTGGTGGGGATCGGAATGCGAAGCCATGCAGGAATAGCGTCCCGCATGTTCAAGGCGCTGGCCGACAAAGGCATCAATATTCAGGCTATAACCACCTCAGAAATCAAGATCAGCGTGCTCATCGATGAAGCTTACACCGAGCTCGCGGTGAGGGCGCTGCATTCGGCCTACGGTCTTGACAAGATACAGACATAACGGATTTATCGCGGTGAGTGCTGAAACACAGACATCAAGCTCAAGGCGACAGCATAGAATGATGCCCATTGAAATCTGCTGGCGACATCGGCACAAACCGGCCTTACGCACGGGAAGGGACGGTGCCTGACATGCCGTTGTCTAGCCTTGGCCCGCGCGTACTGCTCCGGCGACTGCGCGAGGTCATGGCAAGACCAGAAACGGCGCAGAAAAAGCTGGACACCATCGTAACGCTGATCGCCTCGAACATGGTTGCCGAGGTGTGTTCGCTGTATGTCATGCGCCCGGGCCAGCTTCTCGAGCTCTATGCTACCGAAGGCCTGAAACGCGAAGCTGTTCACAAATCGAAGCTCAGGGTCGGCGAAGGTCTGGTGGGCACGATTGCAGCCGAGGCGCAGCTCCTAAACCTGGCCGACGCCCAGTCGCATCCAGCGTTCAAGTATCTGCCGGAGACCGGCGAAGAGATCTACCACTCGTTCCTCGGCGTGCCGATCCTCAGAGGGGGTGTCACGATCGGTGTTCTCGTGGTGCAGAACCGCACGAGCCGCCTCTACTCGGAGGATGAAGAGGAGGCCCTGCAGACGACGGCCATGGTGCTGGCCGAAGTCATCGCCTCAGGTGAACTGGAAGAAGTCGCGCTCGCTGTTGCTGCCGATGTCGCCCACGTCAGAAGCCATCATTTGAGGGGGAACAACCTGGCGGAAGGGATAGCACTTGGTCATGTGGTGCTGCATGAGCCGCGCATCGTCATTACGAATCTGATCGCGGAAAGCATTCCGCTCGAGAAACAGCGACTCGAACAGGCGGTGGAAAGCCTGCAGGAGAACGTGGAAACGCTGATCACCCATGCCGAGGGGCTGAGAGGGGCGGAACATGTCGACATTCTGGAGAGCTTCAAAATGTTCGCGCACGACCGCGGTTGGCTCAGGCGGATGCGTGAAGCAATCGACACAGGTCTTACGGCGGAGGGCGCGGTTGAAAGAGTACAAAACGACAATCGTGCAAGGATGCTGAGGATTGATGATCCCTATTTGCGGGACCGGCTCAACGATCTCGATGATCTGGCCTATCGGCTGCTGCGAATCCTAACGGGTCAAGTCGGGACGGCGGCGCAAGGCAATCTACCGAAGGACACCATTCTGGTTGCGCGCAGTATGGGACCAGCAGAGCTTCTCGATTACGACCGGCAGAAGCTCCGCGGTCTCATTCTGGAGGAGGCAGGTGCTACGAGCCACGTGGCCATCGTGGCGCGGGCGCTTGGAATACCCGCGGTCGGACGGGTCCAAGGCGTTGTCGACATCGTCGACACCGGAGACCCGATCATTGTCGACGGTCAGTCGGGTGATGTCCACGTACGGCCGCCGCCAAGCATCGAGCAGGCCTATGCCGAGAAGGTAAGGTTCTATGCCCGAAGGCAAGCCCAATACGCCGCGTTGCGGAATGTTCCAGCGAGGACGCTCGACGGGGTTTCGATCAGCCTCAGCATCAATGCGGGTCTTTTGGTCGATATGCCGCATTTGCACGACTCCGGAGCAGATGGAATCGGCCTTTATCGAACAGAATTGCAATTCATGATGGCAGCTTCATTTCCGCGGCTATCGGTACAAATAAAACACTATTCGGCCGTGCTTGAAGCGTCGAACGGCAAGCCCGTCGTCTTTCGTACTCTCGACATCGGTGCAGACAAGTACCTGCCGTACCTGCGGCCAATCAAAGAGGACAATCCGGCTATGGGCTGGCGGGCCATACGGATGTCGCTTGAAAGGCGCGCGCTGCTTGAACTCCAGGTGCGGGCGCTCTTGCGAGCAGCCGCAGGACGTGAGCTCAGACTCATGTTCCCGATGGTGGCGGAATTCAGCGAATTCAAAGCCGCCAAGGAGGTCGTCGAACGCTCTATGGCTGCACTCAAGGCCCGCGGCTACGAGCTGCCCACCTCGGTCAAGCTTGGAACGATGATAGAAGTACCGGCGCTGCTTTGGCAGCTCGACGGCCTGCTAAGAGAGGTCGATTTTGTTTCGATCGGCTCAAACGATCTCATGCAGTTTTTATTTGCCAGCGACCGTGGGCATGCGCGTCTGCAAGGGCGATATGACACGCTGCATCCGGGGGTGCTCTCGCTCATCCGCGAAGTGGCGATGAAGGCACAGGCGCATGGGGTGCCGCTAAATCTGTGCGGAGAAATGGCGGGCCGGCCAATCGAGGCACTGGCGCTCATCGGGGTGGGTCTTAAGTCAATTTCGATGACACCGGCGGCCATCGGCCCTGTCAAGTCCATGATATTAGCGCTCGATCTTCAGAAATTCCGCAATTTCCTCGATCCGCTGCTCGCCCGGCCTGAGCCAACGCTGAGGCCCCATATCGAACGCTTTGCGGCCGACAACGGCATCCCGCTCTAGACGTTCATAAGTTGCTTACCATTGTGCGGCATGCTGCTTGACAGGTTTGGTCCCCCAGGGGACTGGCCGTCGCGTCGCAACGTGTGAGTATGACTATGAACGAGACGCATCAGGCTGACCACGCGGCGAGGCCTGCCTATCGGCTGAAGCCCGACGGTAGCATCGATCCGGCGGGAGAGGCCGGCTGGTTCCTACAAAGAGAACGCGAGCGGCGCGGGCTCATGCCGACAGATATTGCCAACGTGCTCGGCATTCACGAGAGCCATCTCGAAGGGATTGAAACGGGAGATCTCGCAAAGTTGCCGCCGCGCAGCGAAGCTTTGGCCATGGTGGGCATTTATGCGTGTTATCTGGGCTTCGATCCGGAACCTTTGACGCTGCATTATTCGCGGTTCCTGCCGCCGCCGGCACCTGCCAATGCGCGGTCGCGAAACCGTGCGCCAGCCCCATTGTCGAGCGCCAAGATCATTCCCTTCGAAAGGGTGCTCAAGCAGGCGATGTCAGCGCGGGGGATCGCGATTACGGGCTCGGTTGCCGGTGCGGTCATGTTGTTTGGCGTGATCACGGCGCTATTGTCGCCAGTGGAGGATGAACAAATCGCGGTGGGGGTCGATTCGCTCCCCACAGCGTCGCTCAACAGCAAAGCTGACGATGGCTCTGAGGTGAGAGTGAAGGAATCTCCCCTGACGGAGGATTTGAGCGCAGTCACGCCGGTGGAGGCTGCCCCCCAAGTGCCCGAAAGGCCCAAACTCGAAGGGGGTCTGGACGATCTTGCGCCGTTCATCAACGAGCAGCTTAAAGGGTCGGATACCAGCGAAGATGCGGGCGAGGTGAAGGCAAACCAGAAGGCTGAGGCGGTATCACCGCAAGCGACCGGCAGGATTGTGCTCAAGGCCACGGGTTTGGCGTGGTTTCGACTGGAAGATCCCCACGGCAATATCATCGCCTCGCAGACGCTCAAAAAAGGCGGCAGTTATTTGGTGCCCGATCGCGACGATCTTGTGATCATCTCACGGGACGGCGGGGCGATTACCTATGAAATCGATGGAATCGACCGCGGATCGATCGGAACGCCCGGCGAAATCGTGGTGGGAAAACCGCTTTCCGTTTCAAAGCTTATCGACACGCGCGGCTAGGCCGCCTGCCTTGTTGACGGGCGGTATCGAGCCCGGCATACCAGCCCCGCATGAGCATTCTGAAGACTGAGAAAATCGATCGCATCATCGAGCGGTTCAAAACGCTCGAGACGAGTCTTTCCCAGGGAGCGGAAGGGGAGACTTTCGTCAGGTTGTCGAAGGAGTATGCCGATCTGCAACCGCTGGCGGTGGCGGCAGAGGCTTATCGGACCGCCCTCGCCGAACGTGCGGGGCTTGATGAAATGATTTCGGGGGGAGGCGAGCTTGCGGAAATGGCGCAAGCGGAGAGACCGGCGCTCGACACCAAGATCGATGCGCTGGAACAGAAACTCAGGCTTCTCCTCTTGCCAAAGGACGCGGCCGATGAACGCAACGTCATACTCGAGGTTCGGGCAGGGACGGGAGGGGATGAGGCGGCATTGTTTGCCGGCGATTTATTCAGAATGTACCAGCGCTATGCGGCACTCAAAAACTGGAGGGTGGACATCATCTCCGCGAGCGAAGGCGATCATGGAGGCTATAAGGAGATTATCGCCAACATTGCAGGCCAGGGCGTCTACGCGCAGCTCAAGTTTGAATCGGGAGTGCACCGGGTACAGCGGGTGCCGGATACGGAGGCACAAGGGCGCATTCACACCTCGGCTGCAACGGTGGCGGTTCTGCCGGAAGCAGAGGAAGTCGATATTGCGATCGAGGATAAAGATTTGAGGATTGACGTCTACCGGTCTTCGGGACCCGGCGGGCAATCGGTAAATACGACCGACAGTGCCGTCCGGATCACCCATATTCCGACCGGCCTTGTCGTGGCTCAGCAGGATGAGAAGTCACAGCACAAGAACAAGGCGAAGGCGCTGAAGATTCTCCGCGCCAGGCTTTATGAGAGAGAGAGGCAGAGACTTGATGCGCAGCGCACGGCGCAGCGGCGCGGCCAAATCGGGTCGGGCGACCGCTCGGAGAGGATTCGCACCTATAATTTTCCGCAGGGACGAGTTACGGATCACCGAATCAATCTCACTCTCTACAAACTCGATCTGGTGCTGCAGGGGGCCGCACTCGAAGAGCTGATCGAAGCTTTAAACCGCGAACATCAAGCGGAGCTTCTCGCCCAGGCGGAGGCCGATGCCGCATGAGAACTGCTACAGAAACAATGCTTGCGGTGAAACGCCGACTGGAAAGAGCAGGTATCACTTCTGCAAAGCTTGATGCCCGGCTGATCGTGCAGCACGCGACCGGGATGTCGCTGGCGCAGTTCATCGCAGAAGACGATCGGCAAATCAGCGATGGGGAGATGACGCTGATCGAGGAGCTCGTGCGGCGGCGGGCGCGCTGCGAGCCTGTGTCGCGGCTCATCGGCGAGCGGGAATTTTACGGCCGCAATTTTCTGATCAGTCCGTACACGCTTGATCCCCGTCCCGATACCGAAACATTGGTCGATGCGGCACTCAGGATCATCCGATCCAACGACTCGGGAGGCGTGCTGCGAATCGCCGACATCGGCACGGGAAGTGGAGCGATCATCATCACCCTTCTCATGGAGGCGCCGGACTGCCTGGGGCTTGGGAGCGATATTTCAGAGGAAGCGCTGGCAGTCGCGCGAGCCAATGCCCTGCGGCATGGGGTGGGCGATCGCGTGGATCTCGTCGAGAGCTTTTGGTTCGAAAGAATTAGCGGCAGCTTTGATCTCATCGTGTCGAATCCGCCCTATGTTTCGGACGGCGACATTCCGGCTTTGCCCAAGGACGTTTTTCTCTATGAGCCAAGGGAGGCGCTGGACGGGGGCAGAGACGGGCTGCACTCTTACCGCGAGATCGCGCGAACCATCCGCAGTTACTTGAGAATCGGCGGGCATGCCTGTCTTGAGATCGGCAGGGGGCAAGAGGCGGAAATCACGGATATCATGCTCAGTTGCGGACTAAAGATGCCGCTTGCGGCGCCGGCCCGCGCGGCCGATCTTGCCGGAATAACCCGTGTATTAATGTTTCAGAATCGTTAGATTTGGCACCCAGGCGACGGGACAGCCAAAAATAAGTTGGAAAGTGTTGCGCAACAGGCTAGGCTCGATAGCAGAGAAGACACCCTTCCATACAGCGTTGTGCCATTGTTGACGGGTCGGAGCGGGCAGGAAGCCGTAGTGACCTCCGACGAACAGACCAACAGGGTGCGACCAAATGGCAAGTGCTTCCGACAGGAGGAGGCGGTGCGCGCATAAATTGCCGCTGCCGCGACATGCCAGAAGTTGGGTGAGACGCTATCGAGGAATCGAACGGCAAGAATTCTATTCAGTTGATCAGGCAGTGGTTTGCTAGGGCGTTTTAGGCGACGAGCATTCCGCGATTAAGGTGCTCCCGGGCGTGGGCGAGCGGACCATGTTCCGAGCGACATGGTGGAAGGGTTAGGGACAAACAATTGCAACATAGGCGAGACTGAGAAGATCATGAGACAAGGCCAGCACAATCACAACCACAACAAAAGATCGCGTGGCCGCGGACGAGGCGGCCGTCCAGGCGGGGGAGGAGGCGGGGGCGGCAATCCCATCAACCGCGTCTACGAAAGCAACGGACCCGATGTGAAGGTCCGCGGCACGGCGCAAACGATTGCCGAAAAATACATGCAGCTCGCCCGCGATGCCCATTCCTCGGGCGACATAGTGATGGCGGAAAGCTACAACCAGCACGCTGAGCACTATCTGCGCATTCTTGCAGCGGCCCAGGCCTACAACCAGCAGCACATGGCGCAGCAACAGCAGTTCAGGCGACCAGGAAACGAAGACTCGGCTGAATCGTTTGAGGAGACCGGTGAAGTGGAAGCCTCCGGCGAGGCGGAAAGCTTTGGTGGGAACGCCGGTGAGCCGGGTGCTCCGCAAAGTGAGCCCACGGCGACGGACGGGGATACGCGTCAGCAGCGTGGGCGTGAATTCGAGGGTCGACCACGACAGCAGTTCGATCAGTCTCGCGGCGGCGGCGATCAGCGCCGTCAACCCCGGATCGAAGATGAGGCCGACGGATGGGATGGACCACAGCCCCAGTTCCTGCGGCGGCCGCACGGAGGCGGGGGGCAGCCAAATGGCGGAGACCGACAGCAGCGTGACCGCCGCCCCATGCGCGAGCAGCGTGGGCCGCGTGGGCGCGAGGACTCCCAAACGTCCCAGGAGGGTGAGACGCCTGCGGCCTCGAGCGACAGCGATTCCTCGACGGTCAACTGAAGCGTCCGCCCCTCAGGGACAACCCCGCCAGGTTGCCTTAAGGCTTTGTCCCGCCTCGGGTGTGCAAGGTGAAATCGTTAACCACGAAGATCCAGCTCGGCGGTCGTCGAGCTTGCGGAAATTAGCTCGCTGTGCCTTGCCGCAAGAGTGGCCCATATTATATCTGCTGAACGGGGTGCGGTGCAGCGTTGCCGGTCGCCGGTCTCAATCCGCGGTCAAGTAAAGGCACACTCCTTCCGCCCCGGATCGACCGGACAGCACGTCTTTCGAAATGCTGGTCGGGGCAAGGAGGTTCGACATGGATTTTGAAAAGTTCACCGAACGGGCACGCGGGTTTGTCCAGTCGGCACAGGCGCTTGCCTTACGGGAGGGCCATCAGCGCTTCAGCCCCGAGCATCTGCTGAAAGTCTTGCTGGATGACGAAGACGGCATGGCTGCAAGCCTCATCAGAGCTGCCGGCGGCGATCCACAGGCAGCGCTGAGAGATACCAATTCCCAACTCAGCAAAATTCCGCGCGTCGAAGGATCGGGGGCCGGACAGGTCTACCTCGCTCCGGAAACAGCAAGGGTGTTCGATACGGCGCAGAAACTCGCGACCAAGGCGGGCGACAGCTTCGTCACGGTTGAGAGAATGCTTCAAGCGCTGGCCATAGAGCCAAGCGAGGCGCAGAAAATTCTCAAGTCGGCCGGCGTCACGCCCCAGGCGCTCGAAAAGGCAATCAGTTCGCTGCGCAAGGGCAGGACAGCGGACAGCGCATCGGCCGAACAGAGCTATGACGCATTGAAGAAATATGCCCGCGACCTCACCGAGGCGGCACGCAATGGCAAGCTTGATCCCGTGATCGGGCGGGACGAGGAAATTCGCCGCACGATTCAGGTCTTGTCGCGGCGGACCAAGAACAATCCGGTGCTGATCGGAGAGCCGGGGGTGGGCAAGACGGCAATCGCAGAAGGATTGGCGCTGCGAATTATCAATGGCGATGTGCCCGAGAGCCTGACGGACAAGAAGCTGATGGCGCTCGACATGGGGGCACTCATCGCCGGGGCGAAATACCGCGGCGAGTTCGAAGAACGGCTGAAGGCGGTTCTAGGGGAAATTCAGGCGGCAGCAGGCGGGGTCATCCTGTTCATAGACGAAATGCACACGCTCGTGGGGGCAGGCAAGGCCGAAGGAGCCATGGATGCTTCGAACCTGCTCAAGCCGGCGCTGGCGCGAGGCGAGCTGCACTGCATCGGAGCGACAACGCTCGATGAATATCAGAAGCATGTGGAGAAAGACGCTGCACTCGCCCGCAGATTCCAGCCCGTCTACGTGAATGAGCCCACTGTCGAGGATACGATTTCGATCCTGCGCGGCATCAAGGAGAAGTATGAACTTCATCACGGAGTGCGGATCACCGATTCGGCGCTTGTCGCGGCCGCGAAACTGTCGCATCGCTACATCACCGACCGGTTTCTTCCCGACAAGGCCATCGATCTCATGGATGAAGCAGCGGCGCGGCTGCGCATGCAGGTCGATTCGAAACCAGAGGAACTGGACGAACTGGATCGGCGCATCATCCAGCTCAAAATCGAGCGGGAGGCACTGAAGAAAGAAAGCGACCGCGCGTCGAAGGAGCGGCTGGAAAGGCTCGAGAAGGAGCTGGCGGAGCTTGAAGAAAAGGCCGCGGCACTCACCGCCGCTTGGCAGGCGGAGAAGGAGAAGCTCGCCAATCTGAGAAAATTGCAGGAGGAGCTGGAGCGGGCGCGGATCGAGCTTGAACAGGTGCAGCGACGCGGTGACCTGGCGCGGGCGGGCGAGCTTGCCTATGGGGTCATTCCAACACTTGAACGCAAGATCAAGGATGTGGAGGCGGCTTCCTTAGGACGCCAGATGGTCGAGGAAGCGGTGACAGAGGAGCACGTGGCGCAGGTCGTCTCCCGGTGGACCGGGATTCCGGTTGACCGAATGCTCGAAGGTGAGCGGGAGAAGCTTCTGAAAATGGAGGAGTCGCTGAGCAAGCGGGTCGTGGGGCAGGAAGAGGCGGTCAAGGCGGTTTCCACGGCCGTGCGGCGCGCGCGGGCCGGACTGCAGGATCCCAACCGGCCGATCGGATCGTTCATGTTCCTCGGCCCGACCGGGGTTGGCAAAACGGAGCTCACCAAGGCGCTTGCCGAATTTCTGTTCGACGATGAGCATGCGCTCATCCGCATCGACATGTCGGAATACATGGAGAAGCATTCCGTGGCGCGGCTGATCGGCGCGCCTCCGGGCTATGTTGGATATGACGAGGGGGGCGCTCTCACCGAGGCAGTGCGGCGGCGGCCCTATCAAGTCGTTCTGTTCGACGAGATCGAAAAGGCGCACCCCGATGTCTTCAACATCCTGCTTCAGGTGCTGGACGATGGCCGCCTGACCGACGGACACGGCCGCACGGTCGACTTCAGGAACACCATCGTCGTCATGACGTCGAACCTCGGCTCTGAGTTTCTCGTCTCCCTTGGCGAGAAACAGGATGTGGATGTGGTTCGCGACCAGGTGATGGCGGTGGTGAGAAGCCACTTCAGGCCGGAGTTTCTGAACCGGCTCGACGATATCATCCTCTTCCACCGGCTGAAGCGCGAGCACATGACACAAATCGTGGACATACAGCTCGAGCGGTTGCGGCGGCTGCTCTCCGAACGCAAGATCACGATCAAGCTCGACAAGGCGGCGCGCGAATGGCTGGGGGACAAGGGCTACGATCCGGCGTACGGGGCACGGCCGCTGAAGCGGGTGATCCAACGACACCTGCAGGATCCGCTGGCGGAGAAGATTCTCGCCGGCGACATCTCCGATGGCGAGACGGTGCAAGTATCGGCGAGCGCGCAAGGGCTGCTGATCAACGGCGATGTGGTCAAGGCGCAGGCGGCGTAGGTTCGGTTTTCCGCGACGCGGTTTCTTGATCGGCCGGCTCGTAAAAAGCCTCCGGGTGAGAAGGAGAGTGGAGCGCCGCTGCCCTGCGGATGAGGGCTAAACAGCTGTTTTTGAAACATGCAGAGCGGCAACGCTCCACCCGACGTTTTTTACCCGCTCGATACGCGACATTCCCTAACGTTCCTTATGGAGGAAACCTCCAAGGAGTTTCGGTAATCACCCGGTGGGCGGCAGAGCACGTAGTTCGCTCCGTCGGGCGTATCTGAGGGGCTTCCCCAATCCAC
>DATBLQ010000046.1:0-35582 GCA_036555325.1 Aestuariivirgaceae bacterium | reverse complement strand
ATGGCGAGTTCGCGCAGGAGCGTTTCAGCCTCGTTGATGCGGCCAAGCGCGATGAGGCTGTCGGCAAGTCCGGCCTTGGCCGAGCCGCGCATAGGCGCGAGACTTATGGCGCGGGTGTAGTAGGTAATGCGCCCGCGCCGTCTCCGGGATGCTTAAGCCTCCGAAGAGCGAGACATAGGGCTGATCGGCGCGCACGGGCGCCGACAGCATGGTCAAAGCTGCAGTGGCAAGGAGAAGAGTTTTGAGTTTCACGAATCATCCCCCCGAAAATACATCCTATGAGCGTATATCATGGAGTTGGTATATTACAAGTTGCCGACCTCCCTGAGCTGCGGGTACCGCATCCGGTGTTGCAGCGACGCCGCACATCCGCCTCCCGCAGACCCCTAGTGGCGCCTGGTGACCACAGCCCGCGAATTCAACGATTTGTTAAGCACGTCCGGCGCAATGTCCTAAAATCCGTTAACCCCGCGGATGGACATGGAAATCGGCCACTCTATGCATCGCCCGGTCCTGCTTGCCGAAGTGATCGAAGCGCTCTCACCGCGGGAGTCAGGCATCTATGTCGACGGCACCTTTGGCGGGGGCGGCTACACAAGGGCAATTCTGGAAGCGGCGAATTGCGCCGTCTATGCAATCGACCGCGACCCGCAAGCCATTGAAGCAGGTGTGGCCCTGCTGGCCGCCTTTCCCGGAAGGCTGACACTCATCGAAGGTCTCTTTTCCAACATGTACGAACTCCTGGCCGCTCGCGGGATCGACAAGGTCGACGGGGTGGTGCTCGACATCGGGGTTTCTTCGATCCAGATCGATGATGCCGAGCGGGGCTTTTCCTTCCAGAAGGACGGGCCTCTCGACATGCGCATGGGGAAGCACGGCGTCAGCGCCGCCGATGTGGTCAATACATTGTCGGAGGCGGAGTTGAAGCGAGTGATCGCGGTCTTCGGAGAAGAGCGCCGGGCGCAGGCAATCGCACGCGCGATCTCAAGAGCCCGCTCGGACAAACCGTTTACCCGGACGGGAGAACTCGCACGTCTCGTGGAGTCCGTAGTGGGACGGCCCCCGCACTATTCCATTCACCCGGCGACGCGAACATTCCAGGCCTTGCGGATCTATGTGAACCAGGAACTGCGGGAGCTGGTCTCAGGTCTCGGTGCGGCTGAAAGGCTGCTCAAAACCGGCGGCAGGCTTGCCGTCGTGACATTCCATTCGCTCGAGGATCGCATCGTCAAGCGCTTCCTCAATGAGCGCAGCGGGCGCGTAGCCCAGCCTTCCCGGCATCATCCCGCCCTGACGCCGGCCATTCCAAGTTTTGAGCTTCTCCAGCGTGGCGCAGTCACCCCCAGCAGGGAGGAAATCGAAAGCAACCCGCGGGCGAGATCGGCAAAGTTGCGGGCGGCGTGCCGCACCGATGGCCCGGCGCACCCGATCAGCGCCGATCTCCTGGCGCTGGCCCGCAGCAAGGGCAACGGCTGATGTTGCGCTTCCTCAACGCACTCTTGGTCTTGGGCTTGCTGGTCGCTGCGTATTTCGTTTATGCGCTCGAGCATGACACGCGCAGCGGGGAACGGGAAATAGGGCGGCTTGAAGCGCAAATAAAGGACGAGCGAGAAAACTACAAGCTGCTCATTGCAGAATGGAGCATGCTGACGAGGCCAGATCGCATCGAGCATCTCGCTGCCAAACACCTGGACTTGCGCGTGACGAGTCCAACGCAAAGGATTGGAGTCGAGGACATAGAGACGCGACTGCCGCCAGCACAGATCACCGCCCCCGGATCGCAGCCGGATCCCATCGGTGATGTGCTCAGAGCCCTAGACCAGGCCCAGCAATGAGCAACACGCTGCAGGGACAAAAGCGGATCAGGTTGATCATTTGCGGTTTCGCGCTGTGCTTTTGCATCATCGCGGTTCGGTTCGGCCAATTGTCATTATGGCCGGCGGCAACGCCAGGGGACCAGACACGCCTCGAGGTCAAAGAAAAATTTCCACGGCCGGACATCATTGACCGCAACGGCGTGGTCCTCGCCACGGATATTTCCATCCCGTCTCTTTATGCGGATCCGCGCAAGATTGTGGATACCGACGAAGCGGTCGAGTTGCTGACTGCCACAATGCCGGAGCTCCGTGCACGGGAGCTGCGCGAGCGGCTATCGCAGAAGCGCGCTTTCGTTTGGCTCAAGCGACAGATAACGCCGAGCCAGAAGGAGCTCATTCACAGTCTTGGCCTACCGGCTGTGGGCTTTCGCAACGAGACGAGACGCGTCTACCCGATGGGCCGTCTGGCCGCCCATGTGCTGGGGTATGTCGATGTCGATTCACGGGGGCTGGCGGGCATCGAAAAATATCTCGACGATCGCGGCGCGCTTTACACCGCATCACTGGCGGAGCCTGGCAGCGGTACCGCCCTGCCGGCCGTCCTTTCGATCGACGTGCGCGTGCAGCACGCGGTGACGAGCGAGCTCACCGCCGCAATAGCCAAATACAGGGCGACTGCGGGAGCCGGCATCGTGCTCGATGTGCGGTCAGGCGAAGTGCTGGCAGCAGTGTCGCTGCCGGACTTCAATCCGAACGATCCCAAGGAGGCACAGGACCAGACGCGCATGAACCGCTTCTCAGGGGGCGTGTTCGAGCTTGGGTCGTCGGTCAAGACGGTTACCTTCGCCATGGCGCTCGACCGAGGGGTGGCCGATCTCAACAAAACCTACGACTGCCGGCGTCCTCTGCCGGCGGGAAAATCGCGCATCGACGATTACCATGCGACACGAAGAATTCTCACGGTTCCTGAGGTGTTCACGCATTCCTCGAACATCGGCACGGCAAAGATGGCGCTGGAGGTAGGGATAGAAGAGCATCAGGCGTTTCTGAAGAAGCTCGGATTGTTCGATCGGCTGCGTACGGAGCTGCCGGAAGCCGCCGAACCACTGCACCCGGATCGGTGGACCCACATAAGCACGATGACGGCCGCCTTTGGCCATGGGATCTCGATTCAACCCTTGCAGCTTGCATCGGCTGTTGCAGCGTTCGTCAACGGGGGGCTGTTGATCGAGCCCACGTTCTTCAAGCGCGACAAAGAGGCAGCGGCAGCAGTTTCACGGCGGGTGATCAGCGCAAAGACAAGCGAAACGATGCGCTATCTTTTGCAGCTCAACGTTACGGAGGGAACGGCCACCAGAGCCAACGCGCCCGGCTTCAGAGTGGGCGGCAAGACCGGGTCGGCGGAAAAGGTCATCGCCGGTCGCTACAGCCGGGATCATCGTTTGACCACATTTGTTGGCGCATTTCCGATGGATGAACCACAATTTGTTCTCCTTGTTCTTCTCGATGAACCGCAAGCGGCGCCGGATACACAGGGCTTTGCCACGGCGGGATGGAATGCGGTGCCGGCAGCCGGGAAGATCATCGAGCGGATTGCCACAATCCTCGGAGTGGAACCCAAGATCACCCCTGTGGACGCTCTCAGGCTGGCCACGCAAGTCCAAGCCGGCACGATCGGTGACTAGGCCATGCGCATGAGTCTTCGGTCGCTGCTCGGACCGCAAATGGAAATGGCAGAAGAGGTTGCGCGACTCGAAATCGTTGGTCTCTCGGCCGATAGCAGGCAAGTAAAGCCCGGTTACCTGTTCTTCGCGATTCCCGGAACCCGCGCCGATGGCGCGAGCTACATTGATGAGGCCCTTGCCAAGGGAGCAAAAGCCATCGTCGCCGAACCCAAGGTGAGGAGCACACGGGCGCCCGTTATCTTCGATGTCAATCCGAGGCAGCGGCTGGCCTTGGCGGCCGCCCGTTTCTATCGCGAGCAACCCGATCTGTGCGTGGCCGTAACCGGGACAAACGGGAAAACTTCGGTGGCCTCGTTCGTACGCCAAATCTGGCAGCAGATGGGTTTTCGTTCGGCGAGCATCGGGACGATTGGAGTGGTAGGCCCGGCGGGAGAGGAGTATTTGAGCCACACCACGCCCGATCCGGTGGAGTTGCATGCCGTCCTCGCAAAGCTCAAGAGCCGCGACCGGGTGAGCCATCTTTCGCTCGAAGCGTCCAGTCATGGACTCGCTCAGTTCCGCCTGGACGGAGTGAAATTCGCCGCCGGCGCCTTTACCAATCTGTCGAGGGACCATCTCGACTATCATTCTTCATTCGAAGACTACCTCGCCGCCAAGCTGAGATTGTTCGAAGAGCTGTTGCCGCGCGGATCGCCAGCCGTCATTCATATTGATTCCTCGCACGGGCAGGAGGTGCTGACAGCCGCCAAAAAGCACGGGCTTGTTTCCTATACGGTGGGCGTCAGTGGGAAAGAACTCAGGCTCGTGTCACGCAAGCAGGAGGAGTTCGGCCAAGCGCTGCAAATCGAGGGGCGAGGTGTCTGCCGCACGGTATTCCTGCCCCTTGCGGGTGACTTCCAGGCGTTCAATGCACTCGTAGCGGCAGGTCTTGTTATTGCGACGGGTGGCCAGGAGGATGTAACGCTCCAAGCTCTTGAAAGTCTCAAGGGCGCCAGGGGAAGGCTTGAGCGAGTTGCAACAACGATGTCCGGAGCAACGGTTTACGTCGATTATGCACACACGCCGGCGGCGCTTGAAACGGTGCTGTCGGCGCTGCGACCCTATGCAAAGAAGCGACTGGTCGTGGTCTTCGGCTGCGGCGGGGATCGTGACAAGGGGAAACGTCCGCAGATGGGTGCAGTCGCTCAACGTCTGGCCGATGTCGGCTATGTCACCGACGACAATCCGCGAAGTGAAAACCCAGCCACCATCCGAGCCGAAATCATGAAGGCGTTCCCGCAGGCCATCGAGATCGGCAGCCGAGAGGAGGCGATTCACAGTGCAATAAAATCGCTGCAAGCGGGCGACTTATTGGTGGTCGCGGGCAAAGGTCACGAAACTGGACAAACCGTCGGAACCGAGGTCAAAGCCTTCAGCGATCACGAGGTTGTGCGCGCTGCGACCCGAGAGGCGGGGGCCAATGTCTGAACTGTGGACGCTCAAGGAGGTGGTCGAGGCCACAAACGGAAGGCTGGAAGGCACGCCACCGGCGACGTTGGGAGGGGTTTCCATCGACAGCCGGTCGATTGCGCCGGGGGATATTTTCGTTGCCATCCAGGGAGAGCACCGGGATGGTCACGAGTTTGCAGCGCAGGCGCTGATAGCCGGAGCGGGATTGGCGATGGTTTCGCGCCCCGACGAGGCAATGAAGTCAAAAGGGGCGTTGCTCATTGTCGATGAACCCCTTGCGGCGCTTCGGCGTCTCGGCATGGCGGCGCGTGCACGCACCACAGCGAAGATAGCGGCGATTACCGGAAGCGTCGGCAAGACTGGAACAAAAGAAGCCTTGCGTCTGGCTTTGATCCCGCAGGGTGAAACGCACGCCTCGCTTGCATCCTATAACAATCATTGGGGAGTGCCGCTATCGCTGGCTCGCATGCCGCGGGGTGCCAGGTTCGCCATTTTCGAGATCGGCATGAACCATCCCGGCGAAATCACCCCTCTTACGAGAATGGTGAGACCCAGTGTTGCCGTCATCACCACGATTGCCGCAAGCCACTTGGGTCATTTCAGATCGATGGAAGACATTGCCGATGCGAAATCGGAGATCTTCGGTGGCGTTGAGGCTGGCGGCTCGGCGGTGCTCAATCGCGACAATGCCTATTACGGGAGACTGGAGGAGGCGGCAAAAACCGCCGGAATCGAGCGTATCTACAGTTTCGGCAAAGATGCCTCGGCCGACTGCAGGCTGGGGTCGGTGGTGCTGCATGAAACCTGTTCATGCGTAACGGCTTCGATTTTTGGAGAAGAGATCATCTACAAGCTTGGCGCGCCCGGAGAGCACCTGGTCATGAACAGCCTCGCGGTGCTCGCGGCGGCAAAGCTCATGGGAGCCGATCTTGCACGCTCGGCCTTGGCCCTTGCGGCATTGTCACCTCCGAAAGGGAGAGGAGCGCGCTTGAAAGTGGGCGCGCCGGGCGGAGAGCTGACCCTGATCGATGAGAGTTACAATGCCAATCCTGCCTCTGTTAAGGCGGCGTTGGCTGTTCTGGGTAATACCAGGCCTGCCAAGGGTGGCAGGAGAATCGCTGTCCTGGGTGATATGCTAGAGCTTGGCGAGCACAGTTCGGCCCTGCACGCGGATCTCGCCAGCGCCATAGACGCATCGGGTGCGGATGCCCTATACGCCTGCGGGCCCCTGATGCGGCATCTATGGGACAAGATCCCGGCAGGCCGAAAGGGAAAATATGCACCGAGTTCGGAGGAGTTAAAGAAGCTTCTCATGGACGATCTGAAGGCGGGGGACGTGGTAATGGTCAAGGGGTCGCTCGGAAGCCGCATGGGCCCCCTGGTCGAGGCCATAAAGGAAAGATTTGCGGCGGCAGGCGGCATGGCCTAATCCCACGGAGTCAGGGGAAGGGAAGTATGCTCTATCATCTCATCCAGGCACTGGGCGATGATGTTGCGGGGCTAAACGCCTTGCGATACACGACCTCGCGAACCGGGGCCGCGATGCTGACGGCGCTGTTTCTCGTGTTCATGTTCGGGCCGGGGCTGATCTCTGTGTTGCGGCTGAAACAGGGCAGGGGACAACCGATCAGGTCCGATGGCCCGCAGCGGCATCTCGTTGAGAAGCAAGGGACGCCGACAATGGGCGGCCTCATGATTCTTTTCGGGATCGTCGTCTCGACACTATTGTGGGCCGATCTTCTCAATCTCTACGTATGGGCGGTCCTTTTCGTCATGCTGGGCTTCGGTGCCATCGGTTTCTACGACGACTTTCTGAAGGTGACGAAGACGTCCTCAAAGGGATTTCCCGGCAGAGTCAGGCTGATGTTCGAATTCGCGATCGCTGCCATCGCCGTCTATGCGTTCATGCGGATCGGCGAGCCAGCGCTCGCCGGAAAAATGGCACTGCCGTTCTTCAAGGACCTGCTCATCCCGTTTGGTTTTGGATTCATCGTGGTTGGCGCAATTGTCATTGTCGGGGCCGGCAATGCAGTCAATCTGACGGATGGACTCGACGGACTGGCGATTGTGCCGGTGATGATCGCAGCCGGCAGCTATGGGGTTATCGTCTATCTCGTAGGCAACGCGGTCTTCGCCGATTATCTGCAGGTCCATTTTGTCAGGCATTCGGGTGAGCTGGCGGTGTTGTGCGGAGCAATCATCGGGGCGGGCCTGGGATTTTTGTGGTTCAACGCCCCCCCGGCCATGATTTTCATGGGTGATACGGGAGCGCTTTCGCTTGGAGGCGGACTTGGTGCGATTGCGGTCGCAGCTAAGCATGAGGTGGTGCTGATGGTGATCGGCGGGCTGTTCGTGCTTGAGACCGTGTCGGTCATCGTTCAGGTGATAACCTTCAGGCTATGGGGCAGGAGGGTGTTTGCAATGGCGCCCCTGCATCATCACTTCGAACAGAAAGGGTGGAAGGAGCCGACCATCGTCATTCGCTTCTGGATCATTGCCTTCGTGCTGGCGCTGTTGGGCCTGGCGACACTAAAGCTGAGGTAGGACATGTTTGCCGCCAAAGGCTTTAGCGGAAAAAAGGTTGCCGTGTTCGGCCTAGCCCGTTCCGGCACAGCCGCCATCGAGGCATTGAGGCTGGGTGGTGCCGACGTGACTGGGTGGGATGACTCGGAGGTATCGCGAAAGAAAGCGGTGGAGCAAGGGATTCCTCTGCGCGACCTGGACCGTATCGAGTTCACGGAATTACATAGCCTAGTTTTGAGCCCGGGGGTTCCTCTTACGCACCCCGAGCCTCACTGGACGGTCAAGAAAGCGCGGGCTGCAGGAATTGAAATCATCGGCGACACAGAAATTTTTCAACGCGAGCTTATCGGAAGTGGCGCCAAGCTGGTGGCGATCACCGGAACGAACGGAAAGTCAACCACAACCGCACTGACGGGCCATGTTTTCAAAGTTGCGGGCAGGGACGTGCAGACTGGCGGCAACATCGGCAGGGCGGTCTTTCTTCTCGATCAGCCGAAGCCGGGCCGAATTTACGTATTGGAGCTGTCATCGTATCAAATCGACCTCATGCCGGGCCTCAAGCCCCAAGTGGGTGTTTTGATGAACCTTACGCCCGACCACCTCGACCGTCATGGAAGCATGCAGCACTATGCCGACATAAAAGCACGAATGTTTGTCCGCCAGACGCAGGGCGATACGGCCATCGTCGGCGTCGATGACGAATGGGGAGAACGAATTGCCGCGGCCATTCCACCGGGGCCGAGGCTGGTGCGAATTTCCGTCGAGCGCCCGCTTGAGGAAGGCGTGTTCTCGATCGATGGCGTTTTGCATGAGCGGCAAGGTGGGAAGGACCTGAACGTTGTGGATTTGAGGTCAATGCGCGCATTGCGTGGCAGGCACAACTGGCAGAATGCCTGTGCGGCCTATGCCGCTGGCCGCGCCCTGGGGTTGACAAGGACCGAAATCGAAAGGGGGATGAACAGCTTTCCGGGCCTTGAGCACCGCATGGAAGAAGTGGGCAGGATCGGCGAAATCGTATTCATCAATGACAGCAAGGCAACCAATGCGGATGCTGCTGCAAAGGCGCTGGCGTCGTTCGAACCCATTTACTGGATCGCCGGCGGGATACCGAAGGCCGGCGGCATCGACTCGCTGAAGCCTTTTTTCACGCGTATCGTGAAGGTCTATCTCATAGGCCAGGCGGCGGAGGAGTTTGCTTATACTATTGGGGGAGCGATCCCAGTTGAGATCAGCGGGACGCTGGAGAAGGCCGTCGCGGCGGCAACGCGCGATGCGCTCAAGGACAGAAAGCGGGAGTCCGCCGTGCTGCTTTCGCCGGCGTGCGCATCATTCGATCACTACCCGAATTTTGAAGTACGCGGAGATGCGTTTCGCAAGTACGTAGCCGCGCTGCCGGGCGTGGAAATGCGGCAAGGGGGCTGAAGATGCTGATCAGCAGAACGGACAGAGGAGCCCTCGCCCGATGGTGGTTTACGGTCGACAAGCTGCTCCTGACATCCATCCTGCTGTTGATGGCGGCTGGAGTGATCATCAATCTTGCGGCAAGTCCGCCGGTTGCAGCTCGCCTGGGTCTTGAGCCGTTTCATTTCTTCGATCGCCAGCTTTCCTACTTGGTACCGGCGCTTGCGATACTCATTTTCACCTCCTTCTTGCATGAACGGGGAGTGCGATGGGTGTCGCTGGCGGTGCTGGCTGCGGGCATCATCCTCATGGCACTGGCAATCGCGGTCGGCCCCGAGGTGAAGGGCGCGCATCGATGGATCAATCTCGGCCCCGTTAACCTACAGCCATCGGAGTTCGTGAAGCCCGCCTTCGTCACGATCGCAGCGTGGCTTCTGTCCGAAAAGACGCGTCGGCCAGACATGCCATGTTACCTCATGGTCATCCTGTTGTTTGGGCTGATTATCAGTCTCCTAGTGGCGCAGCCGGATTTTGGGCAGGCCGCGCTCCTCTGCCTCGTGTTTGCCGTGATGCTGGTAACGTTCGGCATTTCATGGAAATTGGTTTTGGGACTTGCTGCGCTCGGGGTCTCGGGCATCGTTTTTGCATATAATGCGCTGCCGCATGTCGCATCACGCATCGATCGATTCCTCAGTCCGGACAAGGGAGACACCTTTCAAACGGACACGGCGACCCAGGCCTTCGGCAATGGCGGTCTCTTCGGAACGGGTCCCGGTGGCGGAACGGCAAAGCAGATTCTGCCGGATGCGCATTCGGACTTCATTTTTTCGGTGATCGGGGAGGAATTTGGATTCTTCGCCGGGATCGTGCTTGTGAGCCTATTCGCATTCATCATCCTGCGCGTTTTGTTTCGAGCGCTGGAGGAGAAGGATGGGTTTCCCACGCTCGCAATGACCGGGCTGGTTGCCATATTCGGCCTGCAAACGGTGATCAACATGGCCGTAAATTTGTCGCTGATGCCTGCGAAAGGTATGACATTGCCGTTCATCTCGTATGGAGGGTCTTCGTTGCTGGCAATGGCCTACACCATGGGTTTGGTGCTGGTTTTCGGGCGCCGTCGACCGCGGACCGATCTGCAGCCGACGATGGTTGGAGTTCAACACACCTAGGAGCAAAACAGGCTTGATGGCCGCCGATCAGCGTGAACCAAACAGCATTGTCCTTGCCGCGGGAGGCACCGGGGGACATCTTTTCCCTGCGCAGGCGCTGGCAGAAGAGCTTAAGCGACGGGGCTACGGCGTTCATCTGATCACTGACTCGCGCGGACGCGACTTTGGGGGTGAATTTCCCGCCACTCGCGTTTTCGATGTGCCTTCGGCAACATTGTCCCTCGGTCAGCCCTGGTCGCTGCCGATAAATCTCTTGCAGCTCTGGCGAGGGTACAACATTTCGAAGACCATCCTCTTACAACTTAGGCCGCAAGTGGTGGTTGGCTTCGGCGGCTATCCCTCTGTCCCCCCGCTGGCAGCAGCGACGCGGCTTCGCTTGCCGACGATTGTCCACGAACAGAACGCCGTCATGGGACGCGCCAATCGGGCAATGGCAAAGCGCGCATCGGCCATAGCGTCGTCCTTTCCTTCAATCTTCAATCTTTCCCCCAGTCTGAAGAAGAAACTCGAGCTGACCGGAAATCCGGTGCGTTCGCAGGTGTTGAAGTTTGCGCGATCGCCCTACGATCAGCCGGCAGCCGACAGAACTTTTAAGCTGCTCGTGTTCGGCGGCAGCCAGGGCGCAAAATTTCTGTCGCAAACCGTGCCGCTTGCCATAGCCGACTTGGCAGGCCCCATTCGGCGGAAACTCAAGATCACTCAGCAGTGTCGTGAAGAGGATGTGGGTCCAGTCAAGGCAAGATACGAAGAAATGGGGATCGATCATGAGGTGCAGGCGTTTTTCAGTGACCTGCCAAGGCGCATCGCAGGGGCACATCTGGTCATCTGCCGCTCCGGAGCATCGACGATAGCGGAACTGGCTGTGATTGGACGACCAGCGATCCTTGTTCCGCTGCCGCACGCGGTCGACAATGATCAGCTTCGCAACGCGGAGAGCTTTGCCTCTGCCGGTGCCGGCTGGCTATTGCGACAGGAATCGCTTTCCGCTGAGTCTCTGGCGGCGTTGATCACCAGCCTGCGCTATCATGAGTCCGGTCTTGCGGAAGCAGCGAGCGCAGCATTGGAGATCGGCCGGCCCAACGCCGCCGAGCTCCTAGCGGATGTCGTCGAAAGATTTGCAACCGCTCCAGTCAAAGAGCTCGTCACAGACAATGTAGGGCTGCACCATGAAGTTACCCCGTGATGTAGGACCAATTCATTTCATCGGTATAGGCGGTATCGGCATGAGCGGCATTGCCGAGGTGATGATGACCCTCGGCTACAAGGTGCAAGGGTCTGATTTGGCCGAGAATTACAACACCGCACGGCTGCGCAAGAACGGGATCGATGTGGCGATCGGACATGCCGCTGCCAACCTCAAAGAGGCGCAGGTGGTGGTGATGTCTTCGGCGGTCAAGGAAGACAACCCTGAACTACAGGCGGCACGACTGCGTCTTTTGCCAATCGTGCGGCGGGCGGAAATGCTGGCCGAGCTCATGCGTTTCAAATCGTGCGTAGCGGTTGGGGGCACGCACGGCAAAACCACAACCACCTCTCTTGTCGCGGCCCTGCTGGATGCGGGCGGCCTGGATCCAACCGTAATCAACGGCGGCATCATCAATGCCTACGGAACAAATGCCCGATTGGGAGGCGGCGATTGGATGGTGGTTGAATCGGACGAGTCCGACGGAACGTTCGTGAAACTTCCGGCCGATGTCGCCATTGTCACCAACATCGATCCCGAGCATCTCGACTACTACGGAACCTTCGAGGCGGCTCGCCATGCCTATCTGTCGTTCGTGGAGAACATCCCGTTCTACGGTTTTGCGGTCATGTGCATCGACCATCCCGAGGTTCAGGCGCTCATCGGTCGCGTGCGCGACCGCCAACTCATCACCTATGGCCGCAGCCCGCAGGCAGACGTGAGACTTGCAGATCTCGAGTACACCAATGGGGAAAGCCGCTTCAGCGTGATCATTTCGGATAGGCGCAGCGATACCGCACGAGTTATCGCCGACCTACGGCTTGCCATGCCTGGAGATCACAATGCGATCAATGCCACGGCGGCAGTCGCGGTTGCCCATGAGCTTGGCATTACAGATGAGGATATCAGGAAGGGCCTTAAAACCTTTGCCGGGGTGAAGCGGCGGTTCACACGAACCGGAGCCTACAACGGGATCGAAGTATTCGACGACTACGGCCATCATCCGGTTGAGATTGCCGCGGTTCTGAAAGCTGCGCGCAAAGTTGGCGGCAACAGGGTGATCGCTGTCGTTCAGCCCCATCGTTTCACTCGACTTGCCAATCTGTTCGATGAATTCTGCCGTTGCTTTAACGATGCGGACGCAGTGGTCGTCGCACCGGTCTATTCCGCCGGCGAGCAGCCCATTGCCGGGATAGGCCATGAAGCTCTTGCGGATGGTCTGCGCGACCGCGGTCACAGACATGTCTGGCGGATAGACTTGGCTGAACAACTTCCCGCACTTATCCGCACGCTTGCCTCGCCGGGAGATATCGTTGTTTGCCTTGGAGCCGGGACGATCACCCAGTGGGCATACGCCCTCCCGGGGCAGCTTGCCGAGCTCGATGAAAAACGGGCTCTTCCATGACCCGCCGCATTGACGGGGAAACTCTGTTGGGGAGGTTGCCGAAGGTCAGGGGCCGACTCGAGCCGAATTTCCCGCTGGCCGATCTTACCTGGTTTCGCGCCGGCGGGCCGGCGGAGGTTCTGTTCACACCAGCCGATGAAGACGACCTGTCGCAATTCATGAAGCATCTTGATGAGTCCGTGCCGGTCTATCCGATCGGGGTGGGATCAAACCTGTTGGTAAGAGACGGGGGTGTTCCAGGAGTCGTCATCAGACTGGGACGCGGGTTCGGCCAGCTCGAAGCCCGCCCGCACTATCGCATCCTCGCCGGAGCGGCAATTCCGGACGTAAAGGTTGCACGATTCGCGCTGGATCAGGGCATTGGAGGATTAACTTTTCTGAGAGGTATACCCGGCACGATAGGGGGTGCTCTCCGCATGAACGGAGGGGCCTATGGGGGTGAAACCAAAGACATTCTGGTGGAAGCCTATGCAATTGACAGAGGGGGACGAAAGCTCGTGCTGCCGATCCAGGAGATGCGTTACAGCTATCGCCACTGCGGCGCCCCGGAGGACCTTGTTTTCACCGCAGCGCTGCTCCAGGGAACAAAGGGCGATCCGCAGGAAATAGCGGCCGCGATGGAACAAGTAACATCGCGGCGGGAATCGACGCAGCCCGTCAAAACAAGAACCGGCGGGTCGACCTTCAAAAATCCAACCGGAGCAAAGGCGTGGCAGTTGATCGATAAGGCCGGATTGCGCGGTTTTTCTATCGGGCCGGCCAAGGTTTCGGAATTGCACTGCAATTTCCTGATCAATGAAGGCGGCGCGACGGCTGCCCAAATCGAGGACCTCGGAGAAACCATACGCCGTCGAGTCCTCGAATTGTCGGGCACCGAGCTTGAGTGGGAAATCAAGCGAATAGGCATTGAGGTGGCTTAAGGCAGTGTCGATGAAAATTCCAAACGATACTCATGTTGCCGTGCTGATGGGGGGCTGGTCGGTTGAGAGGGAGGTGAGCCTCAAGTCAGGCGAAGCGTGCGGACGCGCCCTGGAGAGGGCGGGGTTTCGCGTGACGATGCTGGATGTGAAGCGCAACGTGGCAGAGATTCTGCAAGAGCTCAGACCTGACGTGGCCTTCAATGCCCTGCATGGAAAATGGGGCGAGGATGGAACGGTGCAGGGCATCCTCGAAACTCTCGAGATTGCCTACACGCATTCCGGGGTGCTCGCCTCGGCGGTGGCCATGAACAAGGAGAAATCGAAGAGCGTTTTCCGTTCTGCCAACATTCCAACGGCGGAAAGCATTCTGGTCGATCTCGAAGAAGCGGCGAGGAGCCACCCGATGCCCTTGCCCTACGTGATCAAGCCCGTGGCCCAGGGATCAAGCGTCGGAGTGCATATCGTCCCGGTTGGCGCCAATGGACCGGTTGGGAGCATCGCCAGCGAGCGCAATCTCTATGGCGACACGGTCATGGTCGAGCGGTTCGTTCCTGGCCGCGAGCTCACCTGTGCGGTCATGGGAGATGTGGCGCTCGGCGTGATAGAAATCGTGCCAACGGTCGGCTTTTACGACTACGAAGCGAAGTATGCGCCAGGGGGATCCAATCATGTTTTGCCAGCGCAGATACCGGGGGATGTTTACCGGCGGGTGCAGCAATTCGCATTGGCTGCACATCTGGCGTTGGGGTGCAAAGGCATCAGCCGAGCCGATTTTCGCTATAACGACAAACCTGGCGGCGATCACGAACTCATCATTCTTGAAGTCAACACCCAGCCGGGAATGACCGGGACATCATTGGTTCCTGAATTGGCTGCTCACGCCGGTCACAGCTTTGAGCAGTTGGTCAGTTGGATGGTGAATGACGCCTCGATAAACAGGTGAACGAATATGCAAGACGCATCCGAAACTCGCATCTACCGGCGTCGGCGACGATCTTCCGCAAAGCTGTGGCAATTGGGCAATTTGCTTATCGCCCGCGCGCTGACCCGGGTGCTCGGCTGCTTGTTCCTGGTTTCGGCGATTGGATTTGGATTGCTGCGTGGGGACCACCTAGACCCGCCCGGAAGCCAGAATCGCTCCCTCATGGGGCGGGTCGCACCAATCTTCGGCCATTCTGCACAGACAATACGAATCTCAGGGCTTAAGAGGCAATCGGCCGAGACCGTTCTGGCGGCGCTCGGCATCGAGCCGGGCAGTTCGCTGTTTGGCTTCGATCCAGACGTTGCCCGCCGGCTGCTGGCGAACATTGACTGGGTCGAACAGGCGAGCGTGCGAACGGTTTTTCCCAACCGGCTAGAGATAGACATCGTGGAGCGGGAACCTTTTGCCATCTGGCAAAGCAACGGGAGCTATTATTTGATTGACCGAACAGGAGTGGGCATGAGTGCGGGTGCCGCAAGCTATTTTGGCAAACTTCCCTTGGTGTCAGGCGCAGGGGCGCAAACTGCCGTTTACCAGCTTGTTAACCAACTTAAACCACACTCGGAGCTGCTAAGCAAAGTGAAGGCGGCGGCGCGCGTCGGCGGCCGGCGCTGGAATCTTTATTTCGAGAGTGGCGTGAAAGTAGCGTTGCCGGAGGAAAACGTGGAAGGGGCCCTAGAGTGGATCGATTGGGTAGACCAACGGCATGGGCTTTTGTCGAAAGGGATCAGTAGTGTCGATCTGCGTCTGGCCGATCGAGCGGTGATCATGCCGCAGAGCCCGTCGCAGGGTGTATTGAAGGTCAGCGAGAGGCGGCAATAGCTCGGGATCAGATGAAACCCGGGCGGGAAGACAGTGGTTCGCCATGAGCGTGGTTCGACTAAATCAGGGCAGAAACCGGCCACGTCGCCAAAGACCCGTGGAGGATTCCAGTTTCATTGCAGCCCTGGACGTTGGCACGTCAAAGATCTGTTGCCTGATCGCGGAAGTACTGGAACCCCGTAATGGGGTGCAGGGCCCGGGTGGGGTCCAGCTGAAAATACGTGGATTTGGGCATCAGGCCTCGCGAGGAGTAAAGGCGGGCGTTGTCGTCGATACTGGAGAAGCAGATCGTGCAATTCGGCTGGCCGTCGATGCAGCAGAACGTATGGCCGGTAGGGCGATCAGCGAAGTCTTTGTGAGTGTTGCAGGGGGGCGGCCGCGATGCCAAGCCTATACGGGTGTGTCATCCGTCATGACAAGCGATGTCCGGCCGGTAGACATGCAGCGTGCCGTATCGGCAGCCCTGCAAAGACTCGATTCCAGAGGGCGAATTATCCTCCATACCGCACCTGTACAATATCACCTCGATGAGGCGCATGGTGTGAGGCAGCCTCTCGGAATGTTCGGCCAAAAGCTCGCTGTCGAGGTGAATGTTGTAACGGTCGAACCGGGCGCTCTGAACAACCTCGGACTTGCGGTGGGCCGATGCCATCTGGACGTGGCCGACTACGTGATTGCACCCTACGCTGGAGCGCGCGCAGTTCTTGTGGACGACGAGAAGTCGCTTGGCACGACCTACATCGAAATGGGCGGAGGCACGACAGGGATTGCGGCTTTCTACGAAGGGAATCTGGTTTTTGCCGATGTCGTTCCGCTTGGCGGCCAGCACATCACAAACGACATCGCACGGGGACTTTCCACCAGCATAGCTCATGCGGAGCGGCTTAAGACCCTTTACGGCTCGGCGTTGCCTTCAGGCAACGATGACCGGGAATATCTCGTAGTGCCGCTTTTGGGCGAGCGTGGAGTCGACAAGGTTCAGCAGGTCCCCCGCTCGATGCTGACGAGCATTATCAGGCCGCGAGTTGAAGAGATCCTCGAGCTCGTCCGCGATCGACTTGCCGCTTCGCCCTTTGGTGGTCTGGCTGGGGACCGGGTCGTGCTTGGCGGGGGAGCAAGTCAACTCACCGGACTACGCGAGGTTGCCGCGCAGATCCTCAACCGGTTCGTCAGGAGTGGCGCTCAGGGCCCGAATCATGCCATGCCTGAAACAGCGCGCAGCTCGTCCTTTGCCGTGGCGGCGGGCTTGTTGGATTATGCGCTGAAACCTGATCGGCATATCGAGCTATCGGGCATGGGGCCGACCAGGGTGCAAAAAGGGAACTACTTCCTTCGGGTTGGAAAGTGGATCAAGGAGAGTTTCTAACGGCCTGAACGTGCGGCGGACCTGAGGCTCATGGTCCGCGTCTGGCGGTGAGCGGCGGTCGATCTCAACGATGGACCGCCGCTCAATGTTAGGTGGTTTCGTTTACGTCACGCGGGGGCTTTAGCCCGCAAATTCCTGTCAGTTCCCAAGGAGGCCGCCGTTTACGGTACGGTCGAGATTTTGTCTCCGGAGTGTCCTCGTCACACCATTGTGCCGGTCCGATTCGTTTTTTCTGACTGCGGTAATGTGATGTTAACCATTTGTTATCACTTGGGTAAGAAAGATGGGACGCAACGGACGCGAACTCGCCATGACTATCAATCTCACCGTACCCAATCTGTCTGAGCTGAAACCAAGGATTACCGTTTTTGGTGTCGGCGGAGCCGGCGGAAATGCCGTCAACAACATGATCGAGTCGGGTCTTGAGGGGGTCGAGTTCGTCATCGCAAACACCGACGCCCAGGCGATGCAACACAACGCGGCGCAGCGAAGGATTCAAATGGGCACCGCGCTGACCCAGGGTCTCGGAGCTGGGTCGCAACCGCAAGTCGGTGCCGCTGCGGCTGAAGAAGCGCTGCCGGAAATCATGGACCATCTGGCGGGCGCGCACATGGTATTCATCACAGCGGGCATGGGGGGAGGCACGGGTACGGGTGCTGCACCGGTCATCGCGCGCGCGTCGAAGGAGCAAGGCATCCTCACGGTCGGCGTTGTAACCAAACCTTTTCACTTCGAGGGCCAGCGGCGCATGATCTCAGCCGAGCGAGGCATCGAACAGCTCGCCAAGAACGTCGATACGTTGCTCGTCATTCCCAATCAAAATCTGTTCCGGGTTGCGAATGAAAAGACGACTTTCGCGGCTGCCTTCGCCATGGCGGACCAGGTTCTCTATTCGGGTGTCGCGAGCATCACCGAGCTGATGACCAAGGAGGGCCTGATCAATCTCGATTTTGCCGATGTGCGGGCAATCATGAGCGAGATGGGCAAGGCCATGATGGGCACCGGCGAAGCCACCGGTGAGAAGCGCGCAATCGAAGCGGCTGAAGCGGCAATTTCGAATCCGCTGCTCGATGATGTTTCGATGCGCGGAGCGCGTGGGCTCCTGATTTCGATAACAGGCGGTCCCGATCTGACCCTGTACGAGGTCGATGAAGCGGCGACGCGCATTCGCGAGGAAGTGGATCCCGATGCCAACATCATCCTGGGGGCAACGTTTGACGACTCTCTCGAGGGCACCATGCGCGTATCGGTCGTTGCCACCGGCCTTTCGCAGGAAGCGCTAGCGAAATCGGAAGGGGCAAACCTGGCAGATGGAATGGTGGAAACAGGCCACGCGAGCCAGTCGAAGCGGACAGCACTCTATGGTTTCACGGGGCGGCAACCTATCCCGGTTAAGCGCCCTATCGAAGTCCGAAGCAATCCGAAGGCGAAAACTGCTGGCACTTCATCCCTAGATGAGGGCGGGTACGGCTCGAGCAGCTATGGCGAGGGCGGTGGCGTGGAGCTCGCCTCGCATGACACCAACGATCATGATCAGCGTGAAGGGGACCAGCGACAGCTGGGGCGAGCGGCAACGAAGACGCCGCGCATGCCTTCGATTGACGAATTCCCGCCCCAGGCGCAGCGCCAGATGCAAGCGCAACAAACTCGCATCGGCGATCTGGCTGACCAAGCGCAACACAAGCGAAAGGGGCTGTTTGAACGACTTGCGAGCGGACTGGGGCGGCGAGATCAACAAGCGGAACAAACTGTCAAGGGGGCGATCATGACCAGCAAACTCAGCCAGCGCGCGAAACCACTCACGGCTGAAGAAAACAAATCGCAAAGTTCAAGTCATGCAAGCGCTCAGATCGATCCGGCTCTCGACGACGACGATCTCGAAATTCCTGCTTTCCTGCGCCGGCAGGCGAACTGAAAAAAATTGAGGGGAAGGTCAGGCTCGGCGGCTTAAAACCGCCGGGCTTGACGTTATGACCCGGCCCAACTGCGGCGAATGTCGTCGCAGCAAAAACAACCGGTTGCGCGCTAAATGGAAGGCCACAAAATGGCCGGGTTTGACATCTTTATGCAGACGCGGCAGTCATAAGACGGCTGTTTCGGCTGCGCAGCAACAGCGCACAAAAGGGGATTGATTTGCGGCTGCAGCTTTCATCTATCGCATTGATTTTGGCGCTCGGCGCCGGCCTTGCGAGTTGCGGCGCGCTGCCGAATCTCCTAGGGGACGATCCCCCCACAGCCGGGCCCACCGCAGAACCGTCTGCGGTTGGCGCCACCAAGGGAGAAAGCGTCTCCCCGGATATGACCGCGGCGGATAAATCCGAACCAGTGGCCGAGCTCTACAATAAGGGGTTGGAAAAACTCAAGGACAAGCAATACAAGACGGCCGCGAAGCAGTTCGAGGAAGTTGAACGGCAACATCCCTATTCGGGGCTTGCGACCAAGGCGACCCTGATGGCGGCTTATGCGCAATACCAGCGTAACGGCTACACCGAGGCAATAGCGGCGGCGCAGCGATTCATAACGCTGCATCCGGGCCACAAGGATGCGGTCTATGCCTATTACCTGGTGGCGCTGTGCTATTACGAGCAGATCATGGACGTGAAGCGCGACCAATCGGTCACGGAAAATGCACTGACCTCTCTCGAAGAGGTGAGCCGGCGTTTCCCAGGCACCGTCTATGCCAGGGACGCCGAAGCGAAGGCTATGCTCGCGCGCGACCACCTAGCCGGCAAGGAAATGGAGGTCGGGCGCTACTATCTGAGAAAGAGGGCTTATGTCGCATCGATCAATCGCTTCAGGACTGTCGTTGAGAAATACCAAACGACATCGCAGACGCCGGAAGCTTTGTACCGACTGACCGAGGCCTATTATGCTCTTGGAGTCCAGTCGGAGGCGCAGACCGCGGCAGCCGTGCTGGGTCATAATTACCCCAACAGCCAGTGGTACAAGGATGCCTATGCGCTTCTCCAAACCGGCGGCATTGCGCCCGAGGAAAACAAGGAGTCGTGGATCAGCAAAGCGATTGGGGCAGTCAATCCGTTTTAGCTGCCTTGGGATTAGTTTATAAGAGCGCATGCTGACGGCTCTGTCGATCAGAGACATTGTTCTCATCGAAAAACTCGACCTAGGCTTCGAGGAAGGACTGAGCGTGCTGTCGGGCGAAACGGGCGCTGGAAAGTCAATCTTGCTCGACGCCTTAGGCCTGGCACTGGGAGCGCGCGGCGACAGCTCGCTGGTGAGAGCTAATGAAGAGAAGGGCATCGTCACAGCTTCCTTCGACCTGCCCAAAGACCATCGCGTGCTGAGGATTCTGGCCGAGCAGGGCGTCGAAGTGGAGGGCTCGCTCGTTATCCGCCGTATCCAAAGCGCGGATGGGAAGTCGCGGGCGACGGTGAACGATCAACCCGTCAGCATCACCTTGCTGCGGCAAATCGGAGGCCTGTTGGCGGAGATTCATGGGCAACACGACGATCGGGCGCTTGTCGATGTTGCCAGACATCGGGAGCTCCTCGATGCATTTGGCGGGCACGAGCAGCTGGTCCGTCAGGTGAAGCTGGCCTGGCAAGGTTGGAGCGAGGCGCTGCATGCGGTTGAAGAACAACGCGAACGTGTTAAGCGTGCTGAAGTGGAGCGGGATTTTCTCGAACACTCGGTGAGGGAGCTGCGTGAGCTTGCGCCGCGCAGCGATGAAGAGGCCTCACTTGCAGAACGCCGGCAGCTGATGATGAATGCCGAGCAGCTTGCGGCGCTGGTTGCCGAAGCACGGGATGTTCTCGCTGGAGAAGGAACATTCGAAGCACGCCTCAACGCCGCTTTGAGAAAACTTGAACGCAGGCGCGAGACGGCTCTGGGAAAGCTTGACGCTCTTTGTGCTTCGCTCGACCGCGTCCTGACCGAAATGGCCGAGGCCAGCGGTGCGATTGGATACGCTGAGCGGTTGTTCGCCATTGATCCGCGAGAGTTGGAACAAGCGGAGGAGAGACTGTTTGCGCTTCGGGCGCTTGCGCGAAAACATCGTGTGGATGTTGAGGCGCTGCCGAAGCTTCTTGAGAGCTTCGAATCCGATCTGAGGTCAATCTTTGACGGCGGAGAAACACTCCAACGGCTGACCAAGCATGAACAAGAAATGCGGAAGGCCTACGATGACGCGGCGGCGAAACTCAGCCATGCTCGAATAGCTGCCGCGAAGCAGCTTGACCAGGCGGTCATGACCGAGCTGCCGCCGCTCAAACTTGAGAAGGCCCGGTTTCACACACTTGTCGAAGCCGACAGCGGGCGTGCCGGGCCGGAAGGGATCGATCGCGTGGAATTTCTGGTTACGGCCAATCCCGGCGTTCCGCTTGGCCCACTTATGAGAATTGCCTCCGGCGGCGAGCTCGCCCGCTTCATGTTGGCATTGAAGGTCATTCTGGCTGCCAAGGGATCCGCGCCCACCCTGATTTTTGATGAAATCGATACAGGTGTCGGCGGAGCCGTTGCCCACGCGATGGGTTCAAGGCTCTTTCGGCTGGCGGAAGGGCTGCAGGTGCTGTGTGTGACTCACTCTCCCCAGGTGGCGGCCCGGGCTCGCACCCACATGCTGATTTCCAAAATGGAAACGGCGAGCGGCAAAGGAGAGCGCATGGTTACGCGAGTTGCCCCTCTATCAAACAAGAGCCGCCGAGAGGAAATCGCTCGCATGCTATCAGGCGCCAAGGTCACGGATGAAGCACGGGCCCAAGCAGATCGCCTGCTCGCGCAGACCGGATGAGAGCGAGAAATGCCTTCGGGAAACGCTACAAATATCCAGAAGCTCAGCAAATCACAGGCGAAGGCGGAGTTGCGTAAACTGATCAAGCAAATTGCCGAGCATGACGAGCGCTACTATCAACGGGATGCCCCCATCGTTTCGGACAGCGACTATGATGTCCTGCGGGGGCGCCTGGAAGCGATCGAAAAACGATTTCCAGATCTCGTCACCCCCGACAGCCCATCGCAAAAAGTGGGAGCACCGGCGCTCGAAAAATTCGGCAAGGTGCGCCACCGTTTTCCAATGCTTTCGCTGAACAATGCCTTTTCCAATGAAGAGGTTGAGGATTTTGTTGGCAGAGTGCGAAGGTTCTTGAAACTTCCTGCCGATGCGACGCTGGAAATAACCGCCGAGCCGAAGATCGATGGACTGTCGATTTCGCTGCGCTACGAGAACGGTGAGCTGGTCGAGGCAGCGACACGCGGCGATGGCTATGAGGGTGAGAATGTAATTGCCAATGTGAAAACCATAGGCGATGTCCCGAAGCGGCTGACCGGCCGAAACCTTCCCAAAGCGATCGATATCCGCGGCGAAATCTACATGCGTCCGGAGGATTTTCTAAAACTCAATGCTGCGCAAGAGCGAACCGGCAGCAAGATATTTGCCAATCCGCGCAGTGCTGCGGCGGGATCGGTTCGACAACTGGATGCATCGATTACCGCAGCCCGGCCGCTGCGCTTTTTTGCTTATACGTGGGGCGAAGCAAATCCGCTGCCCGGGAAAACGCAATGGGAAGTCTGTCAGGCATTCAAGCGGTGGGGCCTGCCCGTTAACGAACTGATGATCGTGGGCACCTCCCCCGAGCAACTGCTGAAGCACTACCGAAAACTCGAGCAGGAACGAGCGAAGCTTGGTTACGACATCGATGGCGTCGTCTACAAGGTCAATCGGATCGATTACCAGGAGCGGCTCGGTTTCATATCGCGGGCGCCGCGCTGGGGGCTTGCGCACAAGTTTACCGCAGAAAAGGCGATGACCATCCTCGAGGGTATCGAGATCCAGGTCGGGCGTACCGGCGCGATGACGCCGGTGGCGCGACTCAAGCCTGTAACCGTCGGGGGTGTCGTGGTGGCCAATGCGACGCTTCACAACGAGGATGAAGTTGCGCGCAAGGATATCCGCATCGGTGATACCGTCATCTTGCAGCGGGCGGGGGATGTCATCCCGCAGATTTTGGGATTTGTGCCGGAAAAACGGCCTGCTGGCACCAAACCCTACAAATTCCCGGAAAGATGCCCCGCGTGCGGCAGTCACGCGGTGCGAGAGATCAACCCGAACACGAACAAGCTCGATGCAGTTCGCCGGTGCACCGGCGGGCTTATCTGCCCGGCGCAGAGAGTCGAACGGCTGAGGCATTTCGTCTCCCGGCTTGCCTTCGATATAGAGGGCATGGGAGAGAAGATCATTCAGGAATTCTTCGATGAAGGCTGGTTGGAATCACCGCCAGACATCTTCACTCTCGAATCGCAGGATCGAAAGGCCGCCCACCGGCTAGCGGAGCGTGAGGGCTGGGGAGAGGTGAGCGCACGCAACCTCTTTGCCGCGATCAATGCGCGACGAACCGTGCCGCTCGATCGGTTCATCTTTGCTCTGGGTATCAGGCATGTGGGCGAGACGACGGCGCGGACACTGGCGCGCGCTTACGGCACGGTCGAAACGTTCGTGCAGCATATGAACGCTGCCGCCCGATCGCGGGACAACGATGAGTTTCGGCGGCTCACCGATATCGATGGCATCGGGGAGGTGGTGGGCAACTCGGTTGCCGAGTTTTTCGCTGAGAAGCACAATACGAAGGTCGTGAAGGAGTTGCTTGATCATGTTCGAGTCACGCCGCTAGAGCGGATCAACAGCACCTCGCCTGTGGCTGGGAAGACCGTGGTATTCACCGGAGCGCTGGAGCGCATGACCCGCGAAGAGGCGAAATCGATGGCTGAGCGCCTGGGCGCCAAAGTATCGGGTTCGGTGTCGAAAAATACCGACATCGTCGTAGCGGGACCGGGCGCAGGGTCGAAACTCAAAGAGGCACAGAAACATGGCGTCGAAGTGATTGACGAGGACGAGTGGTTCAGGCGCATTCAACAGAGCTGAGGGTCGCGCGTCTAAAGTGGATCGAGTTCCGACGCGGTTTTCTGGACATTCTTCCAATTCTCGCTGCAGCCTTTCCCATAGGCCTGCTGTGGGGAACGCTAGCGGTGAAAAAAGGGTTATCGCCGCTCGAGGCGGGTTTGCTCAGCGCAAGCGCTTTCGGAGGCGCTGCGCAATTCGTCGCCATCGACCTCTGGCGCGATCCCGTGCCCTGGTTGCTTCTCGTCTCCTCGGTGTTCGTCGTGAACATACGGCATGTGCTGATGGGAGCCTCGCTGTCGCGGCATGTCGAACACATCCCGCGCGTGATGCGGCCTGTTCTCATGTTCCTGATGGTGGATGAAGTTTGGGCGCTGTCCGAGCGGCGTGCCCTCAGTGGTCCGCTCACCTGGGCCTATTACCTGGGCCTCGGCCTGCCATTGTGGATCAATTGGACTGTCTCGACCGTCCTCGGCGCCGTCGTTGGGCTGGGCCTCGGCGATCCTGCAGCTTATGGTTTCGATTTTGCCTTCTCGGCGCTGTTCATTGCGATCTTAGCGGGTTTCTGGAAAGGCCCGCGAACGGGAGCAGTGTTGGCGGCGAGCGCGGCCGCTGCGACGCTGACCAAAGTCTTGGTGCCGGGTGCTTGGTATATTGCGGCGGGGGGGCTGGCAGGCGTGGCAATCGGCGCTGCGCTGGCCGGTCGCAGCCATTCCACTGATCAAGATTGATCCAATTGGGCCGATTGTCTGAAGGTTTCGTTTCCCAGAACTGCCAGCAATAAGCTCGGTGGGTTCAATTTAAGCAATCCTTAGTGCATCCGCCGGTAGGCTAGCGCCGATTTTCACACGCTCCAGCAGCAGGACCGGGGTTGGATGAAGCGGCTGATGGAAAGCGACGGCTGGAGCGAGTCCAGCGCGCCGCGCAGTTTGTCCGCGGCAATGACTGTCGGCGCCGCGGCCGTTCTCGATCATTCACGCGGGCGCGATGGGTATGCCGGGTTAGGCATGCTGAATGCCGGCTTCTTCAAGGCTGGCGATTTCCGGCGAGGCTTGGTCGACATTCTGCCGATTCTTGCCGCCGCATTCCCAATCGGTCTCTTGTGGGGCGCCCTGGCCGTAAAGACAGGACTTTCGCCGCTCGAGGCAACACTTACAAGCGCCAGCACGTCGGCCGGTGCGGCACAGTTCGTGGCCGTCAATCTGTGGCACGATCCCGTTCCTTGGCTGATGGTTACTTTCTCGGTTTTCGTAGTCAATCTTCGGCATGTGATGATGGGCGCTTCGCTATCGCGGCACACCACGCATATTCCCGAGAACATGCGGGCTCTCGCGATGTTCCTGATGACGGATGAAGTTTGGGCGCTCTCCGAGCGGCGGGTGCTGAGCCAACCTCTCACTTGGTCCTATTATTTGGGTCTTGGAGTGCCGCTGTGGATCAACTGGGTGGTTGCCACGGTAATCGGTGCCATCGTCGGCCACAGCCTGAGCGATCCGGCAATCTACGGATTCGATTTTGCCTTTGCTGCGCTTTACATTTCCATCCTTACAGGCTTTTGGAGGGGACCTCAGACCGGAGCGGTGTTGGCTGCGAGCGCTGCAACTGCTGTCTTGACAAAATTGCTGTTGCCGGGTGCCTGGTATATCGCAGTTGGCGGCCTCGCTGGCGTGGCGGTTGCCATTATGACCGAAACTCGGAACGTGATGCATGGAGATTGATCCCAGGACCCTACTCGCAATTGCTGGCATTGCGCTCGCAACGTATGCCACGCGGGTAGGGGGGTTCGTTTTCATCCGCTTTCTGAACATAAAGGGGCGCGCCAAAGTAGCTCTCGATGCGATGCCGCCCGCCATTCTTATGGCGGTCATCACACCAACCATCCTAACCACCGGGGTGGCGGAAACGCTCGCCGCGGCAATCACGGCGGGTGCGGCAATTCTCCGCCTGCCGCTCATCGTCGTGGTGGTCATCGGTGTGGGGAGCGTGGTGGTGCTGAGGGCGCTACTTTAGTCGGTGACATTTTTCTTGCGCCGCCATGAAACCGTCTTGTCGAACTATTTTCGCAGGGCGGTGCAGGCGTTTTGCAACCATTGGAGATCGGCGCCCTCGAGCAGCGGACCGATCTCCTTCAGCACGCGAGCATGATAGTCATTCAACCAGCGGATTTCTTCTTCGGTTAGCAGCGAAGGCTCGATCAGCCGATTATCAATCGGAACGAGAGTAAGGGTTTCGAATCCCATCATCGGGCGCTCGCCGCCCGCGATTGCCTGCGGTTCATGGATCAGCAGTAGATTCTCAGTGCGAATGCCGAAATTGCCCGCCTTATAATATCCCGGCTCGTTCGACAGGATCATACCCGGCTCGAGCTGCGTGCGGTCGGTTTTATTAAGGCGGGCAGGGCCTTCGTGGACGGAGAGATAGCTGCCCACGCCGTGACCGGTGCCATGATCGTAGTCAAGGCCAGCGCTCCATAGCGCGGCACGCGCCAGGACGTCGAGCTGGCTGCCCGTGGTTCCCTTGGGAAAACGGATGGTCGAAATGCCGATCATTCCCTTGAGCACTCGGGTGTAACGGTCTTTCATTTCCGCAGTTGGCCTGCCGATAATTACAGTGCGGGTGACGTCGGTCGTGCCGTCCTGATACTGAGCGCCGGAATCGATCAGAAAGATGCTGTCGTTGTCGAGCTTGCGATTGGATTGGGCACTTACATGGTAGTGCGGGATGGCTGCATTGGGACCTGCTCCTGGAATCGTGTCGAACGAAAGGTCCTTAAGGGAGCCTGTAGCGCGACGGAATTCGTGCAATTGATCGGCAGCCGCAAGCTCAGTGAGATCGCCCTTTGGTGCATTCACGTCGAGCCAGTGAAGAAACTGCGCCATGGCGGCTCCATCGCGGCGATGGGCAGCGCGGGCACCTTCCCGCTCGACGAGATTCTTCCGCGCTTTAGGCAAGAGCGTCGGGTCAGGCGCGTTGACGATTTCGGCGCCCGAGGATTTCAAACTTGAACAAACCCGTTGTGGGACCGTGGAAAAATCGACGATCACCTTCGCCTTGCCCTGTCCAAGTTTTTCGAGAGCGGCAACGAAGGTGCGGGGTGGATGAAGGTTGGCAACGGAAGCAAAATGGTCTTGCATATCGTTCGGCACTCGTATCGGATCGAGGAAAAGATCGGCCTTACGGGTGCGGTGTACGATTGCCTGAGCGTGGACTACCGGAATGTGCCTCACATCCTGGCCACGGATATTGAATAGCCAGGCAATAGAATCGGGAAGGGTCAGGACTACGGCATCGGCGCCTTCCTTTTCCAGGACTCCGGCTACTTCAGCGACTTTTTCGGCCGATGTACGGCCCGCGAACTGAGTGGGCTGAACCTCAATTGCCTTGTTCGGCCGGGCGGGCCGATCGGTCCAGACCGTATCGACAACATTTTCGCAAGCCTCAAGCCTTGCCCCGACCTTGGCGCACGACTGTTCGAAACGAGAGACCTGTTCGGCAGTCAACAGCCAGGGGTCATAACCGATGACCTGATCTTTGGCGATGTTGTTTTCGATCCATGAGTGAGGCGGCGGCTCCACCAGATGGTGGGGGGTGATAAGCGTTGTATCGACCTCCCTTGCTACCTGGAGCGTATAGCGCCCATCCACAAAAATAGCCGCCTTGTGCTGAAGAATGATCGCAAGACCCCATGACCCTGCAAATCCGGTGAGCCATCGCAAGCGCTCAGCATAGGGGGCCACATACTCGCCCTGAAACTCGTCCTGACGGGGAACGATAAAGCCATCAAGCGAGCGGCGCTTCAGTTCCTCACGAAATGCCCCAATACGGGCAGCGGTTGGGGATGCTTCGGATTCGGAATATTCCAGCATTCGTAGTTCCTTACGGCGAGAACCTATGTCCGGCAATGCCCCATTAAGAATTTCCCTGCTGCAAGTGCGAAGTCATTCTTGGAGCGGGTTCTGTGCTGGATTGCGAAATTTGCATGCTTTAGCCCACATTATGTCATCGTCGGCAGGGGTGAACCAATTTTCCCACCTTTGAGGTTGTTCAGGTAACCCTTTACTTTGATTTGCACTTCAGACGTATAAAGAAAGATTAAGAATTGGTTGATCGACTTATGCGTAAATCGCATATGTGAGCTGCCATCCGGCTACTGGTGAAGGGGTGGTGCGCTGCCATATAAGCTTGTGCGTTGCAATAGAACCTGTCGAACAGCGGACTAAGGGCGGGTTCGTTTCCATAACGTCCGCGGTCGAACTTAAGGAGATTGAACCATGACCACCAACACGATCACCCGCCACGGACTGGGCAATGGCTCCGCGTTGCGTGTTGTGCCCAAGTTTTTCGGCCAGGTCGTCGGCGGCGTGGCCCACTATGTGAACCGCGTCCGAGCGGAGCGTCAGCTCCAGGCTTTGGATGATCGGGTTCTTGAGGACATCGGCGTTGCACGGAGCGACATTCGCTGCCTCGTTTGGGGATCGAAAAGCCGGTGATTCCCCAACGTGTAACCATGGCGGTTGCTGGACAGTGCCCATCGTGAATGCGATGGGCACTTTGCCATTGAGCGGCGGCACAGCACCAAGGTGGCCCATCCTTCGACTTGCAGGCGCAGCAGCGGAACGAAACCGAATTGACGATAGACGCGTTCAATCCATTGTCGTTGACCCCATAGCAAACCCGAAAGAATCAGATAGCCGTGGTCCCCGACTATGTGAGCGAAATCCGAGGCTACTGCGGCAAGGGGACTTGCCAGAATGTTCGCCATCACCAAATCGTAAGGACCATTGATCTTGATCGCGCGATGATCAACTCCGTCGGCACGCATTACCTTGAGATTGACGCAATTCTTGCGCGCATTGATTCTCGTCACACGCACCGCTTCCGGATCGATGTCTCCTGCCATAACCGCACGGCGGGTTGCTCGCGCAGCGGCAATGGCAAGGATCCCGCTGCCGCAGCCGACGTCCACTATGCGATGAGGCTTCCAGCTTCGCAGGAGATGCTGGAGGGCGAGAAGACAGCCGCGCGTCGTGCCATGATGGCCTGTACCAAACGCGGTGCCGGCCTCTATTTCAAGGCCAATGGCGTTCGCAGGCTTCCTCATTCGATGGTGACTGCCGTGGATGAAAAATCGTCCCACCTGGACCGGCTGCAGGCTGTCGAGCGACTGCCTGACCCAGTTTGTTTGCTCCACAGCAGATATCGCAAGGTCATCCAGCGCGATGCCATAGGAGATGGCGACAGTCGCCGAACGGGTTGCGTCGTCGACGGTCGGATAATAGGCGTCGATTTGCCAGCGAAGCCCATTCGGAGCGCATTCGAAAATACTCAAGGCCTGGAGGGAGGGATGCGCGAGGTTTTCCAGCTCATGGGTATAATCTTCCGCCAGCTGGCGCGTGGCGAATCCGATCGACAGGCAATAGTTGGTCATTTGAAATCCTACGCGTCAATATAGGGATTGTTGCGACTATGAAAGAGCATCATGACCGACAAGCAGAATAGGCCCCGTGTGGCAATTACCATAAAGCCGGGCGCAAAGTTGCGCTTACGCGATATCGATCCACGACCCCAACCTGCGCTCGACAAGGAAACGGCCAAGCAGCGCACAAAAGCGAACGCAGTGGCTATCGATGAGCTGCAAGACCGCCTTTTTGCCGAAAACAAACGGGTACTTCTCGTGGTCTTGCAGGGCACTGATACCAGCGGGAAGGATGGCACAATCCGCTCAGTGTTCAACACGGCAGGGCCCTTAGGGGTACATGTGACCTCTTTCCGAGTGCCGAGCGCTGAAGAACTGGCTCACGATTTTCTTTGGAGGGTTCACAAGGCTGTGCCGGCAAAGGGACTGATCGGAATATTCAACCGATCGCACTACGAGGACGTGCTTGTGGTGAAGGTCAAGAAACTTGCTCCAACCGAGTTGATCGAAGAACGGTATGAACAGATAAATCAATTCGAAAAGCATTTGCACGCCAACGGCACGTCCATTGTGAAATTTATGCTGCATATTTCAAAAGAGGAACAGAAGAAACGTTTGCTTGAACGACTGGCCAACCCGAAGAAACAGTGGAAATTCAATCCAGCAGACCTCGAGGATCGCAAGCTGTGGGATGCGTATCACGCTGCATACGAGATCATGCTGGAGAGGTGCTCCACGCCCTGGGCTCCCTGGCACGTGATTCCCGCGGATGACAATTGGTTGAGGAACTGGGCGATCTCAGAGATCGTGCGAGACAAACTCGAGGAGATGAATCCGCAGTATCCAAGGCTTACGGGGCAGGCTGCGCAAGTAAAGATAGACTAGCGGCATGCGGCAGGAGCGACTCATTCCGCTGGTCGTAGCTTCAGCCCTGTTCATGGAGAATCTCGATTCGACTGTTATCGCGACATCGCTGCCGGCGATTGCGGCCGACATGGGGGAGGACCCAGTAATCCTCAAGCTGGCTTTCACGACCTATCTGTTGAGTCTTGCCATATTCATACCAATCAGCGGCTGGCTGGCGGACCGCTATGGGGCACGAACGATCTTCCGCCTCGCAATTGCGATCTTCACTTTAGCGTCGATTGGCTGCGGATTCTCGCAAACGCTCGAAGGTCTCGTGGCGGCGAGAGCCGTGCAGGGCCTGGGGGGTGCGCTGATGGTGCCGGTGGGGCGCATTATCATGCTACGGCTCGTTCCCAAAGCGGAGCTCCTGGGAGCGATGGCATTCTTGACCGTGCCGGCACTGATCGGGCCCCTAATTGGTCCGCCGGTCGGGGGGTTCATCACCACCTATTTTCATTGGCGCTGGATATTCTGGATCAACGTTCCTTTCGGGATTTTGGGAATGTTGCTTGCTAACCGCTTCATGCCGGTTCTCAAAGCATCGCTGACACCACCACTCGATGTCATCGGCTTCATCCTGTCTGGGCTTGGTCTGGCATCGACGATCTTTGGCCTGACGACACTTTCGCGCAGCCTGTTCCCACCAACAGTTGCTCCGCTTCTGATTGCGGCGGGAGCGGTTTTGCTCGTTGCCTATGTGCTTCATGCGCGTAGAACGCCCGCCGCGATCCTGGACCTTCGGCTACTGCGCCTGGAAACCTTCCGCACGAGCGTGGTGGGGGGCAGCCTGTTCAGGATTGGCGTCGGCGCAATTCCGTTTCTTTTGCCGCTGCTGTTACAGGTCGGCTTTGGTCTGGATCCGTTTCAGACGGGACTGCTTACCTTTGCGGCGGCCATCGGTGCGCTGAGCATGAAACTTGTCGCAGGACGCGTGCTACGCCGCTTTGGTTTTCGGAGTGTGCTGATCTACAACACGTTGCTTGGTTCGGCGTTTATTGCGCTCAATGCCGTGTTTACCCCGCAAACGCCGCATTGGCTGATGTTCATGCTTTTCGTGGCGGGTGGTTTTTTCCGCTCACTGCAGTTCACCAGTGTCAATGCTCTTGCTTATGCCGATGTGCCCGAAGCGTCGATCAGCCGAGCCTCAACGCTCTCCAACGTAGCACAACAATTGTCGCTGTCGCTGGGTGTGGCGGTTGCCGCCTTTGCGATGGAAGCGGCTATGGAAATCAATGGTCGCGCCATGCTGACGGCTGAGGACATAAGAATGGGGTTTCTAGTGGTGGCGGTGATCGCGGCGATGGGCGGGTTCCTGCACTGGCGACTTTCGCCGCAGGCTGGGTATTCGCTTTCCGGACACACGCCCGCCAGGCGACAGGAGGCGCCGGCGCAGTAAGATAAGTATTGCGGGCGGCGATGGGGCAGATCACGTGTTCCGGTCACGGTGCCCGCTCGACAAAGCTGTCGAGAACACGCTTCTCGCCTGCTTTCTCGAAGTCGATCGTGAGCTTGTTGCCATCGATCCGAGTGATGCGACCATAGCCAAACTTCTGATGGAAAATGCGGTCACCGGCCACGAAGTTCTCCGAGCTTTCGGTCTCCCGTGCGACCAGCTCGCCTTCGATGATGTGGGGGGAAGAGCGAAGGCCGCGACCCTCCTCGTAGGCCTGTTTGGCTCGCCGCCAGCCAGGTGTTGCGTAGCTGTTTGCGAACGGAGCCATCTCGTCGAAGCGCGAGCCGCCGAACGTTCCGAGCCCATGGCCACCATAGGTCGTGGACATCGCCTCAACCTCGACGTGATCTTCAGGCAGTTCATCGATGAAACGTGAGGGCAGCGCATTCTGCCACATAGAGTGAGCCCGTCGGTTCTGCGCGAAGGAAATTTTGACCAGCTCCTTGGCTCGGGTTACGCCGACATAGGCAAGGCGGCGCTCTTCCTCGAGGCCGGCGCGGCCTTTCTCGTCGAGCGAGCGCTGATGAGGGAATAAACCCTCTTCCCAGCCAGGCAGAAAGACTGTGCGGAATTCCAGCCCCTTGGCGGAATGCAAGGTCATGATGTTGATGCGATCATCTGCCTCGACGGCATCCGTGTCCATCACTAGCGCGATATGTTCGAGAAAGCCGGCCATGGTTTCAAACTCCGCCATCGACCGAACCAGTTCCTTGAGATTCTCCAATCGGCCTTGCGCTTCAGGGCTGCGGTCGTTCTGCCACATCTGCGTATAGCCCGATTCGTCGAGAATGATTTCCGCCAGCTCAGTATGGGGCAGGGTATCGAGAAGCGACCGCCAGCGCGCAAAGGACTGCAGCAGGGTGACGAGCGAGTTGCGGGTTCTGGCCGCCAGCTCATCGGAAAGGGCAAGCGCTGCGGCGGCACGATGCAGCGAAGTGCCTTTGGCGCGGGCATGCTGGTGCATGCGCTTCACCGTTGTATCGCCAATAGAACGCTTCGGCGTGTTGACAATACGCTCGAACGCCAGATCGTTGTCGGGTGAAACGGCGACCTTGAAATAGGCGAGCGCATCCCTGATTTCCTGACGTTCATAGAAGCGAGGACCACCGATCACCCGATAGGGAAGGCCCAGAGTGATAAAGCGGTCCTCGAACGCGCGCATCTGAAAGGAGGCTCTGACGAGGATCGCCATTTCATTGAGGCGGTGCCCTTTGCGCTGCAAGCCCTCTACATCATCGCCGATGGCGCGGGCTTCCTCATCGCTGTCCCAATGGCCGCGAACGACAATTTTCTCTCCCTCAATGATTTCGGTGCGCAGCGTCTTGCCGAGCCGACTTTCATTCTTGGCAATAAGACCGGAAGCTCCACCCAGAATGTGCGGCGTTGAGCGGTAATTGCGCTCAAGCCTGATAATCTTGGCGCCGGGGAAATCGTGTTCGAAACGAAGGATATTGTCCACATCCGCCCCCCGCCAACCGTAGATCGACTGGTCGTCGTCGCCGACGCAGCAGATATTGCGGTGCCCCTGCGCCAACAGCTTGAGCCACAGATATTGCGCAACGTTGGTGTCTTGGTATTCGTCGACCAGCATATATTTGAAACGCCGCTGAAAACGTGCCAGCACATCGGCATTTTCCTGGAATAGCCGCAGGCACTCCAGCAGCAAGTCGCCGAAATCGCAGCTGTTGAGTATCTTCAGCCGCTCCTGATATTCGGCGTAGATCGCCTGACCCTTGCCGTTGGCGTAGCCGTGACTCTCGCCGGCGGGGACCTTGTCGGGCGGCAATCCGCGGTTCTTCCAGCTGTCTATGTAGGCAGCGAGCTGACGCGCCGGCCAGCGCTTCTCATCAACGCCATGCGCCTCGATGATCTGTTTCAGGAGGCGAATTTGATCGTCGGTGTCGAGAATAGTGAAAGCGGGCTTCAATCCTACGAGCTCGGCGTGACGGCGAAGAATCTTTACACCAATCGAATGGAAAGTTCCGAGCCAAGTCATTCCCTCGACGATGCCGCCGATCAGTTGGGAGATGCGATCTTTCATCTCGCGCGCGGCCTTGTTGGTGAAGGTGACGGCGAGGACTTGGCCGGGCCAGGCTTTGCCAGTTGCCAAAATGTGGGCAAGCCTGGTGGTGAGGACGCGGGTTTTACCGGTACCTGCACCGGCAAGCACGAGAAGCGGGCCGTCGAGCGTCTGCACAGCGGCGCGCTGTTCTGGATTGAGACCCTTCAGATAGGTGGCCTCAGCCCCCGCCATTGCGCGCGCGACATTGCCGCCCGGGCTGAAATCGGGTGGTGGAGCATCTTCGAAATCGCCAAGATCTACGGGTTTCGTGGCCATGCAGAAGCGATTCTCCAGGTCCTGTACGCTATATAGCAATTGATTGGACTTAAACGAGGATGATTCGGTCGGACCTCCTGAGGCTGCGGTTGACCCGCTTGCGGGCCTGTTCGATCCGGGTTCACGGATCAGACTTTTGGAAAGGGCGGGTGAGGCAGGTGTTAGCTGCGCTTATCGTCTCGGAGTGCTGAGGCCCATTTTTATCCTCAGATTGCAGCGGGTGGTTGCTCCTGCTCGCTTCGCCGGCTCGATCCGCTCACCCTTCAATAGGCAGTTCTAATGTCGAACCGCTAAACGCGCCAGCTGATTTGACAACCAATCGGAATCTATGAAAGGTGCCGACCCCACTCGGCATTGCGCTTTCCATTTTGACGCTTGGGCTTGTTATTACACTCGCTCTGTGGCTGGCGGCGCCGGTCGCATTGGTGTTGATCGCCGTGTACGCAGCGTTTCACGGATTCGCCCACGGTGCCGAGTTGCCTGCAACGGCCCATCCTGCCTACTTCGTGCTGGGTTTTGTCGTGGCGACGGGTTTGATTCATCTTGTAGGGATCAGTATCGGCGTGACTGCAGGAAAGACTGAAGAAGGAAGGCTGACACGAAGCCTCGGTGGCGCCATCGCGGCGGTTGGCGTGTACTTTCTGATAGAGTGAGAGAGGATAAGTGATGCGTTATGTCGATCTAGCCGCGATGCGTGCCTGCCCGGTAGTCTGTTGAGAAAGCAAGTCGAGACGGTGAACGAGAACGCGAATAACGCCATCGGGCTCGAACTCCCCTCTGGCATGTTTGACCCGCGCGGCGGCATGGATTTCCACCAACAAGCGCTCGAAAGAGGCAAGAAACTCTTCGGCGGGAATGAGGCCGGTGCGCGGCATGAGCGTATCGCAACGTTTCAGCGCCTCGGCCGTGACGCCGCAAAGCACCTCGTTTTTGCCATCGTGGCCGTGAAAACGCACACAATTTCCGTCGAAAAGTCTGAATTCGTCGAGGAATGCAAGTTCCGCCATTGCTTGAACTCCGCTATAACCGCTGCCAGGCCGGTCCGGAATCCGCCTTACATGCATTCTAGCATGGTTTTCGGGCGCTATTGATTTCAATAGTTCTGTGCGCCAAAAGGACCGTCATTGTTAGGATTTTGCGACGAGGAGGACTAAATGGCTACCACCACTACACAGAACCGAAACGTCTGGATATGGGTCGGGGTTGTTATCATCGTGCTCATCATCATCGGTCTGCTGACGGATTGGTACGGTCTGGCAAAACGCGAAATGGCAACTGCTCCCGCAACGACCGAGCAGCCGGCTGCAACGACCGAGCAACCCGCGACCACCACCGAGCAGCCTGCAACGACGACTGAACAGCCTGCTACCGGTACCGGAACGACCACACAGCAGTAACATTCCGGACATCGACACATCTCTGTCTCCCTCCCCTTGGGTCTTTGGAAAGGGGAGGGACAGAGCGGGTCGTGAGAAAGCCTTCCACTCTCATTTCAGTAGCAGTGGCTGATCAACCTCTCTATCGCGACCGAGAGGGCCCAAGATGTCGATCATGACGGCGCACCCATAAACGCGTCGAAATCCTAGACCGCCAAGATTGATCCGACGACGAGCCAGCCAAATACAACTTAAGCTGGCTGCGCGTAAATATTGCCAAATCAGGTAGAAAATGAAAGTACAATCAACTCTATATTCCAATATACAACCCATGTACTGGAAGTTGCATGCGGCGGTCGGGGGTAAGGCGAGTTCTGTTGCTTTCGACCGCCGTTGTCGCGACGACGGTGGCCGTCCCGTTCGCATCGTCGCCCACCACAGCAGCCTGCAGTGAAGCGTTTCCCGGCGCGGGTGAGACAGTTACCTGCTCGGCGGGTCTCGACACAGTGGGCGTCTAT
>DATBLQ010000038.1:0-103934 GCA_036555325.1 Aestuariivirgaceae bacterium | reverse complement strand
CCACTTGTGCAAGTTGGCTGGGGGACTAGGATTCGAACCTAGACTGGCGGAGTCAGAGTCCGCTGTCCTACCGTTAGACGATCCCCCAAGAGCATCGGGCCATGAGTTCGCTGGCGGGAGCGAAAGCGTCTTAAACGAGGCAGGCTCCAAGATCAAGCCACGCCTTGCCCTCAGCAGCACTCCTTGCCTGCGTCGGGCGATGGCACGTCGAGCGATGGATTGGCGTCGAAGAACCCTGAGGGCATCCACTGGAAACCGGCATAGACGCAAGGCTGCACCGGCCAATCCTCCGGTCGCGGCAGGTGATGATAGTTGAGCGTATACCACACCACGATATTTTCATTGTCGATCGAACGGTTGGCCGCTGTCCAGCGCGGCAGCCCGTCGCCGCCCTTGTGCTGATTGGGATACTGCCCCGCGGGATAAAACTCATCGCCGGCAAATTGTGTCGCCCAGAAATGTTTGAACATGAACCCGGCCCGCCGTCCGACCGGGGAATCGGAATGCAGAAACGGCAGTGCATTGGCACCAGGCACCAGCATATACCCCACCGGCTGGCCAAGCGCATTGAACACGCTGGGATTCGTCACGCGCCAGTAGCGCGCCGAGTTGAGGTCGATCAAACGCTGCGCCTCGCTCTCCGTTTGAAACCTCCTTTCGGTGATCTTGACGGCGTTACCATGCGCATTGTCCTCAGCCCTAGGCGCCGAGTTGAAATTGACTTCCGACACGCAGTTCCGCTCACCGTCAACGGCCATGTCGAAGCGGAAAGAGAAAACGTGCTGATGCACATGCGCATCGATCCCGGGCGCCACCAGCGCTCCATAGGCCGACGGCTCTCCCACCGGCCGACCGCTCACCAGCGGAATGCCGGTCGCCTTCACCTCGATGCCGATCGTTCCATCCTGATAGAAGTACCAATAGAAACCGTAGACATAGTTCCCGATGGTCGCCAGGCACGACACGACGAGCCGTCGCGAGCGCTTCACTGTTACGTTGCGCCTTTTTACATCGGAGAATTTCCACAACAATCCGTAATCTTCCTCATGCAGGCAGATGGCGTTGGCGATCTTCACCGGCGCTCCACGCCAGTCGTGGCTCCAGACATCGAAATAGTGAATGAGCCCCAGGCAGTCGCACCCAAGTGCAAGTGAATCCATGAACGGACCGAGTCCATACTCTCCGGTGTCGAACGCATTGCGCCGATAATAGGAGCCCGAAGGATCGCCGTAGGGCACGACCATTTCGGCAAGCGAGGCGCGATGAATGATGGGACGAAGTCGTCCCTGATCCTCATAGCCGATCATGTGAAGAACAAGCCCATCGCGCACGTGAAAGCCGATCCGGAACTGCCACTTCTGCCAGCGCACCAGATTTCCTTCCACTGTGAAGCTTGGCCCTTGTGGCTGGGTGATCTCCAGGGGCTTCAAATCCGTCCGCGGTTTGGGGTGCACGATGGAAGTGCCCTCGGGCGGCAGCGGCACGACGCCGAAGTCATCGACCCGAACGACTTTCCTGCGGCGCAGATCGACCACCGGATGGAGATTACCGATGGGACGCGCATAGGGATTGTCTCCGGCGCTGTTGCGTACCCAACAATGGCCATACGCCAGGCGCTCTCCCTCTTCCTCCGGCACGCCGAAATGCCCCGCCGCCCAGGGCTCGACCAGCACCTCCCCCATGTCGGTGATGCCACGCTTGCGGCACGCCTCAATGAACCGGGGGTCGGCCTTGGCGATGTCTCCGCCCATCATGAATTCATCCGCGACGATGCGTGCTTGCGCCCCCTTCACGTGATGCCACCCCGCAGTCTTCCGGCCGGCGATATCCACGGTTCCGTCCCACGTCTCCCCGCTTTTCGGATCGTAACAACAGACAAAGGCCTCTCGACGCGTGTGTCCCGACCTAAGCGCATCCTTTGCCGGTTCGTGAAGCGCGATGGTCTCAAACCAAGCCTGTTCGCTGAGCCCTCCCTCTTTGCGGATGATGTCTGCCGTCCGGGCGATTTCTTCGGGGCCCAATGGGTCCAATGGATGCGTCATCTTTGTCCTTTTTCGGTTCCCCCACCCATTGCCTGATAGCCGGGCTGGAACAAAAGCGCAAACCAAGAGGCTTTTCAGGTGAAGAAGGTTCCCCCACAACCGAGGGTGCGCTAGTTCGGCCTTCGCTGTCCGCGCTTGGATGCGGGTGGCAGAGACTGACGCAGCGAAAAGAACCCCTCCCACGGATCGCTGCTCAAATGGTCGAGGCGCTGCTGCAGATTGGCAACCGTATAGTGGTTCGATCTGATGGCGGTGGAGAGTTCGTCCCAGGCAAGCGGAGTCGAGACGGGTGCGCCTGGCCTTGCTCTGGTGGAATAGGCGGCGATTGCCGTGGCACCTCTGCTGTTGCGCAGGTAGTCGACGAAGATTCTCCCCGAGCGAAGGCGCTTGGTCATCTTTGCCACATAGAGCTCCGGGTTGTCGGCAACCATGTCCTCGGCAACAATCTTCGTGAAGCTCTTGACATCGTCCCAGCTCGCTCGAGGCCTGATCGGCGCGACCACGTGCAGACCTTTGCCGCCGGTAGTCTTCACGAAGCTCTTGAGCCCATGTCGCTCAAGGCGGTCACGGATTTCGAAAGCGGCGGTGATCACGCTGCTCCAATCAACCTCTTCTCCGGGGTCGAGATCGAAAATCAAACGATCTGGACGCTCTAGGTCGCGGATCGGTGATCCCCAAGGGTGGATCTCCACCACGCCAGCCTGCACCAGAGAAATCAAGCCCTCTAGATCGTCGATGGCCAGCATCGGCTTGTCTTCCCCGACATCGATGCGGTGCAAATGCTCGCTTAACCCGCCCCAGGCGTGTTTGGCGTAAAAGCATTGCCCTTCGATTCCCGAGGGGCATCTTACGAGGCTCAGCACGCGCTCGGTTACGTGAGGAAGAATCCACGATGCGATTGCCGTGTAGAAATCGGCAAGCCCCTGCTTCGTAATTCCCTCGCGCTCCCAAAGAATCCGTTCCGGATGGGTAAGACGCACCTCGGGCCGCACAGGAGTGCGGCTGGGCTGGCCCCGCGCCGTTTCGAGCCGCACCTCGGTTGGTGCTTTGTCTTCGCGCAATCCTTTGAACGCTGCCTGGCGCAGCAGGCCATCGTTCGTCCAGCCTCGAAACTCTACGTCGGCGATATAGCGCGGCTCGATCCACTTCACATCTTTCATCGAGGCTTTAGTTGGTTGCGCTCTGAAATTAGGTGTGACGCGCGGAAGCTCATCAAACTGCTTGCGCAGAGCCACCGCCTGGTCGGCTGAAAAACCGGTGCCCGATCGTCCTGCGTGGACAAGGTCCTTGCCGTCATAATAGCCAAGCACCAGCGATCCTATGGCACCTCGCAGGGCAGTTGATGGGACATACCCCAGGACGACCAACTCCTGTCCCAATACGCATTTGGCCTTTATCCAGTGCTCCCCGCGCCCCGAGATATAGGGAAGGTCAATTCGTTTTGAAACAATGCCCTCCAGTCCGAGCTTGCAAGCATGAGCCAACACCTCCTTGCCGTCGCCTTCGAGATGGTCGCTGAATTTCACGATCGAATCGGCCGGCAATGCTTCGAGAACGTCCCGCAATACCTTTCGTCGCTCCGCCAGATCCACGCCCCGGATATCCACACCCTCGCAATAGAGGAGGTCGAAAACGAAATAGGCCATCCGATCATGCCGGCCGGATTTGAGATCAGTTTGCAACCCGCTGAAGCTGGATAGCCCACGCTCATCCTGTACGATCACCTCCCCATCGATGAGTGCAGAGCCAAGCGGCACCTCCTTCAGCGCACGCGAAACTGCCGGGAAGCGCTTCGTCCAATCGAGGCCTTTGCGCGTCAAAAGCTGCAGCCGGCTTCCGTCGATTCGGGCTTGTATCCTGTATCCGTCGAACTTGATCTCGTGGATCCATTTCTTGCCGTTGGGCGGTTGCTCCTTCAGTACCGCAAGGCTCGGCTCCACGAACACCGACAGAATGGCCTTGCGCGCTCCTTTGAGCTTGGACACGATGGGCGACCATTTCACCCCTCGAGCCGTCTTCGCTCGCCGTGCCGCATGATCGGGCCGGATTGTCCCCTCCGCTGCCAGATCGGCGTTTGTTCGATCGGAAAGAATGGAGGAATGTTCCTCCTCGACAATCTCAGGTTCGCCGGAACGCCTTGCAAATTCATCGGACCCTTTGATGAGAAGCCACTGATCTTTGCTGTCTGAGGGTCGGCGTCGCATGCGCACCAGGTGCCACCTGCCCTTGAGCCGCTGCCCCGCGAGTGAAAAATCGAGCTTTCCCTTCGCCAATCCCGTGTGAGGATCGCCGTCGGGCGCCCAAGTGCCGCGATCCCAAACGATCATCGTGCCGCCGCCGTATTCGCCTTTGGGAATCACTCCCTCCCACTCGAGATATTCCATGGGGTGATCCTCTGTCTGCACGGCCAAGCGTTTTTCTCCCGGCACCAGACTCGGTCCGCGGGTGATGGCCCAGCTCTTCAGCACACCGTCGAGTTCAAGCCGGAGATCGAAATGCAGGCGGCGCGCGTCGTGCTTCTGAACAACGAACTGGTTCCCGCCTTTGCGGGTGCGTCGCGGAGCAGGCTCCGTCGTCTTTCGGAAATCACGCTTTTCACGATATGCTTTGAGACTGCTCATGAAATTGCAACGCATCCATGCCCGGAGTGAGAAGGCCCTTGGCTCAATATGACATGCCCCCTCCTCATGGTGCCACCTGCCACCGCTGTGGCAATGCGCCAGTGGCGCGCCGGGTTGCGATGAATTGAGGGCTGCGCGGAATGCAAAAGAGGCCTAGGGGTTCTCCTAGACGATACGACCTGCAGTTGTTCCACCATCGACGACAATCAGGCTGCCCGTCTGGAAACTACACGTGGGCGATGCGGCAAACAGGATTGCCTCTGCAATCTCCTTCGGAGTTGCAACGCGCTTCAGAATCGGAAAGGACTCCCACTGCCTACGGGCGGCAACTGGGTCGGGTTGAGCGGCAACGCTGTTGCGCATCATGTCGGTGTCCACCGGACCGGGGCAGACGCACAGCGCTCGGACGTGCGGCGCAAGCTCGACTGCCAACGCTCGCGTAAGCCCCACCAACGCCCCCTTGGAAGCGCAATAGGCAACCGAGCCGGCAAATCCCAAGAGCGCCGAATCGGAACCGATATTCACGATGACGCCGTTCCTCGCCTTCAGCCCCGGAGACAGCGCTCGCGCAAGCCGCCACGCAGCGGTGAGGTTGATTTCGATGGTGTCTTTCCAGTGATTTTCCGTGGCGTCGGCACAAAATCTTTCTTCATAGACACCGGCGCAATTCACCAGCACATCGAGCTCGCCGGCGAACTCCGCAAGGCGATCCTGTTCAGTCCGGCTGTTAAGGTCGGCGGCAAAACCACGCGCCCTTGCGCGATAAGCGTTTGCCAACTCCGATGTAACTTTTCTTACCCGCGACTCATCCTTGCCATGAATGACAACCTCTGCGCCCTGCTCCAGAAACTCCTGCGCCGCAGCGTAGCCCAGTCCGCGTGTGGAACCGGTAATCAAAATTCGCCGATTTGCAAACTTGTCTGCCATTCACATTCGCCCAGCCGTGCTGCCGCCATCCAGAACGACGGCCGCGCCCGTCATGAAGGCCGCAGCGGGCGATGCTAGGCAGAGCACGAACTCCGCCACTTCTTCAGGCCGTGCCAGTCTGTTCAAGGGATGATAAGCCCGGAAATCTCTGTAGTACGCCTCTGGGTCGCCGCTGTCGGCGGCACACTCCTGCATCAGCTCGGTATCCATGGTTCCCGGACACAGAGCATTGACCCTTACCTTGTGTGGAGCAAGTTCGATGGCGAGCGCCCGAGTAAGAGCCAACAAACCGTGCTTGGCCGAAACATAGGCAACATTGTTTGCGATTGCATGAAGACCGAGCTCGGATGCTATATTGATGATACATCCCTGTGATTGGATCAGAAGCGGCAACGCAGCTTTCGCGGTAAAGAACGGAGCGCCGAGCACCACTCCGATATGTTCATCCCAATGAGCATCACTCGTGTTTTCGATCGATCGCTCGATATTGACGGCCGCATTGTTTACGAGCACATCGAGCGAGCCCTTGCCCAAAGCCGGAGCGATCGCTTGCGCGCTGCCTTGCGGGCTCGACAGATCAGCAGGTGCTCCAATCACCATCCCGCTGTCGCCGAGCCGGCGAATAGCAACCTCCACTTTCTCCGGCGTCCGATCGTTGAGAATCACGGTAGCCCTCGCTTTAGCGAAAGCCTGCGCAATGGCGAAGCCTAGCCCCCGTCCCGCGCCCGTCACCAGCACTGTTTTGCCGGTATAGTCGAATCGAATCATACTAGCCGCGATACTTGCTGATCGAGAGCGCCAGTGCCGTAGATCCAATGCTTAACAATATCAAGAGAGTCGCGATCGCATTGATCGACGGATCGAGTGATGTGCGCACCATCCCCCAAACCATCGTCGGCAACGTATTGCCGCTGCCGATGGTGAAAAAGGTTATCACGAAATCGTCGAGCGAAAGGGAGAGAGCCACGAGAGCAGCCCCCACGATCGTCGGCTGAATGATCGGCAGCGTTATCGTGAAGAAGGTGCGAACTGCAGAAGCACCGAGGTCTTGCGCCGATTCCACCAGCGACCAGTCGAACGACACGAGCCGCGAATATACGATTGCGATCACAAACGGCTCGACGATCACCAGATGACTGAGAATAACGGTAGGAAGCCCCAGCGGCACACCCAGAAAGCGAACGAAATAGGAAAGCAGCGCAACACCGATGATGAGCGCAGGCAGCATCATTGGCGCCATGAGCGCTGTCATGACGATCATCACCCACCGTTGTCTCATGCGAGCCAAGCCGAGGGCGGCGAGCGTTCCGATGGTAACGGAAAGTACCGACACCACCATCCCCACTGTCAGGCTGGCTCGCAGTGCTGGCCAGAAACTTTCGTTTTCGAGGAGACGTTGATACCACCCGAGCGTGAAGCCTGTCAGCGGAAAACTCGTTAGCGCCGATACGTTGAAGCTGAACAGGACGACTAGGAAGAGTGGGAAGGTGAGGAACACTACGATGAGGCCTATGAAGCATGCCCACGACGCTTGCGCCACTCGCCCCATTATCTGCCCTGAATAACTTGCCGGAACATGAACCGGCAGGCTGCGAACATGAGAAGCGATGCGGCCATGAGCGTAAACGCCATGGCGCTTCCCATTGGCCAGTTGAAGCCGAATGAAAACTGCGTTTCGATGAAGTGACCCATCATCGAGGTCCCCCCGCCGACATAGCGCGGAGTGACGTAATCCCCCACCGATATCAGGAAGGTTAGCAGGAATGCGGCTGCCAGGCCGCGCTCGCTCATCGGCAGGACAATGTCGCAAGAGGCACGGAACGCTCCCGCCCCGAGATCGCGCGCCGCTTCGATCAAGCTGTCGGGGATAGCCCGCATGCTGCCGTAGATCGGCAATACGGCGAACGGCAGCAGGAAATAAGTGAGCGTGATGATCACTCCATTCGCACTGTAGATAAAGAACGAAAGCGGCTCTTCGATTACTCCCAGTCCCCTTAGAACTCCATTGATGATGCCATCGCGGCCCAGGATGCTTTTCCAGGCATAGATTTTCACCAGATACCCGCCAAAGAGCGTTATCAGCGTCAGCAACAGCAGCGCATCGCCAAAACGGCCGGCGCGAAAGCGTATTGCAAAAGCAAAGGCGTAAGCGAGGATAGTTGTCACCGTTGCGATGACCAGCCCTATCACCAGGGTGTGCACCAAAACATCGCCATACTCGGTTATCGCTGCCACGTAATTCTTGGCCGTGAAGTCGGGACGCATGATGCGCGCTTTCACCGACCAGAAGCTGATCACCAGGAAATAGGCTAACGGTCCGGCAAAGAGAAAGATCCATGCCAGCACCGCCGGCACCACCGGCAGCACGTGCGATGGCGCTCCCCTTTTGGAACGAGCGACGATCCGCACAGCAACAAGTCAGGCCTTCTGCAGCCGAGCATACTCCTGCAGAAAATCATCGTAGGTCGCGATCGTGCCGTCATACTCCGTCGGGGGGACGGGTTGCAGCCTGGCTTTCTTCATGAAGTTGTCGAGATCGGAATAGTTGTAGGACTGCGCGAGTTCGGCCGGGAGCAATGGCACTGCTTTCAAGTTGGTGATGCCGGCGCTCTGCTCGACTGCAAATATCTTCTGCGGTTCCGGTGAAATGATGTGATTGATCATCTTGTAGGTCAGGTCCACGTGCGGGCAATCCTTGGGAATACACAAGCAGTCCATGAACATGCCGGTGCCCTCCTTCGGTATCGTGTACTTGATGGTCTTTCCCTTACCTTGAGTCCAAACTGCTACCGCCTCCCAGCCGATGGCACTTGCCGATACTTCGTTGCGGGCAAAGGCATCCGCCATGTCGCCATAGGAAGCAAAGAACGCTCGCGCCTGGTTCTTCTTGAGGTCGATCAGCGTATCGATGACCTTCTTCAGCTCTTCCCGTGTCAGGAGCGTGCCCATCGGCTTTCCGGTAACGACCGTTCCCCATATCAGCAGATTGCCCAAGGGGTCATCGACCATCGCAACCTTGCCTTTGAATTCCGGTTTCATCAGGTCAAGCCAGCTCTCGGGGGGCGCGGCGACCTGGGCGGGGTCGTACATCAACGGCAACGATCCCCAGTTCCATGGCACTCCATACAGCTTGCCGTCCTTGCGAATGACTTCCTGAGCGGTGAACTGCGGAATGAGATCGCCAAACTGCTCGATGCGCGCTGGATCGAGGGGTTCGAGCAAGTTGCCTTCGGCCATCAGCGGCAGATAGCCGAAGTACATGGTGATGAGGTCGGTTTTGCCAACCCCTCCCGCCTGCAGCTTGGTGATAATCTCCTCGTTTGAGGAGATGAAGGTGGGCTGAAAGTCGATGTCGTTGTCCTTCAAAAAGGAGCCGGCCTTGATCGGTGTCTCATAACCTTGCCAGCCCATCCACGTCATGGTCGTTGCCGCCTTTGCAGGCCGCGGCCCTAGTCCCAGCGTGGCAACGCCACCCAGCACGGCAGCGCCGGCAACAAGCTGCCGACGAGAAAGCGATGACGTTCGTGAAAGTGCAACTGCAGCGTCAAGAAAAGTCTTCGAGTCGCTCATGATTGTGCCCTGTGCTAGGTGTTCCACTCTAGATACGCCGGGTTTTTGGTTCTACTTCGAAACCGCCGTTTGCGCGGTCATCCGGCCAAGTCGATTTAATCAGCGATGCTCTGGTGGGTCAAGTTTGACTGGCTTCAGCGATCACGCCGAAGCCAGCGAGCATTTATTTTCAAGCCTCCGCACTAAGCCTGGCAACTGCATAAGGTCCAAGCTCGATGGTTGAAACCCGTTTCAGCACCTTGCCGCCCTTGTCGAAGAATGCCGGGTCCGTTGTGGAGGCCTCAAACGAGGATTCATCGAGCAGATGCAGGTGCGCGCGACCATCGAAGCCGCTTATTTTGATTTTCGTCTTGTCTCCCGACATGTTCGCCAGCCAGAGCGTCCGGGTTTTACCAGACCCATAGGCCAGTGCAGCGATACCGCCATCGGAATTTTTGACGGCGGTCAGTTTGGCCCCGCGTGCCCGCGCCAGCCCAGCGATCACATGATAAAGCGGAAATACTGCGCTTCCGCGCAAGGAGTCGAAATAAGGCTGGCCACGGTCGGATCGCCGAGGAATAAGACCCCTCGGGCCGGTTGCTGCGCTGGCGCTCACTTGATCGATGCCGCTGTAGGCAAGGGCTGTCACATAACCGAGGGTCCAGGCCGCACCGTAAAGTCCCCTGTGCCTCGGGTCGGAGTCCGCAAGGCAGACGCGGCCATTATGTGGATTGCTTGCCGTTGACGGCCCGTACGGATTGAAGCGTGCCGCAATGGTGCTTGGGCCGACATGATAGGGTTTGTCCTTCCCTATGATCGCCCGTGTCGATTGCACTACATACGGCAATGCTTCATGCGTCTCCATGACTGAAATGTCGTCGGCGGCGTGAACGATTGGACACGTGGTGTGGGTGACGAAATCGAGCAGCTCCGCCGGCGGACGCTTGCGGTTGAGCTCGGTGAAGAACGAGAACATGCCTCCGCCGAGCTTGGCATTGGGAAACGCAGCGCGTGCGGCCCGATAAATCTGATCCAATGGCGCTGCTCCCGAGCCTTCGCTGCCGGGCAATATGGCCTTGAGATCGACGGCGGGAGACACAACGACAGCTTCGGGTTTGAGACCGCTTGCTCTGACCGCCTCTCCCACCGGTTTGATCTCGGAAGCCGGGTCGCCTACGCCTGGCAAAATGATTTCCAACGTCACAGAAGCCCCGGTCAGAGCCGAGAGCTCACGGTAAGTCTTGGCCAATTCAGCGACGTTCGCCTCTCTCGCGTCAATTTCGCAGAGGAGCCGGCTTGGCTTTGCTTGCTTCAGAAGCTGCGCCTGCGCCACTGCATCCTTTGCCAACGCGGCGGAAACGGCAACAGCAATGTCTGGCAGTCTTCCCGCACCGCGGCCAAGGGTTATCGTTGCCGCTTTCGCCCGTCCCGCCGCTTTTCCTTTGGGAAGTTTTCCAGAGAAGGTTAGCGTCACGGATTGCGTAAAGGACTGGCCTCCGCGCAATGTATAAGGCCAGGGCAGCTCTAAGGGCCGGACATAGGTTTTGAATGAGGCATCCGTCCAGTTGCGGTGATCCTCGGTTTCGAACGCATCTCCCTCCATTCGGCAACTTGCGAAAACGCCCGGCATAACCTTGTGCCGCATTGCCCTAACATTCATGAAGGGTTGCACTGGATCGATGATGGCTGGAAATCTGTCTTTCGCCCGCTTTCCATCCACATGTTCGATTTCAACCGGACAGCCCGCAACCCCCTTTAGCGGATGCAGAACGATGAACCCTGTCCGGTTGGTGCGGAAATCGCTTTCCGGCGTCGCATTGGCGACAAACGACAGCTTTCCATCCGCCGACGCCGAGACTTCCGCATGATACTTGAGTGCTTTTTCCGCTTCGCCGCACCTGGCGTCATACGACACGGTGAAGCCTTCTCGCGACTGCTTTATTTTCTGGTTAGTGATTTCCGGAGTGTAGGTGCCCCAATTTTCATCGCGCACGAGAAAAGCAATGGCGCGCAGCACTTCGACATCGGAAAGTTTGATATAGCGCAGCGCACCGTTGTCGAGCATGACCGAAATCGGACCGGCGCGAAGTTCCTTGCCCTTGCTATCCGTTATTTCTGTTCCGAACAGCTTGATGGCACGTTTGGGCTTCCTTGCTGCCATTGCGTTTCCTCACTTAAATAACCCGTTCCGTATTCGGATCGATGAGTATCGCCCGGTTCATATTGAAATCCAGTTCGATAGCCTCTCCCGGGCGGTGCACGTCATGCGGATCGAGCTCCGCGACAACCGAGGTGCCGCCCAAGGGAAAGGTGATGTAGGAGCGCGATCCTGTCGGCTGTACGAGTTCAACCTTTGCGCTCACGTATGCGTGGCCATTGCGAATGGTGGTGCCGTGTGCACGCGTGATGTGCTGCGGTCGCAAGCCTACGATGATGTCGCGTGTTTCCGCCGGGGTCGACATGTCCTTGACGATCGGCAGGGTCTCTCCGCCGTCGAGCTCGATGCTGAACTTGCCCTTGGAGCCCGACAGTTTCGCGGCAATGAAGTTCATCTGCGGCGAGCCCAGGAAGCCGGCGACGAAATGCGTCTCCGGTCGCTCGTAAAGCTCAAGCGGCGTGCCCGCCTGCTCAATCTTGCCGTCGCGCAGGAGCACGATCCTGTCGGCAAGCGTCATCGCCTCGATCTGATCATGAGTCACATAGATCATCGTGGTGCCCAACTCCTGATGCAGGCGCTTGATCTCGCTGCGCATTTCATCGCGCAATTGAGCATCGAGATTGCTTAGCGGCTCATCGAACAGAAATATCTGCGGATTGCGAACGATTGCGCGTCCGATGGCGACTCTCTGGCGCTGGCCTCCGGAGAGCTGCCTGGGGTAACGGCTAAGCAGTCCCTCGATGCCGAGCATTTTTGCTGCGGCCTTCACCCTTTTTTCGACATCCGCTTTCGGAAATTTCCGCGCCATAAGGCCAAAACCGATGTTGTTGTAGACTGTCATGTGCGGATAGAGGGCGTAGTCCTGGAACACCATGGCGACGTCGCGGTCCCGCGGCCGCATGTTGTTCACCACTTCGCCGCCGATGGCGATGGTACCTTCGGTAATGTCCTCGAGCCCCGCGATGGTACGCAAAAGCGTGCTCTTGCCGCAACCCGATGGCCCAACCAGAACCGCGAATTCACCATCCGCGATTTCCAGATCGATGCCACTGAGCGCCTCGACCCCGCCATAGCGCTTTTGCAATTTATTGATGCTTACGTTCGCCATCGATTTGCCATCGCTAGGTTCATCCCCGCAACGCACCGAGTGTCAGCCCGCGCACAAGATGGCGCTGAACGAGGATGCCCAGCGCGATCGATGGAGCAAGCGAGACTATGGCCAAAGCGCTCGCTTCACCATACAGGGCTCCTTGAAAGCCGATAAAAGCTCGGAACACCGTCGGCAGAGTAAAGGAATCGCGGCTGGTGAGAACCAGCGCGAAGAAGAATTCGGTCCAACACGCAATGAATGCGAATACGGCTGCGGCAACAATTCCCGGCGCAGCCAAGGGCAAAGCGACCCGCCAGAGGGCCTGCCAGCGCGTACAGCCGTCGACCAGTGCCGCATCTTCCATCGATCTCGGCAACTGGCGAAAATAGGCATACATCATCCACACCGACACCGGCAGTGTGAAGACCGTGTACGCAATGATCAGCCCAATATGGGTGTCGTGCAGCTTGACATAGCGATAGATCAAAAATACCGGCAGCACGATTGCCACCGGCGGAAGAAACCGCTGTGAAAGTACCCAGAATGAGAGGTGTTTTCCCCCCGTATTGAAGCGGGCGAGACTGTATGCCATCAGCGAGCCGAACAGCGCCGAGAGAAATGTTGCGGCAAGCGAGATAATGAGGCTGTTGATCAATCCTTTGAGACCACGATAGGCAAATAGCGAAACGGTATAGTGGATAAGCGTCGGTTTCTCGGGAAACCATACCGGCGGCACCGCCAGATAGTCGTCGCTCGGCTTGATCGAAGTGATGAACATCCAGTAGAGCGGTGCCAGCACAAACAGGACAAACAGACCGAGGATCAGAAAGCGGCCAATCCCGGTAGGGCGATGGCGTCGTCGCAACTGGCGCGTCACTGCTGCGCTCATGCCGTTTGCTCCGCCTTCAGCAATCGCCGCACAAGAAACGTGACGACGATCAGCGTGAGAACGAGAAAAATCCAGCTTCCCGCCGTCGCCATCGAAATGTGAAATTGGGCGAAACCTACCGTGTAAAGATAGAAGGATGCCGTATAGGTCTTGGTGCCCGGTCCACCGCCTGTCATGATGAAAATGGTGTCAAAGAGCTTCGTCGTGTCGAGCAGCCTGAGCGTGATTGCCAGCAGCATCATCGGGGCAAGATGCGGTACTGTTATCGCCCAGAATGCGCGCCACCCGCCCACCCCGTCGAGCTCTGCCGCTTCGTAGAGATTTTGCGGAATGGCCGTCAGGCCGGCAAGTAGAATGACGAACATGAAAGGCGTCCACTGCCAAACATCCGCGGCGATGATAGCGAAATAGAGCCATGGGCTTTCCGTCAGCCAGCTGATCTTCACATCGTAACCGAGGAGTTGGCTGAGGATATAGTTGGTTGGGCCGAACGGACGCTGAAGAAGCAGCGCCCACGCCTGGCCAACGATAACCGGACTGATGAACAGCGGTATGATGAAGATCGATATGAACAAGCCGCGGCCGCGGAAGTGTTTCACCATGAGAAGCGCCAGGATGAGGCCCAGGAGAAACTCGATGGTCACATTCGCCGCCGCCAGCATTGCCGTTAACACAATTGACCAGCGCGCCACCGGATCGAAAACCACTTGGCGAAAGTTTTTCAGACCGACAAAAGCATGGCCAGGAATTTGAAAGTCATAATTGATGAACGAAACAACCAGTGAGAAAATCAAGGGATAGATCGAAAGCGCCAGGATGAGGATTACGGCGGGCGCCACGAGCAGCCATTTGAAATGCCGATCGCTCCATTCCGAAAACGCCGCCGCCCGCCGCGCTCCGTTGGCGGCTGCCATTTTTCTGGGGAGTGCGGTATTGGCCATTTCACCCGTTGCTCAAAAGGTCGGCGGGCCGTATGCGGCCCGCCCCTTGCTTAGCTAGTCGAGCTTGACGGCCATACCGAGTTTTTCCACCGTGTTCGCCGCGGTCGCCCCCGGAAGCTTCAGGAATTCCTGATAGAAGGCCCTTTGCGAATCAACGCCCAAACGCTCGGTCGTTGCGTCCCATTCCGCCGCCGCTGTCTCAAGCGAAGACTTGGGATCGGCACCAGCCCATACCGCCGTGCACATCCGATCGAGACTCAGTCCGTAGTCTTGTGCCCCCGGCATGATCATGTCGAGCACCCCGACGTTGGCCGAGTTATTGAGGTTGCGCAGGTACTCTTTCGCGGTGGGGAAAAGCTGTCCGTAGAGCTCCGACTTGAAATGCGAAAGCCGGTAGGGATCCCGCAGCGCATAAGGCAACATGACACGGGCCAACGACACCGGCGGCGATGTCGCCCACTGCATGAATAGGAATGCAGCGTCGGGATTGCTCGAATCTGCCGCGAGCGCTTTGTTGTAACCGGCGGCATGTTCCGGATTGCCCGGCACGACGGCGTAGCCGACCTTGTCTGCTATTGTCGACTGCGGAACGAAGTTGATCGCCTTGTCGCTCTGCGAATAGCCGGCAGTCATGCGCCCCGTCGGCGGCCAGGAATAGATCATCGCCACCTTGCCTTGCAGCCAGGCAACCCACAACGACACGGCATCGAGCTCGTTGTTGCCCGGTATCGATGCCGCATTGGCAGCTATCATATTCTGCAGGGTTTTCACGCCCGCGTCGGAAGCCAGCTGCGCTTTCATTTCGTTATTGAAGAATTCCCCGTTGTTTGCCCGGAACTGCTGCAGAAAATCGAACTGGTTGCCCGGATTGCCGGCTTTGCGGAAATGGCCGGCGCCATACACATTGGGCGCCATCTGGTCCGTGATGAATTGCGCCACCTGGGCGTAGTCTTCCCACGTCTTCGGCACCTCCAGGGCCTTGCTGAACTTGGCTTGATAGGCCTCCTTCAGTTTCGCATCCTCGAAGATATCCTTGCGATAATAGAGGGCGAACATGTCGCCATCATCGAAGAAACCCCAAACCTTGCCCTTGTAGGTGGGGAGCGCGCGATACAGCGGATGGTAGTCTTCCAGATCCGCCGTGTTCATGTATTTGGCGATGTAGTCATCAAGGGGTGCTATCACGCCGCCATCGGCAAGCGACGGTGTCCAGCCTGGTGATACATCAAGCACGTCATAGGCTCCCGAACCGGCGATGTGCTCGGCCACCGGCTTTGAATATTGATCGGGATTGGTGAGTTCAACCACGTTCGATTTGATGCCGGTGAGTTGCTCCCACAGCGGGCCCGAGAAGTTCCGCGGATCGAGAGCCTGCAGACCCACCTCGTAGGTCATGTTGATGGTAATGCCGGAATATTGCTTGGCCGCCTGAGTGGCCCGATAGGCTGACCCGTCCGTCGGACCTTCGGTCGATGCCTTGACCGCCAGCGCTTGCGCTTGGCCCAAGGGCGTCGACGGATCGGCAAGATCGGTAGCCGCTTGAGCAAGCAGATGCTGAGTAAAGGCTGGCAGAATACCCCCGCCGATCGCCAGCATGCCTGTCAGTTGCCCGAACTTCTTTATGAACTCACGGCGAGTTGGTTTGCCCCTTAGCCAGGCATCGACATCTGCGGCCAGCCCGGCTTCAAAATCACGTCTTTGACGGCTATTCATGATGCATTCCTCCCTGAAATTATTATACGCACTTCCATTCGCTTCGGCCGTTGCCTGTCACTGTGCCAAAGCCGCAAACTTCTCCCTGAATTTGCTAAGCCGCGCGCGAAAACGCGGATCGTTCAGCACCTCCCGATTGACCACGCCGTTCGGTACGCGACCATGTTGAAGGTCGGTCACCGCCCTCACGTCCGCCACACCGATTCCCGCGAAACATTGGTTGGTCCAGCACAGGGCATGAGGTGTAAGAATCACATTGTCGAGTTTCAATATTGGATCGTCGGCTGAAGGCGGCTCGGCCTCAAGCACATCCAAACCCGCTCCTGCTATGCGCCGTTCGCTCAGTATTGCAGTCAAGGCTTTCTGGTCGACGATAGGTCCGCGCGCAGTATTGATAAGGTAGGCCGTGGGTTTCATCAGCGCGAGACGTTCGGCGTTGACCAGATGATGCGTTTCAGGCGATAGCGGACAATTGACAGTAACGACGTCGGCCCGGCGAAAGACATCGCTCAAGCCCACCAGTTCCACCCCGAGCTCCGCCGCCACTTTCGGATCGGCATAAGGATCGTGGGCAATGAACTTCATGTCCAGCGGTTTGGCCAACCTGAACATTTCGGCTCCGATATTGCCGATGCCCACGGAACCGAGCGTGAGGCCGACCAGCCCCACACCCATGAATTTGGCGCGCTGGTTGAAGCCTTCGGGACCCATGCGGGTCAGCCGGTCCTTGATCAGCAGTTTCCCGGTGAGCGCCAGCATCAGCGTGAGAATGGAAACAGCAACCGGGCGGCGAACGCCATCTGGAGTGATGACCAGTGGAATGCCCGCCTCGGTCAGAGCGCCGACATCGACGTTATCGTAACCGACACCGAAACGCGCCACGACCGAAAGTCGGCCGTTGGGATGAATGCTTTCGCGGGCAAAGCGAGGAACAAGAAGGATCAGCGCATCGAAATCCGCGATTTGCCGAGCTTCGATCGGGTTGGCGTCCTCAAGGAACGCCATTTCGATACCACGCGCGGATGCGAGCGGTCCTAAGTCGAAATCAGGAAAGGTCGGGGATCCGTCCGGCTTTTTGAAATCTCCTGAAAGGGCCACGCGAAACTTGTCCATCACGTCCGCTCTCGCTTCAATTTCGGTTTGCACCTCGCCCGCAAGGCAGAGACGGCGTCTGAAAGCGCGTTGTGCAAAACCCAGACATCTCCAGAATAACAGATGAAATCGAAACCTTGCGCAAAGAATTCCGCTCCCTGGTCGACCGTCGGCACCAGACGGCCAAGCGCCTTGTTGTGCTTGCGGGTTGCTGAGATGACCTTGTCAATCGATGACTTGAACTTGCGATGTGCGAACTCGCCCGGAATGCCCAGCGATACCGAGAGGTCGAAATGCCCCACCCACAGGCAATCAACTCCCTCGATCGCCGCAATGGCGTCGGCGTTGGCTACACCGTCGGCTGTTTCGATTTGGCAGAAAAGCGTGGTCGTCTTGTTTGCGCTTGCGAGCTTTTCCGCCACAGCGCCCGCGCGGTATCGGTCATGCGCCACCTGCAACGCCACCCCGCGTCGTCCAAGGGGGTGGTACTTCATGCAGTCGACGATCGTCCGCGCTTCCGCGGCGCTGTTGACCATAGGCACCATCAACCCTTCCGCCCCCATGTCGCAGGCGCGAGCGATATGGTGATATTCCTTGGATGGCACCCGGACGATCGGGGCAACTCCGCCTGCTTCCAAATAGCGGATGGCGCTCTTCACCGTTTCGAAACCGAAGCCCGAATGCTCCATGTCGAAAAGCGCAAACTCGCATCCGGCAGACTTCATGATGTGGCCGATCCCCGGCGTTGCGAACTCCACGATGAAATGACCGAGTTTGAGATCTCTCGTACGGGTCATCGCCTTTAGACCTGCAGCCCCCATGTTTCACTCCCTGCTCATGGACAATCAAATGCCTCCCGCCGATCCTTCATATACGAGATTGCAGGCAACGACCTTCTTCTGGGTTACATGCAGGGCGCTTGCCTTGTTGAAAATTGCGAAATGCGCTGTTTGCACATGCGCCTCGAATGCCTCTCGGTCATTGTAGATTTCATAGAGCAGAACCCTGTTGGCATCCTCTGGAACTTCCAGCACGTCGAACCGCCGACAACCCGGCTCATTACGGCACGAGTCCCGGGCATTGGCGTCCACCAATTGCCGGAATTGAGCCTTGCTGCCCGGTTTAATTTGGAAGTCGACGATGATCACATAGGCTTCCATGCTTTCCCGCTTTTCACTTTTGCATACTGTTCCGCCACCTGCTCCAGATGCGCCCGCATCTGCCGCTCCGCTTCGTCCGCATCGCCATGGCGGATCGCCTTGTAGATTGCGGCATGAGCTTCATAGGCAATTCGATTCTGCCCCGGAATGCTTAGGGTCGCCAGCCGCTGCTCCACCAGCCATTCGATGATTGCGGCATGCATCGCGCAGAAAATCGGGTTCTTTGGAATTACGGCGAGCTGGTAATGGAAGGCCACATCCGTTTCGCCAAACTTCCGCATGTCGCCGATCGACAGCCGGTTCGCTTCCAAAGCGGCTTGCAGATCCTCGAGTTCCGCTTTGGTCGCATTCTGCGCGGCAAATCGGGCAAGACCCACTTCAAAAAACGTCCGCGCCTTTTGGAAATATTTGACCCCACCCGGCGCTGCGAGAAAATAGCGGGCAGCTCCCGACAGGGTTTCGAAAACAACCTTCGGAGTTGGTTCTGCCACCCGGGCCCGCTCGCCGGAACGGAGTTCAACGAGACCCATCCTGTTGAGATGGAACAATGCCTCGCGGACAGCGGGGCGGCCCACGCCGAATTCTCGCATCAGCTGTCGCTCCGATGGCAACCTTGCACCGGGAGCGATCTCTTCATCGATAATCCGCTGCTCGACGCGTTCGGCGATATCCTCATAAAGCTTGCGTCGGCGGACAGCGGTCATGGTATACCTTTCATACCATCCAACGGCACGCTATTGGGCATTCCCCTCCGAGTCAAATGCCAACCCCACAACTCAGCTTTCAACACTTCGCAAGATGCCGGCGCGGGCGTCCTCTGACGTTGGCTTGAACCGCATATCTGCCACCGAGGGCCGATCGGGTCACCTCCTTGCCGGTCGGAACTCCCACCCCTATTGCGCGTTGTCGTGATCTTGGAGGGAGGCAATGCAGCACAGCATACCGAAGCAACCCCATGCACCTAAGCAGAAGCCCGATCCCGTCAAATTGCGCGGCAGCGTCGAAAGCGATGAAGGGCCGGCGCTTCGCACAAAGCTCGGCTATCGTAACAGCGACGAGATGGAAACCGCCACTGACGCGCGCCATGACGACCCAACGGGAGTGTAACCTGTAACTTCCGCGCAAGCCGATTTAGAGGGTGATCGGTGTCCAGACGACTTGATTGATGTCGGGCGCGCCGGTGGCCAACATGATCAGCCGATCGAAACCCAAAGCCACCCCGCTCGCCGCCGGCATTCTTTCCAGCGCCGCAAGAAAATCTTCATCTAAAGGATGGCGTTCGCCGTATATCCGCTGCTTTTCGTCCATTTGCGCTTCAAAACGGCGTCTTTGTTCCCTCGCATCGGTCAGCTCACGGAAACCGTTCGCGAGTTCAACCCCGCAGGCATAAAGCTCAAAACGGTCCGCCACCCGCGGATCGCGTTTATTGACTGACGACAAGGCGGCCTCGCTACGCGGATATTCGTACAGGATGCATAGACCCTCTCCGGCGATTTTCGGCTCAATCAGCGATACCAGAAGCCGGCTGAATATATCCGACCAGCTGTCGGCCTTGCCCACTTTGAGGCCCGCTTTTTGTGCCGCCCGGGCAAAACAATCACGATCGGTGGAGCCATCCTCTCCGCACGTAGCGAGCAGATCGATCTCGGCATATTTTTTGAAGGCGTTCGCCACCGTAAGCCGTTGCACCGATTTGAACGGATCGGCAGTGTGCTCGCGGTATCGCAGCAAGGATGTTTTGACTTGTCGGGCGACGAGTTGCACCAATCGAATGCAGTCGTCGATGACCTCCTCGAATGTTTCCCCGCTTCGATACCATTCCAGCATAGTGAATTCACATGCGTGCCGAGACCCCTGCTCCCGATCGCGGAAGACATGTCCCAAGTAGAAAATCCGCTCCTCTCCGGCAGCCAGAAGTTTCTTCATGGCAAACTCGGGCGATGTATGAAGATAGCGCGGCACGCACACTCCATCCGGCCTATGCAGGTTGACTGCCAGGGCGTGAATGTGGGTTTCGTTGCCTGGCGAGATTTGGATAGCAGACGCATCCACCTCGACAAAATCGCGGCTGGCGAAATATTCCCGCGCCTTGGCAGCGACGGCATTGCGCGCCAAAAGCATCGGTCGTCTCTCCTGATGGAGGTCTCGGTCCCACCATTTGCGCTGTGTCAAAGCGTCCCTCCATAGGGCTTCGTTACGCCTTGGCCTTTCAGATTGCCCCTGCTATGAGACCATCACCTGCCAGATATCATGCGGTCTCCAGCCGCTCCTGACGAAGGGGATAGGATTGGCTAAAGTCATCGCCAGCAGCTTGCGCAAAGGCAACATCGTCGAGGATGAACAAGGTCGACTTTATGTCGTTCTCAGTGCCGAAAATTTTCACCCCGGTAAAGGTACTCCCGTGACGCAGGTTGAGATGCGCCGCATCAGCGACGGAGTGAAGGTTAACGAGCGCCACAAGACAACAGACACGGTCGAGCGCGCCTACGTCGAATCGAAACCCTTCAACTATCTCTACCAGGATGGCGATCATTACGTCTTCATGGATCCCACCAGTTTTGAGCAATTGTCGCTGGACTCCGACATGATGGGCGACCAGGCCATCTATCTTGCTGAGAACATGGAGGTTCAGATCAGTCTGCACAACGGCGTGCCGATCTCGATCGAGCTGCCGCAGCGGGTGGTTTTGGAGGTCGTTGATACCGAGCCTGTTGTCCGCGGGCAAACGGCCTCGTCCTCATTCAAGCCGGCTTCACTGTCCAATGGCGTGCGGACCATGGTCCCTCCGCATGTGACCGCGGGGACGCGAATAGTCGTCATGACCGACGACGGCTCCTATGTTGAGCGTGCGAAGGACTAGTCGATCATTTCCCGTCGGGCCAGCGCCTTTTGTTGCAAAACCAGGTTTCCGGCGCCCGGCGGATGGTCTGCTCCAGTTGTTTGGCAGCCAATTGCGTCATCTCCCTCTCAGCCTCCCATCCTCCTTGCGCCGGAGGATAGATGGGCGAGTGAAAGGTCACGTGATAGGTCCCGTCGCGACGTTTTTCTATATCCGCCGGTACGATCGGGCACTGATAGCGAATCGCTAGTCGCGCCGGAACCGGCGTCATGGGCGTATCTCTGCCGAAAAATTTAACCCGCACGCCGGACCGCACTCTTTGGTCCATCAGGAAAGCGAGTGACTCACCGCTTTCCAGCGCCTTCATCAGCGCCCGGACCGCGCGTCTTTTCTCCACATAGCTGGCCCCTGTCTTCTGGCGCTGAGCAAAGATGGTGCGATCGATGAGGGCATTTCCAAATCGTGCATAGATACTGGTGATCTTGATACCATGCTCCGTGCCGAGGATCGGCACCAACTCCCAATTTCCTTGGTGTGGGCCAACGAAAATTACCGGACCTTTCTTGGCGAGCTCAAGCTGGTGACTCCCGTCGTAAGTAAAAATGCCCTTCGCCGATCCGCCAAGAAAGCGCTCGATGTGACAGAGCTCCGCCGCAACTACACCCAAATGACCACTTGCTTTCCTTGCGATTTTGTAAACTTTCTGCGCAGGCATTTCCGGAAATGCCTTGCTGAGATTATCTACGATTGCCGACTGACGAGTAACACGGGCGGAAAAAACCTCCATGAATGTTGAAAGCACCGCCGATGCGACGGGCAAAGGCAGAAGCCGAATGCTGTGCCAGATTGTCCAAAACAAAACCGTGACCCACGGTTTCGATAAATCCCTATTCTTCATGCGCTAAGTCGGCCTTGGGATAGACAATCAGCATGCCATAGCCGGAAGCAAGAACAATCTCCACCTTTCCAGTGGTTATGTTGGAGATCGTCCGTGTGCTGCCCAGCTCAATTTCGGCCTTATCCAACGTCCAGTGCGTTCCTCGTAAGGTAAGACCGGAAAGATCCGCCAAGGCGATAAGGCTGAGCCTGCTGTCGCTTGGCAGGTCGAGCTCTGTTTTTCCCGGAAGAACAGGATGGGCTTCCTCTTCCCCGCTCGTCAGTACGGTTCTCACGCCGGCGCGGACCAATTTCAATGCCAAGGCGGAGTGACCAAGCGCATGATCTGCCTGGCCTCCGAAGCTGCCCACGAGAAGCAGCGAGGTTGCACCACGCTTAAGCGCTTCTTCGGCAGCGAGTTCGCCGTCGGTCTTGTCTTTCGCGACCGGGAACGTTTGTCGCGGAACTTGCTCATGAAGCGCCGCCAAGACTTTGGTTGTCGAATCGAAATCGCCGACCCAGAGTTCAACCTTGAGGCCCAGCGGCCCCGCATGAGCAATGCCGGCGTCCGCGGCAATGGCACGACTTCCGCTTGCTTGCTCCTTGAGCCTGCGCGTCACTTTGATTGGCCCGTTAAGGAGTATTGTGAATGCCGTCATGGCCTTGCCCTAGCCCAGTTCGGCCTCAAAGACCAGAAGCGGGCATTTGTGCTTGCAACGACGGCCTTCCGTTTCTAGATTTAGGACACTCTTACGGGGTGCCCAGCAGGGCTGAGAGGTGCTGATGCACCAACCCGACGAACCTGATCCGGATCATGCCGGCGGAGGGATTGGGAGCTCAAGCCCGCCAACTTCATCCGACATGACCAAGCATGGAGGATGACTCATATGACCCGCTTTCTGTCGCTGACTGCACTGATCTTATGGCTGATGTGCCTGTCGGCGGCCGCCGGTACTCTTACGATCTACACCTATGAAAGCTTCGTCACGGATTGGGGTCCGGGGCCGAAGATCAAATCCAATTTCGAGAAGCAGTGCGGCTGCACCGTCAAATTCGTTGCCATCCAGGACGGAGTGGCAATTCTCAATCGTCTCAAGCTTGAAGGAGCTTCCACCGCGGCCGACGTGGTGTTGGGTCTTGATACGAATCTCGTCGCAGAAGCGAAGGCCCTGAAGCTTTTTGCCCCCCATGGGTTGGACCCGGCAGGACATTCGGCACCAGGCTGGACCGACGACGTATTCATGCCCTACGACTATGGCCACTTCGCATTTGTCTACGACAGCGACAGCCTCAAGAAGCCACCGGAAAGCCTTGCCGAACTTGTCGAAGGAGGTGCAAAGGAGAAAATCATAATTGAAGACCCTCGGACATCGACGCCCGGATTGGGTCTTCTCCTGTGGATGAAGGTCGTTTTTGGCGACAGGGCCAGCGAGGCGTGGAAAACTTTGCGACCGCGCATTCTTACCGTAACGCCTGGATGGAGCGAGGCATATGGCCTGTTCACCAAGGGCGAAGCGCCGATGGTGCTGAGCTATACCACTTCGCCCGCCTATCACATGATCGAAGAGAAAACCGACCGCTACAAGGCCGCCAAATTTTCCGAAGGCCACTATGTTCAGATCGAAGTCGCCGGCATGATCCAAAGTTCAAAAAACCAAAAGCTCGCCCGCAAGTTCATGGATTTCATGCTGCAGCCGGGTTTCCAGGACGTAATTCCGACCTCCAACTGGATGTGGCCGGCGGGAAAAACATCGAAGCCTCTGCCGAAGGCGTTCGATTTGCTCATCAAACCCGAGAAAAGTTTGATGCTTGATCCCGAGACGGTTGCCCGCAATCGCAAGGCTTGGACAGACGAATGGCTCAACGCGACGAGCCAGTAGACGGTCATCGAACCGCCATTGTCGCAGCCTGGGTGGTAACGTTCGCGATTGCCGCTATCGCGGTGGTGCCGTTGCTGCGATTGGCAACGTCATTTGATTCACCAGGCGCGATGTCGCTGTTCGAGCCCTACATCCTCGGCATTCTCCGCTTTACCCTGATGCAAGCAACCCTGTCGGCCGTTCTATCGGCCGCCCTGGCCATTCCCGTGGCTCGGGCACTGGCAAAGCGTCAGCACTTTCCCGGCCGTGAACTGTTGCTCAAGCTGTTTGCCGTACCGCTTGGCCTTCCCCAGCTCATCGCGGTCCTGGGCATCATCTCAGTGTACGGAAAAGAAGGCTTGCTGAATGACTTACTGGCGGCAGCCGCGCTGCCGTTGCTCCCCGCTGTATTCGGCCTCAAGGGAATCCTGCTGGCGCACGTCTTCTTCAATTTTCCCATGGCCGTGAGATTCTTGCTGGCACGGCTCGAAACCGTTCCGCAGGAGAACTGGCGTCTTGCCGCCAGTCTCGGCTTCCGCCCTGTGGACTATTTCCGTCATCTCGAATGGCCGAATATGCGCTTGGCGCTGCCGGGTGTCTTTTCATTGATTTTCATGCTGTGCGTGACGAGCTTTACCATCGTTTTGACGCTTGGCGGGGGGCCCCAGGCCACAACTTTGGAGGTGGCGATCTATCAGGCGCTTCGCTTCGATTTCGATCCTGCCCTCGCTGCTCGTCTGGCCGGCCTGCAGATTGCCCTGTGCGCACTATTGCTGCTCCTCCTGCAGAGGTTCTCCGTGAGCGTGGCCACTCCCCCAAGGCTGAGGATATCTGTCATGCGTCCGGACGGCGACGACAGCCACGGTCGGCTGTTCGATGCGCTGGCGATACTTCTGGGCGGCCTGTTTGTGGCAATGCCGATAGGCGCTGTTTTGAGCGATGGTCTTGGAGCAGACTTCGGTCGGCTACTTGGCGACCAAACCTTATGGCGCGCAGCAGGCTGGAGTACGGTTATCGCCCTGACGGCAGCGTTGCTGGCGACAACTGCCGCGGCAACCTTGGCACAGGCGATCGCCCGCTCCGACGCACGTCGTGCAAGTGTTTTCCGGTTGGCGGGGAATCTGGTGCTGCTTATTCCGCCACTTATTCTTGCTGCGGGAGCGTTCCTCATCGTGCATCAGAACTTCGACCCGCAGAAATCTGCCCTTTTCGCCGTGATTATCATAAACGCAATGATGGCCCTCCCCTTTGCGCTTCCGGTGCTCGAGCCGGCCTTTCGTACATCCTTTGAGACTCACGAGAGGCTGGCTGCGAGTCTGGGCATGAGAGGCTTTTCGCGCTTCCGACTCATCGAGTGGCCAACGCTCAAGCCCTCCTTTGCGCTGGCGTTTCTGGCTACGGTCCTCATCTCGCTTGGCGAGTTTGGCGTCATAGCTTTTTTTGGTAGCGAGCGGTTGATCACTTTACCCCTGCTCCTCTACCAGCGGATCGGGAGTTACAGGTTCAACGATGCTGCCGGCGTTGCACTCATTCTCCTGCTTTTGTGCCTTGCTCTTTCCTTGCTGATTGAGAGAAAGATGTTATTCGCTACCAGGCCCCCTGCATGACGAATGCAGTTCTGCAGATCGTTGCCCTCACCTTCCGCTACGAAGATATGCAGATGTGCTTCGATCTGGACGTTGAGCGGGGCGAGTTCGTTGCAGTGATGGGTCCGAGCGGCGCCGGTAAATCGACGCTGCTTTCACTCATTGCCGGCTTTGAGAAGCCGCTCGCCGGCAGAGTAGTTTGGGAGGGAACGGATATCAGCACCTGGCGGCCGGCGGACCGGCCGCTTTCGATCCTTTTCCAAGACAATAATCTGTTCGCTCACCTTGACGTCTTTACCAATGTTGCGCTTGGCATTTCGCCCTCGGCCAAACTCAACGACGAGCAGCGCAAGGTCGTGGCAACGGCGATTGGCCGCGTCGGTCTCACCTCATACGCGGCGCGCCTGCCCGGAGAGCTCTCGGGCGGTGAGCGCCAGCGCGCCGCGCTTGCCCGCATTCTGGTGCGCAGAAAGCCGTTGCTGCTGCTTGATGAGCCTTTCGCTGCGCTCGGTCCCGCACTGAAAAAGGAGATGATTGAACTCGTCAAAGAATTGCAGGTCGAACTTGGCCTTACCATACTGCTGGTGACGCACGACCCCCTCGATGCGAAGGTGGCAGCCAGCCATACCGCCTTCATCCATCGGGGTCGAATTCTGGCAAAACGCAAGACGGAAGAGCTGTTCAAATCCCGCGATATCCCAGCGCTACGGGATTATTTGGGCGAGACCTAGCCGATTTTCGAATACCCGCCACGAAAGAACCCCAGCGGCTTGCCAGCGGGGTCATAGTCGGCGTGGATCACCTCACCCACGAAGATGACGTGATCTCCACCCACATAGGTGTGCACGATCTTGCATTCAAACACCGCAAGGGCGCTTGGCAAAATCGGACATCCCGTTTTCCCGATTTCGTAGTCGATGCCCTCCCACTTGTTGATGAGCTGCTTTGCAAAGCGGGTGGAAAGCTCCTCTTGTCCTTCGCGCAGTATGTTGACGGCGAAGAATTCGCAGGACAGGTAGACTCGCATGCTGTGAGCGTGACGGCCAAGACTCCACAAAATTAGAGGCGGTTCGAGGGATACGGAATTGAAGGAATTCGCCGTATTCCCGATGAGTTCTCCCCGATGATCGCGGGTGGTGATGATAGTCACGCCCGTGAGAAATGAACCAAGCGCGCGGCGAAATTCGTAGGGGTTAATGGCGGTGGTCATCTGCTCGCAAGTCCCTAAGGAGCAGTCAAATAGCACGAGATTCCAAAGGGGACCATTTCCTTGATTTGTTGGTAACCCTCCCTTACGTTGCGCCAATCCAGCTTATGTTGCCCTATTGGGGAGCCACTAATGCTCGATACGCCACGCCCCTTTCCTGGGTCCTTGCAGGCTCGGCCAAGCGTCATCTTGCGGCCCGGCATTCCGACCCTGCCGCCGGGAACGGAGCGGTATCGAATTTCCGGCGGCGGTTCGATTGTCGTTGCCGTGGAAGCTGGCGATACACTCGTTGTCAGGGATGTCGAGGGACAACAACCCTGCGAGATCGCGCACGCGGACAAGAGCGGCCGATTCGACGCCACGGTGTTGGGCGAAAGGGCAACCAACCGTGCGGAAGGCCTCAAGTCTGTTATCGGCAACAATAGCGAAAGTGCCGAGCGCACCAAGCATGCGCTCAAACGACGCGGCATCGATCTTGCCGCTGCAGAGTCGATCCGAATTTTCGGCGCTGCTTCCGCAGCCGGTGACACGGCAAGGTTTCGCGTCGCGCGTGACGGCATTGTCATCGTTGCGGCTCCCGGCTCACCCATGGACCCGGCCTCGCAGGAAACCTCTACACCGATCGAGCTTTTCATCGAGCGACGCAGCATCCGCAACCCAGGCGAAGAGGTTTTGCCGGAACCGTTGCGCGATCCCCTGCAGGACATCCGCATCAACGCATCAACTGCAGTCGCCTATGTGGTCAAGCCCGGCGAGTACATCCAGGTCATCGACGTTTCCGGCCGTCAATGTTCGGACTTTCAGGCTTTCGCGGTACGCAAGCTCGATAAGCGGAAGGATCTCTCGCTCGACTGGACGATCACGCGAACGCTGACCGGTCGCAGTTATCCAACGCCCGGCCTGCCTTCGAAAGCCTTCGACCGGGAGTTCGAACCGCTGGTTGAGATCGTTCAAGATACGTGCGGGCGGCACGACGCCTTCGCTACCGCCTGCAACCCGCGCTACTACGACGACATGGGCTATCCCGGCCATGTCAATTGCTCGGAGAATTTCAACAAGGCTCTTCTGCCCTTCGGTGTCGCTCCGCGCAAAGGCTGGGAAGCACTCAACTATTTCTACAACACGAACATCGACCAGAATAACCAGCTTTATCTCGATGAACCGTGGTCGCGACCCGGCGACTACATTTTGATGCGGGCGCTGACGGATCTGGTATGTGTTTCCTCAGCCTGTCCCGACGACATCGATGCCGCCAATGGCTGGAACCCCACCGACATTCAGGTGCGCACCTATGGGGCGGAGGAAAAGTTCTCACGAGCAGTGGCCTATCGAATGACTCCTGATGCAGAAGCAGAGCTTACCCGGGAAACTGCGTTCCACCCGCGGTTCTCACGGTTGACCAGAAACTTCACCAACTATCGAGGCTATTGGCTGCCGCAACGGTTCAACAATGAAGGACCAATCGAGGAATATTGGGCATGCCGAGAACGGGCAGTGGTTATGGATCTTTCGCCATTGCGCAAATTTGAAGTCACCGGGCCGGATGCGGAACCGCTCATGCAGTACTGCGTGACACGCGACATGCGCAAGCTGTCCACCGGGCAGGTGGCATATACGGCAATGTGTTACGAGCACGGCGGAATGATCGATGACGGTACGGTGTTCCGATTGGCGCAAAACAACTTTCGCTGGATTGGCGGCATCGACTACAGCGGCCTGTGGCTGAGGCAACAAGCCGAGAAGATGGGGTTCAGGGCCTGGGTTCGCTCCTCGACCGATCAGCTGCACAACATTGCGGTGCAGGGACCGAAGAGCCGCGACATCCTAAAGGAAATCATCTGGACGTCTCCGGCTCAGCCTTCGATCGGCGAACTCGACTGGTTTCGCTTTGCCATCGGCAGGATCGGTCATTTCGAGGGAGCACCACTTGTCGTCTCGCGCACCGGCTATACCGGTGAACTGGGGTACGAAATTTTCTGCCATCCCAGGGATGCGGTTCAGCTCTTCGACGCCGTATGGTCCGCAGGAGAAAAACACGGTCTAAAGCCCATGGGCCTGGAAGCGCTCGATATGGTCCGCATCGAGGCTGGTCTTGTTTTCGCCAATTCTGAGTTCACCGATCAAACCGATCCATTTGAAGCCGGTATTGGCTTCACGGTGCCGCTGAAGACCAAGCCCGATGATTTTATCGGTCGCGCTGCCCTCCTGCGCCGCAAGGAGCATCCGCAAAACATACTTGTCGGGCTCGAGATCGATTCAAATGAAGCCGTGGGCCGCGGCGATTGCATCCATGTCGGCCGCGCACAGATTGGAACCGTAACGAGCAGCGTCCGCTCGCCCATCCTCGGCAAGAACATTGCTCTCGCACGGATCGACTTGATTCATTCAACCCCTGGGACCGAGGTTGAAGTAGGCAAGCTTGATGGTCATCAGAAGCGCCTGCCTGGCCGCGTCAGCAAATTCCCGCACTACGATCCGGAAAAGAAGCGGGTCCGCAGCTGAAAAGAAGATGGCCGGATCGAGGTCCGGCCATGACGATGGTGCTGCCGTCATGCGCGAGCGATCACCGGCGCATGACAATCCGCGATGTCAACCCGCGGGCTTCGGTTCCGGTGAGCCGGTGTCGGGAACATCACGCCTTGCCTGGCGCTCGGCCATGAACTGGTCGAACTCGGTCTTGTCCCGCGCCTTGCGGAGTCGATCCAGAAATTCGGTGAACTCCTTCTGTTCCTCTTCAAGCCGTCGAAGGGCCTCGGCACGATACTCATCGAAAGCGTGATTCCCGGAGGACGGCGGGCCACCGAATGCCCTGTGCCAACCGCAGCCGCGTGTCTGTCCGCCAACACGATATTTACCTGCGTCTCTCCAAAATCCCATGCGTCCGCTCCATATCAAATAAAGAAGGATTGCGAGGCCAATGGGCCAGAAGATGATGAAACTCACGATCATCACCGCGATCCAGGCCGGTTTTCCGTAGTCGTCGAGCTTTTCCACGAGCTGCATGAAGCGCCTCATGTGAATGTTATTAACATTAACATATATGCGGACGCCTTGCAGTCCTGTCAAGACGGAGTCAATTGCCTCGCTACAATTATTGTTGATCAGCCCTCAATCCCAAGGCCGCTCAGATAGATACGGACCTGCGCTTCGAGCAGATCTTCAGCCGACATGGGGATCGGACGCCGGCTTGCATCACCGCGCGCAAAGAGCGCCGCCGTGCCATGGGCCATCGACCAGATATGCAGGCTCACCATCAGCGCGGGCGGCCGTTTGCCGTTGGGTGCCAGGGCGCAAAGTGCTTGGCTCGCCTGCCGCAGCACGTTGAACGCACCTTGACCTGCCTCTTCGAGTTCAGGATGGGAGTCGCGCGGCAATGCTCCTTCGAACATTGCAGCGTAAAAGGCGGGCTCGGCCCGCGCAAAGGCAAGATATGCGCGGCCAAGTTCGATGAAAGCGGCAAAGGGATGAGGTCTCCCCTCATTCCAGGCGCGGCTGAGGTCTGCCGTGAATTTTTCAAAGCCCCGGGTGGCGACCTCCGCCATCAGCGCTTCGCGGTCGCGAAAGTGCCGGTACGGCGCAGCAGGGCTCACCCCCGCCACCCGCGCGGCCTCGGCAAAACTGAAGCCAGTGGGCCCTTTTTCTGCGATCAAGTCGAGCGCTGCTTTGGTCAGCGCCTCGCGCAGATTGCCATGATGATAGCCTCGGCGGTGGTGATTCCAGGGCATGCAGAGTTATTGCACGAGTCCTGGAGGGCTGAACACAACTGATAATTTTCTTGATTACCGGGCTGACCTTAGAGATTTGCTCATGAAAAGGGTTTCCCTGCCATTCTGGAGTCAAGCAGCTGCTTCGCTCTTGGCTTCCGCCAGAAGTTTCTCCGCAAAAGCCCTCCTCTCCTTGGCAGACATCTTTTTCACTTCGTTGTTGAGCAGCCGCTCGTTGATGGTCTGATTCCAGTAATCGAGTGTGCCAAAGCCGAGGAGTGCCGCCTTTCCAACGAACTGGCGAAGCACCTCGTTGGTCGGTCCCATCACCCAGCCGGCTTTACCGTCGCGCAGATACCGCTCGATCTCGAGTGGTTGAGGTTTGTAGCCGGTACCGCCGCACGCATGCAGCATCTTGTCGGTGACATGCGCAACGTTCTTCGCCGCAGCGAATTTAACCTGCCACATCCACGAAAGAAACTGGGCACGCGGCAATGCCTTGAGATCGCGGTGGATCGACCAGTCGCAATTGTTCGTCACGCTGTCCATTGCCTGCGCCATCAGGAAATTGAAGGCACGGCAACTGTTGGTGTCGATGATCGCTTCTCCGACATAGTCCTGGATGGTGGGGTAGTCCGCGACGCGCATTCCCACATCCTTGTGTGTCTTGCCCGTCGTATGCCGCTTGGCGATGTCGACGAGCGCCATGGAGATGCCGTTCCAGCAGGCTGAGGAACACAAAAGAAAGAACGGATCGACGCATTCATCGTTCGACGACGCGCCATCGCTCACCGGGCCGACCAGCCGGTCCTTCGGCAGTGTCGTGTCCACTTCGATGGGGCCCGACTGATTTCCGCGCAATCCAAGTCCATCCCAGCTCGCCGGATCGGCTTTCACCTCGTTGCCCAGCACCAGGAAGCACGACAGATCGGAATAATTGCCGTTGAAGCCGGGCGAAGTGGTTTGCACGATATACCAGTCGGCGAAACCGCCCGAGGTCGTCCAGGATGCTTTCTTGCGAACTTTCCATCCGTTGCCCGTTTCTTCGGCACCAGACGATATCGGATACCAGAAGTGTGACCCGGTCTCGGGATCGGAATAGGACAGGGTACCGACGAGGCAGTCTTTGTCGATACGCCGCATGATATCTTGGATGGGCTTGGAGTCATGATGACGGAACAAGGCGGCGGCAATGGCTCCGAGATGCATCGTGTAGCACATCGCCGTCGATGGGCACCCGTAGCGCGCTATGGTTTCCACCGCCATGGCGGCGCTCACATGGTTTTCCCCCATGCCGCCAAGCGATTTCGGCACCAGAAGCCCGAGGAATCCGTGTTTGGCCAAAAGCTGAAAATTCTTTCGCGGGAAGAGTAGTTTCTTGTCGCTCTCCACAGCATTGGCCCGCATTTCCTGTTCGCACAACGAAATGAGGGTTTCCTGCAGTTTCTTTTGTCGATCGCTCAAGATCCATTGCGGGTCCCACTCGAAGCCCAGGCCCCAAAAATCCTCTTTTCCCCATTTCTTTTGCGACATGATCCACCCTTGTAGCTAGGCCCGATGCGCAGCTTGCGCATACCAATGAGAACCCTTATTTGGCCAATGGCAGGCCAATTTGTCAAAACATTCCGTTCGGGAGTTCGAGCTTGCGAAACCTGTCCAACAGCAATCTTCGATCCTATTTTCTGGCCTGGCAGTGCCGCATTCGGCAGATCAGCCTTCGCAGCCACGGCGGCGCGCCAACGCCCGGCATGCGGCCGCGCGCCCTGGAGCGTTCAGGCGATACACTGATGCAGGCAATGACTGTGCTGATTGTTCCCAAGAAACCTAAAGAGAGCACCGCCTATCTCAAGTTTCAGTTAGAACGCACCTTCGAGCATCGGCGGGCGTATGAAGAGGGTGTGAAATATCTAGGTGCGGAATATTTTCAGCACCCCGACTCCTTCAGCGACGAGATGACCGCCCTTTTCGGGGCCGGCTCCAAGGTTGCCGAATTGATGGTGAGGCTTCGGGAATGCCTCCTCGATTTCGAGCAATATTCCCAGCGCTTTACGATGTTCTGCCGAATCCGGCGGCTTCACGCAAGAGAGCCGGTTCACCAGGCGACGCTTTGGCATAACCGGATCTTCAGCCCCGATGTACCGAACGATGCGGTTATCCTTGGCTTCAGGCCCGATTGGAAGAATGCTTACGCCGACCCCATGCCCCCAGAAGATTGCCGTCCAGATTGATCGCTGTTGAAGCCTCTTTGCAAGAAAAGACCGAGAGGTACACAATCAGCGCATCCGGGCGGCAGGATGGAGGTTGGTCATGGCGATTTATATCTCGCAGGGACGCTACACGCGTGAAGCCATTCAGGGAATGCTCAACAAGCCTGAAGATCGGGGACAGGCCGTCAAGGCGCTCTGTGATGCCGTCGGAGCCAAACTGATTGGCCACTACATTACCTTCGGCGAATACGATTTCCTGGTGATTCTGGAATCAGACCGGCCGGTAACCGATACGATGGCGGCGCTCTTCACCGCGGGGGCGACGGGCGGAGTTACCGATCTAAAAACCACGATGGCCGTCACATCCAAAGACGCTATGAAGGCAATGGAGAAGGCCAAGTCGGTGATGAAGAGCTTCCGGCCGGCTGGCCAGAAAGCTTAGGCACATCAGATTTTTCTGTAAGCCCGGTTGAGTTGCACCATCGGGTGGTTTGGACTCATCTGGAACTTGATGAGCAGCTCACGGGCAAGCATATCCCGGTCTTGCTGATTGTCAGGGAGCTTCATGCCCTGCGGGATTCGAACCCAGCCATTGATATTCCGGTCGAAGATGGCGGGCAGGCCCTCCTCGTAGCCCATATGGACGTCCTCAAGCCAGTTTAGATCGTCCCAGCCCATGAATTCCATATAGTCCGACAGAAACGGCGTGAGGCGAGAATAGTCGGGCAGCAGATTGACGTCATATCGATAGCCGATGTGCTGGCCGATCTCCTTTTCGCGCGCTGATCCGAGGCCTGCGCGGTCGTTGATGAACTGGTCGACGTCTCGGATGTCCGACCCTTTGTAACTCGTACCCGCCATGACGTCCTCCTGGGATCAGTACTTGTGATAGTCCTCAACACCGACCGTGTAGTTTGTGCCGGCGAGGGGAATTTTGCACATCGCGGAAGCTTCCATGGTAAGGGCCGCAAGATCTTCCGGTTCAAGGGAATGTATGTTCGTCTTCCCGCAGGCGCGGGCGAGCATTTGCGCCTCCATGGTCAGCGTATGGAGAAAATTATAGACACGCTCCGCCCCCTTGTCGGGATCGAGTCGTTGGCGCAGAACCGGGTCCTGTGTGGTTATGCCGACCGGACAGCGGCCGGTGTGGCAGTGGTAGCAGTATCCGGCCTCCACGCCGATCTCAGCCGGATAGTCGGTTATTCCCGGTAGATGCTTGTTGCAGTTGAGCGCCATCAACACCGAATGCCCGATGGCAATGGCATCGGCCCCCAGTGCCAGCGCCTTGGCGACATCTCCGCCATTGCGAATTCCGCCGGCATAGACGAGCGAAATCTGGTCTTTCTTGCCCAGCTCGTCGATCGCCCGCCTGGCCTCGCGGATGGCTGCGATTCCGGGCACTCCGGTATCTTCGGTGGCAATATGTGGACCAGCGCCGGTGCCGCCTTCCATTCCATCGATGTAAATCGAGTCCGGATCGCATTTCACCGCCATGCGAACATCGTCGTAGACGCGCGCGGCGCCGAGCTTCAGCTGAATCGGAATTTCCCAGTTTGTCGCCTCGCGAACTTCCTGGATCTTGAGCGCCAGATCATCGGGTCCGAGCCAATCCGGATGGCGGGCCGGCGAACGCTGATCTATCCCTGCGGGCAATGAGCGCATTTCAGCCACTTGATCGGTAACCTTTTGGCCCATCAGATGACCGCCCAGCCCGACCTTGCATCCTTGGCCGATGAAGAATTCGCACGCGTCGGCCAGCCGCAAGTGATGTGGATTGAATCCATACCGCGACTGGATGCACTGGTAGAACCACTTCTCCGAATAACGCCGTTCGTCTGGAATCATTCCCCCTTCGCCGGAACACGTCGCCGAGCCTGCCATTGTCGCTCCGCGTGCCAGCGCGATCTTCGCCTCATATGACAGCGCGCCGAAGCTCATGCCCGTCACGTAAACGGGAATGTCGAGCACCATCGGTCGTTTCGCCCGCGGACCGATGATGGTGGCCGTGTCGCATTTCTCGCGGTATCCCTCGATAACGAACCGCGTGAGCGTGCCGGGAAGAAAAGTCAGGTCGTCCCAGTGAGGAATCTTCTTGAACAGCGAGAAACCGCGCATGCGGTAGCGGCCGAGCTCCGACTTTATGTGGATGTCGTTCATGACCTCGGGCGTGAAGATATGTGAGCTGCCGAGGACATACTTTTTGCTTTCGGCCGGAGCGCGTGAAAGGGCCGCGAGACCCGCGGCCGTGCGGCCAAACAGCAGGCTGTCCGTTCGGGACTTCTTAGTGGTGACGGCCGTTTTCCGCGCCCGTTTGCTCCTGGCGACCTTCTTTGCCGGTCTTCTTGCCATCGATTACCCCTTTTTGCTCATTCGCTGCGCAAGCGGTCTGGGCTACAGCACGAGTTTCTTTTCGCTTGGTTCGAGATTGTCATAATTCCACAGCTGCTTGCCGGCCACGATCTTGCGGAAATGCATAAGTCCCTGGTCGGGCAACATTTCGTACATACGCAGTTTGCGCGACAACCACTGCCGATCAAGGTCGGTCATCTCCGACCATACGGCGTCCACTCCCAGGCTTCGTGGTTCCCCGCCGATGTAGATGGTCCCGTCATACATGCTGTCGCCAAGATTCTTGCCCGCGTTCCCGCAGATGACCATGCGGCCGCGCTGCATCATGAAGCCCGAGAAAGAACCCGTATCGCCGCCGACGATGATCGTACCTCCCTTTTGATCGATGCCGGTACGTGAACCGACCGAACCTTTGCAAACCAGATCTCCCCCGCGCAGCGCTGCACCGAACTGGGAACCGGCGTTCTTCTCGATGACGATTGTCCCAGCCAGCATATTTTCACCGCACGCCCAACCCACTCGGCCCTTGATGCGGACATTCGGGCCATCCAGGAGGCCGCAGGCGAAATAGCCGCAACTGCCTTCGATATAGAGATTGAGGCGGTTCAGTATGCCGACGGCCAGCGAATGTTTGGCTCCGGGATTCTTTAGCACGATCGTGCCATAACCCCGTTTCATGAGATCGCGGAGCTCGTTGTTGATCTGGCGCGTATTCAGCGCCTCCGCGTCGATCTCGGCGCGCTTGTTAAAATCGACGTCGAGTGCATCCGGATAGCCGAAGCCGACATTCTCTTCAGAAACGTCGAAAAAGCGCTGCTGAGTGCGGCCGCGAAGGCTTTCCGTATGCATTCCCATCTCATGCGAGAGATGGTCTTTCGAAGCCGGTGTTACGCCCGCCATACGCGAACCTCTTCATCGTAAGGGTCCCAGGTTTCGATTTCGTGCGGGATGACCGCGCGTATGGCCACTTCTTCGGAAGCAAGCGCAACGAGGTTGTCGCTCTCGTAGAGCACCATCGGTTTGGCGGCCATGGCGTCCTTTGCCATGCCAAGGGCATCCTTGGTGGCGATTAGGTATGTGAACACTCCGTCGATCTCCCGCACCGACTGTTTGAGCGACTCCTCCAGCGTGGCGCCGTGCTCGAGATTATACGCGGTATAGACAGCCAGAAGTTCGCTGTCGCAGTTCGACATGAAGCGGTGTCCGCGGCGCTCGAACTCGCGTCTCATCTGCCAGTAGTTGGTCAGCTGGCCGTTGTGCACCACTGCAATGTCGTTATAGGGGTAGGCCCAATAGGGGTGGGCCGAGCGAATGTCGACATCCGATTCGGTTGCCATCCGCGTATGGCCGATGCCGTGCGTTCCCTTGAATCCGTCAAGTTTGTATTGCGATGAAACTAACTTCGCATCTCCGAGATCTTTGATGAGCTCCAGCGCGTTGCCCATCGACAAGATTTCCGTGCCTTTTACATCCTCCACATAATCGGCAAGTTTCTTCATCTCGCCGTCGTATTGAATGCGATATCGAAAGGCATATTCGGTCACCTCGTCTCGATCGATGACGGTCACCCCAAGCTGCTTCAGCCGATCTTCGACAGTTGTCCGGCGACGCTTGATCTCTTCGTGAATTTCAAAGCCCTTCTTCGTGTCCTCCTGTTCAGCGACCTTGAACCGCATCACGAACTCGTTGCGTCCCGGCGTTCCGTAAATCGCATAACCGGTCGAATCGGGACCTCGATGTTTGAGCGACTGGAGCATCGCGGTCATTTCGGCGCCTATGTTACCGATGCCGTCGCGGTGAATCAGCCCTGCAATGCCACACATTGCGTATCTCCTTTTTGCTTACGGCAAGCAATCCATGTACATCTTGATGTCCCACTCGGTCGCGGTGTGAAGGAACCGTTCCCATTCATCACGCTTATATTCATCATACAGCCGGTACATTTCCCCCGGCAGCGCCGATTTGATGACCTCGTCCTTTTTAAGGGCCTCGAGCGCATCACCCAGCGTCATGGGCAGCTTCTTCACTTGCTTGCCTGCTTCCATGGCAACGTAGATGTTGCGTTCCTCGGGCTTCCCCGGATCGATCTTGTTCTTGATGCCGTCATCCGCCGCTTTCAGGATCCCCGCAGCCATGAGGTGCGGATTCACCATCGAATCGACCGCGCGATACTCAAATCTGCCCGGCGCCGACAAGCGCAAGCCCGTCGTCCGATTTTGGTATCCCCAGTCGGCAAACACCGGAGCCCAGAAACCGGTATCCCATAGCCGACGGTAGGAATTCACCGTGGAGCAGCCGATGGCGGTCAATCCAGCGAGATGCTTGACGATGCCGCCGATGGTGTAGAGGCCGATCTTCCCCGGCATCTGCACGTCCTTGCCTTCCGGCAGAAACGTATTCTTTCCTCCGCGCAGATACATGTAGTTGTGCTCAAGGCCCGGAAGATTCTTGGGATCGTTTCCCAGGGGCTTGAACTCATCCTTCCCTTCCGCCCACAGCGAGATGTTATGGTGGCAGCCGTTCGCCGAAACTCCCATGAAGGGCTTGCACATGAAACACGCGATGATATTGAACTCGCGTGCCACTTGCGCGCAGATCTGCCGGTAGGTTGAAAGGCGGTCGGCTGTCTTCAGCGCATCGTCAAAGTTGAAATTCAATTCTAGCTGCCCGGGTGAATCCTCATGATCTCCTTGGATCATGTCCAGCCCCATCTTGCGCCCATACTCGATGACGCGCATGTAGACTGGTCTCAGGCTTTCGAACTGATCTATGTGATAGCAGTAGGGATTGGAATAGCCGCCCTTTGCCTTGCCATCGTCTCCTTTCCTCAGCCACATCATTTCCGGCTCCGTGCCGTGGCGCATGCGAAGCCCGTGGGTGCGTTCGAATTCGTCGTGAATGCGGCGAAGATTGCCGCGACAGTCGGCGGTAAGATATCCTCCAGGATTTTCACGCTCCTCGCGGTTGCGGAAAAGCGTGCACCACATGCGAGCCACGCGCTTGTCCCAGGGAAGCTGCATAAAGGTCTCGGGCTCAGGGATACCCACCAGTTCCGCCGCTTCCGGGCCATAGCCCATGTACTCTCCGTGGCGATTGAGAAAGAGATTCATGGTCGCGCCGTACACGAGCTGGAATCCACCGTTGGCGACATTCTCCCAGTGTTCGGCGGGAATGCCCTTGCCCATGATCCGGCCGGTTACTGAAATGAATTGCAGGTACAGATATTCGATGCCGAGCGAATCGATCTTCTTACGCACCTGTTTGATGAGATCGTCGCGGCCGGGCGTGCTGGTGAATTTCTCTAGGTCGGTGGACATATGCTCTCCCTAAAATTTGATTGTTCTTTCTTGCTCGCGGTACCTGAGATGCTACCAACCCCGAACCAACCTAGACAACCCTCCCCTTTCCGGTTCAACTCCAAGGAAACGGGCTCTTGGAAACCGGATGCAGCTTCCCTTCCGCGAAGCGGGAGAATCTGAAGGGCTCAAGAAGGCGCGATTTCTCGCCGACCAGTTCCTGCGCGACCAGCTTGCCGACACCGAGCATTTTATAGCCGTGATTTGAATCCGCTATGATGAACACATTGTCCCGGAATTCGTCGAACACGGGAAAACTGTCCGGCGTGAAGCAGCCGAGGCCGCCCGATCTTTCATCGCGCTTGTAGGCGCTGATTTTACCCTCGAATCGCTTTTGGCAATGAGCAAGCATCGAGCACCAGTTTCGAATGAAATCGTCGCCGACGATGAAGTCCGGACTGTCGGGACCATAGGGGTCGACCGCAACTTCATCCGGATCCTCTTCGACGACATAAGGCGATGAACCCCCTTGCACCCCGCCGAAATTGAAATCCGGCTTGTAATAAAGACCCCAAAGCGTGTCGGTGATCAGGCTCCCGTCGACATCGGAATAGAGCGGCGCATCCGTGTCGACGTGAATGACGGGCGGCATTTTCCCGTCGTTCGTCTTGTGCATACCGGGATCGACGCCGAGCGTACCCTCCTCGAGACACCAGTATTTCCACATGCGAACGCCGCTATGCACTGTCCCGTCGCGCCCCTTTATTGAGATTGACTTCGGCAGCTCGAGCAGGTTCCACAACCTGTTGACCCAGGGGCCGACCCCGACCACCACATAATCGCAGGCGATGCGGCCCTGGTTGGTCAGAAGCGCAGTCACAGCACGACTGTTACCGCCGAACTCGAACGCCTCTACCTCGATCCCGGCGGTGATCTGCACGCCTTCCCTCTCGGCCTTCGCCGCAAGACCGTGGATAGATGCAGTGTTATTCGCGTAGCCGCCCTTTTTCTCATGCAGGACCGATGTGATGCCCTGCGCCTGCCAATCGTCGAACAGCCCCTTCATGTAGCGCATCGAGTCTTTTTCGCCTTCGACGAAGGTGGAAGGATAGCCGATGGATCTTTGCTGCTGATAAATCGAAGCACACCCTTCGTGCATGACTTCTGGGGAAATCTGCATGTAGCCCACCGGATGGTAGCTGTAGGCCTTGGGGTCGCTTTCCCACACCTCGACCGAATGCGCCATGAGCTCGCGCATCGCCGGCTGGAAATAGTTGTTCCGCACGACACCGCACGCAATTCCCGAGGCTCCAGCCGCAATCCCCGTCTTGTCGACCACTAGGATGTCGGCCCCTGAGCCTTTGCCCCGTGATTTCAGCTCCCGCGCCAAATGATAGGCGGTGCTCAGTCCATGAATGCCCGCGCCGATGATCGCGTACTTCACACCTGCAGGAGCAGCCATGGCTGACCTTCCTCTGCCTTCGCGGCGGGCGAGCGTGCTCTTCGGCACTTTGCCTGTGTGCGTCCGGCTGAAACGCTTGACGGCTGCCCGGATAGTGGGCGCATAATGCGACGTTTTTCGTACCGATTGCAACCAATTCTTTCCCATTTCAAACCAATTCAAGTCCAAAGGTATGCCATGGATGTGAAGGAAGCCTTGGAGGAGCAGCTCGGCAATAGCGGCGATGCCGAAGCGTTGGGTTTCGTGCCTGCCAAGAGCGCCAACGCCATCATTGCACGTTTGCGGCACGCCATTGAGAGTGGCGTCTTTGCCGATGGGGATCAGCTGCCGCCGGAGCGGCAGCTTGCCGTGGCCCTCGGCACTGCACGCTCAACGATAAGGAAGGCTCTCGATCAGCTCGAACAGAAGGGGCTTGTCGTTCGCCGCGTCGGCAGCGGCACATTCGTCAATTTCGCCGGCCCTCTGCAGTCGACTGCAGGGGATGTCGCAGATCTCATCAGCCCGCTTCAGCTTATTGAAACGCGGCTGGGCGTTGAGCCCTACATGACCAGGCTTGCAACAATTCATGCGACCCAAAAGGACCTCGACAGCATTGAGAGCTGTCTCGAACAGCTGGAAGCGGCATCGACCGACCAGGACAGGTTCACCCGTTGGGATTCGGAATTTCACCTTCAGCTTGCCCGCTGTTCGCGCAATCCGCTCATCCTGCACATCTATCAGGAGATCAACGATGTCCGTTCTCAAGCGCAATGGGAGCGAATGAAACGGGTCATTCTGTCCCCCGCGAAAATCCGCTCCTACAATGAGCAGCATCGCGCTATCTATCACGCCCTCCGCAACCGCGATGTGGCGGCTGCCGTCGATCGCATCACGAAACATCTGGAAACTGCGCGCCAGGATCTCCTCGGCGCTGAAGACTCCTGATTGCTTCCAGCCTATGCCCATGGCGGAAAGTCGCAATAGATGAACCCCGGTTTGCTTGGACTTATCGCCGCGATGGCCTGGGGGGTTCATGATGTCATCGGAGCGCAGGCGAGTTCCCGCATTGGTGCGCTTAAGACCGCCGCCGCGGTTACGGTTTTTGGGCTGTTTCTCCTCAGCCTGTGGATCGCGATTGCCGGCACTTTCCCTTCAGCATCCACCGCTCAGATGTGGTTACCGCTTTTATCGGGGGTCCTGTTGGCAGTCGCCACTATTTGGTTGTTTGCGGCCATGACCAGCGGCTCTGTCTCCCTTGCCCTTCCCATCGTCATGTCTTACCCCGCTACGTCCCTCATTTTTGGCGCACTTGCAGGCCGACCGCCGACTGTGTGGCAAATCCTTTGCGCAGCACTGGTGATTGCGGGAGTTGTGGTGGTTGCGAAGACCGGTCAGGAGCAGAAGCTCGCGTCTCACAACTCCACTCGCGCCATTGGCTTCGCGCTGTTGTCGCATTTCGCCTTTGCCATAGGAAACTTCATCGGCCAGTATGCAGCCACCATCTACGGCGCTATTCCCGCAACTTGGCTGTCTCGCATTGGCGGCAGCGCAGCGATCGTGGCGCTCGTTCTGTTGGCGGCTGAGAGGCCCTTGCACTTTCCATCAGTCTGGCTGCCATTTCTACTCCTGATGGGCGGGCTCGACGTGCTTGCCCTTTCAATGCTCAATCTCGGCGGCCATACCCCTCAGCCCGAGCTCGCGATCGTCACGGCATCGGCGGCCGGAGTTATTGCAATACTTCTCGCCTGGCTGTTTCTTGGCGAGCGTGTTGCGCCGCTGAGGTGGGTCGGCATAGTTTTAACTTTTGCCGGCGTCGCAGCGCTAACCCTGCTAGAACAGGCAACTGCATGATCTCCCTCACGGAAGACCAGATTGGCGAGTTTCAGCGCAATGGATTTGTTACCGTCGCCAACGTCCTCGACGCCTCGACGGTCGAAGCTGCCCGCAACTGCTTCGAGCCGCTGTTTTCCGGCAAGTTTGAGACTGGCCTTTATCCCGACGAGTGGAACTGGAGGATGGGCCGCGACCGCGAGGATCTGACTCGCCAGATCTGCAACGCGTGGAAGTCCGATCTCACCATCGCTTCGATAGCCCTGCGCGCCGACATTGGCGAAGCGGCGGCCAAACTTCGCAGCTGGCCGGGTGCTCGCCTCGGTCAGGACAACATCATCTGGAAGCCGCCAGGTGCGCGGCCCTTGGGCTTTCATCAGGATGACAGCTACAACAAATGGCTTGAACCTCCGGAAATGCTCACCTGTTGGATCACGCTCGACGATACCAAGGCCCACCAGGGGACCATTGAATATGTGCAGGGCTCGCACCTGTGGCCGATCGCCCCGCCCATCAAGCAATTTCATGCACCCGACGATCCCTTGAGCGACCTCTATCCCGCGGCAGAAGCTGCCAGCGCGACGAAGTACGAGATCGTGCCAATCCAGATAAAGGCCGGATCTGCGGTTTTTCATCACGGCCGGGTATGGCACGGATCACGTGACAACAGGGGCGACAAGCCTCGCCGTGCAGTCATCGCGCATTGCATTTCTTCTGACGCCCGGTTCCATCCCACTCATGTCGGCTATATCTACAGCCGCTACAAGAAAATGGGGTCTGTCGAAATGGAGGAGAGCTATTTTCCCGTGCTCTGGCGGAGCGACGGCTACCGCACCCCCTGGCTCGATGGATATGTCAGGAACGGCAGGGCCACAAGCTAGCGACCGCTCTAGCGCGGCGTCTTATTCCAATTGCCGGAGTTTTTTGCAGAATCTTTTATCGACTGCCGGTCAGACGAGGACTGACCTGACGAAGTGCCGGAACCCGTCGCTTGGGCATTCAGCGCATATCCAACCGCCAACGAGGCGACGACCGCCAGAAGGGTCAAACTAGGAAGAAGGCGACCAGACATTGAGTAGGATTGTTTGAGCATAGCGCATGCCTCCGGTCAGAGTGTTTCCTACCATGTGCTACACTCAAAAATTATACCAACGTTTATGATGAAATCTAAAATTGTAAACTTGGACACAGGAAAGTAGCGTAGCCAGTTGCCAAATGCCACCGGAGTGCTTGCGCCCGGTGATTTTCCTGGAAGAATAAGACGCAACCTGCAGGCGGGTGGGCATGTCATGAATCTAATTCAATTTGAGAAAAACGGCATCGGCGCCGTGGCCAAAATCCAGGAGGACAGCGCCATCGCCGTCCGCACTGTCACACGCATGAACGAGCTTGCGCAGTACGCCATCCGCAACGGAATGAAACTCGAAGAGGCCGTGGAGGAGCTCGGGGCCGGGGAAACCTACTCCTATTCCTCCTTGCTGGCGGCAGGCGAAGTTAGGTGTCCCTTGAACCATCCCGACCCCGCCCACTGCTTTATCACCGGCACTGGGCTCACCCACCTAGGAAGTGCAGCCGCGCGCGATGAGATGCATCGCAAGGCCGCAGCTGCGACCGGGGACGAGACCGACTCGATCAAGATGTTCAACCTGGGCCTCAAGGGCGGCAAGCCGCGGGGCGGCGGTCAGGGCGTGCAACCGGAGTGGTTCTACAAGGGGGATGGCACATTCCTGGTTCACCCTGGCGGAGATCTGCCGTTACCCGAATTTGCGCTCGACGGCGGAGAAGAGCCCGAGATCGCCGGTCTTTATGTGATAGGCCCGGATGGCCAGCCGTGGCGGCTCGGCTTCGCGCTCGGCAACGAGTATTCCGATCACATCATGGAACGGCAGAACTACCTCTTTCTCGCCCATTCAAAGCTTAGAGCCTGCTCGATTGGGCCGGAGCTAAGACCGGGGCCCCTGCCCGATCATCTTGCCGGGGAAAGCCGCATCATCCGCAACGGCAAGATGTTGTGGCAAAAGCCGTTCTTAAGCGGTGAAGCGAACATGTCTCACGCCATCGCCAACCTGGAATTCCACCATTTCAAATACGATCTTTTTCGCCGCCCGGGTGATGTGCACATCCATTTCTTCGGCACCGCGACGCTGAGTGTCGCCGACGGAATAAGGACAGCGCCTGATGACGTGTTTGAAATAGAAATGGCGGCTTTCGGAAAGCCCCTGCGCAATCGCCTGGTCCCGAAGAAATGTGGCTTCATGTACGGCGGCGTAGGTGCTCTATAGCTGCCTCCGGCATGATCACTCCGCCGCTTGCTGTAACGATGCAAGGGTGAACGGGCGGTCATGCAGGAGCGAAGGAATGCGCTTTCGCGTTTCAACCACCATGCGAAGATCGATGTCGGCCGTGATCACACCCTCGCCGTCTCCGCCGTCGGCAAGAATTCGCCCCCAGGGATTGACGATCAGCGAATGCCCGTAGCACTGGGAGCCCCCCGCCAACGTTCCATACTGGCATGGAGAGATCACAAAGCTGCCGGTTTCGATGGCACGCGCGCGATTCAGCACATGCCAGTGGGCTTCTCCCGTCGTCTTCGTGAAGGCTGCCGGTATCGCCAGCAGCTCCGCCCCGGCCTGCGCATAGGCGCGGTAAAGTGCTGCGAACCGCAAGTCGTAGCAAATTGACAGGCCGATAACGCTTCCCATGCAAGGCGACAGCACGGCTTGGCTGCCGGGAGCGATGGTGGCGCTCTCGCGGTAGACTTGGCCTTCTCCCAAGTTGACATCGAACAGGTGCAGCTTGTCGTAGCGCGCGATGATTGTGCCCTCTTTGTCGAGCATGAGCGCACGGTTCAAGATGCGTCCGTCAGAAGCCTTCACCGCAATTGACCCTATGAGCAGCCAGCATCCATATTTGCGGGCCGCTTCCGCAAAGGCGGGGATGGCGGGGTGCTTTCGCTCTTCAAACGCCAACGGATAGAGAAGCCCATCCTTGGTGTTTAGGCCGACACAGTATTCCGGAAGCGCGATGAAATTCGCTCCTGCCGCGGCTCCTCGCTCGATCAGCCGCAGACAAGTTGCAATATCCTTATGGATATCGGGGGTCGCCGAGTTCTGGACACAGGCAGCTATGAATGCATTTGCCATGGGTCGAGGATAGCCAACCGATGATCTGTTCTCAAGATGCCAGCAACTGCAAGAATGCACGCATGATATGAAGATCGGCGCGCGCCTTAAGGCATACGAGCCATTCCTGCATTGTTTCGCGCCAATCCGCCACGGCGATTGCGCGCAGTCTTTCGTCATGCGGCAGCTCTCCGCGCGATACGATGCCGGCGCCGAGTCCTTGGGCTACCGCCTCGTTTGCGGCTTCCCTGCCCTCAATTTCAATTACCTGTCTGGGCCGTGCTCCGCGTCTGCTTGCCTCGCCTTCAAAAAGGGCGCGCGTGACCGAACCTCTTTCGCGCAGGACCAGTGCGGTTTGCAACAGGTCATCAAACAGAAGTTTTTTCCTTCGCGACAGCGGGTGATTTTGCGCCAGTATGCACACAAGTGGGTCTTCTCGGACCTTGCAGGCAAAGAAGATCTCCGAAGATGGCACCTCCGCCACCACGGCGAAATCGATCTCCAGTTTCTCTAGCTGGTTGATAAGGCGGACCGTATTGCCCGTAATCAGCTTGAGTTCGACGCGCGGATAGCGCTCGTTGAATCTCTTGATAAGCGGCAAGGCATGGACAGCCGCATCCGCGCCAATCGAGATGAGCCCCTGCCTGAGACCTTGCGCGCGACTTAGGAGTTCGATGGCCTGCGCCTCAGCCTCGAATTGGCGCTCCGTGAGAGCAAAAAGCTGCCGACCGAGATCGGTAAGATCCACCTTTCGCCTCGTACGTGAGAAAAGTTCCACCCCATAGGCTGATTCCAGCTTGCGCACATGGTCGGATAGAGCCGGTTGAGTCACATTGAGTTTGTGGGCCGCTTTGGAAAATCCGCCGCTCGCGGCAACGGCATGGAATGCTTTCAGCTGTGCGTAACTCATATATATCTGCCTAGCTTATATAATACATAATCAGAACCGATTTGACTTATAAAGTCCGGAAACCGCATATGGAGTTTCGAATCGGAAAAACCAATGGTTGTAGTCGTTCGGCCACCTAAGCGCAAAGTTACCGGCCCCGAAGGCCAGGAAGATATGCCCTATCTTCTTACTCCTGGGCCGCTCACCACCTCCCGCGGGGTCAAGTTCGCCATGTTGGCTGATTGGGGCTCCTGGGACCAGGAACTGAAATTTATCGTATCCGATATCCGCCGTCGCCTTTTGAAGTTGGCTGGTTGCGATGAGAATTACACCTGTGTGCTCATGCAAGGTTCCGGAACCTTCGCAATTGAAGCAGCTCTGGGAGGTTTTGCCCCGATCGGCAGACGCAAGCTGCTGATGATCAGCAATGGCGCCTATGGAGAGCGTGCCATCAAGATCATGGAGCGGTTGAACCGACCGCACGTCGTGCTGCGATATGCCGACGACGAAAGGCCAAAGCTAGCAGATATTGAACACGCGCTGGAGGATGATCCAGGCATATCGATGGTTTTTCTTGTTCACTGTGAAACGACCTCCGGTCTGGTCAATCCGATGCGGGACATAGCTACCGCTGTCAAGAAACACGACCGCACTCTGATCCTCGATGCCATGAGCTCATTCGGTGCCATACCGATTGAAACAGCCGCGCTTGGAATCGACGTGGTGGTTTCCTCGGCCAATAAGTGTCTCGAGGGTGTGCCGGGTTTCGCTTATGTATTGAGCCGGTGGGACTTGCTGAAGGCATCGAAGGATCGATGCCATTCATTGTCTCTCGATCTGTTCGATCAATGGCAACATATGGAGAAGACCGGCCAGTTTCGTTACACGCCGCCGACCCATACCTTGGTTGCCTTTTACCAAGCACTGAAAGAGCACGATAAGGAGGGCGGGCTTGCCGGTCGCCTGGCCCGCTATGTGAGAAATCGCGACACCCTCATTGCCGGTATGCGGCGTCTCGGCTTTCATACCCTTCTTGCGCCTGAAGATGCGGGTCCGATCATCCAAACGTTCCTTACCCCCCGCGATCGCAAGTTCGACTTTCAGCGCTTCTACGATGGGCTGAAATCGCGCGGTTTCGTAATTTATCCCGGAAAACTCACTCAGCGACCGAGCTTCAGGATAGGCAATATCGGCCAGGTTGATCCGAAAGTCATGCAAGCGCTGGTCGATGCCGTGCGTGATTGTTTGCGTGAGATGGGCGTTAGAGACATGACGCCGGCTGTCTCTGACGAATAGCGAATGGCCAGACAGAAACCAAGAACCGTAACCGTGAACGGCCGTGATTACCGCTGGCCCGCTCAGCCTCTTGTCGTTGTGTGCTGCGATGGCAGCGAGCCCGCTTACATGGAATTGGCCATGGACGCCGGGCTCATGCCCAATTTGCGGAATATCATCGCTAGTGGTGAAAATCTGCGCGGCACGTCAGCAATGCCGAGTTTCACCAACCCCAACAATCTGTCGATCGTCACCGGACGGCCGCCATCATGGCACGGTATTTGCGGGAACTATTTCATCGATCCGCAGACCGGCCATGAAGTCATGATGAACGATCCGAAGTGGCTGCGCGCGCCGACGATATTTGCGGAATTTCAGCAAGCCGGCGCCACGGTGGCGGTGATCACCGCCAAAGACAAATTGCGGCTGCTGCTTGGAAAAGGGCTTGTGTTCGATGGGACGGCCATTTGCTTTTCCTCCGAGCAGGCGAACAAAGCAACCATGACCGCCAACGGCATCGCCGATGTGTGCGAATTTGCCGGCATGCCGGTGCCGGAAGTTTATTCCGCCGGGCTTTCCGAGTTCGTGCTCGCTGCCGGAGTGAAATTGCTCAGGCTGAAGCGCCCCGATCTCATGTATCTTTCCACCACGGACTACATTCAACACAAATTTCCGCCGGGTTCTGCGGGCGCCAATGAATTCTACCTGATGCTTGATCGTTATCTATGCCAGCTCGACGAGGCGGGCGCCGTAGTCGTCATCACCGCCGATCACGGCATGAAGGACAAGCATCTTGCCAATGGGGAACCGGATGTCCTTTATCTGCAGGACGAGTTGGACAAGCTGTTCGGCAGTGACACCACCCAGGTCATCTTACCCATCACCGATCCTTATGTATTGCATCACGGGGCACTCGGGTCGTTTGCCACCGTTTATCTCAAGGGCGTGCAGCTCGATGAAGTGGCGGCAGCGGTGAGGCACATGCAAGGAATTGATGTGGTGCTGGACCGCAAGTCGGCCAGCCGGCGGTTCGATTTGCCCGAAGATCGTATCGGAGATCTTGTCGTAATATCTGGTGGCGCCTCGGCAACCAAGGTTATTGGATCGCGGCGCACCAACCACAATCTGTCGGCTCTGACAGAGCCGCTTCGATCGCACGGCGGACTGAGCGAACAGGAAATTCCGATTATCACCAACCGTAAGACTGTCGGTTTGCACAAAAATCTTCGCAATTTCGATGCATTTGCTATTGGCTGCAACCACATTGCGGAATTCGCCGCAGCCGCGGAATAGGCAGGACGCATGAGCCGGATCGAGCCTAAGCGCACCGTTCTTACGGAATCCATGCGGGTTGGCGGCAAGAAGGTAACTGCCGAAGCAGTCATTCCCGTGTTCTATCCATATACCAATGAAATGGTCGGCACCGTTCCCGCCGGGAGGCCGGAGCATGTGCGCAGTGCCTTCGCCATCGCCGCCGGATTTAGATCGAAACTTTCACGTTACGAGCGCCAGCGCATCCTGTTCAAGACGGCTGAGTTCATCGAACAACGCAAGGAGGCGTTATCCGATCTCATCACGCTTGAACTTGGCATATCGAAAAAGGACTCGCTCTACGAGTGCGGCCGCGCCCATGACGTGTTCACTCTTGCAGGTCAACTTGCAATCCTCGACGATGGTCAGATTTTTTCCTGTGATGTGACGCCTCACGGAAAGGCGCGGAAGATCTATACAAAACGCCATCCGGTGCAGACGATTTCAGCCATCACACCCTTTAACCATCCGCTCAACATGGTGGCTCACAAGGTGGCTCCTGCCATCGCCACCAACAATTGCGTGGTATGCAAGCCCGCCGAAGCCACTCCCCTCACGGCCTTGGCGCTGGCCGATATCCTCTACGAAGCGGGACTGCCGCCTGAGATGTTTCAGGTGGTCACCGGTTGGCCGAGTGACATCGGCGACGAGATGGTCACCAATCCCCATGTCGAGGTTATCACCTTCACAGGTGGCGTAAGCGTTGGGAAAATCATCGCCAACAAGGCAGGGTATAAGCGGGCCGCTCTCGAGCTGGGCGGCAATGATCCGCTGATAGTGTGCGATGATCTTTCTCCGGAGGATTTGGAAAGGGCCGCCGACCTTGCGGTGAAAGGCGCAACGAAGAATTCCGGACAGCGTTGCACTGCGGTGAAACGCATCCTCGTCATGCAGAAAGTTGCCGACCAGTTCGCCCGCCACGTACTGCAAAAAGCCAAGGACATAAAATTCGGCGATCCAATGGATCCGCACACCGATCTCGGCACCGTCGTGGACGAAAAGGCGGCCATTGCCATCGAGCGGCGGGTGGAGGATGCAGCCAGGCATGACGCCAAAATCCTCTACCATCCTGGACGCAAGGGAGCGATTCTCCCCCCAATCACCCTCGATCACGTACCTTATGATTGTGAACTCGTCCTTCAGGAGACTTTTGGTCCGGTCATACCGATGATACGGGTGGCGGGCGACGACGACGAGGTCATAAGAATCTCCAATTCGACCTCTTTCGGACTTTCATCGGGAGTATGCACCAACCGCCTGGATCGAATTACACGCTATGTCGACTGCCTCAACGTGGGCAGCGTCAACATATGGGAAGTGCCGGGGTATCGCACCGAGATGTCGCCCTTCGGCGGCATTAAGGATTCAGGCAATGGTGTAAAAGAAGGAGTACTGGAAGCGATGAAGTTCTTCACCAACGTGAAGACCTATTCATTGCCATGGCCGGCTTAGATGATCTAAGCAGGTCTGACCAGGAAACTCGGATGGATCTCCTAAGCCCCGGCACACTTGTCATCGTTAATTTGCTAGGCAGCGTAACACTGCTTTTGTGGGGCGTACGCATGGTGCGCACCGGCATCTTGCGGGCGTGGGGAGAACGTCTGAAGCGGTTTATCGAGACTCACCTGACCAACCGGCTAACCTCGCTCCTTGCAGGTATTGGTGCAACGGTTCTGTTACAAAGCGGCACCGCGACGGCGCTAATCATCACCGGACTCGCAGCCGCAGGCACTCTGGAGGCGGCGCGGGGCCTGGCGGTGCTGCTCGGTTCCGACGTTGGTTCGGCCATAGTATCGGCTGCCTTCGCGACCGGTGGCGCCATCTTGTCACTTTGGCTATCGCCCCTGCTGCTGTTTGCCGGCTATGTGCTGTTCAGCGCTTCAAGCGACTTCAAGCTCCGCAATATCGGCCGCATCCTCATGGGCCTCGGACTCATGTTGTTGGCCCTCAAGCTTGTTACCTCCGCCACTTCGCCGCTGCGCGAGGCAACTCTGTTCCACAATGTATTATCCACCCTTGGATCAGAGCACTTGCTGGCCTTCCTGATCGGCGCACTTGTCACCTGGCTCAGCTATTCCAGCCTCGCAATCATCCTCTTGATTGCCTCGTTCGTGGCCAACGGCAGTCTGGAGGTTGCCGGTGCCATGGCGTTCGTGCTCGGTGTCAATTTTGGCGGTGGACTGCCCGCAATGATGTCCACCATGGAGTTTGAGCCCGCGGCTCGACGCATGCCGCTGGCAAATCTGATTTGCCGCGCCATTGGCGCCGGAGTGCTGCTCCCCTTTCTGCCGCAAATCTCAGCCTCGATCGATACGATGTCCGGCGATCCGGTGCATCGGGTTCTCGTCGCCCATCTTGCCTTCAATATCTGCCTGGCGGTCGCTTGCCTCCCATTTCTCGGCTTGATCGTAAAAGCCACAGAAAAGCTTTTGCCTGACAAGAAGGCCGCCGAAGATCCGCTTATCAAGCCACGCTATCTGGATCGTGGCGCATTTGACTCCCCAAGCGTTGCGCTATCGAACGCCTCCCTGGAGACTGTTCGCATGGCCGAATTGCTCGATCGCATGTTCCGCACCGCGGTAGAAGCACTCAAGGCCAACAAGGTTGATGGTCTCAAAAGCATTCGACTGCTCGACGAGCGGCTCAATGGCTATCAAAGCGACATTCAGGCCTATGTGGCGGAGCTGACTCGAAATGAACTCTCGGCGGAAGATAGCAAGCGGGCACTCGAAACAATGCTTTATGTGAGCAACCTGGAGCATGCCGGCGACATCATCCATTTGAGCCTCGCCGACCGAGTGAAGTCGAAGATCAAGGAGAACATAAGCTTTTCGCCCGCCGAAAGCGCTGCTCTGGACAAACTCGCCGACTTAGTGTGCGAAAGCCTCAAGCTCGCATCGGGGGTGTTTGGTTCCGGTGACATTGCCGGCGCCAGGCGGTTGATCGAGCAGAAAGGATTGTTTCGGACAATCGAGAACAAAATCATCCGCGACCAATTCCGCGCCCCCGGTCCGAAAGGACGGTCGTTGAGGCGCGGCGCCCTGTTTGTCGACTTGATCCGCGATTTCCATACGATCAACTCGCATGTCGTTTCCGCTGCATATCCGATCGTCGACGCGGCCGGCCTCTTGCGAAAGTCGCGACTTAAGGCGGCGAACAGGAAAACCATATGAAGTTCATCCTGATTGCCGACCTTCACTTGACAGTCCCCGGTGCGACGGTTTGGGGTTTGGATCCCCTCGATCGCTTCGACAAGTGTCTTGCCGACATCGAGCGCCATCACGCCGACGCTTCCTTTTGCGTTATTGCCGGCGACTTGTCGGATATTGCAGAGCCTGCGTCTTATCAGGGGCTGAAGTCGAGGCTCGCTCGCTTTCCGCTCAAGACATTCCTGCTGATCGGCAACCACGACGATCGGGAGGTGTTCAGAAGCAGTTTCGGTAGAGCATATTGCGACGACAACGGATTTATCCAGTCGTCCCACACAGTGGACGACATTCAGTGCATCTTTCTTGATACCTTCAAGGGCGGCAACACTTCAGCGGGAATCTATTGTGAAAAGCGCCGCAGATGGCTAAGTCGCCAGCTTGAGACTACACGCGCGGGACAGATCTATTTGTTCATGCACCACCCGCCGTTCGACATCGGCCACAGCCTCATGGACTTGATCAAGCTCGAGGATCCCGAATCGTTTCATCAGACGATAAGGGATCACAATATCCGGCATTTGTTTTTTGGACATGCGCATCGGCCGCTCAGCGGAATGTGGCGCGGCATCCCTTTTGCTGCTCCGCCATCGCTCAACCATCAGGTGCCGCTGGTCGGTGGGTCGGTGCCGACCGTTTATAGCATCGAACCGGCCATGTATGCGGTCGTCGTTGCGGCAGGCGATCGGACCATCGTGCATCTGGATGCATTCCTCGATCGCAAACCTGCGGCAATGTCAATTCAGGACGAACGTGGCAATTGGTATTGACCAATCCGAACCGCCACCTCCCATGACGCATCGGCGGTTCAGCGCGCCGGCGCGAGCGCCGGCACCGCGGCTACTCCACTGCGTTCCGCCAGACGCGCCTGCTCCTTGGCGCGCGCTGCCCGTTGCTCTTCGCGCCGTTTCAAGAGTTCATAGACAATCGCCCCTGCCAGCGAGATGGCAATAATGATGACCGCCAAAGCCGACAGCGCCGGTGTGGTGCCCTGCCGAACGCGCCCCGCCAGCACAGTCACCAGAGTTTTATCCGCCAGTATTGCGAACGTCGTGGTGTTGTAGTTCTCGAACGACGACAGGAATGCAATGACTGCCGCCGAAAGAAGTGCCGGTTTCAGGAACGGAACCAGAATATGCCAGAATACCTGCGGATAGCTGGCGCCAAGATCGAGCGCTGCTTCCTCCTGTGAACGGTCGAATCTTTGAAGTCTCGCCATGATGATCAGCATGCAATAAGCGCAGATAAAACTTGATTGACCGATGATGGCCAGAATGATCCCCTTGTACAGGTAGGGTTTGAGTCCTATCGCCTCACTGAAATCCTTCCAGAAGATGACCGTCGAGATGCCAATGATGACGCCGGGCGTCAACACCGGTGATACGGTGACGAGGTAGTACAGGGCGCGTGCGCGCCAATAAATCTGTTGCATGACAATCGAGGCCGCCAGGCCGATCGGCACCGAAAGCGCAACCACTCCCAATCCGATGATGACCGAATTGAGTAGACCGTCCATCATGTCCCGGTCCTTGAACAGGGCGTCGAACCACTTCCAGGTGAACTGTTCGAAAGGATAGGCGGTCGGATAGTTCGGCGTGTTGAATGCGGTGACGCTCATGAAAAACAGTGGGCCGAACAGGTAGGCGAAGAAGATCACAAGATAAAATCCGATCATTGCCCGCATCACGAACTTCGAGCTCATCGGATTGTTTCCCCTAGGCTCACCTTGAACAGGCGAAGCATCAGCATCACGAAGAGTATGCACGCCGCCAGCAGAATCAGGGCATATGCCGATCCCCGCGCCCAATTGAACGACTGGAAGAAGAAATCATAAACGATGGAAGTGAACCACAGGGTCTTCGGCCCGCCCAAGAATTGCGGCGCGGCGAGCGCGCCCGCCGAGAGCATGAACACCATCGTACAGCCCGATGCAATGCCGGGTTTTGCGTGCGGTATGACGATGTCCTTGTGTATGCGCCACCAGGGGGCCCCTAGATCGCGGGCGGCTTCAATCTGATTGGGATCGAGACTCTCGATAGCATTGTACAGAGGGAACACCATCAGCAGCAGATAGGCATAGGAAAGACCCACGTAGAGGCCGATATTGGCGCCGAGAAAATCAAAGGGTTCGTTGATGAGGCCCATGCCCAGCAGCGCAGTGTTGATCAAGCCTCCGCTGGCAAGCAGGACTCGCAACGCGAAGGCACGTAGAATCTCGTTGACCCAATAGGGAACTATCAGCGCCAGTAGAAGAACCCGCACCTTTTGCGTCGTCGCCGATTGCGCCATGTAATAGGCAAGCGGATAGCACAGGATGAAATTGGCGATTGTCACACACAGGCTGATGAAGATGGTTAGAACGAAGGCCCGCAGGTGTGTGAAGTTGCCAAGTCCATCACTGCCATACAGAAAGAAACGGTAATGCTCGAGCGTGAGCGTATCTTTGGGCCCTCCGCGATCCTTCGGCCACAGCGTCGGATGGAAGGATTCCTGGAACATGTAGAGATAGGGCAGCGTCACCATGAACAATGTCCAGAAACCAACGGCAACGACAAAGAACAGTGACAGTGCCGCCCCATTGCGCTGAACGAACCCCGTCGGGCGGGAGTCCGCGAGGACGCGCCGCTCGATCATTGCCATCAGAAAGTAAGCGATGACAATCGCCGCCGGGATGAAGAAGACGATCAGGCGATTATTCACGAGCCATCTTCCCTTCCGGCAGCACCAGGGCCATGGAGGGGTCGAAGGAAATTTTGGCAGTGCCACCCTGCTCCGGCATTGCACCGCCCTCGTGCCTGCCGACCGTCAGCGTAATCTCCTTGCTGCCCGCCCCCTTGAGGAATATGTGGCTGGCGTTTCCTTCGAACGCTATGTTCAGAACCGTTGATTCCAGGGTGGAATCGGCGGTGCCGTTCCCAAGTCTCAACAGCTCGGGCCTTATGAACAGTATCCCTCGGTCACCCTTCGACAGATTCTTCGGATTTCGACCTCGCAACGGTCCGAATTTGGTCTCGATGACAACCTCGCTTTGAGTGGCTCGCGCGACCTTGCCCAGGAACGGATTGTTCTCGCCAACAAAGCTGGCGACGAAAGCCGTTTCCGGATGGTCATAGATCGTCTTCCCATCGCCAATTTGCTCGATGATGCCCTCATTCATCACCGCAATACGGTCCGACATCGTAAGCGCTTCACCCTGATCGTGCGTGATGTAGATGAAGGTGATGCCTACTCGTTTCTGAATGTTGCGCAACTCGTTGCGCATGTGCTGGCGAAGCTTCAAGTCGAGCGCCGACAGGGGCTCGTCGAGCAGCAGAACCTTGGGTTCGACGCACAGAGCCCTGGCGATTGCAACCCGCTGCCGCTGCCCGCCCGATAGTTCGCTGACAAGCTTGTCGCCCTGATCCGGCAGAGCAATAAGGCTCAACAACTCGGCACCGCGCCGTTTACGGTCCTCTCTTGACGCACCGCGCACGCGCAGCCCGTAGGTGATGTTTTCCGCAACACTCATTAGCGGAAACAGTGCAAGATTTTGGAAAATCAGGGCCGTTGGCCGCCTGTTCGGGCCGATCCCGGCCATGTTCTGTCCGCCGATGCGGACTGTTCCTTGTGAAGGTTCCAGGAACCCGGAGATGGTCCGCAGGATCGTAGTCTTGCCGCAGCCCGACGGTCCCAGAAACGAGAAAAACTCGCCGTTGTTGATTCTTAGCGTGGCGCCCTTCACCGCGGTGAAATTGCCAAACCTGATGGTGACGTGATCAAGTTCGACGTCTGCGCTCATACCCCATTCTACCTCACTCGGATCAACTTGAAATTTCTATACGCCTGCGGCCGCCAATGCAATTGTCCGGCCCCGGAGCTAAGCCGGGGCCGGACTGGCATTCACTTCTTTCCGGTTATGCCGACTTGAATTTATCGGCGTATTCAAGCTTCAGATCGCCAAGCCAGGAAGACTCAGGCGGACGATGCCAGAGGTTCTTCAACGAATCGCCAGGATAGGCTTCAGCGAAGTTCTTCTTGGCCACATCTGACAGAAGGGCATCAGCACCCGTAACGACCGGATTGTATCCTGAGCCCTCAGCCACGGCTGCGGACGCTTCCGGTGTGTGCAGGTAGTTGATGAACTCATAGATCTGGTCGACGTTCTTGGCAGCCTTCGGCATCGAAAGACCATCGAGCCATGTGATCGCACCCTCCTTGGGAGCCTGGTAGTTGACCGGTTTGCCGTCCTTCTTCAACGACAGCGCCGGGCCGTCCCAAGTCTGACCAATCCACACGTCATTCTCCAGGAGTCCCGACTTGGTGTTATCGGCCGAGTCCCAGAATTGCTTGATCCAGGCCTTGTGCTCGATGGCAAACGGCAGAATCTGATCGTAGATCTTCTTGAAGGTCTCGGGATCCTTGAATGCATCGAGCATACGGTTCGACGGCAGCTTGCCCGACCCGTCCCAAAACAGGCCGATACCGAGCAGCATCGAGTGTGGCCGCCCTTGGACATGTCCTTTCACTTCTTCGTTCCACAAATCTCCGTAGCTGAGCTGCGAGGCATCCTTGGGTTGCCATTTGTCGGTGCGCCAAGAGATTGCCTCACTCCCCCAGCAATGCGGCAAGTGATAGAGCCCGTCTTCCCAGGTCCACAGGCTGGTGGAACCTTCGAGCATTGCCGGTATGAGGTTTCCGGTGTTCTTCACCTTGTTCATGTCGAACGGCGCAAGAACGCCCAGGTCCTTGAACTGAGGAGCGCGGTCGCGCGTGGGTTGGCAAAGATCGAACCCTTCGCCCCCTGTGGCTTGCAGCTTGTTGATCTGCTCTTCGTTCTGCGAGAACGGCGTCATGTTGACTTTGATGCCCGTCGCTTTTTCGAAGTTCGGAACAACTGGGTCGGGAAATTCGTCCGACCACATCAGAAGGTTAAGCTGTCCCGAAGCCGAAAGGGCGTTCTTGACAAAAGCCGGACCAGCAATCGTGATGGCACCGGCAGCAGCGCCAGCCTTGAGTACGGTTCGGCGGCTAAAGCGCCTCGCCGCCAGCATCGTTTCAAAGCTTGAGCGGGCCGAAGCTTTACTTCTACTCATTATCATATTCCTCCGAGGATACGGTTTTGCCCCCGGTCGAGGGTAGGTCTCACCTTGGCACGACAGGTTTATGACGTCTGGTTTCATCCAGTTTCTGATTGGGTGGGCGGATAGTATGACGTTTCGATGACAGCGGGCAATGGCGATAATGGCCGACCCGCTTTCTTTCGGGCCAGCCCAACCCCAAATTGCGCTCTCGATGCTGGGCGGGCAAGCGTTTGCGCTTTGCCCATGGGACCGATAGAAGCCCGGACAAAGGTTTGAACAAGGAGTGCACAAATGCCTGGCCCATTGGGTCACATTCGGGTTTTGGACCTGTCTCGGGTGCTCGCTGCTCCCTGGGCGGGTCAAATGCTCGCAGATTTCGGGGCCGAAGTGATTAAGATAGAGCGTCCGGGTGAAGGCGACGATACCCGCGGCTGGGGCCCGCCCTTTATTACGAATGCCGATGGGTCCCGAGGGGATGCGGCCTATTATTTGTCGACCAACCGGGGCAAGAAATCTCTTGCCATAGATATCACTGCTTCTGAAGGGCAGGATCTTATAAGAAAAATCGCGGCTCGCTCGGACATCCTGCTAGAAAACTTCAAGGTGGGTGGGCTTAAGAAATACGGCCTCGATTACCAGACGGTTAAAGGACAGAACCCGTCATTAATCTACTGTTCGGTAACCGGCTTTGGCCAGGACGGCCCCTACGCCCAGCGCGCGGGTTACGATTTCATAATTCAGGCGATGGGCGGAATCATGAGCATCACCGGCAAGCCCGATACGGAGCCCGGTGGCGGGCCGGTGAAATGCGGCGTAGCGTTTGCCGATTTGTTCACCGGCCTCTATGCGGTTGCAGGCATACTGGCTGCACTTGTCCACCGTGAGCGAACCGGCGAAGGGCAACACATCGACCTGGCCCTGCTCGATACACAGGTCGCCGTGCTCGCCAATCAAGCGTTGAATTACTTGGTGAGCGGCAGGCCGCCTCCCCGCCTCGGCAACGCCCATCCTAACATTGTTCCCTATCAAAGCTTCGCCACCCGGGATGGTCATGTCATCCTCGCAGTCGGAACCGACCGTCAGTTCCGCGAGCTATGTCGCATCGCAGAATTACCGGGCCTTCCCGACGATCCGCGATTTCTCAACAATCGCACACGCGTCGAAAATCGTGACGCTCTCGTGAGCCTCCTCTCTCCTGCCATGCTTGGGCGAACGACCAAGGAATGGGTTGAAGCGCTCGAAGCGGCGGCGGTGCCCTGCGGACCTATGAATTCCATCGATCAAGTTTTCGCCGATCCGCAAGTGCGTCATCGAGGGATGCAACTCGATCTGTATCGGGACGACGGAGTAAAGACGCCGGGCCTCGCCAATCCAATTAGATTCTCCAAAACGGCAATCACTTACGAGCGGCCGGCTCCATCGCTCAATGCCGATGCCGATGAAATCTTGGCCTCGATCCTCGGTCTCAACCAAATGGAAATTGCGAAGCTAAGAAAAGCCGGTGTCGTGGGATAGGCGCGATTCGAATTATTATTCAGCGCATATCTCGTCGGCCAGCGTTCTGAATCTCAAGATTCACGTGCTCCGGTCGCACACCCAGGCCGATAAACCGCGCAGGAAGGCGGCGAAGCCAGGGCGAGCGCGCCAGTAACCGGACAAACAACGGCGGCCGACGTTGCTGCCTCGCCTCCAGCATGGGAACGATGACGTTGTTTTGGATCAAGAGCTGCAGTCGTTGCGTAACCCGTGTTGGCCATTCGCGCCGCTCTTGCACACGTCGGAGCAAATCTTGGTCGAAACTGCTCTTCCTCAGCGGCCCGGCGAGCAAATTTGCCGCCGCCACGGCGTCTTGCACCGCCAGATTGATGCCAACCCCGCCAATCGGCGACATCGCATGAGCGGCATCTCCGATGCACAGCAGCCCGGGCTTCGACCAATTTTCCAGCCGATCAACCAATACAGTGAGAAGTTTGATCTGATCCCAAGAGGTGATCTCTGAAACTCGATCGGCGGGCAGGCAAAGAAGCCGTTCGAGAGTCTTGCGAAATGCCGGCAGCCCTGCCTCTTTTATTGCATCAAGTCCCGCCTTCGGAATAACAAAGGCACATTGCCAATACGTGCCGCGGTTGAGCATGACGATGATTCCGCCTGCCTCGAACCGTCCGAAGGTTTCCTCCGGATCCTCCGCAAGTCGAGTGAGTCGGAACCACAACACATCCATTGGTGCGCCGAGATTTCGAACCTTGAGCCCGGCGAGCTCGCGCATCCTCGAACTCCGTCCATCCGCGGCAACGGTGAGTCGCGCCAGCACCTCGCTCTCCCCGTCGCCTGTTTGAACGCGCACGCCTTTGACAACACCGTCGTGCTCGATGAGACCCGTCGCTTCCTGTTGCATGTGCAACTCAAACTTGGAATAGCGCTGTGCCTCACGCGCCAGAAAATTTAAAAAATCCCATTGCGGCATGAGCGAGATGTAGGGAGCCTGCACTGGCAAATGCGAAAAGTCTGCAATCTGGATTCGCTCGGTGCCGAACATGCCGGCGAGTGTAGTGACTTTTTGCTGCGGAAGTTGTTTGAACCGTTCGAGCAGGCCAAGCTCGTACATGACTTCCATCGTTGAGGGATGGATCGTATCGCCACGGAAGTCGCGCAGGAAATCGGCGTGTTTCTCAAGCACGCTGACCGAGCATCCGGCGCGCGCTAGCAACAGTCCCAGCATGAGACCGGCGGGACCCCCGCCGACGATGCAACAGTCGCACTCGCCTCGCTTGATCATTCAAGAGCCGGACTTATTCCGCAGAACCAGCACCCCAGAGACCTCTATCGCCGCAATCCAGTTGCTGCGTCCTGGTATAAAGGGTATGACGGCAATTCCGGGCAAGACAATTCTCCCGGGGGATGAACAGTCATTCCAGCCTCACTCAAGGCCCCGTAGCTCAACGGATAGAGCATCTGGCTTCGGACCAGAGGGTTGTGGGTTCAAATCCTGCCGGGGTCACCACCTCCTCTCAATCATCGATCGTCTGGTAGGTTGAAGTCCAGAAGTCGGCCTGAACCGCGGGAGCAACGGGTGAATCCCACACCCGCTGCGTCATCAAGATGCCAATCAGGTCCTCCTTGGGATCACAGATGAAATGAGGCGGACTTTAGGTAACGAACAAATCCGTTTTCTTGAAGCGCCTGACATCGATGAGACCGACGTCCGAGATGCGCAATTCGGGGATGACCACGAGCGCCAGCAGCGAATGTTGCATGTATGCGTTGTTCATCCTGCAGCCGCACCGACGCATGGCTTCGACCATCTGGCTTGCCTTTGCCGCCACCGCTTCGGCGGGTTCGTCTGACATGAGCCCTGCGATTGGAAGTTCCACAAGGGCCAGAACCTTGCCTAGGCTCACCACCACGATCCCGCCGCCCACTTCCGCGAGCTTGTTGGCGGCGTACGCCATATCTGCCTTGTCGGTCCCAACGACGATCATGTGATGACTGTCATGCGCAACCGTGCTCGCCACCGCGCAATCGGTGTCATAGCCGAAGCCGGAGACGAACCCGTTGGTGACCTTACCGGTGGCTCGATGCCGTTCAACCAACGCAATTTGGCAAACATCACCCTGCCGGTCCATCTCCACCACACTTCCGCTGACGCGTAGTTTTCGTTCAAGCGCCCTCGTCGGCGCTTGATTTTCGATGACCCCGATCACCCGTGCGGTCACCTCACGAGCCCCTTTCGGCGCCGAAATATCGAAATCCTCCGCCCTCAGCTTGCGGCCTAGTTTGACGGTGGTCCGAGCCTCCGGCGGATACGCGTAGGCCGGAATGGTGGTCGTTAGCCTGCCGTTCTCCGCGACAACTCGCCCTCGCGCGATCACCATCTCAATTGGCAGTGTCACGAGATCGGAGCTTATGATCAGATCGCCTCGCCGCCCGGGCGTGATCGAGCCGAGTTCCCTCTCCAGTCCGAAATGTTGCGCCGTATTCAGGCTCGCCATTTGAATGGCCACAACGGGTTTGACGCCTTGAGCGATGGCGTGGCGGACAACGCGATTCATATGGCCTTCATAAACCAGCGTTCCGGAATGGCTGTCATCCGTACAAAGAATGAAATTGCGCGGATCGAGCCCCCTTTCGGTGATGGCCTTTATCTGCTCAGCGACATCATACCAGGCCGAGCCGAGCCGCAGCATTGCGCGCATGCCCTGACGCACGCGGGCGATCGCGTCCTCGACCCGTGTCCCTTCATGATCGTCTGCCGGTCCACCCGCGACATAGCCGTGGAACAGCGCACCAAGATCGGGCGAAGCGTAATGACCTCCCACCGTTTTGCCTGCGAACTGAGTTGCGGCAATTTCACCCAGCATCCGCTCGTCCTTGCCAGCCACGCCGGGAAAATTCATTACCTCTCCGAGCCCGATGATGTTGGGCCAGTTCATCGCTTGCTTTACGTCTTCCACGCCGAGCACTGCGGCCGAATTTTCCAGGCCCGGTGCGCTGGGAACGCAACTGGGCATTTGCACCATGACGTTTATCGGAAGCTTTTCTGCCTCATCGTGCATGAGCTTGACGCCCGGAAGCCCCAGCACATTGGCGATTTCATGTGGGTCGATGAACATCGTCGTCGTACCATGTGGAATCACCGCCCGCGCAAATTCACTTACTGTCACCATTCCGCTTTCGACGTGCATGTGGCCATCGCACAAACCGGGTACGAGATAGCGTCCGGCAGCATCGATCACTTGCGTCGATCCCCCTACGCAGCGCGAAGCATCAGAATCGATGACCGCGAACCTCCCGTCCGCTATTGCGACGTCGGTGCGCGGAATGATTTCGCCCGAATGAACATTTACCCACCGGCCATTGCGAATGACGGTATCTGCCGGTGTTCTTCCGACTGCCACGTCGATTAGTCGCGCAGCCGACTCAAACCAGGTCTTCAGCATGCTTAAACAATCTTTTCTCTGTGGATATTGGATGAATGCGTCATTGCATCTGACTGGACACTATCAGTGATCAGCCTCCGAAGTCCTTCCCGGGTAGAAAATTTCGGAGTCCAGCCAATTCCGCGTAGAGCGGCGGGATCGACAACCAGCGGACCCGCTAGGCGATCATACCACTCCCCCCGGCCCGCGGCCTTAAGCGCCAGCTTCAGGATTGGCGCAGGCACCGTGATTATTCCCGGTCTTCGACCCAACCCCTCGCGCATTGCGGAGACCATGTCGGAGACTGTCAGCGCGTCTGGATCGGCAACGATCAGTGGTCGGCGAAGCACCACTTGAGTGGAAAGAACGCTTGCCACTGCTTCGGCCAAGTTATCCAGCGACAGAAGCGATCGCCTAGCCTTCAAGGCGCCAAATGGTAATGGATAGGGGGAACGAGCCAGGTTCACGAGCGTTGCGAAGTTGCCTTTCATGCCTGGCCCATAAACCAGGACCGGCCGCAATGCCACCCAGTCGAGTTCAAGCTCCGCCAGGCCCTGTTCGGCTTCCAGTTTCGATTTCCCATAGGTGTCGGTCGGAGCCGGTGTCATTTTTTCAGTGATGATGTCATCGGTCATCGGGCCGCACTGCGCCCGAATGGAGGAGAGAAAGATGAACCGTTTCGCCCGCGCACGCTGCGCTGCGCGCGCCAGCTGTCTCGTTCCCTCCACGTCAAGGAGTCGATGATCGGCTTCCGGAATTCCCGATACGCCGGGCGGCGCGCCAGCTGAATGGACGACGGCGTCGATTCCCTCGAGCGCCGCCGACAAATTCTGTGGGCGCGAAAGATCGCCGATCACGGCACTGGCGCAATCGAGCTGCATTTCAATGGGACGGCGCAACAGGACGCGACAACGATACCCGCGCTTCGGCAATTCGCGAAGAAGGTGCCGGCCGATGAAGCCGGTTGCTCCCGTTATCGCTATGAGCGCCCCCGGTCCCAGTCCGCCAGTCACAACCGCCTCATCAGTCAACAACAGTTCTTCGCTCGAGCCGCCCCATTGGCAACGCCGATTATGCCTGCGGTTTCGCCGCCTGCAAGCACTTGTACACGGGAGAGCCCGAGCGAATGAACTACATCGTTTCCCGCTTCAGCTCGATCTCGCTATGGCGCCATTCCTTCTCGAACTGACTGCGCACGAGCTCCGCGTCTGTTGTCTTGCCTTGAGCCACCAGCGAGTGCCAGAGGCCGAACAGCGAGCGGGCGTTGCGTCTGGTCTTCATGAGATCGGCACGGAATACCTCCTCCGCCTTCTCAGCCTGACCATCGAGCAGCAACGTTGCGCCAAGCGTCTCGCGCACCGGATAGTACCAGTCCGCAGGCTCGTTGTAGGCGATCTTGTCTTGCACCGTCACAGCCGCCTCCAGATGTTGGACAGCGGCTTTGCGATCGCCTTTGGCAGCTGCTATGCGGCCATCGAGAACCGAGAGACCGATTTGCAGAATGTCCGAGCCGGCATTCAGCCCGTAAAGACTGCCCTCCGGCAAAGTTTCGATAGCCTTCGCCAAATCGGCGCGATGCTCCCCTGCTTTTGCCAGGTCTCCGGTTTGAACGAACGCCACTCCTCGCGCGTAGTGCCACAACCCATTTGAAACCGGCAGATTGCTCGCCGGCTGGGGTGTTGCAAGCAACGTCGGCCAGTCTTCGAAGCGCAAAGCCACGAAGAGCGGATAGGGTCCGAAATACTCGGTGATGTAGATCTGCATATCAGGCACATCCGCGGCATGCTTTTCGACACTCTCGGTAAGTTGTTTGGCTGCCTCCTTTGCCTCACCATGACGCCCCAGCATGATATTGGCCGCAGCGTTAAAGTGCAGATTGTGGTGGTAGTAGAGCATCGGATAGACGCCCTTCACCTGTTCCTTTTCGATGTAATTATGATCCATGTGGGACGCGATCTTGTTGCTGGTCGCAGCCGCTTCATAATCTCCAACCAGCATGTAGATGTGCGATGGCATATGCACGAGATGCCCTGCGGCCGGTGATATGGACCCCAGCCGCTGCGCCGATGGCAACGCCCATTCCGGGTGCGCCGACGCCTCGACCGCGTGAATGTAGAGATGGTTGGCTCCTGGATGGTTTGGATCCCGGGCCAGGACCGATTCAAGAGTGCTGACGATTTGCGCCGTCTCCTCGGCTGGCTGATGATCGAGACTCCACAACTGCCATGGCTTCAGGTTCATCAGGCTTTCGGCATAGAGTGTCGCGGCATCGAGATCGTCGGGAAAGCGACGTGACAACTCGCCCATCGCCTCTGCATAGTCGCGCGCCAGTTGCTTGAGATCTGGGTTTTCTTTGCCGCTATAGCGCACTGCCAGCGCATCGACATAGGCACGCTCACCCTCGGGTGCATTGAGCGCAAGCTTGCGGGCCGCCTCGATCGTTTCATGGGCAAGCTTTTCTCTCGCCGCGTCCACATCGATATTGTAGTTCGGTCCAAGCGCCAGCGCCTTTCCCCACAGCGGCATGGGGGATTTGGGATCCAGCTCATGCGCCTTCTCGAAGGAGCGGATTGCTTCGGCGTGATTGAACCCGAAGGTCAGGATAAGACCCTGGTCGAAGAATTTCTGCGCCTCGGTGCTGGTGGTCGAAATGGGATGATGATGATCACCCAGTCCCTCGAACAGCATTACCGGGGATTGAGCCTTAACTGGAGTCACACCAAGGATGAGCGCCGCCGCTGCGGCATATTTCCAACTCTTGTTCATCGCATCATCTCCTCACTTGCCTCGATCTTGGTATTCATTTTCAAAGAATTGCCTATTGCATGGCTGGTCATGACCGCCGATGAATGGCCCGCTCAGCTGTTGTTCAGATTCCATCTATTGCCTCGGAGATAGTGACTCCCTCCGCCACTGATGACAACCGGTCAGTGGGCTTGCTATATGTGAGAACCTGTCACTCATGCGAGGTCAGATGCCACGACGGCTGCCTCCATTGAATTCACTGCCAAGCTTTGAAGCGGCTGCCCGTCACTTGAGTTTCTCCAAGGCCGCAGAAGAGCTGAACGTGACCCATGGTGCGGTGAGCCGCGCAATTCGTCATCTCGAAACGCATCTCGGCGTGCAGCTTTTTGTGCGCAAAACCCGCTCGGTCAGTCTGACGCCAATCGGTGCCTCCTATGCTGCGGAGGTGCGACAGTCTCTTGACCAACTGGCGGCAGCGACCCTTGCGACGAGTGGACAACAGTCCTCGGTCCTCACGGTAAGCACTCTCGACGCATTTGCGTCCAAATGGCTCGTGCCCCGGCTGTTCAAGTTCCGGCATGCGCACGGCGATATTGACATAAGGCTCTCCACCTCCGACAAATTGGCCGATTTCGTGAGTGACGGAATCGAGATCGCCATTAGATACGGTCGGGGACAATATCCCGGCGTCAAAACCGAATTGCTCATGCAGGAAGACATTTCTCCGGTCTGCAGCCCGTCCCTGCTTGAAGGGCCACATCCGTTGCGCACTCCTGCCGATCTCAAGTTTCACACGCTCATCCATGATGATTTCCCCATCGATTGGACGATGTGGCTGAAAATGGCTGGGGTGGAAGGAGTAGACGCCCACCGGGGACCGAGCTTCTATGCCTCCGAACATGTCGTCCAAGCCGCCGTGCAAGGCGAAGGGGTCGCGCTGGGCCGCAGTTCGCTTGTCGACGATGACATTGCAGCAGGCCGCCTCGTTCGGCCGTTTGAATTCCGCTTATCTGCTGGGCTCGCCTACTATTTGGTCTATCCGCCGGAAGCGTTGAAGCGGCCCAAGGTCAGGCACTTCCGAGAATGGATCATGTCCGAGGTCTCTGATCATGGTTTCCCGGCACCCTCTGCTGCGACAGTCGATGTTTCGATGGAGGAGCTTAAACTACTGGCGCAGAATCCATCCCTTTCGCGGTCGAAGCGATCGAAGTCGATGACCAAATGAACGGCGACATTCGCCAGACCGCTTCACCTAGTCCTCTGGAATCGCCGCCGGATTCCAGGCGATCTCCCACAGATGATCATCGGGGTCCTTGAAGTAGCCGGCATAGCCTCCCCAGAACGTATCCTGAGCAGGTTTGACGATTTTTGCGCCCGCGCGCTTCGCATGCTCCATAACCACGTCGACTTCCTTGCGCGAGCCTACATTGTGCCCGATGCTGAATTCCGTAGGACTGTGGCTGGTTTTGGAAAGGCCGGTGTCATGGGCAAGATCATCACGCGGCCAAATTGCCAGCTTCAATCCAGCCTGCAGGTCGAAGAAGGCGACTGCGCCATGCTCAAATTGCATCCCGACAATACCCTTGGTGGGCAAACCGAGGCCGTCCCTGTAGAACTCGAGCGACTTTTGCAGGTCATCGACACCGAGAGTGATCAGCGTAATCCGCGGTTTCATCGTTTCCCGCTTCTCCAGTCACGGAGGCGAACCGTAACGAAGCGCCTCCTCGGCATTCACTTGCGTTTTTTCTTCGCCGCAGCCTTCTTTGCGGCCTTTTTTGCGGATTTCTTGGGCGGTTCGTGAAACCCCATGATGTTGCCTTCAGTATCCTTGAATGCGGCTATCCAACCCATGTTTGGTGCAATTTCCGTCTTCGGCATGACGACCTCCCCTCCTGCCTTTTCAACTTTTCGACAGGATGCATCGATCGAGGCAACCGCAAGATAGTTCATGAACGGCTGGTCAGGCATCTTGCGTTGCATCAAGCCGCCATTGATACCTTCCTCGCCCTTTTTCTTTGTCTCGACAAAGAAATAATTCATCTTCCACGGATCGGAGATCTTCCATCCGAACGCCTTTTGGTAAAAGCGCTTAGCCCGTTGCACATCGTCAGCTGGAATCTCAAAATGAATGATCGTATTTGCCATGACACACCTCACAAACGCTCACGTCCAAAAGACGAAGCGACAGGCAAAATAGGCATTGCTTAGATAAATTATCAAGCCGGATATGAGCCGCTTGGACGGCTTAGATTTCCTGCTCGCTCATGATCGAGCGCTGCAAGCTGTCGACGGTCCATAGGCTGCGTGCCACAAGAGCCAAGAGACAGCCATTTTTGAAGAAACCGATCCTTGCGCGTTCGGGCGTGTCCGGATTTCGGGCGATAACGACTTCGTCTGCCGGCCAGCGGGTTGAACCAGACTGGCTGTTGTATGCGTCCACGAACCGGCGTGCATGGGCACCTTCGATACGTGTGAGCTTGGTCCCGGGGAAATGCTTTTGCAGGACCGCAATGACATTTTCGGGCCTGGGACAGCTAGGATCGCTTGCCGGTTCGGCAGCGAGTTCGCTCGATGCCACTAAAAGGAGTGCTACGGCGCTCGAAAGCATTAGGCGCATGGTCAACCCTCTGGCTGAAACGCTTCATCGAATCGAACAGACCCAGTAAGAATGTAACACTCGGTCGGAATTCCGTCTTAATACGCGACTCAAATTCGCATTTTCGGTTAACGAATCTGCCCTAACTGTTGCACCAAAGTTACTAAGCGTACCGAATTGGCAACAGATTTTGGTCTTGGCGCGCAAAGCGCCAGCTGGGCCGCAAGAATGGAGCTCGCCCAAAAGCCGGGCGGTCTCCACCAGAAAAACCACTGAATCCGTCAGTCGGCTAGGCGAGCGCTACGACTTGCCCCTCATGAATCGACCTGTCCGCAGCCAGCACGATTTTCAGGCTCTTGACGGCATCGTTCATGTGGTCGGTCAGATCGAGGTTCTTTTCGATAGCGGTCAACAGGAACCGTTGCTCGCGTTCGCACAGTGCGTCGTGATCGGGCTCGTCCGTCATGTCGATCCGCTCGTCCGGCTTCGACATGTCGGAATAATGCCTGAGAATCTGGTTGGTCTTGGTGTGGGCATTGATGTCGTCGGAGCGAACATCTCCGGCCGTCTCAGCCATCACGATCGAGACCGACCCTTTGGGACCGATAACGTCTTTCACAAAGAACGCCGTCTCGCTCATCATTGGCCCCCAGCCGGCCTCGTACCATCCGACCGAACCGTCATCGAACATGACCTGCAGCATGCCGTAGTTGTTGACCGGGACTTCGCCAGTGAGCTTCGCTCCGATCGCATGCACTTTGACCGGCCTGGCTCTCGTCATCTGGCACATGACGTCGACATAGTGCACGCCGCAGTCGACGATCGGGGGAAACGAATCCATGAGCCGCTTGTGCCATTCCCACGTTTGGCCGTTCGATTGCTGGTTGAGATTCATCCGGAACACCAATGGGGTTCCGAGCTCTCTGGCGATCTCGATGAATTTTATCCATGACGGATGTTGGCGAAGAATGTAGCCAATCACGAGCTTCTTGCCCGTACGCTTGGCAGTTTCCACGACCTTCTCAGCGTTCTCGGCGTTGTCGGCGAGCGGTTTCTCAACGAACACATGGGCACCGGCCTCCATTGCCTTGATGGCGAAGCCAGCATGTGTGTCCGGCAACGTGTTGATTGAGACGACATCAGGCTTGAGCTCGGCCAAGGCCTTCTCGAAATTATCAAACTTCTTTGCTCCTTTAAGTGCCTCCGGCAAAGTTCGCTTCGCGATGCGCCGCTCGCACACGCCTACCACTTCGAACCCCGGGATTCTGGTATAGGCCAGCGCGTGGCTCATCCCCATGTTGCCCAGGCCGACCACTAGAACTCTCTTTGCCATAACGATTCTCCCTGATTTGTTCTTTCTCACGTGCCGATCGTCACAACCTTGCCGCTCCGCGCCGATTCTTCCGCCGCCAGAGTGGCTGCAAGCGCCGCGGCAGCATCCTCCGGCCGCCCGACGGTCGGTGTTTTCCCGTTCAGTGCGCAATCGGCGAAATAAGTGAATTCGTCTCGCAGGGCCCCCGCCCGCGTCCCATCGAACTGTGGCCAATAGGTGGTGTCCGGACTGTGCAGCTTGTCGTTTCCCACAATGCCGAGATTTGGAAAGGTGTCCTGCACATGGATTAATCCTTCCGTTCCAATGATCGACATCCGCTCGTCGATATCGAAGGGTGTTTTCTCCGGCATGCACCATACTGTTTCGAGTGTCGCGGTCGCTCCGCCGGCGAAACGATACATCGTTTGGCCGATATCCGGAAACTTTAAGCCTCGCACGTCGACCGTTTGCGCATAGGCGCTGACGATCTTGTCCTGGGTAAACCACAACATGAGATCGGTGTCATGAATGGCATCTCCTACGATGGGGCCGATCTTGTTGAGGATTTGCGGCGTCCAGGCGGCGGGAATATTGCGGCGTGAACTCATTGCCACGATCCGGCCGATCCGGCCCGCTTCGATAGCCTGTTTCGCCGTACGGTAACGGGGATTGAATCGACAGATGTGGCCCACGAGGAGGATCCCCTTCGAACGCTTCGCTGCCGCCATGATTTTATTGCAGTCCTCAACCGTGGAGGCCATTGGCTTTTCGAGGAACACGTGTTTGTTGGCCTTGAGGGCCGCTATCGCGGGTTCGGTATGTTGATCCCACATAGTGACGATTGAAACAGCATCGATCGAAGGATCGGCCAGCAAGTCCCGATAGTCGCGATAGGTTTTTTTTACCCCGTATTTGTCTGAAAGCGCCTTCAGCCTCTCAGGCGTACGTGTACACAGTGCTTTGAGTTCCAGGTTGGCCACTCCAACTATCGTGTCGCAATGAATTTCTCCGAACCAGCCAAGCCCGATAACACCGATCCTCAGTCTTTCCACCAGACTCTCCCTCAGAAATCCTCAAGCGTCAGCTCTCTCGCCATCACGATATTCCCCGCAGACAGGCCGCAGTCGACCGGCAATGCCACCCCGGTAATGGCGGCAGCCGCATCGGATGCAAGAAAGCCAACGGCACGCGCCACGTCGATGGGTTCGACAATCCGTCCAAGCGGATACCAACGAGCAAGCTTGGGCAGGACTCCCGGCTGCTTTGCGGCGCGGCGGTCCCACAACGGTGTCCGCACGGTACCGGGCAGCACCGCGTTTGCGCGAATTCCGAACCGGCCGTATTCCAGCGCCAGAGAGCGCGTCAGTGAAATCATCCCGGCCTTCGCCGCACTATAGGCGGGATCGCCCAAGGCACCGATGCCGTTCACCGAACCGATTGCGATGATGGAACCGCCGCCTTTGGCCTTCATCATCGGCAATACCGCATGGGCGCAATAATAGGCCCCATTGAGATTGCCGTTCACGTCATGTTGCCAGGCCAGGGGGTCGGTGTGGGCAAAGGTGTGATGTTCTGAAAATCCGGCATTGTTGATGAGAATGTCCACCGCGCCAAGTTGATTGGCCAGGGTCTTGAACGCTGCGGCGACGGCCGTGGTGTCGCCGACGTCGGCAACCGCGGGTCTCACTTTGACACCGTCCTGACCGTCGAGTTGTTTTGTAAAGCTTTCGACGATGGGGTTCTTGTCAATGGCTCCGATATGGGCTCCTTCAGCCGCAAAATAACGGCACAGCGCCTGGCCTATGCCTCCCGCCGCGCCGGTCACAGCAACGACCTTGCCTGAAAACATCATCGATCTTGTTTCATAAGTCGCAGCCCCTCCCCAACCCATGCCATGTGCGACTTTCGCACATGACCCCAATTGTAAAACGCTATCCCGTCCAGTCCACCTTCGACCAAGGTCTCAACGGCGGCTAGAAATTGCTCGCGATTGGTGAAGTCTGGATAGGCCGGGCGCAGGATTCCCCTAAGCCGGCCGCGTCCGTCCAGTCTGCGTTTGATGTCGAACAGATCCGCCTTGATCCGCAGCGCGCCGGATTCATAGAAGCAGGCCTCGATTATCCCGGCCCTCTCCGCCAGCGCTTTGAGATCACTCCCTTCATACCACGACCCGGCTGTGGGACGCGCCACCGAGGGGATGATGGCAAGGTCTGCGTCCTGGCGTACTGCCGCACGAATCTCCCCGACCAATGAAGTCACCACAGCGCATCGCCAATCCAGATATGCCCTAAGCTCGCCGTTGGCGCGCATATCCGCCATCCAGAACGCCTCTGCCATATCCGACGGGAAATCAACATCGCTTGCAAGATATGATCCGATGTCCGCGGCCACCTGCGCCTTCAGGCGTTTTGCATCGAGCCCCGTCTTGGAGGCACCACTGATGCAGTGTGTGCAAAAACACAACCCAAGTAGCCTGTCGAGCCAAGCATTGGGCATACTGAGAGCAAACTCGTGGTGGAATCCATGCGCGTAAGGAAGAAAGCCTGGCGTTTCCATCGATAGGCCGCTGATCGGATAGCTCTCGCTGACATCGCGTGCCAAGCCGACGGCATAGGCGCGAGCTTCGGGCGCGGATGGGCAAAGGTTGTAAACATAATGGTCGCCGAACGCGTTGACGACAGTTGCCTCCGGATGAGCGCTGCCTAACAGCGTGTTGTGCAAAAGCACGAGCCAGACATTCGTTCTGATGTCCGCTGTCTGCGTAAGTTCCCTCAAGACATCCCGCTCAGCGAGCATGCTGTTGGGAACCGGCTTGATGGCGCCATAGCGACTTGGGGCGGTCTTGAAATAGACAGTGCCGTCCTCGGGAAAATAGACTTTTCCGTGCTTGCCGTGCGGGCGCAGGAATTTTCCGGCATGGTAGCTGCCGGCAATGGTCACGGTATCGAGGCCAAGCTTGCGGAATTCCTCAACGGCGGAACTCACGCCCTCTTCGGCCAGATCCCAGGCGTAGCTATAGATGGCCTTGTAGTTCATGGAGGCGCTAGTTTCCGAACCAGCCCTCTTTCAGATAGTGCATATACTCGAAGACTGTATTGTATTTCCGCACAAACACTACTTCCAGGAAGTCGCCGACCTGAAATGGCGGAATGAGAATTTCCTGGCCCTGGATGTGCGGTTCGAGGCTCTCGACGCGGAAGGCGATATGGGGGTTCTCTCTCACCGCGCGCGGGACCGTCGTATCAGGCTCGTAACGCAGGAATTCGATGTGCTCAGGATGCGTGCGCGGATTGGTTACCCATACGCGGCTCTGTTCTACCCAGTTTTCGCCTGCGCGAGGCACGGTGGTCGTTATGCCGACGTGATCGAAGACCAGCATGGCTATCCCCTATCGCTGAAAAAGACAGCGGTGCGGACGACGCACCGCCGCCAACTTGCTACAGCGCCGCTCTGATCGCCTCCACGTCCACCGTCTTGTAGTCGTCCGAAAGCTGGTAGCCCTCCGCATCCGCCTTGACCTTGGCGGCATCGAAGCTATTGGCAACGTCGATGAGATCGTTCTTCACGACGTCTTCCACCTTGAAATCTCCGGTGATCTGTCCGATTTCGCGGCCGATGTCGAAGAAAAGTTGCCAGCTGTCGAGGAGATGGAAACCCCATTTCTTCCGTTCGTCCATGCGACCGGCGAACACATTGGCAAGCTGCATCATCGATTCCGTCGCGACCGGAGGCGTCATCTGCGATGACAGCCCGGGGAATTGCTCCATCACGATCTGCGTCGCGGCTCTCGGATTGAGTTTGCCGTACTCAAGCCCGGCCGCCCACCCTTGCAGATAGCGTCCGTACATTTCTTTCTTGGCCGGGTCTTCGAAATCCGCTTTGCGGATGACGAAGCTGTTCGCGGGCAGCTTCGAGAAATTGCGCCCTAGGATGTAGTCGAAATCCAGTCCCTGCCCCTTCCACTGGGCGCGCAGCCCTTCCCAGGTCAAAGCGGAATCACCCTTTCCCTGTGCCAGCGCCGTACCCCATGTGGGCCATCCGGCATCGACGTATTTGACCTTGCTGATGTCGACTCCAGCCGCCTTGAGCATCGGGTCGGCAATCGATTGCCACCCGGCACTGCCGAGCACGATGGTCTTGCCTTCGAGCTCCTTCAGATCCTTCGGCGCTTCGCCCTTGCGGAATGCGAAATCGAACACGTCGCTTCCGCCCATGTGGAACACCGAAACCAGCGGAATTCCCTGTGCCAGCGCTAATGAGAAGACCCCTGGGGAAGGAAATCCCATATCTGCCTGGTTCTGATCGACCAACTTTACCGTGGCCGTCGCATCTGAGGGGCCAGGCTCGAGCGTCGTCTCGATATTGCCGAAATAGCCGTATTTCTTGGCGACCCAGTAGGGATAGTCGTCCAGGACCTCGATGGTGCCACGCGGTGAAACCCAGCGGACCAACTCCGCGGCTCGAGCCGTGCGCCCGTTCGAGAAACCACCGATTGCCGCAGCAGACACCCCAGCGACGGTTAGTGTCAGCAGCCGACGTCGGTCAATTCTCCGGTTGCCAATTCTGTCGTTACTCATCTCACTTCCTCTCTCCGTTATCGATTTACCTCACGCCTCCCAACTGGCCCATTTCTTTCCGAGCCAATAGAAAAAAACGTAGATGGATATGCCGAGAATTGCCAGGATCAGTATGATGGCAAAAAACTGCGGCATGCGGATCAATGCTGAGTAGTACGTTAGCCGATTACCGAGGCCTTCTGCACCGCCAACCATTTCGGCGCCGATGGTCGTCAAGAGCCCGAAAATCGAGCCCACCATCAACCCCACGATGATCATCGGCATCGCCATCGGGATTCGGATCTTGGTGAAGATTTGCAGCGTGCTGGCGCCAAAGGAACGGGCAAGCGCGATTTTCGCCAGATCAACGCGGCGGAAGCCCGTGGCGGAGTTGATCATCACCATGGGACCGCTGGCCAGCGCCACGGCGATGATGCGCGGCTCGCTGCCGAATCCGAACCGCAGGATGAGGAGCGGCACCAGGGCGAGCATAGGCGTCGTCACCAGCAGCAGTATATAAGGCGTCACGACCTTCTCAACGAATGGAAACTGAGTGATCACTGCAGCCAGGATAAAGCCGATCGATCCGCCGATGGCAAAGCCCACAAACAGCTCATAGAGGGTGATCAGAAGATGCGGCCACAGAAACTTCCATTCGGTAACGAGCGCTGTGACGATCTGACTCGGTTTTGGCAGCACGTAATGCGGAACCTTGAAAACGCTGAGTAGAATTTCGGTCCCTCCGATAATGATCACGGCAACCAGCACGATGACCAGCACTTCGAGCTTGGTCCGATGGCCGCCCAGGCCGAGCGACGTCATGCCGGAAAGGCCTACACTGTCTGCAACGGCCTGTTTCCTGTTGAACTCGGGGATATGATCACCGGTCGCTCTGTCCATGCGTCGATCAACTGCCCTATGTTATTGCCAGCCCCGCCGCCGGCCCTCGGCCATGTTCTATTCGCGACTTGATCTTGAGCACCCTCTCTATGAAGTCCGGTCGCGTCTGTATTTCAACCGACCGTGGTCGCGGAATATCGACATCGTAGATGGAGGTGACCCTGCCCGGCCTCGCCGACATGACGACAACCCGATCGGCCAGAAAGATCGCCTCCGTTATGGAATGCGTGACGAACGCAATAGTTTTGCGGGTTTCCAGCCAGATCTCTTGTATGAGAATGTTCATTTCATCGCGCGTGAACGCGTCGAGAGCGCCAAACGGCTCATCCATTAGCAGCACGGAGGGATCGACCGACAAACTGCGCACGATGGAGGCGCGCTGTTGCATCCCCCCCGACAGCTCGCGGGGAAATTTGTTTTCAAAGCCGACCAGGCCTACTCGCTCCAGGAGCTGGCGGATTCGCTGCCGGTCCGGAGGGACCCGCTTCAGTTCGAAAGGCAGGTTGATGTTGCCTTCCAGATTCCGCCATGGCAGCAAATTGGCGTCCTGAAAAATCATTGCGATTTCGGGATGAGGTTTGGTGATTGGCTCGCTGCCAAGCCGAATTTCGCCGCCGCTCAATTCGTGCAGACCGCCCATTGACCACAAGAGCGTGGTTTTCCCGCAGCCCGAAGGGCCGAGGATGCACAGAAATTCGCCTTCACGGACCTCCAGCGAAATATTGTCGAGTGCATGCACCGGGCCGGTTGCCGTCTGGTAATACTTCGTTGCGCGATCGACGAACATTTTGATTGGCGCAGCCGCTTCCGGGGTGGTGTGTGCTTTTCGCACCTTGGCTTCGATCATCTTGCTCGGGAACCTCAGCGGAACGCGCCTTGGAGAACCAACTGCGTCTGCTTCACAACATATTGACCAACCGGTCTCGTATTTGAAATCATGTTACAGAAACCCGGGCTTCGCAAGTGCAAGTGTCTAATGGAAAGGCGAGGCGACAAAAGTGAGCACTACGTTTGCGAGAACACCGCCTAACGGGCCTTCTGGACCAAGGCCCGATCATGTCTTCCGCAATGCCATGATCTTTGACGGCAGCGGCAGCCCCCCCTTCACGGGCGAACTTGCGGTCGACGGCGAGCTGATCGCTGGCGTAGGCCCCCCAGGCAGCATCCCGCCCGCTATCGGCAAGCTGGAACATGACATCGGCGGACTGGCGCTCTCCCCAGGTTTCATCGATGCTCACACCCATGATGATCGCATCGTGCTCGACTCCCCTGCCATGCTGCCGAAAATCAGCCAGGGCGTCACGACGGTCGTCGTCGGCAATTGCGGTATCTCCCTGGCGCCGGTCACATTTGCAAACGACCCGCCTCCGCCCATGAATTTACTGGGGGACGCACGCGCCTACACTTTTCCAAATTTTGCATCCTACGCGGCCGCTGTTGCCGAGGCTGCGCCGAGCGTGAATGTAGCCGCACTTGTGGGACACTCCGCCCTTCGACTTGCGACCATGAGCGATGTCAGGACGAAGGCCTCCGAAGATGCGATCGCCGCCATGCTCGATCATGTCGATGAATCGATGGACAATGGCGCTGCCGGTTTCTCAACCGGTCTGTTCTACCCGCCCAATGCCGCCGCAGATATGGATGAGGTGAGCCGTATAGCGGGGCGTTTTGCCGATAGAGGAGGCGTCTATGCAACCCACATGCGCGATGAATCAGATCATGTCCTCGACAGCATCGAAGAAACCTTGCTGACCGCACGAAAGGCTAACATCCGTCTCGTCATTTCCCATCACAAATGCGCCGGCCCCCGGAATTGGGGACGGACGCGTGAGACTTTGCCAAGAATTGAGGCGGCCGCTTCAACCCAGCCGGTCAATTTTGACGTTTATCCCTACTCTGCCGGTTCGACCAATCTCCGTGCTGATCTTGTCACCGACGAGTACCGAATCATGATCACTTGGTCGCGGCCGCACCCTGAGATGCAAGGTCGCGACCTTGCTTCGATCGCCGAGCAATGGAACTGCGATCTCATGGAGGCGGCGCGTCGGCTCGATCCCGCGGGCGCCATATATTTCCAGATGGACGAAGATGACGTTCGGCGGGTCATGACTTCGCCGCTTGCGATGATCGGTTCGGACGGACTTCCCCACGATGATCACCCGCATCCGCGTCTTTGGGGAACCTTTCCGCGCGTCATCGGGCGATACGCGCGCGATCTGGGCCTTTTCCCCATGGAGACGGCGATCCATAAGATGACGGGGTTGCCGGCGCAGGTCTTCGGACTGAAAAACCGTGGACGTTTGCTGCAGAACTATATGGCCGACCTTGTTCTGTTCGACCCCAAGTCAATCCTCGACCGCGCTACCTATGATGTCCCCCGCCAGCCCGCATCCGGCATCAAGCAAGTATTTGTCAATGGTCAGCTATCCTTTTCGGAAGGCAAAGGAGCGATCGCGGGAGCAGGCCGGCTCATCGGCGGCCGGATCTGAGCCGTCCCCCTCCTCCCCCCTGCCGGCGTAAAAACACGGAGAAAGTGTGTTAGGAATTCCATCATGGCCACCCATGGCAAGGCTGCTCGCTGCGGCAGAGATTGCTGATGAAAAGGAACTGCGATAACGTTTTCGTGTGAGTTCAAATGCGTGGCCAATTCTCATCCTGACAAATGCAGGGGCGAAGGATTTTCTCCCCGCCCGCATTAATCTTGGCGATGTGATCGAACTCCGGCGTGAGCCGTCCCGCTCCTCCAAACTAGAAACCGTTGCCGCCTATCACCAAGGCGCAAAGGTCGGCTATCTCGCCCGTGAGAAACAGGGCCTCTGGAATTCCATGCGTGGCCGCCCACACCGGGTGGTTGTGACCGGAAAACTTTCAGACGATGCCGGAGACCTCGTCGGCTTGGATGTCGAAATCCGCCCTGTCGAGAAGTCGCATCACCCCACCTCTCCGGCCGCACCGCAGGCCAGCGGTACTCCTCTTGCCTCGCTCCTCACGGCCCGAAGCCTATCTAGACTGGTGCCGGGCCTGGCAGCGCTGTTGGTGATCATCGCCCTTGGCAGCCAAGTCCTTCCCGACGGTATCGATCTACGCGAGCTGGTATCTAAGCTGTGCTGCGGATTGTCAGACCAGTCAGCACCAGCAGCTAAAGGCCCGCTTTCGCCGCCGGCCGATCTCGTTCATGACATTCGTGACGAATATCAGAAGACCGCGCGGGTTGGAGATCATCTACCGTCCAGACTTTCATCATCATACAGTCGCGCAACAGGGGAGACTGCGTTTTCGGATTCTTCAGCTGCGGGCGGGGATGAAGAGAGCTCTTATTCCCGGCAGACCGGAGAGCTCTGGCGAAAGTCGCAACAAGTGGCAGCTTGGCGGCTAGCTGCCAAACAGGATCTGCAGGCTGAGCAACTGGCAGCCGAGCGAGTGGCCAAGGAAGAGAGCGAGAAGAGCCTCGCCCTTCGGGAGATGAATGACCGAGAGCTGATCCACCATCGTCAGCAGATGACAGCGTGGAAGACCAATGACTTCGATTTGCGCCAACAGGCGGCCGAGCTTCGGCGAAAGTCTCAGGAAGCGGAAGCTCACCGGCTCCTCAGCCACCAGCAACGTGCTGAACGGAGGGCCGCGGAGCAAGACCAGAATGAAAGAAAAATCGCTCTGCCGGAGACAAGTGATGGCCAGAGCCATTCCCTTGAGCGTGCGAACCCGCAAGTTGTTGCCGAATCGGCAGCTGGCCGTGCCCTTCAGGCTTCCGAGTGGCTCGATTGCAAAGGCGACGACTACGAGAAATCTGTGGCAGCCTGCACCGCCTTAATCGACAGTGGGCAGCTTAACGACGCCGATCGGTCGCTCGCTCTAGCCAACAGGGGCTGGGCGCTCAACGGCTTGGCTCAATATGACAAGGCTGTTTCCGACTATACAGAAAGTCTGCGACTCGCTTCCGACCACAATGCCTGGGCATATTTCAATCGCGCCTTGGCCTACATTTACCAGGATAGGTTCGACAAGGCCGCCGCGGATCTGTCGCAGGCGCTGCTTGTCGATCCCAGTTACGTTGAGGCCAGGGCTTCGAGAGGATTTGCTTACAAACACCTGGGAAATCTGAACGAGGCTCTAAGCGACTTGAGTTCCGCCATCGAAGCCAATCCACGTTACGCCTATGCCTACGCGGTGCGGGGCTTGACCTTTTTGGACCAGGGCGCACTGGATCAGGCCACGCGCGATTTCGACATGGCGATCTCGCTCGATGGTTCGGTGGCCTGGAACTACACTTTTCGTGGTCTTGCCCATTTGCAGTCGAACAATGATGGGGCCGCTCTCGCGGATCTCGAAAAAGCGCTGGCTATGACCCCGGACGATATCGAAGCGAATACCTTTCTGGGCATGCTGCGCGAGAAAAAGGGAGAAACCGAAGCTGCCAAAGCCGCCTTTCACAGGGCGCTGCAAACCCAGGCGCATTTCGCCGGCGCCAGGAAGGCCCAACAGACTGCGCTGGATCGGCTGCTGGTTCTCGAGGCCGATTGAGCAGCGGAGTACGCTCCAGTCGTTTCGGGGTATTCCTCACTCTTTCAGGCCACCGCGCACCAGATCGGCAAGCACATACCGCCAGACAATGACCACAAGCGCAAGCGTCGGAAGGATGGCGATGAAGATCCCGGTGTTGAGCAAACTCCACGACACATCCGGGTTGCGGGCGAGCGCCGCCATGACCACCGATACGGGCCTGCTTCCAGCTTCGCCGGACAACACATGCGCAAACATGAACTCCGAATAGGAGAGCATGAAGGCGAAAAGGCCGGTGGCCGCCATCGGTGCCAGCGCCAGGGGAATGGCTACCCGCCAGAGCAGCTGCAGCCGCGAACATCCGTCGATAACCGCTGCATCAAACAGTTCCTGCGGCATTTTTCGGAAGAAAACCGAGAGGATCAACACCGTGAACGGCAGCGCCCTTGTCGCATGCGTTAAAACGATCGCCAGCTTCGACCCTACCAGACCGAGCGCCTGAATCATCATGTAGATCGGTGTGATCAGCGCCACGGCAGGGACGAGAGGGCTCAAGATCAGGAACATGAAGCTCGCCTTCTTGCCTGGGAATGTATATCGGGCATAGATGAAAGCCGCCGGAGTTCCTAGCAACAGATTGATCGCGAGCGCAGCGAGTGAAATCTGCGCGCTGTTCCACAGGCTGCGTGGTGCCTGTCGCGCGGCATCGGAAATCATGGTGCGATTGGCCCCCGTCTGCTGATACGCAGGAGGCAACTCGCCCGTAAAGATGAATCTGTAATTCTCCAGCGTAACCTCGTCGAAAAGCCCGCGATCGCTGGCAAACATCACGCGATCCGGAATGACGCTGCCCAGAAAAGCAAGCGCGATCGGACCGGCCGTAAACATAAGAATCAGCAAGGCTCCGATGATCGTCAGGAAAGAGTGGCGGGGCCGTCGCATGCTATGCATCCGCGAAAAGATCGGATGGCAAGGCCTTCGTAATGGCAACTATGAGGAGCGCCGAAATAGCCACGACTATGAAGGCAACGGCCGATCCCGCACCGAAATCATACATCGAGAAGCTTTCCTTCCAGATCTGGAAGGACAACAGCGTCGTCGCCGTACCCGGCCCCCCGCCGGTCATTGCATAGACGATATCGTAGGTGGTGAACGCGGTGAGAGCGTTATAAATCAAGAGCACGACCAAGATTGCCTTGATGTGAGGGAAAACAATATGCGCGAACCGCTGCGCACTGGTGGCTCCGTCGAGTTCCGCCGCTTCCATCACCTCTTTGTTGAGAGTGGAAAGAGCAGCCATCACCAGAACGATCGTGAACGGAAGCTGCGTCCACACATGCGCAACAGCAACCGACAGGAAGGCGAGGTCAGGATTGCTCAGCCATGGAATTGACCTGTCGATGAGCTCAAGCCTTCGCAACAGCGAGTTGATCACGCCCCAGCTCGGATGAAATATCCAGACCCACAACACCGCGCTGATTGCACCCGGGAGCACCCAAGGCAAGAGCACGATCGAGCGCAGAACTGCAACACCCCCAAATTCACGATTGAGAAACAAGGCCGTTGCCGTGCCGATCACCACCACGAGCGGTGCCGAGAAAAGCGTGAACAGCAAGGAATTCTTGAGCGCCACGCCGAAATATTCACCTGTGATGACGTTTCGATAATTGTCGAGGCCAACCCAATCCTCGCCGGGAAAGAGCAGCATGACCTGGTGCAGGCTTGTCCACAGTGCTTGCACAATAGGGAAAATTGTAAGCGCTATCACCGGCACGAGAGCCGGTAACAGCCACAGAGCCGGAAATCGGCTGGTCCTCCACATCGCCTGAGAACTAGACAATGGATACCCCTTGCCTTAGCGGCGAGGGGCATCTGGCCCAGAGTCTAGTCACCCCTCGGTCACTGCTTGGCCATTTTTTCGCGCAACTCGTTCCAGCGCTGCGCACCGGCCCTCATGACCTCATCGACGCTTGCTTCGCCGACCATTGCTTTTGCAAGCAAGGGCCGGAAATAGGCCGTCCAAGCGGAGGTCCATTCCGTCCACACCCCTCCGCGCGCCGTCGCAACCTGCTGCTTGAGCGTTGCCGAGTCGATCCATTTGTTCCAGGCAGCCTGCACGTCCGGATCATCGAACAGCGGCACCTGCCCGAAGCCCAGGCCCTTTTCCACCGCCCAGCGCTTTGCAACCGTGTAGGGCTTGCCTGCCATGAAGTTCACGAACTTCCAGGCCGCTTCCGCTCGCGCAGGATCTTTCGCTGCCTGTGCAGTTACCGCATAGAACTTGGTGAAGCCCAGCGCTGCATGCGCCTCGCCTGGCATTGGTGCCAGCGCAAACTGCCCCGCAAGTGGTTGCTCGGCTGCATTGTTCATGGCGGCAAGAACATAGTTGAATACCACCGTGAAGGCGTGCTTGCCCGTATTCATGGATGGAATGATTTTCGATTCATGCGTTTCCTGTTGAACAAGATCTTTCTTGAACGCCTGCACCAGCCAGTCGAGCTGTTTATAAGCCGCGTTGTCCGGGTTATCGAAAATTGCCTTTTGCTCGCTGTCGAACAGATCTCCGCCGCGACCGTACACCTGCGAGACAAATGCATCAAAAAAGTTCGGAAGCTCTTGATCGAATTCGTAGACGATCGGATGTTCCATCCCGCTCGCTTTTAACTTCTCGGCTGCCGCCATAACTTCATCCCAAGTCTGGGGAACCGCAATGCCGGCGTCGGCAAGTACCTTCTTGTTGTAGATGAAGGAAATTGTGTCTGCGTAATAGGGAAGTCCATAGAGCTTCCCCTTGTACGTCATGTCGCTCAGCGAGAATCCGGCAATGTCTTTTTTTAGATCGTCCAATACATCTGCCGGTGCAGCTGCATCGAGCGGGGCGAGGAATCCTGCTGCCGCCCAAGCAGGCAACCAGTCCTGCCCAACATAGGCGATATCGGTCGGCGTGCCGCCTCTGAAGCGCAACACCAAGCTGTCGTGATAGTCCTGCCACGTGTAGTCGGTAATCTTTACCTTGATTCCCGGATTCGCCTCCTCGAACTTGCGGGCATTGTCCTGGATCGTATCGAGCGAATAATTCCAGACGGTGAATTCGAGCGTGATGTCTTCCGCGATAGCAGGATTGGCAGCAATCAGGCCAAAGGCGATCGCGGCAGCGGCAATCAAGCTTCTGCGTTTCATATTCATCTCCCTAGATTCGCGTATGGAGCAGCCCTGTATCTCTTGACCCATGGCGTTGACAGAGTGCTCGCTGGCCGGAGTATAGGAACAGCCTCGAAGTTTCCGCAATGATATTCAGCGACGGAGAGATAGCATGCGTTGGGAAGAACTAAGCGTACCAGAGATCGAGACGCTTGACCGTGAGCACACTGTTCTGGTGTTGCCGCTTGGCTCCGTCGAGCAGCATGGCCGCCATTTACCGGTCGGCACCGATACCATGCTTGCAACAGCTGTTTCCCTGGATGCAGCCAAACGCCTCGCTGGGCGCGTCATCGTGTTGCCTCCCCCGTGGTATGGGTTCTCTCAACACCATATGCGCTTTGCCGGTACGATCACGCTGAGTGCCGAAACGCTGTTTGCTTTGGTTGAAGACATAGCAGCGAGCGTGGTCGCGCATGGTTTTCGTCGCCTCGCGCTCGTCAACGGCCACGGCGGAAATATCGGCGTCGTTGATGTGCTGTCGTCGAAACTCGGTCATCGTTTCTATGGCAGAGCTCGGATAGCCGGTCTTACCTATTTTCAGCTTGCACGCGATGCGATCGAAAACCTGAGAAAATCCCGACCCGGCGGTATGGGTCATGCCTGTGAGTTCGAAACGTCCATGATGCAGCATCTCCATCCCAACTGGGTCGCGATCGACAAGGCTCAGATCGCCTATCCCGACCCCGGATCAGCCTATCTCAGCACCGATCTACTGGGGGCCTCTTGGGCGCGTACCTACCATGACTTCGGCGATCTCTCGCCAAGCGGCACGCTCGGCGATCCTTCCTTGGCCAGCCCACAAGCGGGAGCGCGCTTTCACAGCGTGGTGGTGGAGGAGCTTGTCCGCTTCCTCGAGGATTTCGCCGGTTGGAAAATCCCCACTCGCGCCTGAAGCTAAAATCGGCTCAGTCCTGGAAGGTCACTTCCGCGCCCGGTTTCACAAGATGGGCCAGTTCCTCGGCATCCCAATTGGTTAAGCGAACACAGCCGTGCGACGCTCGTTTGCCCACCAGCTCAGGCTCGGGCGTCCCATGTATGCCGTAAGTTTCTTTGCTGAGATCTATCCAGATCGACCCGACCGGTCCGTTGGGACCCGGCGGCAGGTCCAAAGGTTCCTCATTTCCCGGCTGCGCAAAATTCTCATCGGGCCGATAGGCATAGACGGGATCGACTGCAATGCTTTTCACCTTCATCTGTCCGCTTGGCGAGGGGTTGGCATCGCTTCCAATGGAGGCGGGATAGACGACGAGTAGCGCTCCATCCCTGCCATAGCCGCGCACCACCTTCTCGTTTGTGTCGACTTCGATTCGGTTCACTTCGCCTTTCGGCTGGGCGTCAAGAACATTAGCGACGATGATGTTTTCACCTTCCTCGAACCGCGCGCCCGGATTGAGCGCTTTGAGCAGGTCGGCATGCATGTGAAACTTCTCCGCCAAAAGTTCGACCGGACCGGAATAGGAAAGCCGCTGCATGCGGGCCATTTCGGCAAAATCCTTCGGAATTTTCTCGACACATGGTCCCTTCACGTCCTCCGGAAGTATTTTATAGCGAGTAAGAACCTCTCCAGCGCCTTGATTGAGCAGGTCCCACACTTGCCGGTCCAATTTCCCGTCAGCTGGCAGGCCCGACTGTCCTTCGAAGGCACGTAATGCATGCTTTATGTTTTCCCCCGTTCGCCCATCTATGACGCCGGGCGAGAAATGCTTGCGATCGAGAAGAACTTGCATCTTGACCACGCGTGCACGTTCGTTTGAGCCGGATCCCTCGAAGGTTGCCCTGTTGATTTGATCGACCTCATCGGCAGCCAGGGCCTCGCCACAGGCGAGCTTAAGAACAACAAATGCCAAAAGCCTCGCTATTCCTCGCAAGAGGTGCGGCATTTGGAGAGTCGTTCCGATCTACCGGGCGCCTGCCACCAGCTTTCGGTCGCGGTCGCGGACGCCGGACTGTGTCTTGGCCACCATGTCGCGTCTCCGGCCCTAGGCTGCCTCGCGATTGAGCTTCCCTTCTGCCAGCTGGCTTAACAGCTTGTCCGCGTTCTTTTCCTCCGCCAATGTTTCCTTGAGCAATGATGCGGCCTCGCGCATCCCCAGTTCCTCAGCCCACGCGATCAGGGTGCCATATCGGGAAATCTCGTAATGTTCCACCGACTGCGCAGCGGCGAGCATGCCGGCGTCCAAGGCATCGGAATTCTCGGCCTCTTCCATGATTTCCTTGGCCTCCTCGATCAGGCCGTCGATGGCGGGGCATTTCTTTCCGCGCGGTTCCATGTCGCAAAGCCTAAAGACCTGCTCAAGCCGCGTGACCTGGTTTTCCGTTTCCCCTAGGTGCTGCTGAATTGCCTGACTGAGTTCTTGCGACTCGGCCTTCTTGGCCATCTTGGGAAGGTTCTGTACGAGCTTGCGCTCGGCATAGTAGATGTCCTTCAACCCATGGATAAAGAGATCCTCCATTGTCTTGAGACTCATTTCTCGGCTCCTTTGTTTTTTGTGTTGCGGGCAAGTGATCACGCTATGCAATGCTGTTTTTGTAGGTTGGTTCCATCAAACCGTATTCAGCGGTGCAAAGGACCGTCCGACCGGGAATTGCACTGCCTCCGTGAGAGACACGAAGCGTGAGCGCGGCCGTTAGAGCAGCCGCTTTTAGAGACTGGGCTTACCTCGTCTTCTGAGACTGGCCCTCGCCAACATTCTCTCGTAGCGATGCCGTTCGATCGCCTCTGCGCGTATCGCCAACTGCTCGTAACATTGAGCCAGGTTGCGATAGGTTTCCTGGATCTGCTCCTGACCCACGTTATCGGCAAGTTGAAAGCATTCGGCGGCTTTCAGCCGAAAGCTCTGGGACCGCGATAGTCGGGCTGCGGCGGGGGATCGAGCCTGCAGGATCGCCTCGACGGCCTCGACAATTGCAGCCGCCGAAGCGGCATCAATGAAGCATTCCGCGAACTTGGGCGAGATGCGCTCTATCGCACTCCTCGCCTCGTCCTGGGTAAGTGTTCCTTCCTGTAAACATTGCGCAATTTGCCTCAGGGCGATCAATTCATTCTGAGAGATGGTGGGATCCGCCAGAAAGCGCAAACGCATCCTCCCTCTTGACCGTACTGGCCAGCTCACCGTGAACGTGTCAGCTCCCTGCAAAGTTCCCGCGGTCGCGGGCTAAGGCAGCAATGCTGGAAAGTGTCATTCCGCCCTGGCGGGGCTGGATGGACGGGGCTTGTTCGCGGCTGAACGACGTTGCTTCCGTGCGTAGTACGTGCTGAAGCAAATTGCGATCGCATAGGGAACCAAGAGAACAATGATCACCGCGTTCTGCCAGAAGATGCTGCTTGTGATGTCCATTGCAACCTTCCCTCCTGTGAGCGCCGGCTATCCACCGCCACTAAAGGATAGCTGACCGGGCGCGCCAAAGAAGAGAAACGGCAGGCCAAGACCAATGAGAAATGTCACTGTCATTGCCACGAACTGGTCGACCGTCTTCGCGTATTTCTTCGGATACCGCAATTTCCCCTCACGGTCTGGCTTGAAGTACCAAACGATGGCCATTGCCACGGCGATCAACAGCACTCCTATGATTCTGAATTGCATGGCCCAGTTTACGCAATTCAAGCGATTGTTCAATACAAGCCACGACGGGTGGGTTGCGATTTCAGGACTCACGTGGCTTCGGTTCCCAAAATCGCGATCAATTCCTCTGCCAATGCCGGTGCCGCCACAAGGATGAAATTTCCCCGTCGCAATCCGTCATGGGCAAAGAAGTCGCTCACGTATCCGCCCGCAGCTTTGACGATGGCAATCCCTCCCGCGGCATCCCATGAATTCATATGCGCTTCCCAATACCCGTCTAGCCTTCCGTCGCTGACATAGGCGAGGCTCAGGGCACCCGAGCCGAGCCTGCAATATTCACAATGGGCACGCAGACAGGACTCGACAGCGCGCACGTGATCACTAACGGGCCGGCGAAAGCTGAATCCCAGCCCCACAGTGGCTTCTCTAAGACTGGTTGCGCCGCTCGCGCGCACCGCTTGTCCATTCTTGCGCGCCCCGGATTCAATGGACGCGGCATAAAAGTCCCCATTGACCGGATCATAGATCACCCCCGCCACCGGTTGAAGCTCGTTGACGATGCCAAGGGAAACACACCAAAACGGAATTCCCCTAATGAAATTGCTGGTTCCGTCGATAGGATCGACCACCCAGACAATTCCGCTGCCAGGATTTTGATACCCGCCTTCTTCCCCGAGGAACGAATCGTGCGGAAACTCGCCTAATACGGACTGGGCGATCATCTGCTCGCAGGCCTTGTCGGCTTCCGTCACCAGGTCCTGAACTCCCTTGCTGATAACAGCAAGGCTCCCCCGCTGCCGGTAATAGTGCAGTGCGAGTTCACCCGCTTTCCTGACGACTTCCTGTGCAAGGCGATACCGCTCCTGGAAGTCCACAATTTTGTTGTCCGACGACATGCTCGATCCTTGCAGTTTGTGCTGGCCTGGCGCAGCCTTTTTGGCCAATCTGGTGCAAGAACACGAGTCTGGGAATACCCGACAGGAGAAAACTATGAGCCGTCGATTCATCACCATCGTCAGCCTCGCGGGAGCTGCCATCGTTTCCTCCTTGGCCGCCACCGGCACCGCTACCGCCCAAGAAGCACTGACAGTCTATTGCTCCGTTCAGGAAGAATGGTGTCAGCTGATGGTCAATGAATTTCAGCGGGAGACTGGTATCAGCGTTGCTATGACTCGCAAGAGCTCTGGGGAGACCTTTGCTCAGGTCCAGGCGGAAGCGGCAAACCCGCGCGGCGATGTTTGGTGGGGTGGCACCGGCGATCCCCACCTTCAGGCGGCGGAGGAAGGGCTGACCGAGCCATATGAATCACCCCAGATGGCTGAGCTCCAGCCTTGGGCCGTTGCCCAGCACAAGACTGGCGGCGGCAAAACTGTTGGCATCTACATGGGTGCCTTGGGCTTTGGGTATAACGACGATTTGTTGAAGCAAAAAGACCTTGCCCCACCTCAGTGCTGGGCTGACCTCATCAAGCCGGAGTTCAAGGGCGAAGTGCAGGTCGCCAATCCCAACTCCTCGGGCACGGCCTATACTTTCCTCGCGACGATGGTCCAGCTTCAGGGTGAGGACAAAGCATTTGAGTATCTCAAGGCTCTCCACCGGAACATCAACCAATATACAAAATCTGGCGCGGCTCCTGCCCAGGCTACCGCCCGTGGAGAGACACTCATCGGCATCACCTTTCAGCACGATCTCGTGACGCCAAAGGTGACTTCCAATGCGCCCATTACAGTTGTGTCGCCCTGCGAGGGCACTGGTTTCGAGGTAGGCTCCATGAGTATCATCAAGGGCGCAAAGAATTTGGAGAATGCCAAGAAGTGGTACGATTGGGCACTCACCTCCAAGGCCCAAGCGCTCGGCGCCCAAGCGAACAGCTTCCAGATTCCTTCCAACAAGCAGGCACCCGTCTCCGAGCATTCGCCGAAACTCGAAACGATCAAGCTGATCGACTACGATTTCGCGAAATTTGGCTCCGCTGCTGAGCGCAAGCGTTTGCTCAGCAAGTGGGACCAGGAGATCGGCGCAAAATAGTGCTGTTGCTTGAACCGGGGTGGGGGGATCAAACAGCCCTCCAAAGCGCAGGGATGAGATGAGCAAGCTAACGAGGCACGCTGGCTGGGTGCTGCTTGCCGGTTGGGTTGGCCTTGCAATCTTGCCTTGGTACGCGGTGGAAGATGGTTTCTGGTCCTTGATTTGGTCCGGCAAGGCTATCCTTCAATCGACCGCGCTTATCCAGGCGCTTATCGAGAAGCGCTACTGGCTGTGGCCCGTTGTTCTTGCATTGCTAATTCCGCTAGCAGGATTGTGGCGCGTCGAGAGGGATAGCACAGCCTCGATCTTCATAGTTTCTGGGGCAGTCGGGCTGTTGTTCCTATTCATGCAGGGGTTTCTGATCGGCCTCAACGGCTGGTCATTGCCAGAACTGACAGAGATATTCGGTCCCGTTCCGCCGCAAAAAGGAATGGGCCTGGGCGCTCTCGTTACCGCAACGTCTTTATTGCTTTTGCTCGCCACCGGTCTGGCGCTCAAGGGTGCCATGCGCGGCGATCTGTTTCTGATTTCCGCCGTGACCCTGATTGTCAGCTCGATTCTACTATTTGTCTTTTTTCCCGTGGCCAAGGTCCTGATTGCAGCGGCCGTCGATACCAAAGGCTCCTACTCGCCTGCCGCGCTCGTTGCGCGCTTGACCGACAACGACCTCTGGACCCCCGCTTGCCTTTGGCGAGACGCCCGCTGTGGCGTGGTGTGGAACTCTTTTTTCCTTGCAGTCGTTACCGGCACAACCACAACCTTGCTCGGCCTGGGCCTGGCCTTGCTGCATAAGCGCACCGGATTTCGCCCGAAGGCCCTGCTGCGGGGTCTCGCGGTTCTGCCCATCATCACACCTCCTTTTGTAATTGGCCTTGGAATCATTCTCTTGTTCGGTCGCACCGGCCTTCTCACCGTCGCCATGCACGAATGGTTCGCAATACCACCGACCCGCTGGATTTACGGCTTCGCCGGCCTCTCGATCGTACAGACTCTGGCCTTCACGCCTATCGCCTATCTCGTTTTGATTGGTGTAGTTGAAGGCATCAGTCCATCAATGGAGGAAGCTGCAAGAACGCTCCGCGCCAACCGCTGGCGCACCTTTCAGACTGTAACATGGCCGCTGTTGCGGCCGGGCGTCGCCAATGCCTTTCTCATTGGCTTCGTCGAGAGCCTCGCCGACTTTGGGAATCCGCTGGTATTGGGCGGCAACTTCGATGTTCTCAGCACCGATATTTTTTTCGCTATCGTCGGTTCTCAGAACGATCCTGGCAAAGCGGCCGCCCTTGCAATTATTCTGTTGGCTCTTACGCTTTACGCCTTTGCGTGGCAGCGTCAGTGGCTCGGCCGTCGTTCCTATACGACGGTAGCCGGAAAAGGCGATGCGGGGAAGTCTGCACCCTTGCCGCTCGCGGTCAGGACCCTGGTGTATGGTGCGAGCGTCCCGTGGCTTGCCTTCACCTTCGCCGTCTATGCCATCATCCTCTTCGGCGGTTTTGTCCACTCCCTTGGAATCGACAACAGCTTCACTTTTCAGCACTACGTTACCGCATTTGGCATCGAATTGACCGACGCTGGACTTCTATGGACAGGCCGCGCCTGGCCTTCGTTCCTCACGACGCTCGAATTGGCGGCGCTGGCTGCGCCACCAACGGCTGCTGTCGGCTTGCTGACCGCTTATTTGCTGAATCGGCAGCGCTTCATTGGACAGACTGTTTTCGAGTTCATGACCATGTTGAGCTTTGCTATTCCAGGAACCGTCATCGGTGTCAGCTACATCCTTGCCTTCAACGTTCCGCCGATCGAACTCACTGGCACCGCCCTGATACTCGTCATCTGCTTTGTCTTTCGTAACCTTCCGGTCTCGATCCGAGCCGGCCTCGCATCCCTGGCGCAGATTGACAGGAGTCTCGATGAATGTTCGCTTCTGCTGCGTCACAGTACGTTTGCAACGATACGGCGTGTCATCTTACCCTTGCTTCGTCCGGCTATCGTAGCTTCGCTTGTCTACTCCTTTGTGCGTGCCATCACCTCGGTGAGCGCCGTTATCTTTCTTGTCAGTGCAAAATACAATCTCGCCACCGCCTATATTGTTGGCCGGGTCGAAGTTTCCGATTTCGGTGTCGCAATTGCCTATAGTTCCGTCCTGATTGTATTGATGATGACGGTTATCAGCCTGATCCAATTCGCCATTGGCGAACAGCGACGCTCTGTCAGCGTCCGGACGCCACCAATCCTTAGTCGGGAACAATACACATGAATGCGAAGCCGCCGGCCGCGCAGGTAAGGTTGGAGAACGTCAGCAAGCACTTTGGTTCGGTCGTTGCGGTCGACCAAGTCTCGTTCGACATCGCCCGCGGCAATCTGGTCACTTTGCTCGGGCCATCCGGTTGCGGCAAGACCACCATTCTCCGCATGATTGCTGGGCTGGAATTGCCGACGTCTGGGCGGATCTTTATCGCCGGGAAGGATGTCACGCTGCTGCCACCCAATGAGCGCGACGCCAGCATGGTTTTCCAGTCCTATGCTCTTTTTCCCCATATGACGGTTCTTGAGAATGTTGCCTATGGACTCGCCGGCTCGCGCTTAGACAAGAGGGGCCAGATCGCCAAAGCCCGTGAAGGCCTCCATCTAGTGGGCCTCGACGGCTATGACGATCGGCTGCCGTCGGAATTGTCGGGTGGCCAGCAGCAGCGCGTCGCCTGCGCCCGCGCTCTCGTCCTCGAACCTCAAGTGCTTCTTTTCGATGAGCCGCTATCGAACCTCGATGCGAAGCTGCGGCGCCGAATGCGGGAAGAGATTCGCGATCTGCAGCTGAACCTCGGTCTGACTTCGGTCTATGTTACCCATGATCAGGAGGAAGCCCTTGCGGTCTCCGACCGGATCATCGTCATGAACAATGGCCACCTTGCCCAGGCCGGAACCCCGACCGAGCTTTACAGCAGCCCCAAAGATTCCTTTGTTGCAGATTTCATCGGCGGGGCAAATCTCCTTCCCTGCGAGATTGCGGGGCGCACCGTTGACAACAAGGTCAAAGTGCGGCTCGGGCGCAAGACATTCGCCCTGCCCGACCGCGGCTACCGGAATGACGCGACACTCTTGGTGCTGCGTCCCGGATCCATGACGTTATCCAGGCAGGCGATGCAGGAACCGAGCCTCCCCGCCACCGTGCGCAAGGCAACCTATCTGGGATCGCACTGGGAATTCACGCTCGATACCGAGGTCGGGACGATCTATGCCACCCAACCGGCCGATCGCCGCGTCGAGCCGGGCGAGTCCCTCGAGCTGCAGCTGAAGGCCGATGAGCTTACGATTGTTGCTCCCGCCAGTGGGCAGCGCCCAGAGGGCTTCTGAAAATATCGGCTTGAAAGACCCCCTCGCCCCACTGCGGCCAGAGTCGCCGTGGCTGCGAAACTCCATGTATTGATAGACAAGTCTCTACCCATGAAGCAGGTTGTTCCAATGACGCATCCTGATCCTCAGGGACAGCCAGACCGCACACCGATTCAAATCGGCGAGGTCTGGGAAAACCCCATTACTGGCGAGCGCGCAACGCTCCTCGAGCTTCCCCACCACAATCCCGAGCGCCGCGTGGTTGCCGAATTGCTTGCACGGGTCGGTGCGCGGGTGGTCGGCGAACACCGACATCCTGCCCTTGTCGAACGCTTCACCGTTATTGACGGTGAACTGACCATGCGGCTCGGCGGAGAGACGAGCATTCTTCGCCGCGGAGAGACCGCCATGATCGCCCCGAATGAATGGCACGACTGGTGGAATGCGGCCGACCGTGATGCCCGCGTGCGGGTTGAAATAACTCCCGGTGAACGCTTTGCGCATATGATCGAAACTTTCTTTGGTCTGGCGCGGCTCGGGCACACGGATGCGAAGGGTATGCCTAAACTATTGCAGCTCTCGCTCTCCGCACGCGAGTTCGGCGATGTGATCGTCTTCCACTCACCGCCATTGGCAGTGCAGCGCATGCTCTTTGGCATACTCTCTCCGATCGCAGTCTGGCGCGGCTATCGTGCCACATACCCACAGCTCTCTCGGACCGTGCTGGCGCCAAAAACATAAGCGCGCTCGTCGCGCTGGTTCGGCATGATCTTCACCTTCACCGTTATGATCATCCGCTCAGTCCGATCCGATTGGTTACGACCCGAAGCTGAAATTCCTTGAGCAGCCATGCAGGAAGCCGGCGACTAATTTGCTTCTCACGATTGGCCATGCACTCGGGCAAGCGCGCCGGCTCGGCAACTCGCAGATCAGCTGGAGACTTGGCACAGGGCGGAAAGCCGGCGAGGCGCATGGTTTCGATAAGATGCGGGCCCAAGTCAAGTCAGCAAGTTTGTCTCATGAGCGCTGATGCCGGACAATTGCTCCTTGACAATACGGTACGTTGTAACATAACAAATATGCTGTTGGGGAGAAGTTAGGTGCTCACGAAGTACTGGGTGTTCTGCGTAAGGAGCGAAAGCCGCTGTCAGTCTATGGCATTCTGCATGAACTAGAGCCCCGTCCGAGCTGCCGTGTACTGGCATAGTTCGTCTAGACCCTCGCCATTATTCTCACCGTCAGGGTCTGATACGTCGCTGGCGCTTGCCCTCCGCGGCATTCTCGTGAACCGCCTGAAACCACAACGTCATTACATCGCATAAAGGAGAAAGACCAGTGTCTGTATCATTCAAATCCCTGCTCGCCGGAACCGTCTTCGTCGCCCTAGGGAATCTGGCACTCGCGCCGACGGCACTCGCAGCCGATAAAATCAAAGCAGTTGCGACATTCTCTATCTTGGGTGACATGGTGAGCAATGTTGGAGGCGACCTTGTCGAGGTGACGACTATTGTTGGCCCTAATGTCGATACGCATGTTTATGAACCAAATCCTGGCGATGCCACTGCGCTTACGAAAGGTCAAATCTTCTTTGTGAACGGTTTGGGCTTCGAGGGCTGGATGGAACGCCTCGTGGAATCAACCGGCTTCAAGGGCGAGACCGTCGTGGCCAGCACCGGTATCACGCCGCGCACCATGATGGAGGATAATGCCGAGGAAACCGATCCCCATGCCTGGCAGAACCTCTCCAATGGTCTCGTCTATGTCAAGAACATCGCCGACGGCCTATGCAAGGTCGATGCTGCCGATTGCGATACGTTCAAGAAGAATGCCAAAGCCTATTCGGCTCAAATCACGGCGCTCGATGCCGAAGTTAAGGCGAAGATCGCCGCGGTGCCCGAAACAAAGCGTAAGGTCATCACCACTCATGATGCCTTTGGATATTTTGGAGCAGCTTATGGGGTCACCTTCATGGCACCCGAGGGCGTCAGCACAGAAAGCGAGGCTTCGGCGGCCGACGTGGCCAAGCTCATCGAGCAGATTAGAAAGGAAGGCGTTACCGCTCTCTTCATCGAAAATATGAGCGACCCGCGCCTGCTCGAGCAGATCGCCAAGGAGACTGGCGTCAACGTCGGTGGCTCGCTCTTCTCGGACGCCTTGTCGAAGAAGGGCGAAGGTGGCGAGACGTACCTCGACATGTTCAAGCACAACATCACTTTGCTCGCGCCCGCCATGATCGGCTCGTGAGGTAGCGGATGCAGCAGATTCCCGTCATCGTCCAACGCTGCACGGTCCTGCTCGCTCATTGCCTCGTCTGAAGGAAAAAATACAGAGGTGGCCATGGGTTAGCGGGAAGCGAAACACTGTGTCACAGAGTTGGTTACGGGCGGCGGAGGATGGTCAACACTGGTTGGAGGAATGATGACGACAGGCGCAGCATCGGGACAACAATGAGAGCGATGCAGCCCAATAGCGGCGCCCTTCTCATGAGTCTTGCGTGGAGTGGAGTAGCGAGCCTGTTGCCCGGTCCTTTCTAGTTACAGTCACCGCCTGCCCTTGAGGCAGCGGGGCAGCCAAATGATCGCAAGCCCGGACTAACTTGGCAAAGCACACATCGCCAATAACGGATCCAATCATGACCGCGCGCGCTCTGCCGCTTCCATCCTTTTTTCCTCGCCGCTGTTCGCTCACACAGGAGCAGACGTTGCCGGTGGCTTCGCTAGGCCCCTAACCTAATGCTGATGTTTATGCCGCATCGGCTCGGTTGTACCTGGCTACAATCTCCAGGCGCACGGGCGACAAGGGCGACTGCAGTTCGAAGCCCTCCTCGACAGAACCGGTGAGCCAAACTTCCCAGGCTTCTGGATCGCACAGTATGACCGGCATGGCCTTGGCATGAATGGGCCTCACCAGGTCATTGGATTCAGTTGTGAGAAAGACGTAGAACCAGTGTTCACGCGACACTGTCCGCTTCCCTTGCTGCCCGCGAAGCTGGCGCCAATGTGGAATTGCCGCAAGCTGCCGATCCTGCCTCCTATGCCATCGGTTTCGTTGTTGCGACCGGCTTCATTCATGTTGTGGGTATTGGCATTGGCCTCACGATAGGCCGGCTGCTCAAGGGTCAGGTCTCGCGCGGCATTGGAGGCCTGATAGCCGCTGCTGGTGTTTATTTCCTGATCTCGTAACGTGCTGGTACACCCCCCCAACGTTCAAGGAAATTGATCATCCGCCCGCAGAAGCACAGACAACAACTTGATCCCGGAGGCCGTCATGCGGCACAATGTGAAATCCATTGTCTCGGCCATCCACCAGGGGAGCTGAAGTTAAGATCACTCAGTTACCGCCATGGCCCACTATCGCAGAGCGGTTGGGACCGCTGTAGCTCTCAACACCGGGATTTTCACCATTGAGGCAGTGGCAGGTTACCGAGCCGGAAGTCTCAGCCTGATTATGGATAGCATTCACAATCTATCCGATGAGATTGCGCTTGTTTCACTGTATTTGGCATTCATCCTGTCGCAGGGAATTTCGCGCAACCTTCTTCGCTCGGCAAATATCTTCAATTCGGTAGGGCTTATTGCTGTCAGTGCCTTGCTGCTATGGCAGGCTGTAGAGCGCGTATTGCATCCGGTTTCAGTGCACGGCTTCATTCCCATCCTTGTCGGACTTGCCGCTGCTGCTGCGAATTGGGCAGTAGCGCAATTGCTGCTGAAGCCGGGCCGGAAAAATGCTGCGATCCGGCTCGCCTATATTCACAACCTCGGAGATACTTACGTATCACTTGCACCAGTTTTAGCCGGCCTGTTACTGAGCATCACTGGGTATTCCATTTTTGATCCACTGATTGCCGGCAGTGTTGCGATTTGGTTCATCTTCAGCACGGGACGGGAAGCGGTTGCATCTCATGACGAACTCATCTGGCCAGAAAGAATTGTATGTGGACACTCGGACGACGACGAGGCTCCAGCCGATGCCTGATCGCGGACCAGTCCAGCCGATTTGGCCATTTCGGGACCTTCGTTGTCTCTGTGGGAGCTTCAATTCTTAACGCAGCCGCGGGTTCCTAAGCGAAAGGTCCGGCGGCTGTTTGACCGCGCTGCAGCCTTGGGCTGCAGCGGTGCTCAGAACGATTCTGTTGCTGAAGCGTTATTGCTTCATGAAACCCCGATTTTTTGGGCATCAATTCGCAGCGCTGCTGGTCGGAATTGCAGTAGTCATTTTTGCGCCGAACATGGATGCAGCTGCCCGACATAAAGCGAATTTTCGTGTGGAATCGCCATCGAAACTTTCCTGCAGCAGAACCAATCTTCGCTGTCCGAGAAGGCCCCCCAAAGTGGCCGCGGTAAAGCCAAAAACCAAGACAACAAGCAAGAAGCACCCGAGTGCAAAACGTTTGGCCAAACCCGCGAGCAAACCGCGGGCAGCGAAGGCGCCTGCGGCAAACGAGAATATTCAGCTTGCGGTGAAGCCGCAGCGGAAGCCTGCGCTGCCGAAACCGCCAACCGAGCGATCACCGACGTACCTTCCTGAAATCGTTCTGCACGTTCCCAAACCACAAATGCCTCAGAAAGAATACAGGCCCAACCCATTCGTCGACGGCAGCGATTGCCGCAATGAGCTCGCCAAGCTTGGCGCAGAATTCTCGATCCCTGCGGAGGTTAAAGGCACCGGTGTCTGCCATGTTACCGATCCCGTGCAGCTAAGGTCCGTTACGACGCCAACCGGTCGCATCGATCTCCCCGGAACCCCCTTGTTGAATTGCGTTTTTGCCCGACAGTTCGTGGTCTGGTTATCTGACATCGCTGCACCGGTGGTGGCAGGGCTTGGCGCAGCGAAACTTGCGTCAATATCGACCGGCACAAGCTATCAATGCCGGGTCCGAAACGGCGATTTCTCCGGCAAAATGAGTGAGCATGCCTTCGGCAATGCCATTGACATCGCCGGGATCGCCCTAACGAATAAGAAACGGATCGAGATAACAGCGGTCGCAGATCCAGAGGACCCGGACCGTCGTCTTCTAATGGCATTGCGAACCTCGGCCTGCGGATATTTCACGACCGTGCTCGGTCCGGGGGCCGATGCCGCGCACGCTTCACATTATCATTTCGATCTGGGCGTCCACGGCAACGACAGCAACTACCGCATTTGCGAATAGTTACTTCCTGCGCCGAGCTTCGTCCGGGCGTGGCGTAGTCGGCGGAGGCTAGGGAGCTTCAGTTGGCGACGTGATCCGGACAGAAGGCGCCCAAACGAAACATTGACGTCCTAGCCTTTAATTCATAGCACAAATTCTTCCGCCAGCTTCTACCATGGGCCCCCCGTCTGGGGTATTGCTGGCTGCAGAATGGGCGACCGATGTTCTAATATTGCCAAAGATAAACATGTTCAGTTGAAATAAGGAAGGCAAATATGAACCTCACACTCAAGACCATTGATGGGGAAACAACAACGATTGACGACGCGGCACTCGCCAAATTGGGTGCTGGCCTTCGCGGCGAAGTAGTCACGCAAGGTGCTCCCAGTTATGACGAAGCCCGGGCAATTTGGAATGCGATGATCGGCCGGAAACCGGGCATCATCGCAGGCTGTCGGCTTGGCGGCGAATTCGCCTAACTGAGCACGTGCCGAAAAATTGTCGAATACTCAGCTTAGTCGATGTGCTCACCGCCAAACGCCAGACGAAAGGGGCGGCGAATTGGCCCAGAAGCTCAACAAATTCCTGCAGCGGGCAAAGCAGTGTAGAAATACGAGACTGTGTGGTGGGCCCGGGAGGACTCGAACCTCCAACCAAGCGGTTATGAGCCGCCGGCTCTAACCATTGAGCTACGGGCCCTGGTGCAGAAACCGCATGCCTATAGCAGAACGCAACCGTTTGCCATACCCTACTGTGAACGCCACACAGCAAGCGGAAAGCTTTGCAAAACGATGAGCAGATTGAAGGACCGCAAACTCTCCGCCGGCAGCGCGCTCACTCCCGAGCTGGCTGTCGAACGGTTGACCGACCTTTACGACAATGCCACCAATGGCCTGAAGCACGACCTGCTCGAGTTCCTCAAGCATCGCATTCCGCCTACCTCCGAGCGCCGTCGCGAATTCTGTTATCCCAAGCTTTCGGTGACCTACAGTCCGGAAGGCCCGCAGCCGTCGACCGCCCGAGCCTATGCCAAGTTCCAAGGTCCCGGGGTCTACTCTACCACCATTACCCAACCACGGCATTTTCGCGCTTATCTGATCGAGCAGTTGACCTATTTGGTCGATGAATATGGAGCCGAGATTTCGGTTGACGCGAGTGATCAGGAGATCCCCTACCCTTACGTCTTCGAAGAGGGCGACGAGCTCGACCTCGGCGGCGTGCGCGCCCAGGAGCTTGCGCACCACTTCCCCTCTCCGCTGCTGTCAGCTGTCGGTGACGAAATAGCCGACGGCACATGGGAGCAAGACCCCGCGAAGCCACGTCCGCTCGCTCTTTTTGACGCCATTCGCACCGACTATTCGCTGCGCCGGTTGGTCCACTACTCGGGCACCGACTGGCGTAAGTTCCAGCCTTGGATTCTGCTGACCAACTATCACCGTTATGTCGATCAGTTCGTCACCTGGGCGGTGGCCCGGCTCAATGAGGACAGTCCTTTCATGGAACTGCACCTTCCGGGCAAGCATCGCATCGCCCGTGGCGAGAGGCCGCAAAACATACAGGAGCAGATTGCCGACTCTCTGTGGCACCGTTTCCAGATGCCGGCCTACCATCTGACCTTCAACAAGGGCGGCGGCATCACCCTCGTCAACATAGGGATCGGTCCGTCAAACGCTAAGAATATGACCGACCATCTTGCGGTGCTTCGTCCGCACTGCTGGTTGATGATCGGCCATTGCGGCGGCCTTCGCCAATCCCAACGCATCGGCGACTATGTGTTGGCTCACGGCTATCTGCGGCAGGACCGGATCCTGGATACCCTTGTGCCGCCCGATATCCCGGTACCGGCGCTGGCCGAAGTTCAGGTGGCGCTGCAAGAGGCAGCCGCTCGTGTCACAGGCGAAAAGGGACCGGCTCTCAAGGCCCGCTTGCGCACCGGTACGGTCGTCACCAACGACGATCGAAACTGGGAGCTCCGTTGGAGCCAGGAGCGCCGCCGCATAAATCTTTCGCGTGCTATTGCCGTGGACATGGAATCAGGGACAGTTGCTGCCCAAGGCTATCGACTGCGTGTCCCCTATGGGACGTTGCTTTGCGTCTCCGACAAGCCGCTCCACGGCGAGATCAAGCTGCCGGGCGCGGCCAACGCCTTTTATGACCGCGCTGTCGGCGAACATCTCATGATCGGGCTTGCTGCACTGGATGGGCTGCGAATGAATCGTACCGGCCTTCACTCGCGCAAGCTCCGCAGTTTTGATGAACCTCCGTTCCGCTGAAACGCCTGCCGCGAATTCGTCGCAATCGCTCGTCAGATCTTCCGCGCGTTCCTCTATGGAGATCCTCCATGCCCGCCCGCTGCCTCCTATTTTTACTTTCCCTGTTCAGTCTCCTTACGCTGACAGAGCCACTGCTCGCCGAGGAACGCGCGCCGCCGATGCGCACACTTGCCTTGGTCGGATCTGGCGAAGTGCGTGCCAAACCCGATATCGCCCTGATCAATGTCGGAGTGACGATCCGTGCACCAACTGCACGCGAGGCACTCATGCAGAACACGACCGCCATGAACGATATTGTCGATTATCTCAAGCAGGCAGATGTCGACGCCAAGGATATCCAGACCTCGAGCTTCACCGTGAACCCCGCCTATGTCTACGACAATCAAGGCAAGGAACCTCCGAAGATTGTCGGCTATGATGTGTCGAACGTACTCACTCTCACCGTTCGCAAGCTGAGCGCGCTCGGGGAGATTCTCGACCGGGCTGTTTCCAAAGGATCGAATCAAATCTTCGGCATCGCCTTTGCGCTTGCCGACCTGCAACCCTTGCAAGATGAGGCGCGCCGCCGCGCCGTCGTTGATGCTACGCGAAAGGCCAAGCTCTATGCGGAAAGCACGGGGGTTTCGCTCGGACCAATCATATCCATCTACGAACAGGCTCAGGCCCCTCCGGTTCCCATGTCGATGAAGCGCATGGAAGTGCAAGACGCTGCCGTACCCATCGCCGAGGGCGAACAGGTGATCACCTCGCAGATCAGCATTTCGTGGGAAATTCGTTGACAATCGAGACGATCACGATTTGGAGAGACGAACGCGAAGTTTATTGCGTCGTCGCAATGGCCTGCTAGGCTCGCAATCCTGAAAGTGGTGTAAATCTTCCATGCCGTTCTGCGAAGCAGATCCCTGGCGCCTCCAGTACTTCACAAACGTTTCCTGCCCGGCGCACGTTCGCATTCCAACCGAGGATGCCGACGCATATCTTTGGAACCCGGCATACAACTGGATTTACGACAAGCTGCGCGTGGCGTTGAGCCAGGGCCTCGATGCAGGTCCCCACGGTGTTTCTCCCGCCGGGTTTCCGGTCTTTTCCAAGCCGATCATCAATCTAAAGGGCATGGGGGTCGACAGCTATGTCCTGCACAGCCACCAAGACTACGAGCGCCAGTATCGACCCGGCCATATGTGGATGACGCTGCTCGATGGCGAACACGTCAGCACCGATTGTGCCGTGGTGGATGGCGAAGCCTGCTGGTGGCGGCACACGACCGGAGTGCCTTTGGGTGAGGGAACTTTCGATTACTGGGTCGTACACTCTGCCGCACGGCCACAGCTTGAGGATTACCTGGGCCGCTGGCTTGTGAAGAACATGCGCGGTTACACCGGCCTCATGAACTTCGAAACCATCGGCAATCGCATCATAGAGGCTCACATGCGCTTCGCCGACCAGTGGCCCGATCTTTACGGAAAAGGTTGGGCCGAAGCCGTTGTCGGGCTCTATGCCGATGGCGCGTGGCAATTTGCTGATGTCGATCGCACCGATGGCTTCAGCGTCATACTCTTCGGCAGGCACGGCTACCGCTACCGGCATCCGCCCCCGGAAACAACTGAAGCGGTATTGCGCATGCCATCCATCTTGAGCGTCCAGAACACCTACCACGAGGATCGCAACCCCGAAGATCACGCCATGCCGCCGGGGGGTTTCCGTCTCGCCATCGTGAATTGCACCGATCTCGAAGCCGGCTTCATGGCGAGGCAGCTCTTGGCCGAGGCCTATCCTCCGTCCTCGCTCCTTTTGCCTTTGCCTTTCCCCGAAAAACGCAGAGCTACAACGTAGCTCTACTTGGGTCGCGCTTCCTTCAACCCAGCATCGGGGGGCTTCAGCTCTCCGCTCCGCATGAGTTTCACACCGTTGATGAGCGCCAAGGTGGCAACTCGGACGTCATGTTGGAATCCTTCATCCCGGTCCAGATCGTCGTGGCTCGTCGCATAGGGCGCAAGATAGCCTAGATAGGCGTCGTAGGTCGCCTTGCGGCCTGCGGGAATGAGTGCCATGTCGGTGAGCCAGTCGCTCAACATGCGCCTGAGATTCTCAACCCCGGAAGCATCGCCGTGCACCACGACGGCAAACATCCTCCCCGCCAGGTGGCGTGGATAAGGCCATCCCTTCAGCTCCAGTTCCTTCGCTTTCGCTGGATCCTTGCCATCGGTCGTCGTGGGATCAGGATTTCCCCCATCAGCGCAAACCAACCTGTCGATCATGAGCTTGAGCGAGCTTGGCACTTGATACCAGTTCACCGGAGTCACGATCATGATGCCGTGTGCCGCTACCCATTTGGGATAGATCTCGTTCATCCAGTCGTTCACCTGGCCGATCGCGTGGTTGGGATAACACGAGCATGGCCAGTGGCATAAGGGCTGTGCCGTCGAAACGCATGCTTTGCAGGGATAGATGACTTTCCCATATTCGGAAGCAAGCCGGCTCAGATCGATTATGTCTGTTTCGAATTGCGGCTCCGCCTTTATGACCTCGTTCGCGATCATGACGAGCCTCCAGGTCTTCGACATTTCGCCCGGACACGTATGATCGCTCCGCGATGATCCGTTGATCAGCAAAATGCGCGATGGGGAGCGTGGATCTTTTTGTTGCTTTTCTGCCGCCTGAATTTGTTGACGCGTTTCCACCCATTCTCTGGCGAGGTCGAAATCGGGATTGTGAAAATCCGGCCCAGCTTTCACCGTGCTTGGGCTCTTGCGGTATTCATCATAAGCTTCCCACGCCTTTTCCATCAGCTTGTCGATTTCGGGTCCAAAGGCCTCGAAGGCGGGATCGCTGAAGCGGGCGAAAAATCGTTCTCGAAATTGCTGCTTGTCGAGCTGCACGCTCGGCATGCCCTTGACGACGCGGACGTCTGCCATGACAAAAGCATCCCTGGTCTTAAATTGCCTATCTACCCCGATCATGCGTCTGTTTTGCTTTCAAGTCACGAGTACCGTGGTTGTAACTTGTCGTTGCCTAATGAGGGGTCCTGATGGAATCCTCACAGGTTTCATGAAGGATCTGAACAATGCCCCTTACCATGTATGAGGTCTCCATTCCGCAGCTCGAGCGCTCGCTTCGCAATCTCTCGGCCATTCTCGACAAATCCGTAGCTCATGCGTCGCAGCGCAAGATCGATCCCCAAGTCCTGTTGGGGATGCGCCTCTACCCGGACATGTTTCCGCTTGTCCGCCAAGTGCAGACCGCGACCGACTTCGCCAAGGCGATCGCCTCTCGTCTCGCCGGCCGCGATCCGCCCAAATGGGACGACACGGAGAAGACATTCGATGAATTGAAGGTCCGAATTGACAAGGCGTTAACGATTTTGGCTGCCGCGAAGCCGGAGGATTTCGAGGGCTCGGAAACTCGCGAGATAACGCTGTCTCCCGGAGGGAGAACGGTGAAACTCACGGGAAATGACTATCTGCTGCGTTTTGCGCTGCCGAACTTTTACTTCCACGTGACAACCGCCTACGACATTCTTCGTCATGCCGGTGTCGAGCTTGGTAAGGTTGATTTCATCGGCACGCTCTCATCCTGACATTACTGAGATTTAACTCGGCAAGTGAACCAAGCCGCACCACTATCGGTGCGGGCGGAAATGGATGACTCTGAAAAAAGGGAAAATTTCATGGAACGCAGGATGAAGATTTGGTTGGGCGCCGGCACATTGGCGCTTTTGGGCGCAGCCGCAATTGCGAGTGTTGCTGAAGCGGACCGCGGCCACGGCCATGGCATGTGGGGCCGGCATGGTGGCGGCCACATCATGGCGATGATGGAACGTTATGACGCCAACAAGGATGGCAGTTTGAGCCAGGAGGAAATCGATACCAACCGGACCCAGTGGCACGGCCAGTTCGATTCCGACAAGTCGGGCGATCTGACCCTCGCCGAATTCGAAGCTCTCTGGTTGAAAGCCCGCCGCGAAATGATGGTCCGCGACTTCCAGGACTTTGACCGCGACGGAGACGGCAAGGTGACGCTCGACGAATATAAGTCGCCCCTTACCACGTTGGTCACACGCATGGATTCGAACGGTGACGGCCTTCTCAACAAGGACGATCGCAAGCGTCACCGCGGCGGCGATGACGACGACGATGACAGCGAATCACCGGAAAGCAACAATTAGATTTTCACGGCGAAGAAAGCGGGGTGAAGGGGAAAGCCCCTCACCCGCTGCATTGTCGCTCCTTCCCCGCGGGCATCAGCGGTTTTGAAAGGAACCTCGCCCTCCTCAATCGCTTATTGATATGGGCGTCATTATTGGAGGGTCCCCATGCCGCTAAGCGACCTTAAGCACGGAACCTGGATTATTGCTGCCGACGGGGCGCGCGCGCTGCTGCTGCGCAACGATGGCGCCGGACGGAAGCCGAAATTCACCTTGCTGCGCCGGTACGAGCAGGACAATCCTGCAACGCGCGACCAGGGAACCGACCGCCCGGGGCGTACCAATGATTCGACCACCCACAAGAGTGCCATGCAGGAGACCGATTGGCATCAAATGGCCGAGGATCGCTTCGTTCACGGCATGGCGGACCTTCTCTTGAGCGCATATAACCGCCACGAGTTCGAGTCCCTGATCATCGTCGCGCCGCCCAACGCCCTCGGCGAAATGCGCAAGGCGCTGCCAGACCGGATTCGCGATCTCGTCGTAACCGAGATCAACAAGGACCTGACCCACCTTCCCGTCGCCGAGTTGCAAGACGCGGTGACCAAGCATTTGGAAGGAAGCTGAACCCCTCACACATCTGCCTTACAGGCCTGTCGTCCTCGTGCTTAGAGCGCCGCCTAGTGTCGCAACCGGGCTCTCATTCGCACCGACGATAGATCTGGATCAAGCTCCTCTCGGGAATGGCGGCGATGAGATATCTGCCCCTATCGATGTCCACGAGCCGCCAGAGTTCCCGCGATGTCCACTCTTCGCCTTCCCCCGAACAGCTGAGCTGCACCTTTAGAACTCTTTTCTCGTCTGCTGCGCGTGCAACATCCTTCACGTTGCAGCTTGCTTCCCACCAATCCGTCTTATCGCTTGATATCCGGTGAACCGTATTGACCTTTCGCCAATCTTTCGCGGTGCACTGGCCCGTGGCAAAGCCCCAGAAGCCCTGATACTCTGGCGGAATAGCCGCCTCTTGCGCCGCAACGTGCATCGGCAGGACCGCCGACAGCAGAATCGCCGGAAACGCGCCACAGGCCTGCATCCGTGCTCATTCCCCCATTACATGCATGACAACCTCGCGCCTGTGCTCGGACGAGCGGTGCTCGAACAGGAAAATTCCCTGCCATGTTCCCAGCGCCAGTTTGCCTCCCGTGATCGGTACGCTGAGCGAAACCTGTGTCACGGCCGATTTGATGTGCGCCGGCATGTCGTCGGGTCCCTCCGTGCGATGCACAATCCACGCGCTGTCTTCAGGGATAAGGCGACGGAAAAATTCCTTGAGGTCGCGCTGCACATCCGGGTCGGCGTTCTCCTGGATAACAAGCGAGGCGGATGTGTGCCGGCAGTAGAGCGTGAGCTGCCCCGTGGCGACGCCTGACTTCTTCACGAATGCGCGCGCTTCGCTGGTGAATTCGTAAAGCCCCTGCCCCTTGGTCGCGATCGTTATCTTGTCCTGATGCTGTCGCATGGACGCCTTCTTAGCCTCAGGTGTCCCCGCCGTCATGAAGCATTAAAAGGTTGCGGTACAACCTTGATACATGCAATAGTTGTAAAGGTTAAGACCCGTCTCGGGTCTGGGCAAGGCATTCTCGCAGAAGCGGCACCGCGAATTGGGGGTGAGCGAAGCGGGGAAGGCCAAATCGGCTGTTGAGCAAGCCCCCGCCTTCAGCCGAGAGGCCGACCCTGCTTTTTATTTTCACGTGCGATTTCATCACCAGCCTGCCGCACTTCATAATTGCTTTTTCAAACTTTCACATGCTAAAGTTGCAACTGGAGCTTGGGTCTCGGCCTGAACTCCGGGGAATTAAGAAGCCCCTACCACAAGCGGCTGACACCAGCCGAGAATGGTGCCCCCCTGTCAGAGCTCGGCCGGGGAGGCGCCGTCGCATGTCCAAGGCGAAAGCCTAAAGGGCGGCGCAGCCGTCTTGTGGCGGCTTCTTACTCCCCGGTCACCAGCCAATGCTGGTGGCCGCTTACGCGAGAAGCGCAGGGAGCAGCACAATGAACGACAATTTTGAAACGCGGAAAATTCCCCATCCGCCCTCACACGATGCGATCGATCACATCATTCGCGCCATCGACTGTGTCGTCGCCTGGCACAACGATCCCTATTTCGTACCGACGCGCACCGACATCTCGCGCCTAGATGGCGTCTGTGCCGCCTTCGGCTACGCTAGCGCCATCGCCAATTATGTGAAGAGCGAACTCGACAACCGTCTCGTCGACGAGAGCGATGAAGTGCGGAGTTTCAGGCAGCGGTATAAGAGGTGACGCTTAGAATCCCAGTGGAGTCGATCCCGAAGGACGTTTCCGCACTTCTTCTGTACGTTCTACGAGGACTTCGATCCACATCTTGTAAGTCTCATCGATCATTTCGTTGAGTTCGTCAAAACTGAAAAGCTTAGATTCCCCGGCCGGAAACTCGCGAATGACTCTTGTCCCATGTTCT